>NZ_CP102265.1:2455000-3055000 GCF_025147765.1 Blautia obeum ATCC 29174
AGCATTTTCTTTTGTTTCACACAATTCTTCCATCTGAATAAGACATCTTTTTAATGAATCATAATGCACTTCCTCTGGCTTTATCTGTACCGGAGGAAACAACTTACCTGCTGCAAGCGGGACGAGAAATTCTCCTGCACAGAGATCTGCTGCTCCTTCTCCCAGAAAATCCATTTCAAAGATAATATTTTCGTATTCCATAGAATATCCTTTTATCCTATGAATTGCATGAAGGGTTCCAGGTGTTACTACAAAAATATCCCCCGGTTCTCCCTCAAAGCTTTTTGTTTCGATCTGGATCAGCCCTTTTCCCTTTTTTATATAAATCAATTCCATCTCCTTATGCCAGTGCAAAGGAACCGCCGGAAAATCCAATGGAATCGTACATGGATAAATATTAAACGGAAACAACCGGCTGCCATGCTGTTTTGTTTCCTGATATTTTGTACCACTTTCTTTTTCTTTCATCTATTTCCGCCTCTATGATAGGATAGTATCATTTCTTGCTCGCTTTTGACAAGAAACGACGGACTATCTGTGATATAACTAAAGCAACTTAAGTTAACGAAACTACAACCATTTTATATATGAAAGGAGCAACTCCCATGAGTGAATCTATGAAAACAACACTAAATGAACTTTGCCAAAAGGATATTGCAACTGCTTCCGACGCAGAACTTTATACAGCCCTTCTGAAACTTGTGCAGGAACAGAGTCAGAAACAGATAAAACCAGTAACTGGCAGAAAACTGTATTATATTTCTGCCGAATTCCTGATTGGAAAATTGCTTTCCAACAACCTGATCAACCTTGGTCTGTATGATGAAGTTCGTGAAACACTTGCCAGTATCGGAAAATCTCTTGCAGATATCGAAGAGCAGGAACCGGAACCAAGTCTTGGAAATGGTGGTCTTGGACGACTTGCCGCATGCTTCCTTGACAGTCTTGCAACTTTGGATCTTCCTGGTGATGGTGTCGGTCTTCGTTATCACTGCGGACTTTTTCATCAGAATTTCAAAAACAACATCCAGAACGAAGCTCCTGATTTCTGGCTGACTGACCAGTGTGCTGCCAAAGCTACCGATACAGTATTTCCGGTTTCGCTTGCAGGAAACACCTATTCTGCAAGACTCTACAAACTTCCTGTTACCGGCTATGAAGGCAGAACCAATATGCTGAATCTGTTTGATCTGGATTCTGTAGATGAATCTGTGATCGGTGACGGAATTTCTTTTGACAAAAAAGATATTGCCAGAAACCTTACATTATTCCTCTATCCAGACGACTCCGATGAAGACGGCCGACTGCTTCGTATCTATCAGCAATATTTCATGGTTTCTGCCGGTGCTCAGCTTATTCTCAACGAATGTGCTGCACGTGGATGTAACTATCATGACCTTGCCGACTATGCAGCTATCCAAATCAATGATACACACCCAAGTATGGTAATCCCGGAGCTGATCCGCCTCCTTGAGGAACACGGAATCAGCTTTGATGAGGCAGTTCAGATTGTAACAGATACTTGTGCATATACCAATCATACGATTCTTGCAGAAGCTCTGGAAAAATGGCCACGTCATTATCTCGATACCGTTGTTCCTCAGCTTATGCCAATTATTGAAAAGCTGGATGACATTGCAAAAACACGTACAACTGATTCTTCACTTGCTATCATTGATCAGAATCAGGTCGTTCATATGGCACATATGGATATTCATTTTTCTCACTCCACAAACGGTGTTGCCGCACTGCATACACAGATTCTGAAAGAAAGCGAACTGGCAGGATTTTATCAGATGTATCCGAACAAATTTAATAATAAAACAAACGGCATCACCTTCCGCCGCTGGCTTCTGAAATGTAATCCGGCCCTGACTTCTGAAATTGAATCTCTGATCGGATCTGGTTTCAAAAAAGATGCTTCTGAACTGAAAAAGCTTCTGAATTATACAGACGATGCAGAAGTACTGAAAAAACTCAGTTGTATTAAAAAATCCAACAAAGAAGCACTTGCTTCCTGGTTAGAAGACAAACAGGGAATCAAATTGAACACCAATGCAATGTTTTCCATTCAGTCCAAACGACTTCATGAATACAAACGTCAGCAGCTGAACCTGCTTTTCCTGATTCATGAATACCTGGAGATCAAAGCAGGACATACTCCAGTAACTCCATTAGTAAGTATCTTCGGTGCAAAAGCAGCTCCTGCCTATATCATCGCCAAAGATATCATTCACGCTCTTCTTACCCTGTCACAGGTTATCAGTGCGGACTCTGAAGTTTCCAGATATCTGCAACTTGCATTTGTAGAAAACTACAATGTTTCTGCAGCAGAAAAAATGATTCCGGCATGTGATCTTTCTGAACAGATCAGCCTTGCTTCCAAAGAAGCATCCGGAACCGGAAACATGAAATTCATGCTGAACGGTGCACTGACTCTTGGAACCATGGATGGTGCAAATGTAGAAATTGCCGAAGCTGTCGGAAATAACAATATTTACATCTTTGGTCAGAGCAGCAAGCAGGTTATTCACCGCTATGCAGCCGGTGACTACTGTGCAAAAGACTGGTATGAAGCAGACTCGAACCTTCGTCGTGCCATCGATTTCCTTACCAGTGAAGAAATGCTGAAATATGGAGATGAAGAACATCTGAAACGACTGCAGAACGAACTGATAAATAAAGACTGGTTCCAGACTCTTCCGGATTTCAATGCATACATTGTCCGCAAAGAACAGGCAATGAGTGATTATGCTGTAAATCCGGAAGCATGGAGCCGCAGAACTCTGATCAATATTGCAGAAGCCGGATTCTTCTCCTCAGACAGAACCATCAAAGAGTACGATGACGACATCTGGCATCTCGGAAAATAATCATTCTCCTGGATTAGAGCGGCGAATCTGCTCAGTCAGCTCTTCGCCGCCCTGTTCATACCATTCCTGCACAAAAGTGTCAAAGTAAGTAATTGGTTTTACACCCATGATAATCTGAATGAAAGTGTCTTTTTCAAGCTGCTGAAGAGACTTCGGTATTTCACCGTCTGCATCATCCAGGTATCTTTTGGCTGTTGACCGGTAGTTTCCTTCTATCAACCTTCCAACTGCTGCAAGTCTGGATTCATATGCTGCCCAGTCTTCCGCCGTTTCTGATTTTCCCTGAATAAATTTTTCTGCTGCATCGTAATAAGATTTCTCAATTGCACTTAAACTTTCTTCTTTTCGCATGCCGCTCATTACACTCTGGATATCTTTTGTGATCTGAAACGTCGCCTCGTTATAATCAACATTGATAACCAGCGGTCTGGCTGTCGGTTCTACGTTAAGAGCAAAATAATCATTTACCTCATCCGCATCCTTGGCTTCATATCTGCTATAATCAAACAATACACTGATTATCTTCATTACAATTTCCGGATGCTCATATCCTTTGCGTACAACAACATATTTATTATCCTGAAAAGTATCATATACATTCTGCCAGTCTGTCGACTGTAGATAAAATGGCTGCCAGTTTGCCTCTTTGTCTGTCTCATAAACATCCATCAGTGGATTGTTCGGTGTCCACCACAGGCCAAAAAAAGCTCCACATTTTCCATTTATCACCAGATCTCTGAGGTTATTCTGCGCACGCAATGCAAAGTTCTTATCCAACACGCCACGTTCATAGAGTTCATGAAGATAACTCAGTGCATTTTTTGTTTCTTCTGTTACGGAACCATACACGATCTTACCATTTTGATTTACCCACCTTTGTGGACTGGCTCCAAATTTATCAAAAACAGAATCTACTGAATAATTAGAGCTGGTAGTTCCCACCAGATCTGTATCACAAGCGAGTCCGATCGGGTCTTCTCCATCCTCCGTGCCCATTTTATTCTGGACAAATTTTTCTACTATGTCAAATGCATCTTCCAGTGTTTTCGGATTTTCAAGGCCAAGCTTATCCATCCAGTCCTTACGCAGCCACATCAGACGTGGACCATGATCTGTAACGGTCTCCGGAATTGCCATCAGTTTTCCATTAAATCGCACAGAATCCAGAAGACCGCTTCCATAACTCTCAAACATCTTTTTGATTCTCTCTGAAGTGCAATTCTCATATACTTCGCTCAGATCTTCCACAAGATCATTATCAACCAGTTCTTTGAGTGTTTCTCTGTCCGAAACCACCAGTACATCCGGCAGCGTCTGGTCTTTTACAAGAATATTCACAAATTCATCATATCGATCTTCCCGTTCCATGTAGACACTTTTATTCTGAATATTCAGTATTTTTCTGAGATAACGAGTGTAAGCATTGTCGTCATAGGTATTTCCATCCGGAAGATTTGAATTATTCGCACCACTCATTTGTCCTAAAGTATACGTTACAAGTTCAGGATAAGCACCATAAGGAGTCTGTGCAGCTGTTTCCCAGGTACCGGTACGGACTGTCTCTGTAGATTCCGTATTTTTTTTTGCTGTCGATGATCTTTTCTGATTCAGCTCCTGTAAATCATTGCTGCATCCGCAGACAGCTATAGCTATGATTCCTATCAGAACAACAGGCAGTTTTTTCCATTTACTCTTCATTCTCTCTGCCCTCCTTCGGAAATTTCATAATAACAGTCGTGCCTTCATCCGGTGAACTGAAAATATGAATTCCGTAATTCTCTCCATAAAGAAGCCGGATACGGTCATTTACATTCTTAAGGCCATATCCTTTTGCCTGATAAGTTACCAGTGTTTCTGCTTTTTCCTGTTCCATACCAAGTCCATTATCACGGACAGTGATCTCTACATCATCCCCCTTGCCTTTAAATGACAGGAAAATTTTTTTATCACCATCCTCTTTTTCATCAAGACCGTGTTCGATCGCATTTTCGACAACCGGCTGAAGAAGAAGCTTCGGCATTTTTTCATTTTTTATTGTCGGATCAATATCCCAGTCTACCGAGAAATTATGATCATGCATCGTAAGCTGGATTTCCAGATATGCTTCCATATTCTGAATACAGTTTTCTACCGTAACCACATCTTCACCTTTGCTTAATGCGGTTCTGTAAAAAGTAGAAAGTGCCAGGGTAACCTTACTAATCTCCATCTGATTACTTCGAATCGCCATCCAGTTCATCATCGAAAGTGTGTTATATAAGAAATGTGGATTGATCTGGGCCTGAAGGGCTTTCAGTTCATATTCTTTCAACGCGATCTTATTGACATATACTTCGTCGATCAGGCGGTTAATCTCATCCATCATATTACGGAAACTGTTAACAAGAATTCCTACTTCATCTCCCGAATCACTGTTGACTGTAACTTCACGGCTTCCATGATTTACCCTGTCCATATTTTTCGTCAGTTCTTCAATTTTTCTTGTAAAAATTCTTGAAAATGCCATATCCAGAAACAGAATGATCAGACCACAGGCCGCAATCAGTGGAATCTCTTCCAGCAGCAGTCTTCGTACAGAACCTGATATCGCATCCTGACTCTTATAAAGATAAAATACCCAGTCATTTTCTTCACTCTTGGTCTTTGTATATGCACAGGACTGGCTGATTTTCTGAATCATGGAATCCATTTTTTCAGATTTATCAAATTCCAGATTTGTCAGACCAGTTTTGTTATAAAGAACTGTACCGTTTTTGTCTGCAACAATTCCACCATTTTCCTGCGTGAGAATATTGGTCAGTGGCTGGAAGATTTTATTATAATCCAGAGAAATGCACAGAACTGCATCCAGTTTCTGATCATTATAGATCATACGTACTGCTGCAACTTCTTTACGATCCTGATCAACTTTCCACTGAATACGCACATCATCTTTCAGCCCTTCACTCCACCACTCTTCTTTCATCTTATCAAGCGGAACAAGTGTATACTCATGCTCCACCTGGATACTGTCCGCAAAAAGCTGAATTCTGTTGATCGCGTCATGATATGATTTTGGTACAGACAAAAGTGGATCCGCTATTTCTGTATATTTTTCATACGCCGTATAATTATCGATATTTTTTTCCTTAATAATTTCCTCAATATCTGGTGAATAGGTCAGATAATTGAGAAGGCTGGCATAAACCGCCGTCTGGCTGTCAATGCTTTCTCTGGTCTGTTCCATGATCGACTGCATATCTTCCAGTTCGCTGCTGCGGACCATAGTACTCAGCCTGCTGTGACTGTACCAGGCAAGTACTGTCATCGGTACCAGGCTTGTAACTACAAGAAAGATCGTCAGTTTATGACGATACTTCATATTTTTGAATATCTTACGAAGTCTGTTCATCCTCTCCGGTTCCTTTCCTGTATGATTCCGGACTGCTTCCGTAATATTCCCGGAAACTTCTGCAGAAATAAGAAACATTTGCAAAACCAACACGTTCACTGACCTGTGCCACCTTCATATTGGTGCTGCAGAGAAGTTCTTTTGCCTTCTCCATCCGGAACACACGTATATATCGGTTCAAATTCATGCCGGTCTCTTTTTTGAAGATAAAACTGAGGTATCCGGAAGACAGATAGACTTTTTCTGCCAGCATTTCAAGATTCAGATCTTCCTCATAATGCTGATAGATATAATTTTTGACTGCTGCCACTTCATTTCTAGAACTACTCATAGAACGGTCAAGAAATGCCTCGTATTCCTTGATATTATCTTCAGTCACTTCAAGGATTTCCATGATATTTCTACAGTTATACAATCGTTCTATCTCATGCTCAAGACGCCGCTCTCCAGAAAACTGATTTTCCTGAAACAGTTCCTGAATGACATTCGAGAAAACAAACTTGATATACATTGCTGAATACTTTGTATTATCATGATATTTTTCTTTCAGGCATGCGAAATGCTTTCTCAGCTGATCTGTATCCTTCCGTGTGATGTCTTCTGAGATCATCTGCATGATCTGCGAATCCTGCACTTCTCCCACCGACAGTTTCAGTACATCATCTTCATTTGAGAAAACATGTTTTTCCGGATGATAAAATTTCTCTTCCATCTGCTGTTCCAGCTGCTCAAGGATTTCCGGCAGACACTCACAACCTTCAAATTTACGGCTGACTGCCAGATAAAAACTGTCTCTGTATTTTCGTTTCATAAAATTATAAAGATGATTTGCCACCAGCTGATAATCGCAATATACGTCCTGAAAAAGGAGAAGCGACTGTCTTGCATTCAAATTCAGATAAAAGCATACTCTTCTCAACTCTTTCTGAATTTCCTCTTCCAGAGTCTCTTCAGCCGTATCAAAAAAAGCGACATCGGATTCCAGCAAGATTCCACAATGCCAGCCATTCCATTTTTCCAGATTGATCATATCTTTTGCTTTTTCCAGTGTTTCTAGCTTGCCGGAGTAAAGATAGTTTTGCAGAAAATACTGTTGCAGAAAATTTTTCTCTTTGATCTCACGACTTTCTTTTTTCTTTCTTTGTTCAATCACTTTCTCTGCCTTCTGAATTACTTTATGAAAATCTTCCGGATTCACCGGTTTCAGGATATACTCTGTCACACCATAGCGAATCGCTTCCTGCGCAAAAGTAAAATCACTGTATCCACTGAAAATTATGATCTGCAATGCCGGATTTTCTTCCTTGGCACGTCTTGATAATTCCAACCCGTCCATATGAGGCATTTTTATGTCAGTCAAAACAAGTTGTATGTCCTCTGACCGAATAATCTGCAGAGCCTGTTTTCCGTTCGAAGCTTCAAAAACATTTCTTTCGCCTTCTTCTCTCGAAAGCAGATATTTCAGACCTTCGCGCTCTATTTTTTCATCATCTACAATAAGAACGTTTGTCATAATTTCCCCCTGTTTTGTTTCCTATAATACTTATGATTATAGCACAAAAAGTCTCTGGAAAAAATATTCTTCCAGAGACTTCCATTCTACATAACCAGAATCAGCCTTTTACGGCACCTGCTACAACGCCTTCAATAATGTACTTCTGGCAAACCAGATATACGATGATGATCGGAATGATATCGATCATAATACTTGCCATCATTGGTCCCATCTGTACATGTCCGAAGCTGCCACGGAAATACTGGACTGCCATCGGAATAGTCTTATATTTTTTAATATCAAGAACCAGTGTTGGAAGAAGGTAATCGTTCCATACCCACATCAGTTCCAGGATCGCTGTTGAAATAATTGTTGGTTTTAATATCGGAATTAAAACTTTAAAAAACACCTGTAACGGACTACATCCATCAATCAGAGCTGCTTCCTCAATCTCAAGCGGAATACCTTTTACAAATCCTGTAAACATAAATACCGCCAGTCCTGCACCAAATCCAAGATAAATAATGCAGATATTGTATGGATTATTCAATTTTAAAGTATCTGCAGTTTTTGCCAGTGTAAACATAACCATCTGGAAAGGAACTACCATACTGAACACGCAGAGATAATAAAACATCTTGGACAGTTTTCCATTTACACGAACAATATACCATGCTGCCATTGAACAACATAACATGATAAGAACTACAGACATTACAGAAATTACAAGACTGTACCAGAAAGATTTCAGGAAATCCATCTGAGTAACACTCGCTACAAAGTTTGCAACACCATTCCAAGTTTCACCTGTAGGAAGGCTGAACACTCCAGAAGTAGTAATCGCAGCTTCTTTTTTCAATGAGTTGATAAATATCAAAACAATCGGATACATCCAAAGGACACAGACAATTGTCAGTATGACCGTTGCAACGGAATTTCTTTTTTTATTTTCCATTACTGCTGCACCTCCTTAGATGATGTTGCACGAAGCTGGATCAATGCAATTACAACTACCAGAACAAAGAATACAACAGCTTTTGCCTGTCCAATACCCTTCCATTGAGGTCCGCTTCTTGCATAGAATGTATCATAAATATTTAACGCCAGTAACTGAGACTGTTTTCCAGGATCACCACCGGTCAGTGAGAGGTTCTGGTCGAACATCTTGAAACCATTAGTCAGAGTCAGGAATGTACAGATTGTTACAGATGGCATAATCATCGGAATTTTAATCTTAAACAGAATCTGTCTGCTTGTTGCACCATCGATCTGAGCTGCCTCGATCAGGTCAGGTGATACATTGTTCAGACCTGCAATGTAAATGATCATCATATATCCAATCTGCTGCCACATAAGCAGAATGAGCATACCGATAAAACCATTTTTTGCTGAAAGTGAAAGCAGTGGCTGTCCCCACTTGGAAAGCAGACCATTCAGCAATGTCTGCCAGATATAACCAAGTACAATACCACCGATCAGGTTCGGCATAAAGAATACCGTACGGAATGCATTTGTTCCTCTGTATCCTTTGGTCAGTGCCAGTGCGATAAAAAATGCAAGCACGTTGATCAGAATACTGGATACGAATGCAAATACAACTGTCAGCCAGAAAGAATGACTGAATGTACTATCAAGTAAAATCTTAGAATAATTTGAAAATCCAACAAATGTTACATCCTGCACTGTTGTAAATTTGCAGAATGAAAGATAGATGCCCCAGATAAAAGGCCACAGGAAACCGATTACAAATGCCGCAAAGGTTGGTAATACAAAAACCGGCCACCACTTTTTGATCGTTCTTCCTACCATGATTTTTCTCCTCTTCCCTACTGTTAACAGAAGCTTAAGTTTCTCTGTCTTTTAACTTATAGAAGGAGGCAAGAACCTCTGCCTCCTCCCATAAACAACATGTTATTTTCTATTCTGATTATTCAGAAAGAGCTTTTTCTGTAGCCCATCCATCAACGAATGCGCTAACTACTGCATCCCAGTCACCTGTGCCTGCTGCATATGCTGTAAGAGCTGTACCAAGACCATTCTTCCACTCTTCAGATGGCATTGTTGTGAAGTTCCATGATACAGGTGTAAGACCAGCTTCTGTGTACTCAGCATCCTGTTTTACAAATACGTTTGTAGGAGCAACTGCTGTTTTGAAAGGAATTGTGAATCCCATGTCTTCAGACATAGATTTTGTTCCTGCTTCAGATGTTACACACCAGTTCATGAAATCCAGAGTTGCCTGAACATCTTCTTCAGATGCATTCTTATTTACACACCAGTAGTTTTCTGTACCAGTTGCAAGTCCCTCGTTCTCATCGTCAACGCCGAAGTAGATCGGGATCATAGCAAGTTCATCATCGCTGTATGTCTTAGCGAGTTCTGCATATTCCCAGGAACCATTCTGATAAAATACTGCATCTCCATTTACAAATTCATTTCTGGAGTCATCAGCTGTTTTAGCTGAAAGTTCGCTTCCATCGCATGTAGAATCTGTAATGTACAGATCAAATACATTCTTATACTGATCAAGATATGTTCCTTTGATTGCTTCTGTATCATCGATTCCATCTGCTTTGTATTCATAGTAGATTGGAAGGTTTGCAAGATGTGTTTTGAATCTCCAGTCAGAGGATCCGTCCATACCTGCTGAGGTGAAAGCACCTTTTACACCAATTTCATCTTTACGTGCCTGAATGTCGTCTGCTACTTTTTTGAGGTCATCAAAGCTCTTGATATCATCCAGAGTATATCCTGCTTTTTCAAGTAATGTTTTGTTTGTGATAAGTCCGTAAGATTCAATTACATATGCGATACCAGCTACAGCATCTCCATCTTTCAGTTCATACGCATCAGATGTAAGTTCTTTTGTAATATCTGCATCTTTCAGATCGTAGCAGTAATCTTTCCAGTTTTTAAGGCCAACCGGTCCATTTACCTGGAACAGTGTCGGTGCATCGCTCTTTGCCATTTCTGACTGAAGAGTTGTCTCATACTGTCCGGATGCTGCTGTAACTACTGTTACATCTGTTCCTGTTTCTTCTGTGTAAGCTTTTGCCAGGTTCTGCCAGGCTTCATCCTGCTCTGGTTTGAAGTTGAGGTAGTAAACCTTTCCGCCTCCGTCTGCCATAACCGGTACTGACGGGATCATTGTAGCTGCCATTAAAGCTGCCATGCTCATTGCTGTAATTTTTTTCATTTTCATAGTGATTGTCCTCTCCTTTACTTGTAAGATTTGTTCTTTCTTAAGCTGTCTTTATTATAGTTTTTGTTGATTTTTTATACCATGATAAAAAATCAAGAAATGTGTTCTTTTTTTCAGAAGAGTTTTATATTTTTTTATAAAAATATTTATAAAGGGGATCTATGAAAAATTTATTTCATTTAGAAAATGAAGAAAGTTATACTTTGGAATGTATGGAAACCGCAGAAGGGACTTACCAGTCCCCTCTGCACACCCCTGGGCGGGATGATATATGAAGTTTTGTTTAAGACGGGAGCTTAGAAAATAAACCAGGTTATTCAGATAAGAAGATTATGGTGAGGGTGTCTGGTTCTTCGTAATTGGAATGGGAAGGTTGTGCCGAAAAGAAAAAGTCAGTCTTCTTTTTTATTATGTTTACGTTTGCGGGAGAACCTTCCAAGAAGGCTCTCATCTTTTGTGTCGGAGAGATCATCATCTGTGATCGTTGGCTCGGATACAACATATGCGCCTCTGCCGGCTGGTGGTGTATCGTTCTCCTGTCCGGTTATTGTACCTGTCGGTGCTTCTACTGATGTCTCATTTTCGTTTTCCTGTTCAACATCAAGTGACTCTTCCATCTCGGAAACTTCTCTATCCGCTTCTTCTTTACAGAAACCTTCCTGGCTGGCATTTTCCATACCTGCGGATTCTTTTTCTTCAAGGCACTCTGAAAATGCATCCTCTGTCACATCATCACTCTCTGACATTGTGCCTTCCATTTCTTCTGTACGCTCTTTTGGAGCTGTAGAATCCGTTTTCTTACGGGAACTCCATGGTGCATATTCCGGTTCCGGTGCAATCGGTTCTTCCGGCTGTACGGAAGCTTCTGTATCCAGATCATCTGTCTCACCGCTATCTTCACCAGAAATAATCTCGCCATCTGCATCCACTGCTTCCACATCCTGTTTGATTTCTTTCAGACCTTTTCTCAGAAGAATCAGATAGATCATATCAATCACACCATTACAGAGGAATATCCATCCGGCAAAGATTACCGTGTATTTCACCATTGTAAATGGTTTTACTACCAGTGAAATACCAAGTGCAATGAAAATAATGCTTCCCAGAAGAAGGAACTTCCAGGAGTCTGCACCACGTTTTTTGAGTTTCAGGCTTCCCTTCAGTGACCAGATGCTGTCCACCAGAATAAATGTGCCAAGCAAAATCGGGAGAAGCTTGACAACAATCTGCGGGTTCATAAACAGGAAGATTCCAAGTACCATCAGAACACCACCAGAAAACAGATCAAAAATCGTGGAATTCAGTTTTTCCGCCACATAGATCAGGATATGATACAAACCTACCAGAATCAGCAAAATTCCAAATACAAACTTACATATTACATTCACAGTACTGACCGGCATAAATACCAGACATGCACCAAGGGCTATGTATATGATTGATGTTACAATCTGCCCTTTTAAAAAGTTATTGATTTTTTCCCACATTGGTATCTGCTCCTTTCGTCCCAATGGATTTCATAAAAACAGTATACCTTTTTTCGACCAGTCCGTCTATAGGACATTCTGTGCAGGATGTCCTTATTTCATGTCCTTATTTCATGTACAATACCGGAATGTTTTATCAGTCAGTATCCTTGCAAAGATCAGTCCCAGGGGAAGGGCTGCTATGATCAGGATTGCTGCCGCAAACCAGGAAGCAGCAACAGAAAGTGACATAATCCCAAGATTATAAAATCCTCTATACAGATACAAACCCGGAACCATAATGACAATTGAAGGAACCGTCAGGGAGATTCTCGGGTATCCTACTTTGTTTTTAATCAGGGATGCAAGGATTCCTGCAGTTAATGCACCGATGAACGCTGCTGCAGCCGGTGGAATAGCTGACAGATCCACAAGTTCCAGTCTGAGTGTATTTGCAACAGCCCCGATCATCGCTGCCGTTGCTGCCAGCCTTACCGGACTGTTAAACATAACAGAAAAGCCAAATACCCCGCAGAAACTTGCTATCAGGTGAAGTACTATCCACATTCCTACTGGCATGGACATCTTAATAAAGTCTACCGGCTGCAGGTGAAGAAGCAATGCCATGATCCAGGCAGCCATTGTTGCCACCAGAACGACGATCAGCGCATACATCAAACGTTCTGTACCCGATCTCATATCCAGCTTGGCAAGGTCAATCCCACTGGTAATAAACGGAAATCCCGGAATGATAAACAACATGGCACATATATAACCGGCCTCATGCTGTACCGAAATGCCAAACAGCATTTCGCCAATCTTCAAAAATCCTGCATAAACAAGGCAGGCCAGAGAAACCGACGATACAATGCATAAAAACAGGGTAAAATGATGTTTTGTCAGTTTGCATCGGAGAAAATTGCCAAATCCGGCACCTACAAAAGCGCAGAACATTTCAATAAAACCACCGCCGAGTAAAAAAGTAAATCCACAGCACGCAAGTGCCGCAGCGAATCCAAGTGCAATCGGGGAGTAAAGTCCATGAATTCGTTCAATATCATCCAGCAGCGTATGCAGTTCTTCTCCTGACATGTCTTTTCCATCAATTTCAAATTCCCGGATAAAATGTTCCAGACGATTCAGTTTTGATGTGTTTACTCCTGTATTAGTGAGACAAAGGGACTGGGTAAAGCCCTCCTCACCATCAAAACAGGTATACTCAATCGACATCAAACCAATATCTGCGGTACAGGTAATTCCCATAATCTCAGCCAGGGTATTCATCGAACTTCTGACTCGCCATGCACCTGTTCCACAGGACAGAAACATAATCCCCACTCGTCCGATGATTGATGCTTTTTCTGTCAGACTCGCCTGCGTGACCGGAATATCAGCACCATTTTCATCCGTATATTCGTGCCAGGCAATGTCCATGTGATTTTTTCTGATCACCGGTTGCATCATATACACATCCCAACTGCTTTATTCTTTTTCAAAATCATTTTTCCAGCACCTTCATTTCTGACAGAATCGCTTCCCTGCATCCCAGTCCGATACCATTCGCAAGTTCAATATTCTTTTCCATTTCTCTTTCAAAATGACAGAATGGCAGGAAGATTCCCAGTTTGCTGGTGTGTTTTTCAATTCCATGCTCGTCACGTTTACCATAATACATCAATGCACGTGGCAGCTCCTCCTGTAATTTCATCAGATATTCCCAGACTATTGCATATATTTTTTCTTCATTGATTTCCAGATCTACAGACTGAGGGAATTCGAAGAGTAAAAGGATTCCTGTATGTTCCGCATTCCGTATTGTCTCAATCTCTCCGTTCTGAGTATATCCATGACTTTCACGAAATCCATCTGCCATATACATACGGTAGTCTGGAATCTCATCCTGCTCTTCAAAGAGTTTATGGAACATCTTATACTTCTTTTCATAGATATGATTTTTTGATTCATCCAGAAGGTTTCCGTTTTCATCTGTAAGGAATATTGGATTCTCCACCCCTTTGTCATTAAAACGGATTGGAATCAGAAAAGAATTCCGGAGAAGATCAAATACACTGTTATTGCAGACTGCCATCATAAATGCAGAAAGATCTTTATTTTCATAAGCGTTGAATAAAGCCGCAGCAAAGACCGTTCCCGGAATGTCCGTTCCTGCACCCTCACTCTCTTCTGCTGACGGAATCGCTGCAAAAAATGTATCTTTTAAACGTTCGCAGGCACGTGGATTCTTCAGGATCTCGTCAAAAATCTGTTCCGCTTTTTCTTCTCTTGGAAATATTGTGCTCATAATAAAGCCTCCTTTGTGCCTTATTATAGGAGTACACCTGCAGAATGTAAAATTCATCTCTTCTATATTAAATATAACGAACTTGGATTATATCTTCTTTATTCTTTTCTGTAAAGAACTTTTTTAGTTTTCCTTTTTTTTCAGATTCTTCGTATTCTTTTCTACCATCTTACGTGGAACCATGATCATATGTCCACACCCCATGCATTTCAGACGAAAATCTGCACCCACTCGCAGGATTTCCCATTCCTTGCTCCCACATGGATGTCCTTTCTTCAGGGTAACAATATCTCCTACATCGTAGATAAGTCCCATGTCTTTCTTTTCTCCTCGTAATATTATTTGTTCACTTTTATCTGTGAGAAAACCTGTCCGATCGGCTCTTTGATAAGAAGGTCCGCATTACGGTCTCTCGGCGTGGAAGATTTGTTGATCACAACAAGTGCCTCACCACGGAAGTAATCGATTAGTCCGGCCGCCGGATAGACTGCCAGAGAAGTTCCACCGATGATAAGTACCTGTGCCTGCGAAATAGCTCTCACAGATTCTTCGATCGTATCGTTATCCAGTCCTTCCTCATAAAGTACCACATCTGGTTTGATCATTCCGCCACACTCGCAACGTGGTACTCCTGTACTGTGTTTCATATATGCAAAATCGAAAGATTTTCCACAGCGCATGCAATGATTGCGGTAAACACTTCCATGAAGTTCCAGAACTTTCTTACTTCCTGCCATCTGGTGAAGATTATCAATATTCTGTGTGATGACCGCTTTTAGTTTGCCAGCCTCTTCCAGCTCTGCCAGTTTCAGATGAGCCGCATTCGGCTTCGCAGTATCACAGAGCATTTTATCCCTGTAAAATTTGTAAAATTCCTCCGGATGATTCAGAAAGAATGTATGACTCAGGATCGTCTCCGGTGGAAAATCATATTTCTGATGATACAGTCCGTCCTGGGAACGGAAATCCGGGATCCCACTCTCCGTCGATACACCTGCTCCTCCAAAAAACACAATGTTGTCATGCTGATCGATCAGTTCCTGCAGTTTCACGATTTTTTCATCCATGATCATCCCTCCTGTACAGTCACACTGTCTACCGATGCAGCATCACTGTTAGCACTTCCCGCATTCTCACCACTTCCGTCATCCTCGGCATTGACTCTTTTTCCCTGTACAACAAATCGTGTAGATTCATTTCCTGTACAGGTAGACAGTGTTACAATCTTATCTTTGATCGTCAGTTCAGTATCTTCTGTTTTAATATCCGAATAGCTCTTGATCTTTTTCAGATATTCTTCAAATTCCTCTCCAGGGCCTTTGAACAATGTATATGTGTCACTGTTCACTCCAGTCGTATATGCGGATATGATCTCATACCGATAATTCTTATCCGGAGTCAGAATCCAGAAGTATCTGTCATTGTTATACAGCTTTTCATCTTCCGTAAACTTCTTCAGATGTCCGAACATTGATCCATTTTTCATGTTATGTCCGTAGACCAGTGTATTACAGTCATTGAAATCTCTGCCATTTTCGTAATCCACAAAGATCGTTCCTGCAAAATTATAATTCTTCTCATAGGTCTGATGAAGATATGTCTGATTGTCCTTTCCCTGCACGATCGGATAACTGATATCCGGCAGTGCATCTACGTAGATCCAGCCAATCACATCATCATTTATACTCTTCAGTTTTTCAAAATCAACATCTATTGGCGGTTTCGGCTGTGCGTCCGGTCCTGCCACTTCCGTACTGTCCGGATCACGTTCTGTAACCGCCATTTCTTCAATTGAATTATACTCATTCGTTCCTTTTCTGTATTCTGTATAGATATGATACAGATTGTAGGCTGCATAACAGAACACTGCGATTGCCACAACCAGTGCTATCGTAAGAATCACATCACTTTTCTTTTTTTTCTTCTGTTCAGGCTGTTCCTGTGTACCGTTCTTGTTTTCTTCCATAATCATACTCCTCGTAAAATGGCTTATTCTTATGCTGGAAACACATCCCCTCCAGTATGTACCTGCATGTTTTATATTATACCATATTCTTCTGCACTGTACGTAATCAAATCATTTCTTTTATTTTTTTATCATCTTATCACTTTTGCGAAAAAATGGCTATGAGATTTTCAACAGATATGATAAAATGAACTCATTGTCGTTACTGTACACAGTAACCTATTATCAGTCCAATCGGAGGTATATAATCAATGGCAAAAAAAAATCTTATCGTCGGACAGTCCGGTGGACCGACTGCCGTCATCAATAGCAGTCTCTACGGTGTCGTTTCTGAAGGTCTCTCCCATCCTGACACGATCGAACATGTATATGGTATGGTAAATGGTATCGAAGGCTTTTTAAATGACTGTATTCTTGATTTCGAAGAAGCTCTTCCGGGCGAAGATCTGAACGGACTCAAATCAACTCCGGGCGCCTATCTTGGTTCCTGTCGTTACAAGCTTCCGGAATCTCTGGAGGATCCGGTCTACCCGGCTCTTTTTAAAAAATTTGAAGAATTAAATATCGGCTGGTTCTTCTATATTGGCGGCAATGATTCCATGGATACCGTCAGCAAACTTTCACGCTATGCCGAACACATCGGAAGTTCTATCCGCGTAATTGGAGAGCCCAAAACCATCGACAATGATCTTGTACACACCGATCATACTCCCGGCTTCGGAAGTGCCGCGAAATATGTCGCTTCCACTGTCCGCGAGATCACAACCGATGCCAATGTATATGAAAAGAAATCTGTAACGATCATCGAGATCATGGGACGGCATGCCGGATGGCTGACTGCCGCCAGTGCACTGGCCCGCAAATACGATGGAGACAATCCGCTGTTTATCTATCTTCCGGAAGTTGCTTTTGATCAGGATGTCTTCCTTAAGGATCTGGAGAAAGCATTCGAAAAGAACTGTAATCTGATCGTATGTGTCTCCGAGGGAATCCATGACGCAGATGGTACTTTTATCTGTGAATATGACAGTTCCGTAGGAACCGATACTTTCGGTCACAAAATGCTTGCAGGCTGCGGCAAATATCTCGAAAATCTGGTACGCAGCCGTCTCGGTGTCAAAGCCCGTTCCGTTGAACTGAATGTCAGTCAGCGCTGCTCTGCATCTCTGATTTCTGCCACAGACCAGAAGGAAGCCATAACTGCAGGAAAGTTTGGTGTTCAGGCTGCTCTTAACGGTGAAACAGGCAAAATGGTATCTTTTATCCGCCAGACAGACTCTGAAGGTAATTATCAGATGGTATGCGGACTTGAAGATGTCAACGCAATCTGCAATGAAGAAAAAACAGTTCCACTTACATGGATCACTTCTGACGGACATGATGTCACAGAAGATTTCATCCGTTACGCCCGTCCGCTCATTCAGGGAAATATAGAGGTTCCTCTCGGCGAGGACGGTCTGCCAAAATTCGTATACCGAAAATAAAATGCATCCTCTCGGAGCGTTTGGGGCTTTATTGGAATATTACAAAGTAATTTCTTATAAAGTCCAAAATCTCCACTCCCGATTGACAGAGAGTGGAGATTTTATTATTCCTGTTCAAATTCTTCATGATCCTGCTGGATCTTTTCTTTTACTTCTTTCTTTAATTCTTTTTCGTGTTTTTTTTCATCGCGGCTCTTCGGAAGAATAATATTCAGAACAACAGCGATCAGCGTTGCAAGCACCACCGGTGATTTTCCAAAAATAGTAGTTACCCAGTCCGGGAAACTGGCAAGTGCAGCAGATGCCTGAGAGACACCAACTCCAATTGCAGCGGCAAGTCCGACAATGGAAGAATTTCTGTAATCCATTTCTGCTGATGCAACCAGCTTCATTCCTGTCATAGCTATCGAAGCAAACACAGAAACAGTTGCTCCTCCGAGTACACATTGCGGAATAGTGGTAAGAAGTGCCGAAAATTTCGGTACGATTCCGGCAACTCCAAGAATTGCTGCAGCCAGTCCAAGTACCCAGCGATTGATAACTTTAGTCGTTGTTACGATACCAACATTCTGACTGTAAGTCGCTGTCGGAAGTCCTCCGAGCAATGCCCCCAGAATATTTGTCACGCCATACGCCATGATGCCGTTCTGCAGTTCTCTGTCCTCCGGAACTCTGTCCATTGCTCCAATCGTTGTCGCAGAGTAATCTCCGATGGCCTGTACAGAATTAATGGCAAACAGAAGCCCGATCGCAACGCATGCAGAAATCTCAAAATGGATTCCAAAATGCATAAACTGTGGAAGCTGAAATACTTTTGCTTCTCCGACACTTGAAAGATTTACCATTCCAAAAGGAATCGACACCACATATCCTACGAGAATACCGATCAGTATCGAAGCAAGCTTCAGGATTCCCTTTCCAAAATGATTCAGTGCAGTAACAACGGCAAGAGTCAGAAAAGCAACCACCCAGTTCTGCCATGAACCATAATCAGGGTTACTTGTTCCGCCCGCCATATAGTTAATTGCTGTCGGATACAGGGAAAGTCCAATGGTAAAGACAACTGTTCCTGTGATCAGTGGTGGAAAAAATACCCGGATTTTTTTTACCAGGATTCCCATAACAAAAGCAACAATGCCACCTATGATCTGCGCACCAAGAATCGAACTGATTCCATAACCTTCTGCAATTGCCTGCATACTTGGTACATAAGCAAAACTTACCCCCATGATCATCGGCAGTCCTGAACCTAAAGTAAAACCATTCTTCTTTCCAATCGGAAAAAGCTGAATCAGGGTTGACAATGCGGATACAACCAGAGATGCCTGTATCAGGATGACTCTGTCTTTTGCACTCAGGCTATTTCCGCCAACAGCACCTGCCACAATGATTGCCGGTGTTACACATCCTACGATCATGGCAACGACATGCTGTAGTGCTAGCGGAAGTGCTTCCTGAAACTTCGGGATACCATTCAGTTCAAAAATACTACCTCTTTTCATGATTCCTCCTGCCCGGTTTTCAATATTGTTTTCTCATCTGTGTATTGAAAATCCTTTTTCTGACTGTAATTGCTCGAACAGTCTTATTTTTTTAGTAATTATAACAAATTTAAGGCTCAAAAACAATTCGTAAGCCTTAAATATTTTGCTGTCATAGATACTAAAGTTTACTGTCTTTTTTTGTATACTTTTTCTCAATACTCAAATTAGCTAAACAATATTTAACCAATCCTATCTTCTCACGTCAGCAACTCAAACGTATGATACAAGTCTACTCTGCCATATCCCCAGTCCGGGTTGGGATAGACCTCCCCAGCCTCTCGCACTGCACCTCTGCTCAGATAGTGTTTTACACTGTTTCCAGTAAAATATGGCTCATTTCCCCGGACCAGTGCCCACTCAAAAAGGAGTGCTGCGATCCCCGCCGTCTGTGCGGCTGCAAGACTTGTTCCGGTAGCCGGTGCAAACTCCTTTCCCGGACCGATTGAAGCCGTCAGAATTCCTACCCCTGGAGCAGCAAAATCGGGTTTTACGATATTTTCTGCATTGTATCCACGGCCTGCCTGAATGAACAGGCTGTTATCCCGATGCTGATATGCTGTGACGGTCATCGCATCTTCAGTATCTCCAGGAGCAGTGACCGTATAATCCGGTGATGACTGCAAAAAATAGGTTTCATCAGAAATCATCCCTCTTACCGGAAGCCATATATGAAACCTGCTTTTTCCCGGTATTTTCTCTTCCACCAGAAACTTCCAGATTCCCGATGCTGGATGCTGAAATCGAATAAAGATCAGCGTGTTTCCTGTTCTTCTTTCAATTGGCACATAATTCACCAGTACTTTTGTTTCTACAAATACAAAAGACAGTTCCTGCGTTCTGTTCTTTAAAGCTGTGCTGACTGACAGTTTTTCCCCTGTCGGTGACTGAATCGTCATATAATAAGAACCGGGAGAGTCTCCCCAGAATTCTGTCATAAATCCTCTGGCACTCTCCCGGTCACCAACTCGTAGTTCTACAGTATCTTCTGTATCATTCGGTCCAAATTCTCTCAAATAATGGTGTCTGGCCGTTCCTTCATTTCCGGCAGGAACAGATACTGCGTTCTGTGTAAATGCTGCAATACTGTTTATATATTCATTCAACGGTCCCTCTCCCTGATGTGCCCCCATACTTGTTCCAAGACCTATGCAAATGGAAAGTGGCATCTGCTGTTCCTGGGCGATAAACAGCACATAAGAAATTGCCAGCATAATATCATCTTCCTGAAAAATATCGATATCTCGCGGTAAAAGATAAAAATCCCGAAGATAATTTTTTGCCTGCTTCAGCTTCACAATTACAATTTCTGCCTCTGGCGCTGCCCCGCAAAAATTATCTTTTTCAATCCGATATCCGGCAGCCGTTGCTGCACTTCTCGTCCCATGTCCATTTGTATCACTGGAAGGCACAATTTCCCAGGGATTTTCTGATGCTAGAGCCTGTTCGATCTGTTGTCGGCCGAACTCTCTGCCAAACGGAATTCTGCCATCCGCTCCGCCTTCCAGTGTTTGATCCCAGATACTAAAAATCTTACTTTGCACGCCATTATGAAATGCCGGATGAAGATAATCGATTCCGGAATCAATAACCGCAACCAGAGTTCCCTTTCCCTGTAATTTGAGATATGGATGATTATGCAGCCTTGTCACCCCAGATGTACTCAATGCACCTGTATCCATATATGTATAGCACCGTGGTATGGATGAGTAGGAATAACTACTCAGTTCCAGTTCCGGCACCTCCTGCATCGGTACATACAAAATCCCGAACAGATCATTTACGATCTGAAAGGTCTCATCAGACTCATAATCAAAACCACCATGTGTATTCTGTTTATATCGGATAATAAAATTTTCATACTGTTGATTCTGTGCCGGTACAGGCATTATACTCACGCTCCGGTCATTTCGGTCTTCCCTATCAGCCTATGAATACAGATCATTTTTTATGACAATCAAATGCTTTTATAGATCGGTTGCTGTTTTCTTCTTTGATCGGATCACCAGTATCAGTATTCCTGCCACCAGGATAAACAAACTGATAAACTGCGAAGTAGAAAGCATTCCTACACTTCCTCGAATCAGATCACCCCGGAAAAATTCCAGGACAAACCTGCCGATGCTGTAAAAGATCAGATAGCAGGCAGCCACCTGTCCATCCTTTTTTTTATGACGTGCAATATAAAGAAGGATTCCAAAATGCAGAAAATCCAGCACACTGGAATAAATCTGTGTCGGAATCAATGCCACATGGTTCGGTGCAAAATCCGAATTCTGGAATGTAATAGAAAATATGCTATTTGTCTCACGGCCATAGCAACAGCCTGCCAACAGACATCCAATCCTTCCAAATCCCTGTGCAAGTGCTACAGATGGCATCACCAGATCAAAATATTTCCAGAAATCTGTCTTTTTGATAAAGCAATACAGACAGCCTGCCAGAATCCCGCCGATAATACCTCCATATACAACAAATCCATCTGAAATCGTATCCAGAATATAATGTGGATCCTGTACAATACTTTTCCATTCCGTGATCCAGAATAAAATCTTTGCACAGAACAGTCCTCCCAACAGGCACCAGATCACAAGAGAAAATACATGCTCATGATCCAGTTTCTGTTTCTCTGCACGTCGATTCGTAATAATCCATGCAGCGATCACGCCCACTGCAATCATGAATCCATATCCATATACCGTCAGTGGTCCTATAGTAAACAGTTCATTTCTCATATATCCTGTCTCCTCTCCCGGATCTGCGGAAAGTATTTTTTCCACAATTCAAGAAGTTTCTGATTCGCCCTGTCATTCAATAGATTTCTCTCGCATGCATCAGGATCACATTCTCCACAGATATCCATTCCCAAAATCTGCTGTTGTTGCAGCACGATTTCCAGAAACTTTTGAAGTTTCTCAAGGCTCATATCACCCTGGCTCCATGTTGTTGACGCATCTGCTGTACACAGCACATCTTTATCCACGGAAATATACATTGGAAGATCTGCACGCAGATTCCTGAAAAATGTATTCTTTTCCTCACCTGTCATTGCCAGCAACTTTTCTCTGGACAAAAACTGTACTTTCTGCTGAAATTCCGGTTCAACCTGCATATAGGCCTCTTCATCCGGTCCAACAAGAATTACCTCTTGCAGCATCGGTACTTCTTCCAAAGATGCCGCAATCCATCCACCACAGGATAAAAGGCCTCCAAAGGCCGGCAGTTGCATATCCGTATGATTATCAAATACCAGAAGCCGGAATGGATGTTCCATCTTTGACAGCCACAGCCGGCTTACATAATGATAATTTCCTGAGTCAATGAAATGTATGCCATTTCCCGTATAGTTCTTTATATCATCCAGTATCCGGTTTTTCGCTTCCTCATCACAGTAACAGTTACTTCCCGGTAAATCCTGTACCTCCAACCAGGATATATCTTCCTGCATTTCTGCATGGTTCCGGTAAAACTGCTGTTCTTTGTAAATTCCGGAAAAATTCATGATCACAATTTCATTGTTCTCTGTTCTGTTTTGTTCTTTATTAATAGTCTTATTTTCTGCCATAGAAACATCTTACCATGAAAATGCCAAAAAAGGAACCAGTGTCCGGAGACACTGATTCCTTTATTCTTTTCCACCTTATAAAAAGTGTACTTCTCAGGCTTTGTTAACGGATCCGAAAAGTTCCATTTTTTCTTTAACTGTAGCTTTGATTGCTTCAGTTCCTGGAGCAAGAAGTTTACGTGGGTCAAATCCTTTACCCTGCTCGTCCTTGCCTTCTTCGATATATTTACGTGTAGCTGCTGCGAATGCAAGCTGGCATTCTGTATTAACATTGATCTTGGATACACCAAGGTCGATTGCTTTCTTGATCATGTCTGCCGGGATACCTGTACCACCGTGAAGTACAAGTGGCATATCTCCTGTCAGCTTCTGGATAGCATCCAGTGTCTCAAAGCTCAGACCTTTCCAGTTAGCCGGGTATTTACCGTGGATGTTACCGATACCTGCTGCAAGGAAGTCGATACCAAGATCTGCAACCATCTTGCATTCCTTAGGATCTGCACATTCACCCATACCTACTACACCATCTTCTTCGCCACCGATAGAACCAACTTCTGCTTCCAGAGACATTCCATGCTCTGCAACGATCTTAACCAGTTCTTTTGTTTTTTCTACGTTCTCTTCGATCGGATAATGGGAACCATCAAACATGATAGATGTGAAACCGGCTTCTACGCATTTCAGGCATCCTTCGTAGCTGCCGTGATCCAGGTGAAGTGCAACCGGAACTGTGATATTGAGTTCCTCGAGCATTCCTTTCACCATACCAACAACAGTCTTATAACCTGTCATGTATTTTCCTGCACCTTCGGATACACCAAGGATAACCGGAGAGTTGAGTTCCTGTGCTGTAAGCAGGATTGCTTTTGTCCACTCAAGGTTGTTAATGTTGAACTGACCTACTGCATAGTGACCAGCTTTTGCTTTTTTCAACATTTCTGAAGCGTTTACTAACATGATAAATTCCTCCTAATCTTTTTGGGTGGTATTACCAAACCCAAATTATAAGTCTAGTTTAACAGATTAAATCTGTTTCGTCTACTATAATCGTGCAAAAAAACTGTATACATTGTTACAATTTTCACGAACCCGTACTTCTGTGATATTCTCGTGTCAGTCTGGTGAGTATTTCGTCCATATTTGTCTTATTCACCACCAGCTCCGGTGTTTTGGAAAACTCCTGAAGTCTCTCTCGGATATTCTGCAGAACTTCCTTCTCTGTCCCTATTGATTTTGCCATTTTTTCATATTCTGAAGATGTTCTTGTCATTCCAAAAGCGATCAGATAAGCTTCCAGTGCCTCCCGGCTCCTGCTTCCCTCGTATGCTTTTCGAAAATACTCTGTAGCTTTTTCCATCTGAAACAGATAACTGTAAGCACAGCCAAGATTGTGGTACACTTTTTCTGTCATCCCCTCACGGATTTCCTCAAGATCTTCCCTTTCCAGAAGATTCTGGTAAACCTGTATCGCATGTACATACATTTCATTCTCCATTAATGCATCTGCCTTCTGTTTCTCACGCATTGCCGGAGTTTCTTCATTCATCTTCTGCAGACGTACATTCAGTTCTTTCAGTTCTTCATATGTCAGATAATTGATTTCTTTAAATACCGGATAAACAATATCTTCCGCACTTGCAAATTTGCTGATCTTGGAACGAAGTTTGGCTGCCAGTGCCGGAAGTTCCAGTTCCTCCTGTATCCAGCTGCACAATCCTTCATTCATGATCGTCTGGTCGATCAGATACAGATTATGATACAGATAATAGCAGAGTTCTTCAATGGAATACACATTGGTACTGATATTTTCTATGAAATAAGGCAGCTTTGCCCGTTTTGTCTGACACAGTATATATCCGCTCACTTTGTCTCCTCCTGCCATCTGGTCGTTTCTGTCCACTCTTTGCCACTTGATGGAAACATCTCACCAAATCCAAGATCCTTTACTGTAACCCTGCATTCATCCTGTGAAGTATACTGCAGATTCACACCAAGTCTCGTTGTCCGCTCTGGTCTCTCCGGCAGCCCCGGCAATGCCATTGCGATCCGTTTCTTTTTTGCCTCGCCCATTGTATCTACAATAAAAACAAGTTCCTTCGTTCCATCCAGGATCAGCTCGACATATGCATTACTTTCATACCAGTTTCTGCCTGATTCGATCAACGGATAATAAGCCGGTGCTCCCATGACACGCAGCTCCATTCCAACATCAGAAAGTACCAGCGAACTGCTCATATAACGATAGTCTTTCAGGTCATGATTGATCACCCGTTCTGCTCCTGCGCTGCAGGCTCCTCTTGCAAACAGGTTATTTCCATAAAAAACTTTTCTTCTCTGATAACATAACAGCTTCACAGATTTCTGTGCCCATTCCTGGTCAAATCCCTCTCCATTGATCTGAATACTGGAATACAATTCTTTACCAAGTGTGTTCTTGATAAATGTATAGAATTCTGCATCCCGCTCCTCTACCTTCGCACTCAGAGTCGTTGTAACAGGCTCTTCCAGATGTACCAGTACCGGTCGTGTTCCTGAATTCATGGACATGCGTCGAAAACTTACCTTCTGCTGTTCAAAGCTGTACCAGCCTACACTTCTGTTCCAGGTTTCTATCTTCTGTGTCATAACATAATAATAAAAACTCTCTTCATAATCCAGAAGAATCGTACGTTCTTCCGGGATTCCCAGTTCTCTGCATGCCCGCTGAAGATTTTCTACCTGTACAGCATTCAGACTGTCCATGGCAATCGACAGACTCCGGATGTTTTTTTCTACTTCCGCAATCCCTGTAAGTTTCAGCATCTCATGCAGATAATGTGCAAGAAGCTCCCATGCTTCTTTTTTTTCACCTCCAACCGCTACCGGTCCGTTCTGTGCTGATATCTCATAAAGGTTTCCAGCGAGAAATCCACCTTTTTCTCTTGCAAAATATTCTGCTTCCAATCCCGCACAATATGTCTTGCGGTCTGGGCGCAGGCAAAGACAGGTCGGCATTTCAAACTGGCTGCTTCCCACTTTTACGGGAAGTGAACGCGGTTCCTCTGCCTTGCGGTCATAATAACAGATCTGAGAATATTCTTTTCCAAAATCAATTCCTATTATCAAGTCTCTTGTTTCATTCATCTTCCGCTTTCCTTCTCTATGCTAAACATGTTTTTCACATACTGTTCCTGTCTGAGATAATCTTTCAGACTGTCTGTCACTTCCTGCATTTTGTCCAGTCTTCTTGCAGACAACATCTGATTCAGCATCTGATACTTGCTTCCAGAGGCACCCTCGACTTTTTTCATTGAAACGCTGCGTTCCGAAGTCTTCTTTGTATTGTCTTTATCGCCCTCATCGATCTGGAAATAATACTGCAGTGTCTCCCCGTAAAACAAAGTAAATGTCCTTACAAATATGCCCTGATACATTTCTTTCAAAGGTTCGCATTTATATGCTGTCTCTGCTCCAAGTCCGGTATCCAGTCTGTAAAACAACGTAACCTTTGCCCCAGGTACTGCACGACATTCCACAAATGTTTTGTCATCCAACTGATATGGACTCAAAAGTTCCGGTGAGAGTTTGCGGAAAAACGCAAATTTCAGATTTTCTTTTGCACACTCTTCCAGTATGCTCTGTGCTATTCCCACATATTCCGGTTTTGGATCTTTTTCTCTGGAAATTTCCTGCAGAAGCGCCAGTCTGCAGATAAGATTAACCGGCCACTTACTGGTAAATGCATATTCCAGCCTGCTTCTGATGAACGTACTCATTGTATATTCTCTGACAAAAACGCCATAAGAAACCAGTGTAAGGTATGCTCCTGTGATTCGTTCTTTTCCGGACTGCTTCACATAAGATTCCAGTACAGCTTCCCCCTCTTTACGGTAATCTTCCGTAAAGATCAGAAGACTTAAGATTTTTTCTTCCAGATCATACGTATCCATTTCGAATCCTCTGGCACTCTTCCATATCGAAATAAGTTCATCCAGTGGTCCAAACCGATACAGCATAAGATAATGCAGGATCACTTCATCATATTTACCCTTCCGGTAAACCTCGGATGCCAGTGCCAGAAGTTCGTCATCTTCTGCCATGTCACTTTTCAGGATCATCCGGCTTGTCATCTTGAGAAGGCAGCTCAGATCCAGTCCTTCATAACCAAATTCTTCTACAATCACCATTGCCTGACGAAACATTCTTCTGGTGATCAATACTTCAAGCAGTGTCGTACGGTCAACCTGTGCATACTGACGGAAATCCATTTTTTCAAGATATTTATCAAGCTTCTGATCCTGAACATTCGCAGCATAGTAATCCAGAATCTGTTTTCTTACAGAATTTCTATACTCTTCTGTACAGTCCTCAAGTTCTGCCAGACTCTGAAAATACTCCAGATTATCCGCATTCAGCGTTGTCGATTCGCAATAATACAGCAGAAGTCCCCGTTCTCTGACTCCCAGTTCCAGAAGTTCCGGTACTGCCTTGCTTTCATCTGTGAGCTTTGTAAGATTGTATGGGATTGTAGAAACATAACGTCTCTGCTTATCATCCTGGAACAGGATCACCGCATCATCTGTATAAATTCTCGGATATGCAATTCCTTTATTGCAAGGGTAGATTTCTTCCTCTGCAAACTGACTGTGCCGCACGATCACCTGTCGGATTTTGCTGTCATCACAGTACAGACGATAGGTAAACATCTTCGGAGCGATTGCTTCTCCATCTTCAGCGCTTACCGGATCAAACAGGAATTCCTGATACAGGATCGCATAATTTTCATCCATCTGTCCTTCTCTGAGTTTGCGATAGGCAAACCGTTCCAGATTATCCTTATAATTTTCATATGTTTTCGGATCTTTTTCTTTAAATGCGATCACACTCGCATATACATAAGCCTTGCGTGCATCACCAAGTGAATTGTCATTGTACGCAAAATACATCAGAAGCGGCTTCGGCAGCTGTCTTCTATATGTAATATCCATGGTTTCCACATAATATTCAAATAATCTGGTGATACGTAATCCTCTGCTTACCGCAAGCGAGAACCATTTGAAATATACCGGTCTGCGTGGTTCCCCCTTCATGATATATTTGCAGACAGCCTCCAGCACATCATCTGATGAAAATTTCTCATATCCGGCTGCAAGCGCCTGATACAGACTTCCATAGAATTTTTTTTCATATCCGGAGAGATATGCCATACGCATCACAAGCTCTTCGGTAAGCAGATCATGTTTACCAGCATAGCAGAATACCTGCATCCAGAACGGGGTAAGACGATGAAGCAGAGAAACATCCTCACTGATCATCTTCCAGGCTTCTATATAAAGAAGCGGACTTGTACAGCCTTTTTCATATAGTTCTTCCATCATGAACAGTACTTTCGATGGTGTGGTACGATATGTACTGTCAAGTTGAAGCAACAGCCACAAAAGCTGGAAACTGTCCTCTTTCTGCCTGAAAAAATTCTGCAATTTCCATACTGCCTGTCCCCGATCCTTATACAAACCGGTCACTGTACAGAGATAGAGATAAGTTCCGGCTGTTTCCAGTTCTTCTCTTGTAAATTCTTTACCGTGAAAATTCTTGAGGATTTTTTTTGCCACATCATCTTTTCCGTCCAGATGTGCCATATATGCCTCCAGGAACTGGTACTCCGGATATTCGCAGCCTGCTTCCCTCAGCTGATTTAATTCAAACCCTGCATTTTCTTTCCATGTCTGAAAATTGATCCTGTTTTCCTGATATTCAAGATAATCCTTCACAAGTGCAAGTTTGTGCCTTTTTTCTTCTCTGTGTACATCAATATGAATGCGCGCTCCCCTCGATGCAAGGACATGATACGTCAGTTCCTGATACGGACTTCTTACAATGATCTCGCCTATGTGATTTTCTCTTTTTAACTGATCTGCATGAACAAGATAGTTGATCTGAACACTGCTTCCAATAAAATCCTCATCCGTTATCACATGACGCTCTGGCTCCAGGAACTCCCCCTTTGTCTCGATCTCAAGGCGAAGATGTCCCCATCCGCTTCTGTGTATCTCAAAAGATTCCTGCATATCTTCTTCTACATTATAAAATTCTGCTGCGGTAGTTTTTAAGGATACGGAAACAGAATCTTTTTCCTTCAGACTGATCAGAAATTCCTCCAGATGCTGATAAGTTACCGGCTGTCCGGACAGACCTGCATACAACGCTTTCTGCTTTTTGTCTGCTTTCCTGAACATCATACAAAAATCTTTTTCGGTAAAAAGATGATAAGCTTCTCGAAAATCTTTTCTGGCAATCTCGCAAAATGTCTGCATATCATCAACTTTTCCTACAGAACTTATGATTTCTTCTTTTATTGCCTCAATTGCAAACGGAAGCTTGTACTCTCCTATACTGGAAGTCACACAGAGCCAGCCTCTGCATATATCACCAGCCTGCATTCCCACTGCGTCAATTCCATAAGGCAGCCGTACGGTTGTCCCCGAAAACCGACTGTTTCCCGGAACAAATCTTCGATCTGAGGAAGTAATATATCCCTGTATCTTATCATTGTTCTCCGTTCCAAGATACAGCTCCCCCTGTGTAGTCGTTCCTGCTTTGATCTTTATCTCCAGTTTTTCTTTTGAAAAAAGGAGTTCCGGCTGATCATATTTGAATTTTCCATTGAGTATCTGTTCTATCTTTTTTTTCAAAATAGTTCACCTGATTATCCTTGAAAGTGTATTTTTCTCATATAAAATTTATTATACACTACATCCTGAGGATACGCAAATCATATAATTTTATGGGAAAAGCACGTTGCTCCAGCCTCTGACATATTCTATATAGAAGCCCCTTTTGAGGTGGATATTTGAAAACTTTTCAGAAACCTTTGACCGCAGCAGAGGAACGGCTCTGCCTCAGACGCTGCCAGGAAGGGGATCCGGAAGCAAAACGTATTCTGATCGAACGTAATCTTCGTCTGGTTGCCCATGTTGCAAAAAAATATCAGGGAAACGGAGAAGAACTGGAAGACCTGATCTCTATCGGTACGATCGGACTGATCAAGGCTATTTCCACCTTCAATTCAGAACGTTCTGCCAGGCTGTCCACTTATGCCGCCCGCTGTATTGATAACGAACTTCTTATGATGCTGCGTGCAAGAAAAAAATGTTCACGTGAAGTTTCTCTTTATGAACCGATCGGAACAGACAAAGAGGGAAATGAGATCAGTCTGCTGGATATTATCGAAAGTCCGCCGGTGGATATCGTAGAAGAATATTCTACCCGTCAGGATATACGATTTCTTTTTTCTTCTATGAAGGATATCCTGACACCAAAAGAATACCAGGTCATCTGCTGTCGTTATGGACTGTTTGAAAACAACGAAATGACACAGCGTGAAATCGCCGATCAGCTTCATATCAGTCGTTCCTATGTCTCCAGAATCGAAAAAAACGCATTAAAAAAATTAAAAACTCTCTTCGGTTGATTTTCTGTCAGAAATACTCTAAAATTAGAAACAGACTGAGATGTCTTCAGTCGGAAGGAGGTTTTCTATTCATATGACAGATACAACTGAACGATCAGGCTTTGTATATATGCACAAACTATTGAAACAACTGATGATTCTTCTGCTCTGTACTGTTTTGATCGGAACAGGTTTTGCACCCGCTTCAGTCTCTGCAGCCTCACGGCCTGTAACGATCAGCAGCTGTAAGATTTCAGGAAAAAGCAAAGTCCGCGTAACCGCTGTCACGGCAAATCCACGTAAAATATCCGGATCTCGCTGTTACCTTTTTGCACTGACTCCGGGCATGTCGGCCAGGCCAGTAGCATCCTGTAAAAAATCAAAAAAAATGACATTTACCTGTAAATTAAACTCCGGTGGTGTCAACCTTCTGAATTCCGGTTTTGCTGTCGCTTCTCGGAATTCCAGTGGGAAATATACTTATATCAGCACACGCAGATTTATTTCCAACCCCGGTGCACTGGCCAAATATCGATATCGTTTTCCAAAGTCCATCTCCAAAAAGGGACTTCAGGTCAATGCTGACATGATGGAAGATGCGGAAGAACTGAATGTACGAAATTCTGTGATCAATATTGATTTCAGTCAGCTGATCGCACCACCGGCACTTCAAAATTCCAGGTACTCTTACTCCTGGAAATACCAGGGACAAACTTACTGGTTTGTAAAAGATTCTGTCTCTTATTACGACAGACAGCTGCTTGCACTGAATTCCACTTCATCTGTAAATTCTGCTGTTCTGCTTCTGAGTTGGCGCAGTGACCTGACCAGCCTGATCTATCCACAGGGACGCCAGCAGGGACATGCTTTTTATGCCTGGAATACCAAAGACCGTTCTGCGAGAAAGCAGCTGCAGGCAACACTGAATTTTCTGGCCAGACGTTACAGTACTTCCACAAAAAAATACGGACAGATTTCCAACTGGATTATCGGAAATGAAGTCAATAATTACAACACTTATAATTACGCCGGTTCCCAGACACTGAGACAGTATTCTCAGATTTATGCAGATCAGTTTCGTCTTGCCTATAATACACTGGTCAGTGTTTATTCTAATGCAAGAGTTTATATTTCACTTGATCATCTGTGGAATACAAATTATGTGAATGGAACCTTTGCTTCACGAAAAATGCTGGATTCTTTTGCTTCAAAGATACGTGCCGGTGGAAATCTGCAATGGAACCTTGCATATCACCCATACAGTTCTCCACTGACAGAGCCTCGTTTCTGGGCGAATACAAACGGGCAGCTCACCAAATCACTTACAACGCCTGTGATCAATATGGGAAATATCCGCCTGCTGACCAGCTATATACGTCAGAAATATGGTTCAAAAACAAGGATCATTCTGTCCGAGACCGGTTATACTTCTGTTCAGAGAAAACACAATGTTGAAAATCTGCAGGCAGCTGCGGTTGCCTACAGTTACCTTCTTGCTGAATCAGATAATATGATCGACTCACTGATCATTCATCGTCAGATCGACCACAAAGAAGAGATCAAACAGGGACTGAATCTTGGATTATGGACAACCGACGCCAGATCTGCTGATTTTGAATCTGCCAACACAAAGAAAAGATCCTGGAGTGTCTTTAAATATATGGACAGCAGTCGTTCTGCTTCCGAAACCGCATTTATTCCATCCTCGATCGGTGTCAGCAACTGGAAATCGCTGATCCCTTCATACAGTTCCAAACTCTATAACAAATCAAACTGTACCATCGGAGCACTTGAACAGGTAAATGCATATCGCCGCGGTGCTTCCATATATCAGAGCTGGTCTCCTTATGGTGCTGTTACAACTTCACATAAAACAGGAAATACCTTTACTGCTCTTCATGATATCCGACGAAACAAAAACAGTTTATGGGGATTCTCGCAAAAAATGAAGCGCAGTCTTTCCTTTAAATCATATCCAAATTTCTGCACAACGCTCCGCGCAAGTGGTGCACAGAATGGATATGTACAGATCAAATTGCGCTTTTACAGTGGAAAACATATCTTCGAATGTGCCAGAACTGTACCTGCTGATCAAACTGTCCGTTTAAAAACGTCTCTTGCGAAATGGAAATATCGCAGTAAAGTAACTAAAATTCAGGTTATGGCAGCCCCTGTAAATGGTAGTCAGTGGAACGCCAACGCTCAGCTTGTTATGAATGCCCCTGTGCGCAGTCGCTAAATTTTTCATTAAATAAAAAAAGAGCAGATATCACTTCTCATGAGGATATCTGCTCTCTTTTTATTCTAAGTTCTGTTTTACAGATTCGTCTGTATTTTATGCCTCGGCCCTTCGAAGGAGATCATACTTTTCAATCTCTGTTCCAAGGTCTACGGCAAGTTTCTGCTGTGGATGCGGTGCACTTTCTACAGAATTTCCATCTTCATCATAGATTGCACGAACGGTTGCTGTGATATTTCTGCCATCCGGTTTCATGATCTCAATCATCTCACCAACAGTAAACTTATTTCTCTGCGTAATATGTGCGAAACCATTTTCATCAACTTCTTCTGCATATCCCAGATAAGTATATTCTTTTACATACGTATTGTTGTCATAAATCTGCGTATGTTCATCTGGTTTGCCATAAAAGAATCCTGTCGTAAACTGACGGTACGTACAATTGGAAATCTGTTCCTGATACCAGGACATATTTGCCTTATATTTTTCCGGAGCCTCCATATAATCATCAATTGCCTTGCGATAAGTTCTTGCAACAGTTGCCACATAAAGAGCAGTCTTCATGCGTCCTTCAATCTTCAGGCTGTCGATACCACTGTTCAGGATATCATCCATATGCTCTACCATACAGAGATCCTTGGAGTTGAAGATATAAGTTCCTCTCTCATTCTCAAATACCGGCATATATTCACCAGGACGTTTTTCTTCCACAATAGAATATTTCCAACGACACGGATGTGTGCATGCCCCCTGATTCGCATCTCTTCCAACCAGATAATTGCTGAGCAGGCATCTTCCGGAATAAGAAATACACATTGCTCCATGAACAAAAGTCTCGATTTCCATATCATCCGGAATATGTTCACGGATCTCACGGATTTCTTTCAAAGAAAGTTCCCTTGCCGTTACGACACGTTTCGCGCCGAGCTTATACCAGAAACGGTATGTCTCATAGTTTGTATTGTTTGCCTGTGTACTGATATGGCATTCTATTTCCGGACAAATTTCACGGGCATAGGTAAAAATTCCCGGGTCTGCAATGATCAGTGCATCCGGTTTCAGTTCTTTCAGCTCCTGCAGATATTCTCTGACTCCCGGAAGGTCATCATTATGCGCCAGAATATTTACTGTCACATAAACCTTTACTCCATGTTCATGTGCAAACGCAATTCCCTCTGCCATATCTTCATGTGTAAAATTCTTGGCTTTTGCGCGGAGGCCAAATGCTTCTCCACCTATATATACCGCATCTGCACCAAATACAACGGCTATTTTCAGTACTTCAAGACTGCTTGCAGGTACCAGTAACTCTATATTTCTCATGCTTCCTCCTTAACGCTCAAAGACACGCCGTCTCCCAGCGGAATAATACTTGTCATAAGCTGTGGATGGTGTTTCAGTTCATACAAATACTCTCTCATACGCTTGTAAATTGTACGGTTTCTTCGTTCCACAAGATAATGGGATTCAATCAGCTCGCCCTCCTGAAGTACGTTATCTGACATCAGGACTCCGCCCGGGGCAAGCAGCCGCACCACATCCGGCAGCCAGTGAATATACTGTCCCTTGGCCGCATCCATAAAAATCAGATCATATGATCCCGAAAGTTCTTTCAGAATTTGCCCTGCGTCTCCTTCCAAAAAGGTAATCTGCGACTCACGGCCGGCTCTTCGGAAATTCTCCCTTGCCTTTGGAATTCTCTTTTCATAATTTTCAATCGTTGTGATATGCATTTCAGGCTGACTGTACTCACACATAAGAAGTGTGGAGAAGCCAACGGCTGTCCCCACTTCCAGAATACGCTGCGGCTTCTTAAGTGCCAGCAGTGTCTTTATAAAGCTCTGCATCTCCTTACGAATGATCGGAACTCCCTCAGACAACGCAGAACACTCCAGTTCATCAAGAAATGGAGTGTTCCCTGCATCAAGGGAATTAATAAACGTACGCATTCTCTCTTCTACGATCACGAAGTTGCTCCTTCCTGCTCTGCATCACCTGCAAGAATTCCCATGATCCTATTTGGTGTATAGGCAGTACTGAGTAGATATGTGCCTGGTTTCATTTTCCCACTGTAATTTGAAAGTTTTTCCTGTACCCAGAACACCAGCGTATCCTCGATCAGTCCTTTACTCTTTAATGTCTTTGCGATATCATAACTTGTTGCATCTTCTTTGATCACAACAGTTACTTCCTGTCCTTCTCCCGGGTTCATCGCCTGCTGGTTAAAAATGTTATACCCAAACTGGTAGGTAACCTTACCGATCCAGATCACGAGGACAGCCACACAAACATACAAAGCTATTTTAAAAAATCCTCCTGCAACAATCACTCCAGCCGCACCTACCCGGTCTTTGGTATCTCCCATATCTGCTCCTTTCTGTGTACTGATCAGATCTCATCAAACTGCACTGCTCAGATTTCCGGCACCTTGATCTCAATTCCGTCTGTCAATGTCTTACAAATCTGCTGCATCATCCTGCAAAGTGCCAGTTCCGCATCAAGATAAGCATTTACCTCCGGATTTCTTCGAAGTTCTGCTGATTCTCGTGCCAGCTGTTCCGCATCCTGAAGCAAATTTCCTCTTTCTTCATTCTGAAGCCGGAAGTTATCTGACCGGAAATGCTGCACTCTCGAGGCCAATTCCGGATTTTTTTCCAGGATTGCCTCCTGTTTCTTGTAAGTTCTGTACACATCGCTCTTCTGGATAGAATTCAGAAGAAGATGAATGTTTCTGTTTACAGCATCCATGTTATTTATGCCTCCATAATGATCGGCAGGATCATCGGACTTCTCTTTGTTCGCTTCCACAGGAAATCACTGAGTGCATCTTTTACTGTATTCTTGATCTTGCCCCAATCTGTAATGTTACGTTCCAGACAGGAATCTAACGCATTTTCTACGACTTCTTTTGCATCTTCCATCAGATCCTCGGACTCTCTTACATAGACAAATCCTCTGGATACAATATCCGGTCCGGCAAGAACCACATTGCTGTGGCGTTCAAGTGTCATAACAACAATCATGATACCATCCTCTGACAGATGCTGACGGTCACGAAGTACGATATTACCGACATCACCAACCCCCAGACCATCTACAAAGATCGCACCTGTATGAACAGAGCCGGTAACTGCTGCACTGTTTGCATCCAGCTCCAGAACATTACCGGAAGCAAGGATAAAGATATTCTCTTTCGGAATACCAAGATCTTCTACGACATGTTTCTGTGCAGTCAGATGTCTGTATTCACCATGAACCGGAATCGCATATTTTGGTCTTACCAGAGAATAGATCAGTTTGATTTCTTCCTGGCAGGCATGTCCGGATACGTGAACATCCTGGAAAATAACCTTTGCACCCTTCATGGACAGCTCATTGATAACCTTGGAAACGGCTTTCTCATTTCCAGGAATCGGATTTGAACTGAAAATGATAGTATCATTCGGTTTAATTGTAATCTTCTTGTGGATATTCGCAGCCATTCTGGAAAGAGCCGCCATGGATTCACCCTGGCTTCCTGTTGTGATCAGAACAACTTTTTCATCCGGATAATTTTTTACCTGGTCAATTTCGATCAGAGTATTTTCCGGAATACGAAGATATCCGAGTTCAGAAGCAACGGAAATGATATTGACCATGCTTCGTCCTTCTACAGCTACTTTACGTCCAAATTTATATGCGGTATTAATAATCTGCTGTACACGGTCTACATTAGATGCAAATGTCGCAATGATGATTCGTGCATTTTTGTGTTCATTAAAAAGATTATCGAACACATGTCCTACCGTACGCTCTGACATGGTAAATCCCGGACGTTCTGCATTCGTACTGTCACACATCAGTGCAAGTACACCTTTCTTACCGATCTCGGCAAAACGCTGCAGATCGATCGCATCACCAAATACCGGTGTATAATCCACCTTAAAGTCACCTGTATGGACAACAATTCCTGCAGGTGAATAAATTGCGAGTGCAGAAGCATCCTGGATACTATGGTTTGTTTTGATAAATTCAATGGAAAAATCACCAAGGTTGATAACCTGTCCATGTTTTACTTCTTTTAGTTTTGTGGAACGTACAAGGTTGTGTTCCTTCAGTTTATTTGTGATCAGTCCAAGTGTAAGTTTTGTCGAATAGACCGGAGCATTAACCTCTTTCAGGATATAAGGAAGCGCACCGATATGATCCTCATGTCCATGTGTGATCACAAAGCCTTTTACTTTGGAAATATTTTCTTTCAGATAAGTAACATCCGGGATGACCAGATCGATACCAAGCATATCATCTTCCGGGAAAGCAAGACCACAGTCAACAACTACAATACTGTCTTCATACTCAAAAGCAGTAATGTTCATTCCAATCTGTTCCAGTCCACCTAACGGAATGATCTTCAGTTTTGAAGTACCCTTACGGCCACGACGCGCATTCCCTCTTGGCTGTTGTGTTTTATTGTTTCTGGAAAACGGCTTCGTTGCTGCCTTTGGCTGCTGTACTGCTGCTAATTCTCCTGCAGCAGCTATTTCCTGTCTGTCAGAATGTTTCTCATAATGTCTGCTATTCGTTTTCTGCTGTTTATAACGGAAATTTTTCTGTTTTCCCATCGGTTTCTTTGTATTATTATCACCTGGTTTACGATTTCGGCTGTTATATTTTCTGGTTTTATTATATTCTCTGTGATTTTCTCTTTCTTTATTTACGCTCACATTTTCATTTATATTTTCGCTCAATCAAGCACCTCCATATTCTGTGCAATGCAGAAAACACCTGTCATGTGTCCTCTGGAATCAAACATTTTTGCACACTAATGCAGGAATGCGCCCACATTCCTTCTTAGTCTGCCTGTCACTGATTCTTACGTTCCTAGTGACGCCTGTTTCTTATAGTATGTTTCTTACATTTCAAAATCCACGTCTTCAAGCATTTGTTCAAAAACTTTATAAACAGCCTGCAGTTCGTCCTCATCTTCGAGCATTTCATAGCAGGCCTCCGGATCTGTATCCTTCGATACATCCTTCAAAATATAGGCAGACGCTTCATCTTCCATAGAATCCGATACAAGAAGATACGATACTCCTCCGATTCTTGTCTGTTCCTCAATAAAAAACTCTTCTACTGTCCCATCGGCCAGCTGAAATCTGATTTTTTCCATACTATCACCTTTATGTTACATTTTAAGGGAATCCAGATATCCCTGTAAAATAAATACTGCTGCAATTCCGTCGAGATACTCTTTACGATTCTCTCTGCGCACACCAGCCTCCATCAGGGCCCGATCCGCCGAAACTGTTGTCAGCCGTTCGTCCCACATGATCACTTCAAGGCCTGTACGCTTCTTAAGCATCTCCCCGAATTCCAGAGCTTTCTCTGCACGCTCACCGACAGTATTGTTCATATTCTTAGGATATCCAAGAACGATCTTTTCTATTTCGTACTCTTTCACGAGTTCTTCTACTTGGGCAAGCGTCCGGCGAAGTTTATTTTCCTGTTTTCGCCAGATTGTCTCTAATCTCTGAGCAGTCACTCCCAATGGATCACTGACTGCCACACCTACGGTCTTTGAACCATAATCTAATCCCAGGATCCGCATCACTTATCGTTCCCAGGATTTATTCTTAATGTATTCATTAAGAAGTTCTTCTACCAGCTCATCTCTCTCAACTTTCATGATCATGCTTCTCGCACCCTTATGACTGGTAATATAGGTAGGATCTCCGGACATAATATAGCCGACGATCTGGTTCACCGGATTATATCCTTTTTCATCCATTGCATTGTAGACCAGGTCCAGAACCTCTTTTACTTCAAGATCTGCATCCGGTTTTGTTCTGAAATACTGTGTATTTCCTAAATTGTTTTCTGCCATTTTACTCACGTCCTTAATAAGATTTCCCTTTTATTTTAATATAATTCCATATAAAATACAAGAACACATTTTCAGAACATTTTTTCTCATAATCAAATAATATATAAGCTTACACTTCTTTTGTTTCCAAAATGTGATCTCTGACAAAAGCAACTGCTTTTACTGTAACAAGGTCATTTACCCTATGTACATCCGTTTTGCTGATGACTGCACGCACATATTCTCTGCTGTGGCCTACATACCATGGTCTGCCATCAATCTCAATCTCCTCCTCCAGGAGAAGTTCCATTTTTTTTCCGATCATCGCCTCTTCATATTCTCTGGCACGAATCTCATGCAGTTCGAGCATCCGGTCGCTGCGCTGCGCCTTTGCCGCTTCAGTCAGCTGACCATCCATGGATGCCGCTTTTGTTCCATGTCTTCTGGAATATTTAAAAATATGCGTCTCATAAAAATGAATCTTCTTTACGAATTCATAAGATTCTTCAAAATCCTCTTCTGTTTCCTGTGGAAATCCCACAATCACATCTGTTGTAAGTGCAGGTGCCGGATAAAACTTGCGGATCAGTTCACATTTTTCCGCATACTCCTGTGCACTGTAACGGCGATTCATATTTTTCAAAGTTTTATTGCATCCGCTCTGCAGGGATAAATGAAAATGTGGACACACTTTTCCTGTTTTCACAATACCTTCCAGAAATTCTTCTGTGATAATTCTTGGCTCCAATGAGCCAAGACGAATCCTGCTGATTCCTTCCACTCTGCTTACTGCCTGAATCAGTGAAAGAAGACTTTCTCTTTCTTCTTTCGGGAAATCCACTCCATAGGAACTTAAATGGATTCCGGTAAGTACAACTTCCTTGTAACCTTTTGCAGCAAGTGTTTCCACTTCTCTCAGCACATCTTCGATTTTTCTGCTGCGGACACGTCCTCTCGCAAACGGAATGATACAGTAAGTACAGAACTGATTACAGCCATCCTGTACTTTAATGTATGCGCGGACATGTTCTGCGGTAGATGCTATGGAAAGTTCTTCATACTCTTTTGTATGGTTAATTTCAATCACCTGCACCTGTTTTGCATGCTCTTTTTCATATTCTTCCAAAGCTTCCACAATCTGTGTTTTCTGATTGTTTCCAAGGATCAGATCCACAGCAGTATCTTCTTTCAGTTTCTCTGTGTCAGCCTGTGCATAACAACCTGTAGCCACCACGATCGCATCCGGATTCATTTTTTTTGCTTTATGAAGCATCTGTCTGGATTTACGGTCTGCAATGTTGGTGACCGTACAGGTATTGATCACATAAACATCTGCACCTTCTTCAAAAGGAACAGTTTCATATCCTGCATTTTCCAGAAGCTGCTGCATCGCTTCTACTTCGTATGCATTTACTTTACAGCCCAGGTTATGAAGGGCAACCTTTTTTTTCATATTTTACCTCTTATATTTTCTGATAGTTTCATTTTGTTTCTTATTTTAATTGTTTTTTTGTACATACAGGCAAAAGATTAACCAAAATTTCATCTCTTTTCCCTTGACTTTTCGAGAGGGTACGGGTAAGATAAATGGCATAATAACACTAAATAGGGAGGTTCTCAAAATGAAAACATTAAAAATCTCGCTGAATTCTATCGATAAAGTGAAAGCATTTGTAAACGAGATCAGTAAATTTGACTGTGACTTTGATTTAGTATCCGGAAGATATGTAATCGATGCAAAATCCATCATGGGTATCTTCAGCCTGGATTTATCCAAACCGATCAACCTGAATATTCATGCAGAAGGAAGCACTCTTGATTCGATCATGGCAATCGTTCAGCCATATGTAATTGAGTGATCTGCACCGATTCTATTTTGAAATATCAAATATGATACAGTTATAAAACAGCTTCTTTGCTAAACGCATGAGAAGCTGTTTTTATTTCTGCCTATTTCGTTTCTGTTTACTGAATCTCAATTACTTCTGTACTTGCCAGTGCCTCTTCCATCAGCTGATCGATCTTTTCGTTTAATTTTTCTTCAGATCTGTGAATCACTTTCAGATTTGGTTTTGTAACCGGATGTTTTGCCACAAAAATAGTACAGCAGTCTTCAAATGGCTGGATGGAAGTCTCAAATGTATTGATCTTTCTGGAAATCTGTACGATTTCTTCTTTATCAAATCCGATAACCGGACGATATACCGGAAGTTCACATACTTCATCTGTTGCTGCAAGACTCTGTAAAGTCTGGCTGGCCACCTGTCCAATACTCTCCCCCGTAATCAGGCCAAGGCATTTATCCTTGCGTGCAAAATGCTCTGCAATACGCATCATATAGCGGCGCATGATGATCGTCAGTTCTTCATGCGGGCACTGATCATAGATATACAGCTGAATATCTGTAAAGTTAACTACATGAAGACGGATCGGACCACTGTAACGTGCCACAAGTTTTGCAAGATCTACGACTTTCTGTTTTGCACGTTCGCTTGTATACGGCGGAGCATGGAAATAAACAGCCTCTATCTTGACTCCACGTTTGGCGATCATATAACCAGCAACCGGACTATCAATTCCACCGGAAAGAAGAAGCATTGCCTTACCATTTGTTCCGATCGGCATACCACCTGGTCCCGGAAGTGTCTCTGAATATACATAAATCTTATCTCGAATCTCTACTGAAAGTGTCATTTCCGGATTATGCACATCTACGGATGCATCTGGGAAAGCATCCAAAATCTTTTCTCCGATTGCCGCACTTACTTCCATCGATGTGATCGGATAAGATTTCTTGGCTCTTCGTGTGTAAACCTTAAAAGAACCATTGTATCCAGGATATCTTGCTTCCATATAGGAAACGACATCTTTTGCCATCTGATCAAATCCCTGGTCTTCATAGATCACAACCGGACTGATTCCCACAATTCCAAATACACGCTGCAGTGCCTCTACTGCTTCATCAAAATCATATTTTTCCGGGCAGAAAACATATACACGCCCCTGCTCCTTAGTTACTGTAAATTCGCCTTCTACCGGCTCCAGAGCCAGTTTCATCTGTTTGACAAGTGCATCTTCAAACAGATATCTGTTTTTTCCTTTAATGGCGATTTCTGCATATTTTATCAAAAATGCATGAAATATCATATCTGGTATTTCCTCCTGTTTATTTTCTTGAATAACGTCTGAGCATCGGAACCAGAGTCTTCATGGTATCCAGGAAATAATCCGCTTCCTCGATCGTATTTTCTTCACAGAAGCTCAGTCGTACTGTACTTTCAATCTGGTCTTTTGACATTCCCATAGCACTTAATGTAGCGCTTGGTTTTCTCTTATGGCTGGAGCATGCACTTCCTGCCGAAATGTATATACCCTTGTCCTCGAGAGAATGCAGCAATACCTCACTCCGTACTCCCATAACACTGATACTCAAGATCTGCGGTGCACCTTCACGAAGTGGCATTCCGTTGATACGGATATCTTCGATTTCAGAAAGGCCTTTCGCAATATGCTCCTTTAACTGATACATGTGTTCCACATTCTCATCCAGATTTCGGTAAATCTGTCCTGCTGCCACACCAAGCCCGGCGATTCCCGGTACATTGTCTGTTCCGGAACGCATGCCACTCTGCTGTCCGCCACCAAGAATCTGTGGAATGATCTTCACTTTTTCGTTGATATACAGGAAACCGACACCCTTCGGACCGTGAATCTTGTGTCCGCTGACTGCAAGAAGATCGATCCCCATACGTTTCGGATAAATGTGGTATTTACCAAATCCCTGAATTGCATCGACATGATACAGTGCCTTTGGACTCTTCTCATGTACCATCTTCGCAATCTCTTCGACTGGCATCACAGCTCCGACTTCATTATTTACAAGCATGGTAGATACCATGATCGTATCTGGTCTTAAAACAGCTTCCAGCGCACTCATTTTTACCCTGCCCTGCGCATCTACCGGAAGATATGTGATTTCAAATCCCTGTTCCTGCAGATATAATGCCGGCTGGCTGACTGCAGCATGCTCTACGGATGTGATAATGATGTGGTTTCCGTTACGCTTATTTGCAAGTGCACCACCAATCAGCGCAAGGTTGTCTGATTCTGTACCACCTGATGTAAACAGAATTTCTTTTTCCTGCACTTTCAGAATTCCTGCAATGGTCTTTGTCGCTTCTTTTACATACTTCTCTGCTTCTACACCCTTGAGATGCATGGCAGACGGATTTCCAAAATCCTCTGTCATCGTTTTTACCACGATATCCTTTACAGAATCATAGCATCTGGTCGTTGCAGAATTGTCAAAATATACTTCCATATACTGCCTCTTTTATCTTAATCGTTTCCTGTTTTACTAATTTTCAAGCTGAAACATCAGAACTGACAAAATTGCAAGCCCTGCTGTTTCTGTGCGAAGAATACGTTTACCCAATGTGATTGGTTTTGCCCCTTCGCTGATTGCAGCTTCTACTTCTTTTTCCTCAAAACCGCCTTCTGGGCCGATAAAAATCCCAATAGACTGTCCCTGTTCAATTGCTGCAAGGATTTCTTTTGTTTCCTGCATGCCTTTGGCAAGCTCATACGGAATCAGACGAATATCCATAGATTCCGCATACTTTAGTGCTTCTTTAAAAGAAAGTACCTGGTGCACATTTGGAATCAGCATACGCTTGGACTGTTTTGCCGCACTCTCTGCAATCTGCTGCCAACGCTCTACTTTCTTCGCAGCCTTTTTGCCATCCAGCTTCACAACACAGCGTTTCGTCTCTACTGGAATGATTTCATACGCACCAAGCTCAACTGCCTTCTGTATGATCAGTTCCATCTTATCTGCTTTTGGCAGTCCCTGAAAGAGGTAGATTCTGCTCGGCAGTTCATAATCTGGTTCCTGTGCATAAATAATGTGAAGAAGCACTTCATCTGCACTGAATGCCTCTATCGCACAGCGGTATTCTTTTTGTCCACCATCACTGATCCAGACTTCCTCTCCCTGTTTCATACGAAGAACATTGGAAATATGGTTGACATCCGTTCCAATAATATGAATCTGATGTGCCGCTTCATCGATCTGATGTGGCTCTACAAAAAATCTCTGCATGAGATCAGTCCTTTCTTGCAGTTACGCATACCCACTCACCCTGTCTGGTAACTTCTACCAAGGTAAGTCCGGCTTTCTGTACTGCTTCTTTGACTACTTCCTCTTTGACATCAAGTATACCTGATGTAATGTAATATGCACCCTTCTTCATCTGGTGAACGATCACTGGTGTCAGAGGCACCAGTACATCTGCCAGAATATTAGCTGCAACAATATCGTATTTCTCATAGCCAACCTGATCCTGTACCTCTTTGTCATCAATGATATTTCCGATCATCATATCAAAAGTATCATCCACGATCTGGTTTGCTTCTTTGTTATCCTGAACTGCCGGAACCGCGCATGGATCAAGGTCTGTTCCTACAACGTGACCTGCACCAAGCTTCAACGCTGTGATTCCGAGGATACCACTTCCTGTTCCTACATCAAGAAGTTCGATACCTGGTTTAACATATTTTTTTAACTGACGGATCACAAGCTGTGTAGTTTCATGCATTCCTGTTCCAAATGCAGTACCCGGATCAATATGAAGAATCATCTTGTCCTTATCTTCTTCTTTGATTTCTTCCCATGACGGAACGATCAGGATATCATCCACATAGAACTGATGGAAAAATTCTTTCCAGTTGTTGATCCAGTCCTTATCCTCTGTCTGAGACTCTTCAATCGTACCCTCTCCAATATCCATAAATGTACGCAATTCTTCCAGGGCATTTCTGACGTCACGTAAAATTACATCCTTATCCGCATCTTCCTCCAGATAAAAATTCAAATATGCAACTCCATCATCTTCTGGACCTTCCGGCATGATATCTACAAACATCTGCGCCTTATCTTCCTCCGTCAAAGGCTGGTGATCCTGAATCTCTGCACCTTCGACACCTATTTCTGCCAATGTACAGATAATCATGTCTTCGGCATCTGTTTTGGTTTTAATCGTAAAACGATTCCATTTCATATATTATAATCTCCTGTCTTAACTTATACAACAATTGCAATTGCCTTATCGTGCAAGCACGAACAGCTTCTGTATTTTTAACCCTGCTATCTAATATACATGATAACCCAAAAAAAGAAAAGAGGGGTTTTCCCTCTTTTCCCGAAAAGTTTCTTCTATTTTATAGAATTAATCCTCAAAAGTCTCTTTGATTTTGTCCATGAAACTCTTTTTCTTCTTTTCTGATTTCTCAGATCCGTCTTTTGGCTCAGTGGCCGGTCTGTTTCCACATGCCTCATCAAACTTACGAAGAGCTTCTTTTGCCTCTTCATTCAGCTTGGTCGGTACCTGTACCACCAAAGTCACATAGTGATCACCGCGAATATTCTTATTTCTCAGGGACGGTACACCTTTACCCTTCAGACGGATACGTGTGTCTGTCTGTGTTCCCGGCTTCACTTCGTATGCCACATCGCCATCAACTGTATTGATATGGATTTCTCCACCTAGCGCTGCCTGCGCATAAGTAAGCGGGGCTGTGGAGAAGATATTCATATCCTGTCTCTGGAAGATTGGATGACGGGCTACATTCACTTCTACGAGCAAATCACCTCTCGGACCACCATTGGTTCCAGGTTCTCCTTTATCACGGATACGGATACTCTGTCCATTGTCAATACCGGCCGGAATAGAAACCTGAATCTTCTTTCTGGAAGAAGTATATCCTGTTCCACGGCAGGAAGTACATTTTTCTTTGATAATCTTACCGGTTCCATTACATTCCGGACAAGTCTGTACATTTCGAACCATGCCAAACATAGACTGCTGTGTATAGACGATCTGACCTTCTCCGTTACATTTCGGACAGGTAGTCGGCTGTGTTCCCGGCTTTGCACCAGTTCCATGACAGGTCGTACATTCATCCTTCAGAACGATCTCCAGTTCCTTGTCACATCCAAACACTGCCTCTTCAAATGTAATATTCACACGGGCGCGTAAATTTGCACCCTTCATCGGTCCATTATTGGCACGACGTCTTCCACCGCCGCCAAACAGATCTCCGAAAATATCCCCGAAGATATCTCCCATGTCTGCACCGTTGAAATCAAATCCACCAAAGCCGCCGGCACCACCGCCGCCCTGTTCAAACGCTGCATGACCAAACTGATCGTACTGGCGTCTCTTTTCTGCATCACTTAAGACACTGTATGCCTCTGTTGCTTCTTTGAACTTAGCTTCTGCTTCTTTGTCTCCCGGATTAACATCTGGATGATACTTCTTGGCTAATTTTCGATATGCGCTTTTTAATTCTGAATCACTGGCAGTCTTGCTGACACCCAGGACCTCATAGTAATCTCTTTTATCAGCCATCTTTTCTCTTTCCTATATGTTAGATTTGCGTTATTGTTCTTATGCAGCTATATGCCACACAAAATATTATTATAATCCCCCAATGCCACTCATGCAAGCATGAATGGCATCTAAGGTTTTACATCTTATTTTTTACTTTATTATACTTCCTTGTAATCAGCGTCTACGACATCATCACCGTATCCAGCTTCGTTGCCGCCCTGTGCAGCACCTGCACCAGCACCAGCTCCCGGATTCGGTCCAGCCTGACCGCCTGCCTGCTGTGTCTGCTCATACATTTTTGCGAAAAGTTTCTGAGCACTTTCCATCATCTTTTCCTGAGCAGCTTTGATATCAGCGATCTGTGCATCTGTCATTTCTGCATTTGCTGTCTGAGCAAGGAGATCTTTCAGTGCATTCAGATCTGTTTCAACTGCAGCTTTATCGTTTGCATCAATCTTATCGCCAGCTTCTTTCAGTGCATTCTCAACCTGGAATACCATAGAGTCTGCATTGTTTCTTGTGTCGATTCCCTCTTTACGTTTCTTATCCTGAGCTTCGAACTCAGCAGCTTCTTTAACTGCTTTGTCGATTTCAGAATCAGACATATTGGAACCAGCTGTGATTGTGATGTGCTGTTCTTTACCTGTTCCAAGGTCTTTTGCAGAAACATTTACAATACCGTTGGCATCGATATCAAATGTAACTTCGATCTGCGGAACACCACGACGTGCTGGCGGGATTCCATCCAGACGGAACTGTCCAAGGGATTTGTTGTCCTTCGCAAACTGACGCTCACCCTGTACAACGTTGATATCTACTGCTGTCTGGTTGTCTGCTGCTGTAGAAAAGATCTGGCTCTTCTTTGTCGGGATTGTAGTATTTCTCTCGATCAGACGAGTTGCGATACCACCCATTGTCTCGATAGACAGTGACAGTGGAGTAACATCCAGAAGAAGAATGTCACCGGCACCTGCATCACCAGCAAGTTTTCCACCCTGTACGGAAGCACCAAGTGCAACACATTCATCCGGGTTCAGAGATTTGCTTGGTTCTTTACCTGTGAGCTGTTTTACTTTGTCCTGTACTGCTGGGATACGTGTAGATCCACCTACCAAAAGTACCTGGCCAAGCTCAGAAGCTGTGATACCTGCATCTGACAGTGCACGGCGAACCGGTTCTGCTGTCTTTTCTACCAGATCATGTGTCAGCTCATCAAATTTAGCTCTTGTAAGGTTCATATCAAAATGCTTCGGTCCTTCTGCTGTTGCAGTAATGAACGGAAGGTTGATGTTTGTTGTTGTTGCGGAAGAAAGTTCTTTTTTAGCTTTTTCAGCTGCTTCTTTCAGTCTCTGAAGAGCCATCTTATCAGCACTTAAGTCTACGCCTTCTGCTTTCTTGAATTCTTCGATCATCCAGTCTGTAACTTTCTGGTCAAAGTCATCACCGCCAAGACGATTGTTACCAGCTGTGGAAAGAACTTCGATAACACCATCACCGATCTCGATAACAGATACATCGAATGTACCACCACCTAAGTCGTAAACCATGATTTTCTGTTCTTTTTCGTTGTCAAGTCCATATGCAAGAGCTGCTGCTGTAGGCTCGTTGATGATACGTTTTACATCAAGACCTGCAATCTTACCGGCATCCTTTGTTGCCTGACGCTGAGCATCATTGAAGTAAGCCGGAACTGTGATAACAGCTTCTGTTACGCTTTCTCCAAGATATCCTTCTGCATCTTTTTTCAGTTTCTGAAGGATCATCGCGGAAATTTCCTGCGGAGAGTATTTCTTGTCATCGATTGTTACACGATAATCGGTACCCATCTCTCTCTTGATGGAAGAGATTGTTCTCTCTGCATTTGTTACTGCCTGACGTTTTGCAGGCTCACCTACCAGACGTTCTCCTGTTTTTGTGAAAGCAACTACAGACGGTGTAGTTCTTGCTCCTTCTGTATTTGCAATAACGGTTGGCTGTCCACCTTCCATTACAGCTACACAACTGTTTGTTGTACCTAAGTCAATACCAATGATTTTTCCCATGATAATATTCCTCCTGTATATATTCTAAGATTATTATATATTCTAGTTTGTCCTTCCAGAATCAAGATGCTCTACGCATCTTTCGTGCTATGCACTTATGATTCTGTCAGGATCGTGCCAGAAAAAGTAAATGTCTGCTTCGCAGCCGCTTCCTTTTTCCTTGAGCACGATCAGTTTGCAACTTTTACCATGCTGTGGCGGACTACAAATCCCTTGTAGGTGTATCCTTTCTGAAGCTCCTCCACAACAATATTTTCTCCAACAGATTCATCCTCCACATGCATCACTGCATTGTGGAAATCCGGATTAAATTCTTTTCCAACAGCTTCGATCGGTTCTACTCCCATGCCTTCCATTGTAGTGGTAAACTGTTTGTAGATCTTCTGCATTCCCTCTGCAAATGGATCATCTTCCGGAGCCTGTGCAAGGCCTCTTTCAAAGTTATCTACAACCGGAAGGATCTTCTCGATGATATCCTTTGCTCCGATCACATACATGCTGGATTTTTCTTTTTCCGTACGTTTACGGAAGTTATCAAACTCAGCCATGTTACGCTTCAGCCTGTCAGTCAGATCTTCAATCTGCTGTTCCAGCTTATTGTCTTTTTTCTTTTTGCCAAAGAAAGAATTTTTTCCTTTGGTTTCTTTATCAGATTCCTTATCGTCTTCAGCTGCACTCTCGGTTTCCTCTGTGGTTTCCGTTCCTGCGGTTGCCTCCGGCGATTCTTCTACTGGTTCTGTAACAGGTTCTGTTTCCGGAAGGTCTTTCTCTGTTTCTTCCTGTACGCCAGCTTCTTTTTTATTTGTTTCTGACACGTTCTTTCTACCGCCTTTCCAGTCTGACAGCTAACTGTCTTGATTACTTTTATTTTTTTTGAATACCTCATCGAGTTCGACCTTGAGAGTCTTCAGACTATTTACTACATTTTCATAATCCATTCGTTTAGGTCCTACGATACCGATTGTTCCATGCATGCCCTCTCCCAGTTCATAAGTTGCAGTAACAACACTGCAATCTTTCATGGTAGAAATCGGAAGTTCATCTCCGATATACACCTGAACACCGGTATTGTCATCTGCCATCCGCTCCTTGACCAAATCAACCAACTGCTGTTTTTCTTCAAAAGTAGAAATCAGCTCAGTGGCTTTGGTCTTATCCGACAGTTCCGGATATTTAAAGAAGTTCGTTGCACCAGACGTATAGATTTCCAGATCGTCTTCATCGACATGAATGGTTGCTGCAACTGCATCCAACACTCTTGCTACCAGTCCACTGTGGATTCCTGCCTGTTCTTTCAGTCTGGCAATCATGCCCAGATTAATGTCCTGTATCGGCAGGCCATTCAGATTGGTATTAAGAAGAAGGTTCAACTTCAGAAGTGTCTCATCATCCATTTCTTCATCCAGATCAATGATCTGATTACGGATGACATTTCCTTCGCAGACAACCACAGCTACTAACTGCAGCTCATTGACACGGGACAGCTGAATAAATTTCAATTTATTGCCGCTGTACTGAGGAACTGAAACCATCGTCGCGTAATTGGTATTGGAAGCCAGGACACGTGCTACATTCTTAAGCACTTTTTCCATTTTATCGGTCTTCTCAATCATCAGATTACGGATTTCTGCAATTTCATCTTCCTTTTCTCTCATCAATTCATCCACATAAAGCCGATAGCCTTTATCAGAAGGGATTCTTCCTGCCGATGTATGTGGCTGAACGATGTAACCCATGTCTGTCAGGTCAGACATTTCATTTCGGATCGTTGCTGAGCTGACATTCAGGTCTGCATCCTTGGATATTGTCCTGGATCCTACCGGTTCGCCCGTTTCCATGTATGTCTTGATGATCGCTTTCAGAATTCTTTTCTTACGATCTGTCAATTGTTCATCCATGTTCTCAGCTCCTTTCCTATTAGTCTGTTAGCACTCATTAACGAAGAGTGCTAACATCTATACTGTTAAGATAGCACTGTCGTAATTGTTTGTCAACATCTAATTTATATTTTTTAAAAAAATCGAAAAAAATCACAGTACGGGCACAAATCGGGAAAATCTACCTTTCCACTCTGTTACTTTGTGTCAAAAGTACTGTGATTATGTGAATTTCTGTTCTTAATTTATTATGAATGCATTTTTTAATATGCTTCGTTTACTTTCTCAGATTCCGCTTTTACGGATAGCTTCTACAACTTCGCGGATTTTTTCCGGTGGCAGGACGAGAGCGAAACGTACATATCCTTCACCATGCGGTCCAAAGCTTGCACCAGGAGTCACAATAACACCGGCTTTTTCCATCAGTTCCATGCAGAATGCCATACTGTCTGTACGTCCTCCCGGGATTCTTGCCCATACGAACATCGTTCCCTTGCCATTCGGAAGGTCCCATCCGATTTCACGAAGGCCATTACAGAGTGCATCTCTTCTTTCCTGATACATTCTGCACTGCTCCTGCACACTTTCCAGTGGGCCATTCAATGCTGCGATCGCTGCCTTCTGAATTGGCAGAAACATTCCAAAATCGATCTGGCTTCTCAGCTTGCGAAGTGCCGCGATCACATCTGGACGCCCAACCAGAAAACTGATTCTTGCTCCTGTCACATTGAAGGATTTCGAAAGGCTGAAAAATTCCACGCCGATTTCTTTCGCTCCTTCTGTTGCAAGGAAACTTCCGCCATGTGCTCCGTCAAAGATGATATCACTATATGCGTTGTCATGAATGATCAAAATATCATATTTCTTCGCAAAGGCAATGATTTCTTCATATAATCCCGGTGTTGCAATGCTTCCTACCGGATTGGAGGGCAGAGAAACTACCATGTATTTTGCTTTCTTTGCAACTTCTTCCGGAATATCCTTTACATATGGAAGAAAGTCGTGTTCTGCCACCAGCGGATAATAGTATGGCACTGCGCCTGCCATCAGACTGCCTGCTGCAAATACCGGATAACATGGATCTGGAAGAAGAACAACATCTCCCTCATCGCAAAGTGCCATTCCAAGATGTCCCATACCTTCCTGACTGCCGTAAACAGTCATAACCATATCCGGTGTCAGATTCACATCAAAACGTTTCTTATAATAAGTACATACTGCTTCCAGAAGTTCTGGCAGATCACGAAGACTGTACTTCCAGTTATTGTCATCCATTGCCGCAGCAGCAAGTGCCTTCTTAATGTGCTCCGGTGTCTTAAAATCCGGAGTTCCCACACTCATATTATAAATTTTCATGCCCTGTGCTTCCAGTTCCATACGTCTGTTATTCAAGGCTGCAAAGATTTCTTCTCCAAATCTGTCTAATCTTTTGGAAAACTGCATATCGATTACCTCTTTCGTTTAGTGCTTGTTCCATTTTAGCACTCTCTCCATTACTGTACAAGAGTAAAGTAAAACTTTTTACAGACAGGGGGAATTTCTCTTTGAGCTTATAAACTTTTTCTATTCATCCATTTCATCGAGGCTTTTCTTCAATTCGATCATCTTGTCACGCAACTCTGCCGCCTGCTCAAAGTTGAGATCTGCTGCTGCTGCACGCATCTGTTTCTCCACCTGACCTATCAGCTTCGTCAGTTCTTTTCTTGTCATGGACTCCGGCTCTTTCTTAAGCTTGTCTTCCGTCTCGGCGACTGCCTTGGAAACCGTGATCAGATCACGAACTGCTTTCTTGATCGTAGTCGGCGTGATTCCATGTTCTTTATTGTAAGCCTCCTGAATCGTTCTTCTTCGTTCTGTCTCCTGAATGGCTTTTCGCATGGAATCTGTCATGACATCTGCATACATGATAACATGCCCCTCACTGTTACGGGCCGCACGTCCAATCGTCTGGATCAGAGAAACTTCTGAACGCAGGAATCCTTCTTTATCCGCATCAAGAATTGCAACCAGTGTAATCTCCGGAATATCCAGTCCTTCTCGCAAAAGATTGATACCAACCAGCACATCAAAGACATCCAGACGCATGTCACGAATGATTTCTGCACGTTCCAAAGTATCAATATCCGAATGCAGATAACGAACACGGATGCCGACATCTTTCATGTAATCGGTCAGATCTTCTGCCATTCGTTTTGTCAAAGTTGTGATCAAAATCTTGTGACCTTTATCGACTTCTTTATTTACTTCACTGATCAGATCATCAATCTGTCCTTCCACCGGACGAACTTCTACTTTCGGATCCAGAAGCCCAGTCGGACGAATAATCTGTTCTGCACGAAGAAGTTCATGTTCTGCTTCATACTGTCCTGGTGTCGCAGAAACAAACATAACCTGATCGAGTTTATTTTCAAATTCCGTAAAGCTCAATGGCCGGTTATCCTTCGCTGACGGCAGGCGGAAGCCATAATCTACCAGTGTCTGCTTACGGCTCTGGTCACCTGCATACATTCCTCCAACCTGTGATACAGTCTTATGAGACTCATCTATAATAAGAAGGAAGTCATCTTTAAAGTAGTCCATCAGAGTATATGGTGGCTGCCCCGGAGCAAGTCCTGTCAGATGTCTGGAGTAGTTCTCAATTCCAGAGCAGAATCCCGTCTCTTTCATCATTTCTACATCAAAATTGGTTCTCTCGGCAATTCGCTGTGCTTCGATCAACTTATCTTCACTTTTAAAATAAGAAACCTGTTCTTTCATTTCTTCAAGGATTGCGTCTGCAGCCTTCTGGATCTGGCTCTGTGGTACAACGTAATGAGATGCCGGAAAAATCGCCGCATGTTTCAGTTCATTGTGAATCTCACCGGTCAACACATCTACTTCTGTAATTCGATCAATCTCATCTCCAAAGAATTCCACACGAATTGCCCGGTCAGAATAGTTGGCCGGGAAGATTTCCAGCACATCTCCACGTACCCGGAACGTACCACGATGGAAATCCATTTCATTACGGTTATACTGAATATCGATCAGTTCTTTGATTACCTCATCCCTGTCTTTCTCCATTCCCGGACGAAGTGAGATCATCATATCAAAGAATTCTTCCGGTGCACCCAGACCATAGATACAGGATACAGAGGAAACCACAATAACATCTTTCCGTTCACAGAGAGCCGCTGTTGCAGAAAGACGGAGTTTATCGATTTCATCGTTCGTGGAAGCATCTTTTGCTATATAAGTATCCGTAGATGGAACATATGCCTCTGGCTGGTAATAATCATAATAGGAAACAAAGTATTCCACTGCGTTCTCAGGGAAGAATTCCTTCATCTCACCGTAGAGCTGTGCTGCCAGTGTTTTATTGTGCGCAAGTACCAAAGTTGGCTTGTTTAACTGGGCGATGACGTTCGCCATGGTGAAGGTCTTACCGGAACCTGTGACACCCAGCAAAGTCTCGAACTGGTTGCCTTCTTTAAAGCCTTTGACCAGTTTTTCGATTGCCTGGGGCTGGTCACCGGTTGGTTTGTATTCGGAATGTAATTCAAAATGATCCATAGCATTCTCCTGTTTTAAACAAATTTCATTTATCTAAAATTAAGATGTGTCTCTTTTAGTATGGTTGTGTTTTCAGTATATCATTACATATAAAAAAAGTACAGGGCAAACCGAATGTTTGTTCTGTACTTCTTTCTATCATTTCACATAATTTCTCCACAGTTATCCATATGCTAGAATCACATTATCTTTTTGTTCAATATATGCTGCAAGTTGTTGTCCCTTAATATAACTTGAACATGTTAACGAAATACTAAACGTCCCATCTTCATATATACATTCTTCCAGTTTCCCATAATTCATGGCTAATAGTTTGTAAGCATTGTATCTTTTTTTATCCATCTTCTGGGTTGAACATATAGTTACATAATCTCCAGTTTCATCAATAATATTATTATCTTCTAAAAAGATTCCTCATGATATTTGTTCTATACTTTTAATTTTTACTTTTCCAAATGTATCAGTATATCATCTAACATAGCTTCAAAAAACTCTGCTGTTGGCTGTTCGCCTTTTTCCTTTATATGAATCAGTTCGTTTAAATCTTTATCAGATAAACATAAAATCAACTTTCCGTTTTCCCTTAAACAACCTTTTGCTGCTAAAAGTGCATTTCTACTTGCTCCTTCTCTTGACACAATAATTGCTACACTTCTTAATGCCTTTTTATACAAATATTTTTCCGTCGTATAAATTTCTCTTTGAGTTATTTTTTCTTTATAATTTTTGAATTCAAATACTATATATTTTGTATTAAAATAATTTTGTATTGTGTTAAAGAAATCCTGATCCACTCCATTTTTGATTTTACAACATAAGTCAAAACAGTATAACTCTTCATTTGAATGCTCTTGCACAGCCCATAAGCCCAAATACTCTCCAAGTATATTTTTCAAAATTTCTGTACAAATCTTTTCATATTCCTTAAAAAATTCTTTTCCAGGTTGTATATTTTTTAACCGTTCTTCCCATGTTCTCTCCCTTTTTTCGATTTGTTTTTCTTCAAATAATTGTGGCTCTGGAATTTCTAATTGTAAATCATCTATACTATATGTTAATAACGATATAAATTCATTTTTTATATCTGAGAATTCTTCAAATAACCAAAGCAAATTTTTCACATCCCAAATATGTATCCCATATACTTCAAAACAATTTGCTTTTATTTCTTTTGAAACAACGTTTCCTATAACTAAAATTAAATTATCACCTTTTAATCGCAATAATCTTTCACATGCTCGCTTTATATTTTTTTCAATTGCATAATCACTATTGTAAATTTTTAATTCAAAGCAAATATCTTTTCCATCAACATTACATTTAAAATCACACAATTTTTCTTCTACTATATTTTTACACTTTGCGATAAGATATCTCCTAAACAACTCTGCAAATGTTTGTTCTCTCATCATATTTGACTTTTGTAAAATATTTCTTTTCAATGTATTTCCTATTTCACTTGCTATTTGTTCCATGATTATTGTATTAGGGGCATACATCAACTGTCTATACATCCACGCTTTATTTCTTGTATCAAGTTGATAATCATCTGGTAGATTCTTCAATCTTGCCAATTCTCTATGAGTTATCTTTCTGATTACTTTTTCATTCCTGACTAATGGAATCTTTATTAAATTTGTATCTGCCAAATCTGATTCTATGTATTTATTTTGTTTCCAACAAAAAAATGTATCTTTTGTGCTTATCTCATTAACACAATTACAATTAACTTTTCGATAAAATTCTTCTACAGGCTTATTTTCCAATATTTCTTCTAGAGAAAACATTTTCTTTTCATCAAAACAAGGAAATTCAAATACATCGCCTAATGATCTATGGATTGCCACCAAATAGACTCTCTTTTCTGTTATCGGTAGTCCTGTTGCCTGTTCTGTATATATTTGTTTATACTTGTAATCATATCCTCTGTTATTTATATTCCCTAACAGCTGTACAAACTTTTCCCATTTTAAACAAGCCCGGGGGATAAAAAAGCATATAATTTTTGGCTTTCTATAATCTAAAATAAATTGAATGGCATTATTGATATCTGTAGTATTTTTGGGGTTTCGACCAACTATACTTAAATCTCTATAAAAATCACATGCTAATATATCTATATCCGGCACATCTTCCAAATTGCTTGTTCCTAATTGATCCAGTTCATTTATTTCACCACTTATATTTTTCTTATAAAGTTCAATTGCCCTTCTATCCCTTTCATAAGCTGCAACAACGCTACAACCCGCATTTTCAAATCCCATCGTCATTGCACCTATACCAGCACCTAATATTATAACTTTATTCTCCATACATTCATCCTTCTATATAATCTTCATTTATATGTTTCGACCTGTTCTTCTTCATCTGTAGTTCTACTATTCCAATTCGTATAACTTCTTACTGGAGCCAAGGCTACTCCTCCTCTCTCGGTACAGAAATACTTTCTGCACTGTCGCGGCAGTCGTCAGGTGTCTGTGCAAGCACATCCGTCTGACTCGTTGCTCGCGCAAAATCGAATGTTGAAAATACCGGTATCGCACCATATCTTCCTTCCAAATATGCCTTGCTCAACACTTTATCATACCTCTCCTTGAAACGATCTAAGGAATAAATAGAGCTTGCATTTTCTGCGTTACGTTCTACAAACCAGATTTCATCCCTTCTAAAAATAGCCTGATCCATAATGGATGATTCATGTGTAGTGAACAATAGCTGCATACGCTGCTCATCATGTAGCTGCATAAACAATTGCAAAAATCGTTCTGTCAACTTCGGATGTAAACTTCTCTCCAATTCATCCACAACATAAAGAACATCATCTCGTTTATTCAACAGCATATCCATCAAATCGAATAATCTTCTTGTTCCATCTGATTCTTCATCAAAGCCAAACTCATAAAACGATTTATTATGATGCAACCGGATTGTTGTGACCTTCGGTTCAGAATGTCCTTCAACTTCGATATTAAAGAAAGTTTCCTTCGACCTCATCGTCATTCTGAATGATGGTTCTTCCTGCTCTTCCATTCTATTTTTTACATGCTGTATCATCTTATCAAATACTGATTTCGGCAATGCATTTGATAACTCATCCAATGTAATTTCTTCAATTTTCACCTGGCTGATTCCCGTATCAAATGTTTTGATCAATTTGTTAATCAGCTTCAGCGAATTATCATCATAATAATATTCCAAATCAATCAATGGCGTATCCGGTGTGATAATCGAAATATGATTCTGAATCCAATCATATACATCCCGGAAAAACAATAATTTAGATCGTGTGCTATATTTTTTTCCACGATTCATTTCTGTCAGGAACAAAGATGTTTCATTTCCTTCAAAATCATCTGCATAGGTTTCAAATTTATTTTTTTCTGTGTTTGTCAGCGTAATACCATCATTTAACACCGGACGTTTACTTCCTTCTCGTTCAAAGAGACATTTTGCTGAACCATTCTGATATAATTCATATAACCATTCTCCGGTTACTTTTCGTCTGCTTAAAACTGCGGAAAAACCATAGGCATAAAATTTGTCATCTACAGTAATCTGAATTTCAAAACTACTTTCTCGTTCCTTATTCTCCTGCCGATTCTTACAAAACATCTGTGTAGCTTCTATCGGAATACCATTACAGACACTATCTTTAAAAAATTTAAAGAACAATGCCAGATTGGTCTTTCCAGATGCATTTGCTCCATAAACTACTGCATATTTTAATAACTGGGTACTTTTTATCTTTAACCTGTGATTTGCATTTGTTCGTATTTTATTTGAGGAAATCATTGTCAGCTCTGCTGCTTTATCAAAAGATTTAAAATTTTCAACACTTACTTTTACTAACATTCTTATACACCTCCACCTTTATTATATGTTTTACTCTTCTCTCAGTCAATGTAAATTTCTTATTTAGAGATTTTTTCGTTATATATTGTTTCTTTTTCTATTTTTAACAATTTTATTTTGAGTTATGCATATAATATCAATGTATAAGTCAGCTTTTTGTAGCGACACTATTTTACTAATGCCGCTACATGAAATATTACAATAAATAAAAACTTCTAATTCTTTTTTCTTCTATCTCTCCCAGTCCATCCTTCCTGTCACATTCAACATCTATAATCAAAAAGCAGGCGATGAAAAGTCACAAACCCTCTTCATCCACCCGCTTTTCACCTATGCTCTCACCACTATCGCTTCCACAACATCCGGATGTTCAACCACCCACATACCACAAAATACCACCAGTTTTTCAATTGCCTGGGGCTGATCTCCTGTGGGTTTGTATTCGGAATGAAGTCTGAAGATTTGTTGTGAAGCCTGCACAAAAACACCTCCTGGTTTTTATATCAAAAAAGTTCATCTAAATTGTTATGAGCCAAACAAACTGAAAGTCATATCAATATACCGCTATTTGATTATACACGCTTATAAATTATTGGTTCATCATATCCAAAAGTTCTCTTCCCATTAACTTCCATGCTTTCAGATACTTCCAGGAAATCATCGGAAAACTTTTCCCAAAGTTTAAAGGTCATTACCGGAGAAAACTGGCTTGTACTGCCTCCCTCCCAGATTCCGTCCTTTTCATGATAAAGTGCCGGAGTAAATTTTTCAGATTTTTTTAGTTTAGCGTAATCAACCTTCTTCATAGAATCATATGAAAATGTATTTTTATCTTCTCCTTTTGGAATTTCATAAGAAGAAAGTAAAATTCCCTGTTCTATTTCCGTGATAAGGAAAAGATGCGGGGATGCATGACGTTTCCCATTAATTTCATAGTAACTCTCTTCAACAACAAATATGTCTTTGAAATCTTCAGGAAGATTATTTATTTTGTCATTACAGATTGTATTTATATGTTCAGCATATGGATATGTTTTTCCTTCTTCCTGCATCTTATCAAATTGATCCTTATTATCAAAATGTCCTGTCATCATTCTTACAAAATTTTCAAGTTTCGTCATTTACTTTACCTCCCGCTATTTTCATATATATCACATTCATACAAATGTTTGTTCTGTACTTTTTCATTATCTCAGACTTCTACCTCAAATGGCAGCCTGTCTATAATATCTTTCTTCATATCCACACCCGGATACACTTCGATTAATTTCAGACCTTTCGGAGTAAGGCGGAAAACACAACGTTCTGTCACATATAGAACTTTCTGACCGTTTTCAATCGCACGTTTTGCTGAGAAACTGACGCTGGAGACTTTCTCTACGAATTTGGATATCTCGCCTTCTTTGCAAATCGTCACGACGCCTTTTTCCTGTCGAAGCCAATGTCAGCTTTTATAAACTAACTACAAAAGTTTTTTCACTCAGTATAGCATATCCATAAATTTATATCTATGCAAAAAATTACAGAGCATTTTAAATCCTGCTCTGTAATTTCTGTTTACTCTGTTATTTTTATTATTCTACCTCTTCCGGTTCCATGCTTAAAACATGTTCAGCATTAGCAATCACATCATACTTCTGTCTGTACTCATTGAAATATGTGTAATACTCCCAGCTGTCTGTCGGATAGATCTTGGAATCATGGATATGCGGATCCGCATCTGTATCACCGCTCTTTAAGAGTGCGGTCATTGCGCTTGCGCTGTGCGCTGCAATACGGCCAAAGCTGTTCAGGATATCGTTAAAAACGGTTCCTTCCTCAAGTCCGCATTCTCCCTTACTGAGACGTTCTACATGGTGCATTTTTAACTCATCACAAAGGTTTGTGATCACAGCCCCTAAAGGCGCAACTCTCTGAGCTGCTTCCTTGTCATCTTTCATAAATGCATTACAGGTGACATTGATCTCCTCTCGAACTGCCTCCATAACGATATTCAGTTCATCCCAGGCTGCCTGAGAAAACTGTGTATGATTATCATGCATTTCATTTGCCATATGTGCAATATAAGAAGCATGGTCACCAATTCTCTCAAAGTCATTGATCGTATGCAGATACAGAGAAACCTGTGTTGTTTGTGCTGTATTCATCTCACGTTTGGTAAGCTGAATCAGATATTCTCCCAGACGGCTCTCATACTTGTCGATCAGATCTTCTTTACGTTGAACCTTATCGTACTTATCCTGCTGATAATCATTCAGAAGATTCATGGCTCTGTTGACATTCTTGCGAAGTTTTTTGGACATGCCGTTCATCGCACGGTGACACTGAGCAATTGCAAGTGCCGGGTAATTGATCAGACGTTCTTCCAGAAGATCGAAGTCTGCCTCATCCTCCAATTCCTCTGCACTGTTTTTCACAAGCATGCACACCAGTTTTTCAAGCTTCGGAATAAATGGAAACAGAACAACAACTGTAGCTACACGGAACACGGTATTCAGTGCTGCGATCGTTACCGGAGTCATGATCATATCCATAAATCCGAAATGCACGATAGCATTTGCGGTATAGAAGATGATAGACCACAAAATCAGGCCGAATAAGTCATTCATCAGATAGATGAGTGCAGTTCTCTTACCATTCTTATTAGCTCCGATTGCAGAGATCAGAACTGGACAGGCTGCTCCAACACCGATACCAAGGACGATCGGGAATGCACTGGCAAATGTCAAGATTCCTGTTACGGAAAGTGCCTGCAGTACACCGACTGTCGCAGATGCACTCTGCAATACGGCCGTGAAAGCAATACCTACCAGAATACCTGCGATCGGATTGGAAAACATCGTCAGCATGTCAATAAAGACCGGGCTTTCTCTCAACGGTGCAACAGCACCACTCATGGTCTGCATACCCGTCATCAGAATTGCGAAACCAAGCATAATGTTTCCGATATTCTTATGTACGGATCTTTTGCAGAACATACGAAGAATAATACCAATGACTGCGACTACTGCTGAAATGGTTGCAGTAGAAAGAATACTTGCAATACCACCGGAACCCTGAATGTAGGACAGACACAGGATCCATCCTGTAATGCTGGTTCCGATGTTTGCTCCCATGATGATACCGATTGCCTGTTTCAGTTTCATCATACCGGAGTTAACAAAACCGATGACCATAACGGTAGTTGCTGAAGAAGACTGGATAACACTGGTAACACAAGTGCCAAGTGCAACTCCCTTCAGCGGAGTATTGGTCATACGGTACAGAAATGCCTCAAGCTTATTACCTGCTACAAGTTTCAGGCCATCTCCCATCAAAGACATTCCAAACAGAAATAATGCTACTCCTGAGAGCAAAGATAAGATCATTGAAAATACTGCCATTTTTTTCTCCTCTGTGGCCGTCCCGTCAGCTCAGTATTTCTTTCGGAACAGCTCCTTCTGTAAAGTATTTTTTTACATTTTCTTAACTTTGTTTTTTCTTATTTTTAACCTCATACATATTTATTATGCCATATCAATGACTCGATTACAATATTTGATTCCTTTGTATTTAAAAAAAATTATCTTTTCCACTGCGAAATGCTCTGCCTTCCCGTCTGTGAAAAAAGAGAGAGCACTGAATACTCTCTCTTTCGCTATCCTTATTTATCTGTTCTTCTTTATCTTATAAAAATACCATCTGCACCCATATAAGCACCATCCGGACAGATTTCTTCCTGCACATTTTTTCTTATTTCAGCTACCGCAGAATAATCTTCTTCCATCAGACAGTTCAATAATTTTCTGGAAATTCCAATACATATCTTTCTTTCATCCGGTTCTCTGTAATTTTCTGTAAAATATGGCACTTCCAGTGATACTTCCGCATAGAGATCATGTAATCTGAGGTTGCTGCCTTTATCCAGAAAAAGTTCACAGATTGGTTCATAATATGCCTTATAAAAATCCTCCTCAGTGAACTTCAACTGTTCCCCTTCTGTATTGCCTTCCGGTTCTCTCAATATTCCGCAGAGATAGCCATGATCATAATAGGTCATGCAGACTGCCGCCGGATCCGGGCGCACCCCATTTACAGTGCCAATTGCCTTCAGCTGGTCAGCACCTTTCTTCAGAGCCTGCTCTCTGTAGTTGCTTCCACCTTTTGCTTCCCAGACATTCCAGGCATCAGCATCCGGTCTGTAGCCTATCATCTCTGGGCGCCATTCACTGGCAAAAAAATCAATAAATTCTTTGTGATCCGGTGTCTCAATCAGATTCAGATTTGTCAGGTACTCAGATCCATACAGTCGGCGACTGATCATCTTTGTAAAAAACATTCCCATATAGTAGGAAATCACACTCTTTTCAGAAGAATCCAGATATGCGATCTTCTTTGATTTTTTCAGGCGGTCTCCCTCTGCATCAAGAGCTGTTTCTACAAGAAAAAGTTTGTATAAGAATTCAAAACGTTTCTTCTCCGGAAATGCAGCTGTCAGTCTCTGGATCGGCATTCCACAGGTAACAATTGCATGTAATAACTCTTTGTTTGTAAATTCCAATTCTATCGTATTATTTGTTAATCCGCTGTCACGATTGACAGATTCCGTCTCCAGTGACATGGTATAGATCTTATCTTCAGTTAAAATCATTTCTTTTCTCCCTGCATTCTACAAAAAAATCTATATCATTATACCATTTTACACTTGCCATACGCAATGGATTTTCACAAAAAGAAAGGACTGATCTCTCATGCGAGATCAGCCCCTGATGTACTCTTATTATTTCATGTATGTCAGCAGCCACTGATATACTTTTGCCTGCCTTGTCTTATATGTACCTACCTGTCCACCGGAATCTGTGGCAAGTGCTCTGTACACATTGATCAGATTAACCGGCTTTGCAGTTTTTCCAAGGACTCGCGTAACAGCTCCGTATCCACCTTGATGACGGATGTTGATAAACATCCCTACAGCCTGTGGATCCGATACACCAAGTTTCCGTACTTCTGCTTCATATCCGTCGATCTGCTGATACATCAGCTGGTCCTGACATTTGATTCCAGCATCTGTCTGAAGCAGTTTTACAATAACTCTTGCTCTCCAGGAGCTTTTGGGAATTCGATATTTTGTCCAGTCTTCATTACATACAGCTGTCCATACATAATGATTTCCTGTATCGATCTTATTCCACTCGTCCGCTCCCATCGTTGCATGAATCAGTTTCAGAAGACGCTGTGCTTCTGTACCATACCACTGACCTGCACCAATTGTGATCGCGTACTCTGTACTGCTGTTTGTAAAAGCCTCTGTGAAATCACCATATTTCTGATTTCCATAAACCTGTCCACCTGTTTCCACCGCATAGAGGATTTTTTTCATGACATCCTTCTGTGCTGCAGTAAACCTGGTATTTGATATAACACTACTGTTTGATATGTCGCCTGACGGCGTAACCTTGGGTGCCGCTGGCGTTGATGCTTTATTACTCAGCTTCACGGCTGACATATATTTTACATTACCGCCTTTTTTATATGGGCGTACTGTATACACATATTTCGTACTTGCATTCAAGCCTGTATCTGTATATGAAGTCAGATTTTTGGCCACATCAGCAACCAGAACCCATTTTCCGGCAGCAGGTCTTCTGTAAATACGGTAACCATCTGCTCTCGAGCTCTTCTTCCATGTCACTTTCATCGTTGAACTGGAAGCTGCCTTGATCGTTGTCTTCACGGTTGCAGGACGTGTAGCACCTGTTACCATAAGATATCTGCTGTATACATATCTCCCATTTTCCTTACGTATCGCACGCACTGCATACTGATACGGTTTGCTTGAGGTCAGTCTTTTATCAATATAGCTTGTCCTGCTGGCGCTGACTTTCTTTATTCTTCTGAATGCTTTTCTTGTAGATTCTCTTCTGTAGATCACATATCCCTGTGCAAGCGGGCATTTCTCCCAGCTGATCTTAAGTGCTGTATTGCTGGAAGCTTTTATCTCTGCCTTCTCGGTAACTGCACTGATGCTTGAAACAGTGGCACTGTCTGTCGTATCTGCACTTACCGGAATGTCTGTTACAAATAATGCAGCCAGTAGCATAAGAAGTGTCAGGACTCTGGCAAAGTCTCTTTTGTACTTGTCTGTGTTATTCATGAAATCATTCCCTTCCTTATACAAAATAGCCTTTATATATTTTAAGAAATAATTGAATAAAAAGCAAGTATTTTTTACATTTTTTTTAAATTTGTTAATTTTATCTTACGTACTGATCTATTGCAGCGTTTTTAAAGCCTCCTGCAGCTGGTTATCCTCCTCATGACTGATTTCCGTCTTATTCAACAGTTCTGATGCAAGTTTGACCTCGATATCCGGCTTGATTCCTACTTTATTAATAGAATTTCCTTTTGGTGTATAATAGTTTGAAACAGTAAGTTTCACTGCGCTTCCATCACGAAGCTGTCTCAGCTCCTGCACAACGCCTTTTCCATAAGTTGTTGTTCCGACAATCTTTCCGATCCCATAATCCTGGACCGCACCGGCAAAAATTTCCGAAGCACTGGCACTGCTCTCATTGACAAGAACAGCCAATGGCATATGGAGTTCATTTTTGCCATCACAAGTCTCTTCTTCCCGATTTCCATCCTTATCCTCAGTATAAACAATCAGTCCTTCTGGAAGAATATCCCGCAATATCTCACATACTGACGTCAGAAGTCCACCTGGATTATCACGAAGATCTACTACCAGTTTCTGCATTCCTTTCTGTTTTAGATCCACAAAAGCATCTTTATACTGCTGTGGTGCAACGCCTGTGAACTGCGTGATCTGGATATATCCGGTCTCATCATCCAGCATTTCACTGAATACGGCTGGAAGTTCCACATCTGTTACTTCTACAGTGATCTGAAGAGGTGTCTCCTCATCTTCCCTCTGGACGGTCAGAACAATGTTTTTGTCTTTATTTTCTTTGATCAGGCTGACTACCTCAGAGAGTTCCATATCCGTAACATCGGTATCGTCAATCGCAGTGATCACATCTCCTACGATCAGTCCGGCTTTCTTACCTGAACCGCCCTCGTAGCACTCTGCAATCTGTACGCCACCGTTTTTATTTTTCTGGATAGATACCCCTATTCCTACATAAGAGCCATCTGTTGTTGCGGTCTCCTGCGCATATTCCTCCGCTGTATAATATCTGGAATACACATCTCCCAGGCCATAAATCAGTCCTGCATAAATTCCCTCTGCCAGTTTATCTTGATCAACATCCCCCAGATATTCCTGATCGATCAGTTTCTCCAGATATTCTACTTTTTCTACGTGCGCTGAGTCCGCCAGAACACTCCCACTTTGATTCTGATGTACATAATTTAACCCACCTGCTGCAAGTGCAGCAGCCAAAACTCCTGTCACAACTCCTGTCACGTATTCTTTATGCTTCATTACGACTGCCTTTCCTGTTGTATTGTTAATTTTCGTGCCTTTAACCCTGGTATTTAAATATAACATAAGCGGCACAGAACTTAAAGTCCCATGCCGCTTTTCTTTTATTTACTTATATGATCCCTGATGGTTATTTCACACCTTGCACTTTCACAATTACACTCTCAGATGTTTTCTTGTTGTCATCATACTTCCAATGAAACCAATGCCAATTCCAAGAGCAAGTCCAATCGGAAGAAGTATCTGATAAATCTGCCATACCGGAATAAAAGCAACCACACCTGTAAGCACACTGAATTTATTCAGGATGTACTCAACAACACTATTGTACAGGAAATACAGTGCTACCAGTGGAATCGCTGCACCGATCACTCCAAGGACCATACCTTCAAGAAGGAACGGTGCACGGACAAATGCATCCGTTGCTCCAATGTATTTCATAATTCCAATTTCTTCTTTACGAACAGAAATACCAACAGAAATGGTATTACTGATCAGGAAAATAGAAATGATCAGAAGGAGCGCAATGATCACGATCGATGCATAGGAAACCAGCTTGTTAAAGCTTCCCAGCGTATTTGCTGCCTGTTCAGACTGCTCAACATCTCGCACATGCTCCAACCCCTGAATATAGTTTACTAACTCTGTCTGTTTCTCGATCTGATTCAGATATACATGATAGTTTGAAGAATTGACAAGCGGATTGTCATCCTTAAATCCTTCTGCCGCATCAGATCCCTGGAAATATTTATCCTTAAAGTTCTCCCATGCCTGCTCTGCTGATTCAAACTCAACTCGTTCCACTTCCGGACGTGCCTGGATCAGATTGCCGACTTCCTGCATCTGTTCTTCAGTCGTTCCCTCATCAAAAAAAACAGTGACTGGAACTTCCTGCTCTACTTTCTGTGCAATATTATCTACATTTGTTACCAGTGAATAAAATACACCTACCAGAAAGATACAGGCTGCCATGGTCAGAATAGATGCAATGGAAAACATCCAGTTTCTTTTTATATTTTTGATACCCTGTTTGAGGGTATACCAGATTGTACTAGGCCTCATGATATCCTCCTTCTTTCTCATCACTGATGATCACACCGTCATGCATGGTAACCACTCGTTTCTTCATCTGATTAACGATTTCTTTGTTATGTGTTACCACAAGCACAGTCGTACCACGCTCATTGATCTGTTCCAGAAGCTTCATGATTTCTTCAGAAGTCTTCGGATCCAGGTTTCCGGTCGGCTCGTCAGCCAGAAGGATATCCGGACGATTTACAAGTGCCCTGGCAAGCGCCACTCTCTGCTGCTCACCACCAGAAAGCTCATCCGGGAAGGATTTGTATTTTTCAGCAAGTCCCACTTCCTGAAGAACCTCCGGAACACGTCTGCGGATCACTCGCGTTGGTCTCCCGATAACACGCTGTGCAAATGCAACGTTTTCGTATACATTGCGGTCTTTCAGAAGACGGAAGTCCTGAAATACTACACCAAGCTTACGACGGTATTTCGCAACTCGACGATGTTTCATCTTCTCCAGACGCTCACCGCTGACTATCATCTGTCCACTTGTACTATCAAGTTCTTTCATAAGAAGTTTGATCAGTGTAGATTTTCCTGACCCACTGCTTCCTACTACAAAAACAAATTCTCCTTTATCTACGTGCAAATTAGCATGGTTCACAGCCGGAAGGCCTTTACCATACGATTTTGTCACATCAATCAGATCGATCATCGTTTCCATAATATCCTCCTCTATCTATATCCGGTCCAAAAGTGCTGCAACTGCCTAAAACAAATATGTCTCTCTGGACTCCATAAAAAATGCTGCCAGAATCCCGGCAGCATTTCATTGCATCCTGCGGTATAGTTTATTAACATTTCGTAACAATGTTGTAACATATATTATGCTGGAATGCAAGCATTTTTATTGAATTCACAAAATTTTCATATCGACGTGCGATCAATATTCAAGCGTTTCCATGTACTTCATATAACGTACGACCATCAGTGCAATCTTGAATGTAATCGCATCTTCAAATACACGAAGATCCAATCCGGTACTCTTCTGTAACTTATCCAGACGATAGACCAGTGTATTTCTGTGGATATATAACTGTCTGGATGTTTCTGAAACATTCAGGCTGTTCTCAAAGAATTTGTCAATAGTAACCAGTGTTTCTTCGTCAAAATCATCTGGCGATTTATTCTCAAAAATTTCTTTGATAAACATTTTGCACAGCGGAATTGGAAGCTGATAGATCAGACGTCCGATTCCAAGCGAACTGTAAGCAATAACATCTTTTTCGCCAAAGAAGATCTTGCCAACATCCAGCGCCATTCTTGCCTCTTTATAGGAACGGGAAACTTCTTTCAGTTCATTTACGATCGTTCCATATGCAATATGAGTCTCTTCATTCTGGTTCAGCCCAAGGGTATCCAAAATCGCATGGGCAAGCTTATCCATCTCTGCATAACCTTCGCCATCTTCCAGTTCCTTAACAATGATGATACTCTTTTCATCGACCGCTGTGATAAAGTCTTTGCTCTTGCCGCCAAAGAAACTTTTCACACTCTCCATGGAACTGTGATCCTTTTCCTGCTGCAATTCCAGAATCATAACAACACGACGAACATCTGCATCAATATGCAGTTTCTTCGCGCGATTATAAATATCTACCAGAAGAAGGTTATCAAGAAGGAGATTCTTGATAAAGCTGTCTTTGTCAAATCTTTCTTTATATGCAACGATCAGATTCTGGATCTGAAATGCTGCAAGCTTGCCAACCATATAAGTGTCTTCATCGTCACCATGTGCCACAAGTATATATTCCAGCTGGTAGTCATCACAGACTTTAAAATACTGGAATCCCTTCACAAGCTGGCTGTCTGCCTGGGATTCCACAAATGCCTGTATATCCCCCGGCTGAATTGAAAAATCTGCAAAAGTTGTTGCAAGGACTTTCCCCTCTGTGTCAATAATGCAGAATTCTGTCCTGGATATTTCTTTTAATCCCTCTAGTGTATTCTGTAGTACCTGATTTGATATCATCTGCTTACATCCCTTCCCGCCTTTTTATGCGTATTTCTCCTTTTTCCCCATAGCTTTCCTTCGTTATCTGTTATTTTAATATAAAATTACCAAAAATGAAAGACCAAAACTTAATTTTTTTGCATTTTTTTGTATAAAATTCCTATTTTTCTATAAAACCTTCCCCATGTACCTCTCGTGCATCCCCAACAATGACAAAAGCATTCTCATCAATTTCATCAATTTTCTCTTTCAGATGTACCAGTTCTTTTTTGCCCACTACACAGAAAAGCATCAGCTTATCCTCGCCGGAGTACATTCCTCTTGCCGAAATGCCGGTAATTCCACGATCAAGGTCTTCCATGACCATTCTGGAAACCTCATCTGGTTTATCCGTAATAATATATACCGACTTTGAAAATTTCAAGCCTTCAATGATTCCGTCAGATACTTTTGTAACAAGAAATACCGCAATAATTGCATAAAGCGCACGTTCCACTCCAAATACATACATGCCGACAACAACTATCGCGCCATCTATAAACTGCATGATCTGTGCAATAGAATAATGTCGCAGATATTTCTGGATAATTGCAGCCAGCATATCTGTTCCGCCAGTCGTTCCACCACCGAGAAATACAAATCCAATTCCAATTCCCTGCAGAAGACCTCCATATAATGCGACAAGGAGAAAATCTTCAGACAGTTTCCAGGCAGGAAGAATGGCAAGCCATATTGTAAGTGAAATATCTCCCAGCAGTGCTTTCCTTACAAAAGCAAAACCTTTTATTTTAGTAGCGAGAAGAAACAATGGAACATTCAGAATCAGGTTTGTTATCCAGAGTGGAATTCCATTTCCATACAAACCTTTTGTCCAGGCCTTTACCAGAATTGCAATACCAGAGAAGCCACCGGTTACCATTCCTGCTGCATCAAAACAGGAAGTGATCGCGGTTCCCATAAGTCCGGTTCCGACAATAATAAGAAGATATTCCAGATACCAGGGTTTTTTTCCAGCAATTTTCATAAGTACTCCTTTCTCTGTTGCTATATCTCTATATCTTAATAAAGTATCCCTTAACCTAAAAGAACGGGATACAGCGATTCGCTGCTTCCCGTTCTTAGTCTGCCCTATTTGGAAGGCATATTTGCAAATTTAATAAAATGATAGCTCTCAACAATCTGGAAATATTTGATAATTCTTGGATAAAGCGGTTCTGCCGCTTCACCAAATTCTTCTTTTACCAGCGCCGCGATATCGGTCACCGTACGTTTTCCATCGATCAGAGGCCAGATAAAAGTACCCTGAGCATCCAGATGCACCTTGGTGTACTGCGGTTTGTTGAATACAGTCTGTGCAATCTTGTTGAACCATCCTGTATTTTCCACATCCAGAATCACGCGTCCCTTGATATCCTTGTGCCAGTGAAGCTCTTCTGATCTGACTGGAATTAAATCCAGATAATTAATCTCTATATTTTGTTTTTTGCTTTTTTTACTCTGTTTTTTCATCAGGCTTTTTTCTTTTTCCATAAGGAGAATTTCAGCAGTGTCAGGATCATGATAATCATGAGAACAACACCACCGATGTTGCCAAAGTTAACAACTCCGGATACATCCAGGCTGATACCAGCAACTGCAAGGATAGCAAGTGCGATACCTACCAGACCTTCTCCGGCGATCATACCTGCACAATACAGTGTACCATCTGTAACCTGATCGTTCTTTGTTTTTTCATCAACGTTCTTTCTGCCATCCATAAACATACGAACAACACCACCGATCATGATGGTTGCATTCAGATAAATTGGAAGGTAAAGACCGATTGCAAATGGCATTACCGGAATTCTTAAGATTTCCATACCAATTGCAAGGAATACACCGATGAATACAAGTGCCCACGGAAGATTTCCACCCATGATACCTTCAACGATCATCTTCATCAGACCTGCCTGAGGAGCCGGAACTTCTGCTCCACCATATCCCCATGCTGCATCCAGAAGATACAGAACACCACCGATTGCAAGACCGGAAGCAACAACACCGATCAGCTCACCGATCTGCTGTGTCTTAGGAGTTGCACCAAGAAGGTATCCTGTCTTAAGGTCCTGAGAAGTATCACCGGCGATTGCTGCAATGATACAGATAACAGAACCAATTGCGATTGCTGCTTTCATACCATCGATTCCAGTCTGTCCGCTGCTCTTGATCACAATTGTAGAGATCAGAAGTGTAGCGATTGCCATACCAGAAACCGGGTTGTTAGAGCTACCGATCATACCTACCATACGGGAAGATACAGTTGCAAAGAAGAATCCGAAGATTACGATAAGGAGTGCTCCAAGCGGATTAACCGGAATAGCCGGTACTGCCCAGATAATAACTACCATTGCAACGATACCGATCAGAATGAAATTCATCGGAAGATCTCTGTCTGTTCTTGCAGTTCCTTTTACGGATCCGCCCTTCATGCTCTTCATGGAATCACGGAATGTGCTGATGATCAGTGGCATGGATTTGATCAGGGAAATGATACCACCTGTAGCGATGGCACCTGCTCCGATATATTTAACATATTTGCTCCAGATTGCTGCCGCACCGCCAGCCGCATACAGCTGTGAAATAGTCACACCCGGATCAGCCGGATACAGCCATGTGTCTGGTCCGAACAGACAAATCATCGGAATGATCACGAGCCATCCGACAATGGAACCTACGAACATGAAAGATGCTACACGTGGTCCTACGATATAACCAACACCAAGAAGTGCCGGATATACTTCCATACCAATCTCACCCTTAAGGGATGTAAATGCTGCAGAAACGTCTGCCGGGATAACCTTCAGACCGTCAACAACAAATTTGAAGACTGCTGCAAGTCCCATACCGGAAAATACAGTAGAAGCGTTTGCGCCGCCCTCTTCACCTGCAAGAAGTACGTCTGCACATGCAGTTCCTTCCGGATAAAGAAGTGTCGCATGCTCTTTAACAATAAGAGCGTTACGAAGCGGTACCATGAAAAGTACACCAAGGACACCACCGCAAAGTGCGATCAGAGTGATCTCAACCAGACTCGGTTTATCACAGAGACCTTCTTCTGCCCATAAAAAAAGAGCAGGCATTGTAAAAATAGCACCTGCTGCAAGTGACTCACCGGCAGAACCGATCGTCTGCACCAGGTTGCTCTCCAGAATGGAGTTTTTCTTCATGATGACACGGATAACACCCATAGAAATAACTGCTGCCGGAATGGATGCGGAAACAGTCATACCGACACGAAGTCCGAGGTATGCGTTAGCTGCACCGAATACGATAGCAAGGATGACACCCATGATCACAGATGTTACCGTCATTTCTGCGGTTACTTTTTCAGCAGGAATATACGGTTTGAACTCTTTGTTTTCGTTCATTGATTTCCTCTCCCTTATTTTTTTTGGTCTATTAACCTCATACCATTATAACCGACTTCATGTTGATTATCAAGGGCGATTTTATGAATTTTTTATATTTTCGTTCGTTTTATTTAACACTTTTTGGAAATGTTGCACATTTTTGTCTATTATCCATCAATTTCCAGCTGTTTTGTCAGATATCTGCCGACAATTTTCGAAAAGTTCGCAATATCACGGATGTAAGCAAAATCCTTACCAAATATCTTTTTTTCCGTTGCGAGATCTTTTTCCTCTCCTGCGAATACCCCCAGAACACTGACATCAAGATTACGCAGACGCCGCACTTCTGTTGCTGTATCCGCGATTGCAGCCTTTCCCTGATAAGGCTCCGGATTTTTTGCATTCGGTCGGTTTATGATCACATCATATGGACGTCCATCACTCAAAATGATCATAATCTTCTTTTCTTCTTCTCTTTGAAGGAGATCATATCCGGCAGTCCTTATGGCCAATCCGTCACGATTGTTCGAAGACGTAACATAATTAAAGATGTTATCATTTTCTGACCGCGGATCATCGTATCTGCGAAACCGATGCATGATCGTATAATCCCAGAAGGTACAAAAGCTCATCACCCGATGCGGAATATCAACATTACTCAGTGCCTCGCTGATAATATAAGCCTGCAGTGCCACATCACCCTGCCGCTTCATCTGTGATCCGCTCGCATCGATCAGAACATCCACAACAAAATCCGATATTTCTCCTTTCAGTTCCTGTTGAAACAGTTTTGCATCATTAGTCCGGCCAATCCGCCACAATCTGGAAGGTACGATCATTCCACGATCCGAAAGAACAGTCTGTGTCTCACTTCTGAGTACCAGAGATTTCCGGAGTGTTTCTGTCAGGACAGTAATATTATGTTTCACGATCCTGTGTTTGTCATGATAAAGCCAGATATTTTTGTTGCGCAATCGTTTTGCATACTCGTACTGATAATTGCTTTTTACCGGATTTTTGAGAATTCCCTCCGTAAAGTACAGACTGCAGTCACTGTGAATTCCCCGGCACATCTGATAATTGATCTTCTTCTCTTCTGCTTCACTTAAATAAGACTTTCCATAATTCAATTCCACATATGTGTAAGCTTTCTCCAACATCTCCGGAGTAACTACTTTGACCGAACGCTTCTTTTGACGTTTTTCTTCCATTTCTTCTGTAACTGCAGAATTTTCAAGGCCGGAAACAGAATTTGTCAACTGCTCTGCATAACTTTCCAGTACCTCTTCATACATTTCCTCTGAAAGAAAATCCTCCCAGGAATATTCCGTAAGATCTTCCATCGTCACTGCAAGCACCTGTTCCAGTGTCCCATGCATACTTTCAAAATCCGGATCCATTAATCGATTATACAGTTCATCGATCACACGGATCAGTTCCAGTGTATCTGTACTGTTACCAGCTCTCTCTATCAACTCCATAAATGGCTGTAATTTTTTCTCCACATGCCATTCTCCGTTGTTCAGTCTTCTGCGAAGCACTGCAACTTTCAATCTTCCCGGAATATCTCTAAGATTCGGCAGTATATCAAATTCCTGTTCCAGAATATCCTCCATACACTGTCTCTGCATATCACGGATACCCGGCCGTTCTTCACAGATCTTGTCTCCTATAGCCTCTTCAATACAGAGCTGTGCCACAAACGTCAGCTCATTCTCTCCTGCCTGAAGAAATATTTTTTTAACAAGATAAAGCCCGAGCATATCCTTATCATAATATCTGGCAAGAGCGCCCTGCTTGATTCCATCATACAGTGCAATTGCCTTTGATCTGAGAAAAAGCGATACGTCAGGCTTCATATCCAGTTGGTAATCTCCGCTTACTGTCCACAACAGATTACGGATCCTATTCTCCAGTTCCAGGCGATATTCATCAATTTCAACTGGTTCTGTATTATTCATATACATCTTCTCTGGTCCATTCCGATGGAATTCTGGTACTTACCACATCTTCTACGATTTCTTTTTCGAATACATCAAACGTTTTGTTAACTACTCCCATTCGGACAGCTTTTGCCGGGGAAAGTCCCACATCCACGATTTTCATTGCCGCAAGGAGTCCTCGAAGATCCAATGCTTTTGTTGAAATTTCACTGTTCAGTGCCTTCAGCTGCAAGTCCAGAAACAATCCAACAAACTGCTCTATCGCGCTTTCTCTGGCATTCGGGAACATCTGATGAAAAATAAATCCCAGCGTTTCTTCCGTCTGTGCCGGCATGTCGATAACCAAAAACCTGGATACAAGTGCTTCATTTAATTCTTTTGTTCCTGCATACCCATAATTCATCGTACCGATAAATCTTGCTGCAGGATGAAGATCGATCTTGTCATATCCCGGAACATCAATGGAACGCCGATAGTCCAGCGTTGCATGAAGAACAGAGACTGCATCATTTTTGGCCATATTGATCTCATCAAGGATTCCAAATCCGCCATATTCTGCACACCGGTAAATGCTTCCCTTTCGAAGCTTTACTTCATTGTCCTCAAAAGTATCCGTACCGATCAGGTCTCCACTGTTTGTATTGACATGAAAAGAAATATTATAAGAAGGCCGGTTAAAAATATATGCCAGATTTTCTGCCAAAATATTTTTGCCGGTTGCTTTTGGTCCGGTCAGAAGCAGATTCTGTTCCTGCAGGATCCCCGCGATGGCCATCTCCAGAATATCTTTTCCATAAAATGGAATTGCAGGTTTGATAATTCTGTTTTTCACCTCATCAGAAACGGGATATACTTCCCGAAACTTTACAATTTTATTTATTAAAGAGGAGGAGACACCCTGCTCCTCCAGAAATTTCAATTCATTCACTTAAATTTCTCCTTCGAAGATCACACTTCAAAAATCAGATCGCCATAAGACGGCATCGGCCACATTTCTTTGTCCACCAGCATTTCCAGTTCATCCACCGGTGTACGAAGTTCTGTCATAGCCTTGCATACTTCATCTTTGCAGTACACTGCACGTTCTCTGCCTTCCGGAATCTCCGGAACCTTTGCCACGACCTTGGACAGTCTGTTCATTGCACTGTTCGTATCCTTCAGAAGTGCCGTACATTTCTCAAGAAGATCCATCTGTACACTCACATCGATCGGGCCTGCAGCTTTCACTGCATTGATGGAACCTGCCAGAACAGTCGTATATTTGATCACTGCCGGGATAATCTGTTTCGTTGCAATATCGATCATAGTCTTCGCTTCGATATTAACCGCTTTTGCATAGATTTCATATTGAATCTCTGCACGGGATTCCAGTTCAGTCTTTGTAAAGACATGGAACTCCTCAAACAGCTTCACTGCCTTTGGTGTAGTCAGCGCCGGAATCGCATCTACCATAGACGGCAGATTCGGCAGTCCACGACGTTTTGCTTCTTCTGCCCATTCCGGTGCATAACCGTTGCCGTTGAACACGATTCTCTGATGATCAATTGCATATTCTTTGATCAGATCATGTACTGCCATATCAAAATCTTCGGCAGCTTCCAGACGATCACATGCTTCTTTGAACGCTTCTGCTGCAATCGTATTGAGTACAACGTTACATTCAGAAATAGAATCTCTGGATCCTACCATACGGAATTCAAATTTGTTTCCGGTAAACGCAAACGGTGAAGTACGGTTACGGTCTGTCGCATCTTTCATGAAATCAGGAAGAGTCTTAACACCTGTCTCCAGAAGGCTGCCTTTCTTACTGTGCGTAGCCGTTCCAGTGCTGATCAGCTGATCAAGCACATCTCCGAGCTGTTCTCCAAGGAATACGGAAATAACAGCCGGCGGAGCTTCGTTTCCGCCAAGTCTCTGATCATTTCCAACATCTGCTGCAGATTCACGCAGAAGATCTGCATGTGTATCGACAGCTTTAAGAATACATGTCAGCACAAGAAGAAACTGTATATTCTCATGTGGAGTCTTTCCTGGATCCAGCAGATTGATTCCGTCATCAGTAGTCAGTGACCAGTTATTGTGCTTACCGGAACCATTTACACCCGCAAACGGTTTCTCATGAAGCAGACAGCGCATGCCATGGCGGCTTGCTACTTTTTTAAGAATACGCATCATGATCTGGTTATGATCTGCAGCAATATTGACCGGTGCATAGATCGGCGCAAGTTCATGCTGTGCCGGAGCAACTTCATTATGCTGTGTCTTGGCTGTTACTCCAAGTTTCCAGCACTCTTCATTTACTTCTTTCATATATGCGGAAATTCTCTGACGGATAGTTCCAAGATAATGATCATCCATCTCCTGACCTTTCGGCGGCATCGCACCAAACAAAGTTCTTCCTGTATATGTAAGATCTTTTCTCTGCAGCCATTTTTCTTTATCTACAAGAAAATATTCCTGTTCAGCACCAACAGATGGTGTTACCTTCTTTGAAGTTGTATTGCCAAAAAGGCGAAGAAGACGTAAAGACTGTGTATTGATTGCTTCCATAGAACGAAGAAGCGGTGTCTTCTGGTCAAGTGCTTCTCCTGTATAAGAACAGAATGCGGTCGGGATACACAGAGTTCCGCCAGCTGCATCATGACGTACAAATGCCGGTGAAGTACAATCCCATGCAGTATAACCTCTTGCTTCAAATGTTGCTCGAAGTCCACCTGACGGGAAAGAAGACGCATCTGACTCTCCCTTGATCAGTTCTTTACCCGAAAAACTCATCAGTACTTTGCCGTTTTCCTTTGGAGCTGTGATAAAAGCATCATGCTTTTCTGCAGTTACTCCTGTCAAAGGCTGAAACCAGTGGCTGTAATGTGTGGCACCTTTCTCGATTGCCCATTCTTTCATCTCATGAGCAACGACATCTGCTACTTCCAGAGAAAGTTCCTTTCCCTCTTCTATCGTCTTTTTCAGCTCTTTGTATACTTTTTTCGGAAGTCTTTCTTCCATGACAGCGTCATTGAATACATCACATCCGAAAAGTTCGGTTACATTCACGTAGTCTGACATCTTCTATCTCCTTTAGTTTATGCTTTGCTGTATGTTTCTCAGTTTTGATCTTATGATCATTCTTTGGTTTTGGTACTTTTTAAATAAAGGTTCAGTGCTTTATGCCTGTTTTCAATCTCCACATAAGTGTGATCACCACCAAACTCTCCGTCCAGTGTCCACGGCACTTCCTCTTCTGTCTCTATCATAAGCTTCTTTGACTTGAATGAATAAATCATGTCCGTGTTGTCCTCAGCCATCACCAGTGCAGTCATGATTTCCTGCAGCTGAAGAGGATTCTTCGGATGTCTGATCAGTGTCACCTCAAAAAGCCCATCATTCATATCTACATTTTTGCCAGTAAGATTTTTAAATCCTCCAACAGATCTGGAATTTGTAATCATTCCTACGATAAAATCATCTTCTACCTGAATCTCTTCAGAGGTTACTTTCATATGGTAGGATTTGATATCGAACAGTCGTTTTACCCCTTCCAGAAGGTATGCCACATGTCCAAGAACATTTTTCAGATCCTGGTCTGTTTCATAGGATACATCTGTAAACAGACCAAAAGCAGCCACATATGCAAACGTCTGGCTGTTAAATCTTCCTATATCACAGTGATACAGATTTTCTTCCATGATCATCTGAGCAGCCTTCACCATGCTTTTGGGCATAAAGAGACTGTTTGCAAAATCATTGGTACTTCCTGCCGGAATATATCCAATCGGTACATTACTGTTTTTCTCTGTGATTCCGGTAACTACCTCATCCAATGTACCGTCTCCTCCGCTGCACACGATCAGATCAACAGAGTCCGCATATTCTTTTGCTTTTTCATATGCATCTTTCGGTGCCTGTGTTGCGCGGATAATGACCTCATAATCATGACTGCTGAATATATCAACAATATCCAGTAAATGCATCTTAATCCTGCCTTTTCCCGCTTTTGGATTAAACACAAAGAGCATTTTCTTTGCCACGGTCTGATGTCCCCTTTCTTTTGTTTTATTACGCAATCTATATCATACAACAAATTATTGCAAATTCCTAGATGCAAATTTTTCTGTTGCTCACGCCAAAATTTTTTATGGCAGATTTGACAACAAACAAAAAAAAATCCTCTGTAAAACAGAGGATAAAATAGCGAGAGGGGGATTCGAACCCTCGACACCACGGGTATGAACCGTGTGCTCTAGCCAACTGAGCTATCTCGCCATATACAATATAAATGATACAAAATAGCGAGAGGGGGATTCGAACCCTCGACACCACGGGTATGAACCGTGTGCTCTAGCCAACTGAGCTATCTCGCCATATTGAATGGGACCTATAGGGCTCGAACCTATGACCCTCTGCTTGTAAGGCAGATGCTCTCCCAGCTGAGCTAAGATCCCATTTTGTGTCTGTCACTTTGACCGACTCTATGTAAGCCGCTCTTGCAACCGACTTCGTTAGTATACTATGTCCCACTCAAAGTGTCAACACTTTTTTTATTTTTTTTATATTTTATTTTGTTTATAAATTTCCGACAATTTTATCTTTGATAATTGCCAGGATCTCTCTGGGAATATACAGAAGAAGTCTCCAGGAACGATATCTGGACGGAACCGGATAAATTTCCCGACAGCCACACTTTCTGCCAATCATTACACCTCGAAACACATGAAAATTATTAGTCACTACCCCAATTGCCGGCTCCGTACTGCCGATCAGCTCCAGACTGTAATCCAGATTTTCTTTGGTATTGGTCGAACGTTCTTCTCGGATCAGACGTCCTCCATCAATCCCATGTTCTGTCAGATATCTGTACATGGCCTCCGCTTCACTGATTCGTTCCCCGTCTCCCATTCCTCCGGAAAGCACAGCCCTTGTCCCGGGGTTTTCTTCAAGATAGAGCAAAGCCCTTCTGGTTCTTTCCAGAAGGGCTAATGTCATTCTTGTACCATCTACATGCGCGCCAAGTACAATGATATAATCCAGATTCTCTCTGGCTTTCATTATTTACCGCAGCAGTATTTGTATTTCTTACCGCTTCCGCACGGACAAGGATCGTTACGGCCGATTTTATGCGGTTTTACAACTGTACCGGATTTTTTCTGCTCTTTGTAGAGTTCTTTACGTTTTTCTTCTGAGAAGATTTCATCCCACTGTGGAAGCTGATACAGCCAGTCTGCCTTTGCATCAACCATATTCTTGTAAAGAAGTTCTTTGTCAAATGCAAGTGTGACTTTTGTATTCTCATCCATAGTCTCAATCGGGTTCGGGATCTTAAGACTGTCATTGATACCATCCAGGAAACCAACCATAGTCAGGACATCCTGTCCGTATTTTTCTGCCAGTTCCTTGACTGTACCACTTACAACTTCATCCGGATTGGAAAGAAGCTGTTCGTAGATTCCCTTTTCAATATTAAAATAGTTTGCCCAGAATCTCTGAAGCTGATTGCGGTCTGCCTGCTGATTGTAAGCAATTTCGCGCCACTGCTCTAAGATTGTTTTATCACTCATTGTTTCATCCTCTTTTCAAAAATTTTGCCTGTGCTCCATTATATCATCTTTTTTCCCAAAACACAAATCCTATTCTTATAATTTTTGTGAAAAATGTGTATATATAAAAAATAAACCGGTCATACTGTAAATGTTCCCTGAAGGATTCTTCAGGAAACATACTGCAAAAGATAATTTCAGGAAAAACTTATATCCTCCCCTTAAAAGGTCTCAGAACTGACACAGATACGCGGTTCTGGGACTTTTCTCGTTTTATTTCACACCAAGTTTTTCAAGATCTGCTGTTACCTGTTTAAAATCTTTAAAACAAATGGTATGAATTCCCTGTTCCTGTGCTCCCCTGCAGTTTTCCGAACGATCATCGATGAACACACATTCCTCCGGTTTCAACTGATATTTATTCAGAATTATCTGATAAATTTCCGCATCTGGTTTCAGCTGCTTAGCATAACAGGAAAAAACCTCTCCATCCATTTCTCTGCGGAATGTCAGTTCCTTTTTCGTGTGATCCAGCATATAACTGCTGTAATTAGACAGGATATATACATGATATCCCTTACTTTTCAGATATTTTACCCAGGTATCCGCATATGGTCTCTTGTGAATCGTGCCGCCGGTACCTCTTATCACCTTCTCAATATCCTCGGCATCCTCTGGATCCAGCTCCTGAAACTGTTTCAGATAAACATCCTCTTCATATAAGCCTCTGTCACGTTCATCCCAGACAGGGCTTTGAAAAGTTGCCTTTGCGATTCGTTCCCTTTTGGCCGGTTCAAATCCAAAGCTGTCCAGATATGTTTCCCAGTCATAATCCACCAGCACCTGTCCAACATCAAAAATGATATTTTTTATCCCGCCAGTCTCTGGCTTCTCTTCTTTCTTTTTACTCAGGTATTTAAACAGCATCAAAATCACATAGCACATAACCGCCACAAACAGCACAGTAAATAACGATGCTATAAACGCCTTCTGCGAAAAATCTCCCTTCAACGCAAAGTACATTGGAAGGCAGAAGATCGCCAGTAATGCGATCACTCCTATGATCGCAGCATATTTTTTCCAGTTTTTCATACTTACCTCTTTATTCAGAAAATGATTAAGAAATGCGCCGGAGATAGCTCCGGCGCGTTATGATCTTATAATTGATTATTTGTTTCTGTAAATGATATCGTTTCTTCCAGGTCCATTGGAGATCATTGTGATCGGGAAGCCGATCTGTTTTTCTACGAATTCTATATATTTGCGGCAGTTCTCCGGAAGATCTTCATATTTCTTGATTCCACGGATATCTGTTTTCCATCCCGGAAGTACTTCAAGAACCGGTTTTGCTTTTTCAAGAAGACCTGTTGTCGGGAATTCTGTTGTAACCTTGCCATCGATCTCATATCCTGTGCATACCGGAATCTCATCCAGATAGCCAAGTACATCAAGTACAGTAAAGGCAACATCTGTAGTTCCCTGCATACGGCAGCCATATTTGGAAGCAACACAGTCAAACCAGCCCATACGTCTCGGACGTCCTGTTGTTGCGCCATATTCTCCACCGTCTCCGCCTCTTCTTCTAAGTTCATCAGCTTCTTCTCCGAAGATCTCGGAAACAAAAGCACCTGCACCTACTGCGCTGGAGTAAGCTTTGCATACAGTAATGACTTTTTTGATTTCATATGGCGGTACACCAGCACCAATAGCACCATAAGCTGCAAGGGTGGAAGAAGATGTAACCATCGGATAAATTCCATGATCCGGATCTTTCAGAGAACCAAGCTGTCCCTCAAGCAGGATCTCTTTGCCTTCTTTTAATGCATTCCACAGGAAAAGAGATACATCTCCAACGTAAGGAGCAACCATTTCTTTATATTTCATCAGTTCATCAAAGATTTCATTTGGATCAAGAAGCGGTTTGTGATACAGATGCTCAAGAAGAATATTCTTTGTCTCAACAACACGCTCTACTTTTTCTCTCAGAGAATCATCATGGAACAGCTCATTTACCTGGAAACCGATTTTTGCATATTTATCTGAATAGAACGGTGCAATACCGGATTTGGTAGATCCGAAGGATTTACCACCCAGACGTTCCTCTTCGTACTGATCAAACAGAATGTGATATGGCATAACAATCTGAGCTCGGTCAGAGATCATAATCTTCGGTGCCGGAACGCCTCTTGAAACAACTTCATTGTATTCTTTAAAAAATACCGGAATATTCAGTGCAACACCGTTTCCAATAACGCTTGTTGTATGGTTATAAAATACGCCAGACGGAAGTGTATGCAGTGCAAATTTTCCATAATCGTTGACGATCGTATGTCCTGCATTGGCTCCTCCCTGAAATCTTACGATAATATCAGCTTCCTGTGCGAGCATATCAGTAATTTTACCTTTACCTTCATCTCCCCAGTTTGCTCCAACTACTGCTTTGATCATAACACTTTTTCCTCCTCGTGCTTTATTTGATCTATCATACGTTTATCTCTGCTGTCATACCCAACATGTCTTTGTGTGCATCCAGAACCGGCTGTACAGTCTTCTCAATAAATGTAACCGTCTGTTCTTTGGCTCTTCCGACATATCTGGATGGTTCCATGGATTTACGAAGCTCGTCAATTGTCAGATTAAATGCAGGATCTGCTGCGATTCTCTCCAGAAGGTCGTTATCCTTTCCTTCTACCTTGACAGTACGTCCAGCTTCCATAGAAAGTTCACGGATACGCTCATGAAGTTCCTGACGGTCTCCACCTGCTTTTACAGCATCCATCATGATGTTTTCTGTCGCCATAAACGGAAGCTCTGCCATCATATGTTTCTCGATTACTTTCGGATAAACAACCAGTCCGTCAACAACATTCAGGCACAGATCCAGGATACCATCGATTGCCAGGAATCCCTCCGGAATACTGAGTCGTTTGTTTGCGGAGTCATCCAGGGTTCTCTCAAACCACTGTGTCGCAGAGGTGATTGCCGGATTCAGTGCATCAACCATCACATATCTGGAAAGAGATGCAATACGTTCGCTTCTCATTGGGTTTCTCTTATAAGCCATTGCAGAGGAACCAATCTGTGATTTTTCAAATGGTTCTTCTACTTCTTTCAGATGCTGCAGAAGGCGGATATCATTGGACATCTTATGTGCGCTTGCCGCAATACCTGCAAGAATATTCAGGACTCTTGTATCTACTTTACGGGAATAGGTCTGTCCGGATACCGGATAGCAGTTCTTGAATCCCATCTTTTCTGCGATCATCGGATCAATCTTGTCGATTGTCTCCTGATCCCCTTCAAACAGTTCCAGGAAACTTGCCTGTGTTCCGGTAGTTCCCTTGGAACCCAGAAGTTTCAATGTGCCCATTACATATTCCAGATCTTCCAGATCCATCAGGAATTCCTGTGTCCAGAGAGTTGCACGTTTACCAACTGTTGTCGGCTGTGCCGGCTGGAAATGTGTAAATGCAAGAGTTGGCTGTTCTTTGTATTTATCTGCAAATTTTGACAGTTCTGCAATTACGTTCACCAGTTTTTTCTGAACCAGCTTCAAAGCCTCAGCCATCACAATGATATCTGTGTTGTCACCTACATAACAAGATGTTGCACCCAGATGGATGATTCCTTTTGCTTTCGGGCACTGTACGCCATATGCATACACGTGAGACATAACGTCATGGCGTACCTGACGTTCTCTTTCTTTTGCCACATCATAGTTGATATCATCCTTGTGAGCTTTCAGTTCATCAATCTGCTCCTGAGTGATATTCAGGCCAAGTTCTTTTTCTGTTTCAGCCAGAGCGATCCACAATCTTCTCCAGGTGCGAAATTTCATATCCGGAGAAAAAATGTACTGCATTTCCTTGCTGGCATAACGCTCTGAAAGGGGACTTACGTATCTGTCTGTACTCATGTATTTACTCCTATCATCTCACTCGATTAACCGCAGGGGTAACTGCGGTTGCTCGGATTTCCTATCATTACGCAGAAATTATATAACATCGCATCATTAAAAGCAATCCCTTTATTCCTCTCCCTGATGAAATTTACCAAGGAATCCTTTGATTCGTGCATTACTTGAAGAAAATACTTCCTGTGGAGTGCCTTCTACAGCAATTACACCTTTATCCATAAAAATAACTCTGTCTGAAATATCCCGAGCAAAGTTCATTTCATGTGTCACGATCACCATCGTGATATGGATATCCGCCAGTGAACGGATTACTCTCAAAACTTCTCCGGTAAGTTCCGGATCAAGTGCGGAAGTCGGCTCATCAAAGAACAGGATTTTTGGATTCAGTGCAAGGGCTCTTGCTATCGCAACTCGCTGGCACTGTCCGCCTGACAACTGATACGGATAAGCATCTTCTTTATCAGACAATCCCATCTTTGCCAGAAGATCTCTCGCTTCTCTGTAAACCTCATCTTTATTTCTCTTCTGCACATGGATTGGTGCATCGGTAATATTTTTCATGACCGTATAATGCGGAAACAGATTAAAGTTCTGAAAAACCAGGCCAAAGCAGGACTGAATCTCTTTCAGTTTTGTTTTATTCGGCAGACAGACTTTACCATTTTCGGTCCAGACCGTTTTATTTCCCATATAACTTACTTCACCGTCATCAATCAATGTCAGCAGTGTCGCACAGCGAAGAAGCGTGGATTTACCGGAGCCTGAGGAACCGATAATTGAAACGACCTCTCCTTCATTTACATGAATCGACACATCTTTCAGTACCTGAAGACCGTCGAACTCTTTTTTGATATGATTCATTTCCAGAAGACTTGTACTCAAAGCATTTCCTCCTAACGATAGTAATTCAGTTTCTTTTCAAACCATTCCATAACCCAGGCAACTACAAAGTTAAAGATATAGTAGAATACCCCGGCGATCACAAACGGAACAACTGTTGTCTGCGCAGCTGCGATCTGTTTTGCCAGCGCAAACATCTCAATATAAGATACCGAATAAACAAGGGAGGTATCTTTGACAAGTGTAATGACTTCATTTGTCACAGAAGGAAGCACGATCTTTACAACCTGCGGTAATACGATTTTGAAAAATGTCTGGCTTTTATTGTATCCCAGAAGCTGTGCTGCCTCATACTGTCCCACCGGAATCGACTCAATTCCGGAACGATAGATTTCTGCAAAATATGCGGCATAATTCAGAGAACATCCCAGAATGATCGCGGTAAATTTATAATTGCCGATATTCATTCCCCACAGATAGAACGGTCCAAAATACCACAGCAGCAGCTGCAGCATCAGTGGTGTTCCTCGCATAATAGAAATATACGCCTTAACGATCCAGCTTAATGGCTTGAACCTGCTCACACGTCCAAAATATACAACCATGCCAAGTGGCAGGGAAAATAACAGTGTCAGAAAAAAGATCAGCAGCGTCTGCCCAAACCCTGTGGTAAGCTGTTGTAACATTACCTGAAAACTCATGTACTCTCCTCCATAAACCTACAAGAGGGATGCCACCCGGAAAACCGGGAAGCATCCCATTCTGTATTCGTATTTTATGTATTGCTTATTTTTCTTCTGTTTTATCTGTTTCTGCATCATCTGTTGCATCTTTGGAATCCTCTGCCGATGCATCATCAGAAGCTTTCAGTGTTACCATATCTGCGATTTCATACTTCTCAGCAAGTTCTGCAACCGTTCCATCATCTGCAAGTTTCTGAAGGTCTGCATTCACAATATCACAGAGTTCTGTATTACCCTTTTTAAATCCGATTGCATACTGTTCTGTATTCAGTGTCTCATCAAGGATCTTGAATCCCTCTCCTCTGGAATTCAGCTGATATTTAGCAACTCCGACATCGATTGCCAGTGCATCCAGTGCCCCTGCCTGCAGTTCTGTGAATGCAGTATTGTAATCTGCAAATTCATTCAGTGCTCCAAAAGTATCCGCCAGTTCTTTCTGTCCGCCTTCTTCCTCACTCTGAAGAAGATCCAGTGCTGCGGAAGCTGCCTGCACACCAACGGTCTTACCGGCAAGATCTGTAAGCTTCTCAATTCCGGAATCATCTGCAACAACGATTACCTGACTGTTATCTACATACGGCTCTGAGAAAGTATAATCATCTTCTCTTCCGTTCATAGTAAATCCATTCCAGATACAGTCGATAGATCCGGAATTCAGTTCCATATCCTTGGAATCCCAGTTGATTGGTTTTTTCTCCAGCTCCCAGCCTTCCAGGTCACACACAGCCTGTGCCAGTTCCAGGTCAAATCCTGTGTATTCACCATTCTCATCCATATATCCATATGGCGGATATTCCGCATCAAATCCAACGATCAGAGTCTTATCTTCTATTCCTGCCTGCACACTTACTGCAGATACCATTCCCAGTGCCATTACTGCTGTCATAACTACTGCAACTGCTTTTTTCTTCATCTCTCTATCTCCCTTGACATATTATTTTTCTTTTAGTACGTAGCCACTCTACCACGTGAAAGTATTGATATCGTAACATACCCATTCTGACCTGTCAAGTGAATTTTGCGCTGCAGCTTTCATATAGCATACCAACTCTCTAATCTTACATCTGGTCTTTATGATGCAGTACTGTCACACTGCACGGTGGCAGATACAGATTCAGCGATCCAGCCTGGCACAGAATCTGTTTCTGGTGGTCTGTATACCCTTCCTGAGAAGATTGCACCAGCCTTGTAAATACTGTTTCTTCCAGTCTGCTGATTCCTGCCGGCCAGACTTCAATCATAACATCTCTGCCTTCATCCCGGTTGTTCAGTACGATGATCATCTGCTCCGTATGAGAGAATCTCGCATAACAGAGGCCCTGATAATCATTCCATAGGAATTTCAGAGAACCGCTTCTGAGCATTTTGTATTTCTTATGAACCGCGATCATGACCTTGTAGAAATTCAGAAGTTCCATATCTTCATGCCCCCACGGGTAAGTTCTCCGGTTATCCGGATCTGTAAATCCGCAGACACCTGCCTCATCCCCATAATACAATGTAGGAGCTCCCGGCCATGTCATCTGTATGGCAATCGCTTCACGCATGATCGCCGTATTGATATTTTCAGACGCCGCCTGTGCTCCGGCATAGGAAACACGTCCAACCCTGTGATTTGTTCTGGTAAGGAATCTGGAATGATCATGATTTGACAATTCATTCATCGCAGTGTGAAGAGATGACATATGCAAAGAGCGCATATGCGTCTTCATTGCTCCGATAAACGCATCACTGTTTCCATAAAGATCCTCTCTATATTCATCACTGTGTTTTTCCATTCCGGTCAGGAACCATGTCACAGGCTCCATGAACGCATCATAGTTCATGACAGAATCCCACTCATCTCCCTGCAGCCATCCTTCCGGACTTCCATAATGTTCTGCAAGAATCAGTGCTTCCGGATTCGCTTCCTTGACCGCTTTACGGAAATCTTTCCAGAACTGGTGATTAAACTCATTGCTGTGTCCCAGATCTGCTGCCACATCCAGTCTCCAGCCATCCACATTATATGGTGCAGACACCCACTTCTGTGCCACTTTCAGGACATAATCATACAATTCTCCTGAACCTTCATAATTCAGTTTCGGAAGTGTATCATGCGTCCACCATCCATCATAAGTCGGATTATAAGGCCAGCGATTCTGATCATGAAAATCAAAGAAATAGCGATACGGACTGTCTGCAGATATATAAGCTCCCGGTGCATAACCTTCCTGTCCTTCATATATTCTTTCTCTGTCCATCCACTTATTAAAAGATCCACAATGGTTGAATACTCCATCCAGAATAATCTTCATGCCACGTTTATGCAGTTCTTCCACAAGCTGTGCAAACATCTGATTACTTGCCTCCAGATTGCGCTTATCTGTCACCCTGCGAATGTATTTTGACGCATGTGAATTATCCCTGTCACCAGGAGCCAGCAGTCCATCACAGTCTTCAACGATCTTTCCGTAATGTGGATCCACATAATCGTAATCCTGACAGTCGTATTTGTGGTTACTTGGTGATACGAAGATTGGATTAAGATACAGCACTTCAACGCCCAACTCTTCAAAATAATCCAGTTTGTCAATAATGCCCTGCAGGTCTCCTCCATAGAATTCCCTGACTCCCATAACTGCCGGAGTCTTGGACCAATCTGTCACTTTTTCACTGTGTTCACCAATATATGCATATTCGTCGCTTTCCACATCGTTGGACGGATCTCCATTGCGGAATCGATCCACAAAAATCTGATACATCACCGCACCCTTTGCCCAGTCAGGTGTATGATAATTCGGATAGATTTCAAACTGTGCCCATTCCTGCAGCTCAGAACAGACTCCCTGTTCCGTGTAATAGCATGTAGCCCATCCATACTGAATTTCAAAATGATACCGAAAAATCTCTTCCGGCATCACAATCTTTGTTCCATAATAATCAAAACCTTTTGTGGTTTTGTATACTTTCATTTTATATTTCTGATCTCCGGATACGAGATATACCGCATCCACATTATTCTTCTGGGTTCTGAAGCTGATTATTACCTTTTCGCCACTCTTTGGCTCAGTAGGATTTCTGTAATACCTTGTTCCGTCACTGAAAAGAGCCTCCTTGTTAAACACTGGTCTCATATTCAGAATATACTGCATTTTTCTTGCAATATCTTCGTTTTCCTGCTTCATTGTCAATCTTCCTTGTCTGTATTATTTATATTGCACTGGAAATGTAATCTGCATTTCCAGGTTTCTTGGTTTGTAGTCTATTTTTGTGGTGGAAATGTCATCTACATTTCTCATTTTCTTTGTTGTAGTCTACTTTTATATTAAGGATACCTCAGTTTCATATGCGGATGCGGCCTGGTCGTTAAATAGCACCCACTCAACAAGATCAAACCTATCAGGATTCTCCTGCAGAAATCTACAAACTGTTTTTACCGCAATCTTAGCAGCTCTCTCTACCGGAAAATGATAAACTCCCGTAGATATAGATGGAAATGCGATTGTTCTAATATCATTCTCCATCGCAAGCTTTAACGAATTATAATAACAATCTGTAAGAAGCTTATCTTCATTATTTTTTCCGCCATTCCATATCGGTCCAACCGTGTGAATCACGTAATCGCATGGCAGATTATATGCCCTGGTTATCTTTGCCTCTCCTGTTTCGCAACCATGAAGCGTCCTGCATTCTGCAAGAAGTTCCGGACCTGCAGCATGATGGATTGCACCATCAACACCGCCACCACCAAGAAGAGAATTATTAGCAGCATTTACAATTGCCTGTACATCTGTAATTTTGGTTATATCACCTTTGACTGTCTTAATCGTAAACATAAACTTCGCGATACCTCTCTGTTACAATTTATTATTCGTAACTTTTCATCCCCTTGCGGGATACTACCTTCTGAATAGTTACTATTATTCTTCATTTTTCATTTGGCGTAATGTCCTGCCAGGTCTTACCTTCGTCAGTTGTCTGATAGACCTTATTTTCGTTTACATAGGTAAACATATTGATGGAGCCATCTTTGCCGTAGGTGTAGTATGCAAAGCCCTGGTGTGTAAAATGATCATAATCGTTCTCCACTTTACGGAAAGGACTTTGATCGTAGGAGGCAGGCTTCGGTGTATAACCTATTAATGCATCTTTGAAAGCGGATGAATCCGCATAATAGACACGGGTAGTATACCGTTCTCCATTAATATAGAATGTCTGATTAGAGAAGAAGGCCTTATTATTATTCATGTTGGCATCACCAATCCGCTTATATCCCTTTTTAAGGGTAGTTAAAGTTTCATCCAACTTTCCATTATATGTTGGTCTCACTGCCACATCAATTCCACCACTCCAGGTAAAAATCACACCTTTATTTTTATCATAGGAAACTACACAGGTTCCGTTTCGGCCCGGTGTTCCAACCCAGTTATCTGTATTTGTGCCATCAAAGGAAGCACTCCCGACTGTAATTGGAAGTGGACTCTGCCAGCCGGGATGTTTTTGTTTTAACTTGAAACTAATAGGCTCTGGATCTTCTTCCTTTTCAGCCACATTCATCATTAATTCATTATATGCAGATTTGGCATTTGCCAGATCTGTTGCCTCCCGGCTTTTCTCAATATACTTGGTATAGGCAGGCGCTAAAATCGCCACCAACACACCTAGAATTGCTACAATAATAATCAATTCTACGAGCGTGAATCCCTGTACAGATTCTTTGCTTTTTTTCGTTTTTTTTAACATCATATTTCTCCCCTAGGTAAACTCACATATTGGATTAATGATAACATGAATCCATTTTGACGTAAAGAAGTTCTGGAGTCTAGGATTGTATCTGATTTTCTCCTTTTCGCGATTTGCAGTCACTTTTCACCACCAGAAGTGTATCCTATTTTCTCCTTTTCTTGATTTACAGTCACTTTAGAAAACTGGGAGTTATCTTTTTTTCTCCTTTTTCCGATTTGCAGTCACTTTGGAAACCCGGGAGTGTATCTTTTTTTCTCTTTTTGGCGATTTGCGGTCACTTTAGGATTCATGAGTGTATCTGCATTTTACTTTTTTGCAATCTGCGGTCACTTTTCACCACCAGAAGTGTATCCTATTTTCTCCTTTTCTTGATTTGCAGTCACATTTTAACCCCGGAAATGTATCTGCATTTCTCCTTTTTGCGATTTGCGGTCACTTACCGGCGCCAGAAAGCGATGTCCAAAGCTTGGTGAGTAACAAAAAAACGCAACAAAAGACGATTTTCTCGCCTGATGCTGCGGTTTTTTTAGACAGTAAAAAAGACAGCGGGATAAGCTGTCTTTTTTGGAGAAGGTATTTCTTCTTATGGGGTGTAGCAAAAACTATATAATGTATTGGGGGGTTTTTACGGTTATTATAGTACCATGACTCCCTCCAAAAGTGTGCACAAACTTCACAAAATTTAGTATTTGTTTTTATGCACTTTGTATATCTTATTCTTGAGGCATTTCATTTTTCGCTGTAAAAAGTGCCTCAAACTCATCGCGCTGAATCTTTTCCTTCTCTAAAAGAAGTGCTGCACACTTATGAAGGACATCCATATGCTGAGAAATAATCTTTCTTGCATCTGCATGGCAGCGGTCAATAATATCATGAACCTCTTTGTCAATCTCTTTTGCAACTTCTTCACTGTAGCTTCTGGTATGTGCCAGATCACGTCCGATAAAGACTTCATCTCCATCATCCCCGTAAGTGATCAGCCCAAGCTTGTCAGACATACCATACTGCATGACCATTGCACGTGCTGTACTGGTTGCACGCTTAATATCATTTGATGCACCTGTTGTAATATCCCCAAAGATGATTTCTTCAGCAACACGTCCACCCAGAAGTGTCGTAATATCCTGCAACATCTTGCCTTTGGTATTAAACATGTCATCATTTTCAGGAAGAGGCATGGTATATCCTGCGGCTCCCATTCCGGTAGGAATAATGGAAATCGTATATACTGGATCCATATCCGGAAGTACATGGAATAAGATCGCATGTCCGGCCTCATGATATGCTGTGATCTTCTTCTCTTTCTCAGAAATAACTTTGCTTCGTTTCTCTGCCCCGATACCAACTTTGATAAATGCATGCTTGATATCCAGCTGTGTAATATAACTGCGTCCTGATCTGGCAGCCATGATCGCAGCCTCATTCAGAAGGTTTTCAAGATCTGCCCCTGTAAAACCGGCAGTTGTCTGCGCGATCTGTGCAAGATCCACATCTTCTCCAAGCGGTTTGTCTTTTGCATGAACTCTGAGGATTTCTTCCCTTCCTTTGATATCCGGGCGGCCTACTGCAACCTTACGGTCAAAACGGCCAGGACGAAGAATCGCCGGATCAAGGATATCCACACGGTTGGTAGCCGCCATAACGATAATTCCTTCATTTACACCGAAACCATCCATCTCTACTAGAAGCTGGTTCAGAGTCTGCTCTCTTTCATCATGTCCACCACCCATTCCAGTACCACGTTGTCTGGCAACTGCATCAATCTCATCAATAAAGATGATACATGGTGCATGCTTCTTGCCCTCTTCAAACAGGTCACGTACACGGGATGCGCCGACACCGACAAACATCTCTACAAAATCAGATCCTGAAATAGAGAAAAACGGAACTCCCGCTTCTCCGGCAACTGCTTTTGCAAGAAGTGTCTTACCTGTTCCAGGAGGTCCTACAAGGATCACTCCTTTCGGAATCCTTGCTCCAACATTTGTATATTTCTGTGGAGCTTTCAAAAAATCAACAACCTCGACCAGATCTTCTTTTTCTTCCTGAAGACCTGCCACATTCTGAAATGTAACTTTTTTGTCATCCGGCAGCATCATTCGGGCACGGCTCTTTCCAAAATTCATCATCTTGGCATTACCTCCGCCTCCTGACATCTGACGGTTCATCATAAGAAACAGGAAAATCACCAGCCCACCTGTGAGAAGTACCGGAAAAAATGTTGTCATAAATACACTTTCCTGCGGAACATCTGCCACTTCCGGATGAATGCCGTAGCCTTCCAGAAGCTTCTGTGCGTCTTTAACATCTGTTACATATACTTTTTTCTTCCCTTCACCTTCGATATCCGCAACAACGGAACCGGTAGGCACTTCCCTGTTCTGGTAGATTTTTGCAGAAGAAAGCTTACCATCCTCTGCTGCCTGTTTCATACTTTCCATTGAGTAACTGCTCTGTGATGCTACCTGATTGTTCAGATAAAAGTATCCGGCAACCAACATCACGATCAATACAAGATACAGGCCAATTCTGCCTGACTGTTTATTCACCTGCTGCTGTCTCCTTTCAATCCTGGTTTTCTAATTCAACCACCCCGATAAACGGAAGATTTCTGTATTTCTGTGCGTAATCCAGACCATATCCTACTACAAATTCATCCGGAATATTAAAACAGCAGTAGTCTACTTTTACGTCTTTTACCCTGCGTTCCGGTTTGTCCAGCAGTGTGCACAGACGGATGCTGTTTGGATTTCTTCCCTTCAGGATTTCGATCAGGTAGCTGAGAGTTCTTCCTGAGTCAATGATATCCTCCACGATCAGAACATCTTTGCCGATCAGCGGCTGATCCAGATCTTTTACGATTTTTACAACACCACTGGATTTTGTATCATCACCATAGCTGGATACTGACATAAAATCAAGGGATACCGGAACAGTAATTCTCTTTGCCAGTTCACAGGTAAAGAATACGCCACCCTTCAGAACACAGATAAGATGTATTTCCCTTCCTGCATAATCCCTGCTGATCTGGGCTGCAATCTGCTTAATTCTTGCATCCACTTCTTCTTCACTCAGTAAAACTTTGATTTTTTCACTCATTGTACGTTTCCTCCTTGGTATGTGATCTCCAATACCCTTCCTGTTTCGGAAGTGATTTTGTAACGCTCATTGATTCTTCCGCCTACGATCCACAAAACTTCATTTCCATCGACAACCAGTGGGAGTTTCCCTCTCAGTTCACCCGGAATTTTATCATCGATCATACAACGTGTCAGCTTCTTATGCCCGCCGCTCTGACTGACTGCCATATAATCACCGCTTCTGCGTGTGCGGACAGTCAGTTCGCAATTTATTTTATCACAATCAAACCATTTCGTATACTTTTTTTCCAAAATCTTCTCACCATTATATGAATAAATTTTTGCAGTAAAGCATCCCTGCTTCCATTTCGTTTCTCCCGGAACAACAAGATTTTGGATTTTCAGTTCTTCTGTCTCACTATCTGATTCTGCAATCATATTTTTCTTTCGGATCTGTACTCCTTCATAAACTCTGGATGCCTCCAGTTCATATGGAAGATCTGCTTTTCGTCCAGTCTGCATACCATACAGATCTCTGATCTGTTTTATATGACCAGAGGTAAGGTCACTCTGATGTCCGCCTGTTACTTCTAATATCTCCCTGATCACATATGTCTGGATAATTGTTTCTTTTTTGAAAAACTCATGATCCAGGACATATCTGTCTTTTGCTTTCCTGTATCCTGCTGCCATTTCTCCTGCCAGCTTCGTAAAATAGGCTTCTGCCTGTCCGAATATTTCTGACGCTTCTGCCATATGTGTAACTGCCCTTGGATTTACTTCCTGCTCAATGAGTGGCAGAATGTGACGTCGTATACGGTTTCTCGTATAATCATCTTCCATATTGCTGCTGTCCAGAACTGTCTGAATGCTGTTCTCCTCTACATAATTGACGATTTCACTCCGTTCTAAACACAAAAGAGGCCGGATAATTTCTCCGTTCAGTGGCTTCAGCGAGCAGAGGCCCCTGATCCCGGTTCCCCTGGCCAGGTGATGCAGCATAGTTTCCGCCATATCATTTTGGTTATGTGCAAGCGCCACACGTACCTGTTCCGGTATCGCCACTGCATTTTCTTTCTCTTTTTCAAAAGCGATTCGACGCACTTTGCGGCCGGCTTCTTCGGTTCCCATCTTCCAACTAAGAGCCAGAGCAGGAACATCATAATTATATACTGCACACGGAATTTTCCATTCACTGCATATTTTCTCCACCATCTGCTGGTCCCGCAGAGCTTCTTTTCCACGGATTCCGTGATTTACATGTACTACACGGAGACGATAGCCAAATTCATCTCTGAGTCCATTCAATATATGAAGCATTGTCATCGAATCCGGACCGCCAGAAACACCAAGGATGATCTCTGAACAATTTTGCAGCATTCCTGTTTCAGTCATAAATCTTTTTACTTTCTGCAATGTATCTTTATACATCTTCTTTTCTCCTGTGTTTTTATTTTCTTACCACATTCGCTACAAGGACCGTCATATCATCCCTCGCATGATAATCGCTGTACCCGAGTGCCCGTTCCAAAATCCCCCGGCTGATCTCTCTGGGTGTTTCATCCTGAATATCCATAATGATCTCTTTCATCGTCTCTTCCTCACATTCAACAGGCAGCGCGTCCATCACACCATCGGTCATCATGATCAGATAATCTCCATGATACAATTTTCTGGATGCCGTGTCAAAATCAATCCTCTGTACCAGTCCCGCCGCAAGGCTTTCTGATGAAATAGCTTCCACCCAATGGTCACGTTTGATAAATGTCGAAGCTGCACCTGCTTTTAGGAACTCACAGATTCCCGTATAGAGATCTACTGCACAGATATCTACCGTAGAGAACATTCCTTCCCTGCCTTTCAGAACAAGCGCAGAATTTACCATACGTGCCGCAGTCTCCTGAGAAAAGCCGGAATCCAGAAACTGTTCCAGAAGTTCCACTACTATCTCACTTTCTCTGCATGCGTCCATACCCGATCCCATTCCATCAGACAGACACATCACAAATCTTCCACCGTCTTCCTGTCTGCAGATATAATTATCCCCTGATACTTTTTCATTTTCTCTTGTAAGTCTGGATACTCCGTATAACATCTGATAACTGACGTCTTCTACAAAATGAATCGTATGAAATTCCCCATTTACAATACACCGGCTTCCCTGCACAGACGTCATATTACTTTCGCATAACTCTGAGAGCATCTGTGCGACCTCTGTTACAGAAACACACTGTCCGCTCCTGGCACGCAGAGTAAGAAAAATCTGTCTGCGCCCTTCAACTTTGTCCATCACCCACGCAGCTTTCAAAATCACATGTTTTCTTCGCAGATTCTTTTTCAGTTCTTCCTGAAATTCCGGTTCTGCTGCCGAAATATCATACAGATCATTTGCTACCGTCTCCATAATGGCCGCTGTCTCTGTCAGCTGCTGAGCCACTGCCAGCCGACTTTCGATCATACGATTCATCCATATAAGATTCTGTTTTTCCTGTCGAAACTGTTCGCGTACTTCTTCCAGATATTGCAATGATTTTCCGCATACGCTCCCCCATTGCATACGAAGTTTCTCAAGTTCTCCTTTATCATCTTTTTCGAGAGCACGTACCAGTGCTTCTCCCCCCTGACACATTGTTTCTGCCTGACTTCCCCAGCAGATTTCCCGATGATAGCAGTTACTGCACAGACGATCATTCGCATCCGTCAGAATACGCTCAATCTGCCCACTACTCAGGTATTCCTTTTTGTACGGCATTCCATAAAATGTATCCGCAAGTTTCTGAAAAGCTGCCGCATAGCGTTCCACTTTTTCTTTCTGAGGATGATCTTCTCCAATCGGAAATATTTCTTCTTTTTTCGACATTCTCCCCGTCAAAATAGTTTTTGCCATGTCCCGCAATATCAGCAGTACGCTGATCACGAGCATGGCAATTATCCATTCCTGCATATATCCCCCTCCCCTGATACTTCCCGGTAAGTATTACAATACTTTCACTAGAAAAATATTATAAGAGGGTTCTTTTAAAATATCTGTCAAATAAAGGAGATTGTTCCAGAAAACTTTTCTGCAAAATCTCCTTTATTTCTCTTCTTCAAATACAATCTCATTTCCTTTGACCAGACCAAGCTTATCTCTGGCAACTTCGGCTATATATTCATCCGTCTGCATGTACTCTTTCTGTTCATCTATTTCCTGTGTACGTTCCTGCTCACCTGCAATAGAATCTTCCAGCGCTGATGCCTTTGCATCGTATACAGCAATCCTCGCCTTAAGTGTCTGACTCTGATAAGTCAGTCCACCCAACAGAAGCAGAACAACAATAGCAATTGCTGCCATTCCAAGGTAGTTATTCGCTATTCTTTTTTTATTTTTTTTCTTTTTTGACTTTTTCAAAGCGTCTGCCCCTTCTATTACACCATAAACGTCTTTTCGTATGTCTATATGAAGAAATTTTACATCTTTTTACCAGAAATAGCAACCTATTTAACACAAAATTTGCAAAAATTCCACCAAAAGCAACACCTGCCAGCATAAAAAAGCGGATTCTGCCATAATTGCACTGATATAAAGCGGTAAAAAGCAGCAAACCAGCCAATAACCAGTACAAAATATCCACTGTACTGTTCCACATTCTGTCGCAGAACAAACGTCTTTTCAGCATATCGGTCAGCCTGTAAACAACAAGCATCCCTACTCCTGTTTCGAAAGCGCGAAAAAAAAGCAGTATTTCCAATCTGATATAACTGCTCATCTTACCGGAACATCCTTTTCAGCAAAGGTTCTTCTTTTTTCTGCGCATTCTTTGTCAGATAAGAAACACTGTTTACTTTTCCTTCAATCTCAGCCTCTCCCTTTTCGAGGTCAAGGCTTTTTACATGAAGCTGCTCTCCTTTGATCTGCACTTTCCCGGCCTCAGTCTGAAGCAATATCTCATTTTCATTAAACGAATGAATATCCTGAACACCTGTCAGTTTTCCATATTTACGCTCTTTTATCGTCAGACCGTGCACCTTGCCTGTCTTTTTTTCTTCCAACCCCACAGCTCCCATCCTGCATTTACTGTTAATCTATGTGAGAGCCCTGTCCAATAGACACAAAAACGATCAAAGATAGCGAAAAAGATTCTCTGCGTCTTCTTTACGAACCGTTTCTTTGATATCCAGCACCTCAACCTTTACGTTTTTGCTTCCAAACTGGATTTCAATCGTATCACCGGCTTTTACCTGTGCTGACGCCTTGGCCGGGCGGTCATTGACCAGCACTCGTCCGGCATCACATGCCTCGTTCGCAACCGTTCTTCTCTTGATCAGACGTGAGATTTTTAAATATTTATCAAGTCTCATATATACCTCCAGAAAAACAAAAGGGGGAACATATCTGTCCCCCCTAAAAGCACGATTTACTTATTCGTTTACCATATCTTTCAGAGCTTTACCAGCTTTGAATTTCGGAGCTTTAGAAGCTGCGATCTTCATTGTTTCACCAGTCTGAGGATTTCTTCCTTCTCTTGCTGCTCTTTCACTTACTTCAAATGTACCAAAACCAACTAACTGGATTTTTCCACCTTTTTTTAATTCGGATGCTACAACATCAGTGAAAGATTTTAATACAGCCTCTACATCTTTTTTGGAAAGGTTTGTTTCTTTCGCCATTGCTGCTACTAATTCTGTTTTATTCATGGTGTTCCTCCTCTAAATAACCTCATTCTTATTTATTGCGTAATGCTTCCTTGGCATATGCACGCTATTTACTATATATAAACCTTTTATGTCAAATTGTCAAGGCTTTTCGGCTTTTTCAGGCTCTTCTTCTGTCGCTTTTTCCAATTGTTTCAACTCTTCCCACGAAAGTCCAGCCAGCTGTTTATCCTCCGGTGAAAAGATCTTCGGATGCCGGAATTTCATTTTGGATGAAACGTCTCGGATCACATCCTCAACAGTAAAAAGTCCCTCTTCTTCCGCGATCACACTGTGAAGAGCCACCTGAAACAGCACATCTCCCAGTTCCTCACAAAGATTTGTGCTGTCATTTTCTTTTGAAAGACGGTCAATTCCTTCCAGTACCTCATTGCTTTCTTCCAGCAGATATTTTTTCAGGCTTTCATGCGTCTGCACACTGTCCCACGGACAATTTCGGCGTATTTTCCTGACAATTTCCATAAAATCATCAAATTCCCGCATATGCAAGTTTACATCATGGAGTCAACCATATCCAGAACAGCTTTGCCCATGACTGCTGATTTTTCATCCGCATCTGCCAGAGATGTACCTTTTACTCCGTAGTAGAACTTAACTTTTGGTTCTGTACCAGACGGACGAACACATACCCAGGCATCATTTGTCAGTTCATAATAAAGGACATTGGAATTCGGAAGTCCTGTCGGTGTAACTTCGCCTGTTTCCAGATTTTTGATCGTGTCTGCTTTGTAATCTCTTACAGCAACCACTTTGTGTCCTGCAAATTCTGCCGGCGGATTCTGGCGAAGTGAATTCATGATATCCTGAATCTTCTGCAGGCCTTCAATACCTTTCATAGTTACAGCTTTGATATCGTCTTTGTAATATCCAAACTGTTCATACATCTCGATCATTGCATCCCACAGAGTCTTACCCTGCGTCTTATAATATGCTGCCGCTTCGCAAAGTGCCATTGTTGCAACGATTGCATCCTTATCTCGTGCATATGTACCGATCAGGCAGCCATAGCTCTCTTCAAATCCAAAGAGATAAGATCCTTTTCCGCTCTTTTCAAATCCAAGGATCTGCTGTCCGATAAACTTAAATCCTGTAAGGACCTCGATCAATTTTACACCATAACCCTTGGCGATTGCATCTGCAAGATTGGTTGTAACAATTGTCTTGATCAGTGCACCGTCCTCCGGAAGGCTTCCGTTTACGGCTTTGCGCTGGCTGATCTCATAGTTTGCAAGAAGGCATCCGGACATGTTTCCTGTCAGGTCATGATATTCTCCGTTTTTGTCTTTGACACGAACGCCAAGACGGTCTGCATCCGGATCTGTCGCAAGAACAAGATCTGCGTCTACTTCTTTTGCAAGTTTCAGACCAAGTTCAAAAGCTTCTGCTGCTTCCGGATTCGGATAACTTACTGTTGGGAAATCTCCATCCGGAAGTTCCTGTTCTTTGACAACATAAACGTTCTCAAATCCAAGTTCTTTGAGGATTCTTCTTGCAGGAATGTTACCAGTTCCATGAAGTGGTGTGTACACGATCTTCAGATTCTTTCCTTCTGCCTGAATAGCATCCATATGAATAACCTGTTTCTTCAGTTCTGCCATGTATGCATCGTCCACTTCTTTGCCGATCACCTCGAAAAGGCCTGCTTTTTCGGCTTCAGCCTTGTCCATAGTCTTAACAGTATTCCAATCGGAAATTGCCTTAACTTCTCCCATGATTCCGCTGTCATGTGGCGGTGTGATCTGTGCACCGTCCTCCCAGTATACTTTGTATCCATTGTATTCCGGTGGGTTATGGCTTGCAGTTACATTGATACCGGCAACACATCCCAGATGACGTACCGCGAAAGAAAGCTCCGGTGTAGGTCTTAATGTCTCAAAGATATACGCTTTAATTCCGTTTGCTGCAAGACAAAGAGCTGCTTCCTGTGCAAATTCCGGTGACATATGGCGGGAATCATATGCGATTGCAACACCCTGGGATTTCTTGTCTACTTTTGCGATATAATTTGCAAGCCCCTGTGTTGCTCTTCTAACAACATAGATGTTCATACGATTGGTTCCGGCTCCAATGATTCCACGAAGACCAGCTGTACCAAACTCCAGATCCATATAAAAACGTTCTTTTATCTCATTTTCATCCTCTGCAATACTTTTCAATTCCTCTTTTGTTGCTTCGTCGAAGTATGGGTTTGCAATCCACTGCTCATAAACCTCTTTGTAATCCATACTAAAATACCTCCCTGTACAATGTATTTCCGACAGTTTCACTACTGTCTTTGATAGTTCTATATTATACACCTCTTCAGAAGAAAAAGGAAGCACAATATCGTTTCCACGCCTCCCGCTGTCGTATCAGATTTTGTAGTTTTTCTGTATTTTTCACAGAAATCCAGGTTTTGCGATGCGTATAATAATAATTTGCAAGTTTCCAGTATTTTTCAGGATAACTGAATCGAATCTTAAGATTTTTCCATTCTTCTTTGCTCACGGGTTTTATCTCATGATATGCTTTCAGCATTTCTTTTCCAAAGCGGACATCCCAGTTATATTTCTCGAGAATTTTTCTCATAAAGCGATACAGATCAGCCATCTGCGTATCAAATCCCCAATGTTCAAAGTTTGTAACTGCAGTTCCACTTTTTAAGATCAAAACATTATGCTGGTTATATTCTCCGTGGCAGACTTCACCCTCCGTTTCTGCTTTCTGGCGCAGCTCCTGATAACCGGACTCTCTTAATGCCGCATACGCCTCTTCTCCGTCTCTCAGGAAATCTTCTACTGTTGCCAGATATATTTTTTCAAAAGGACTGGATGCTCCCCGTTTTCTGATAAAACTGCGGATTTTTTTTAATTCCTGATTATGCCGCAGATATCCATTTTCCAATGACGGTTCTATATAATATTCTACAGTCGGTATATGCATGCGCTGATGCAGTTCTGCCATGGTGCGAATACTTTTGAAAATGTCTTCTTTGGAACGTGTATCGCATTCTCTGCCCTCATACCAGTGCTGCATTGTATATGGAATGCCGTCACGGTCGCGGCTGACCAGGTTTTCTTCCTGATTTGGAATATAGCAGTCCACCTTGCCGCCCTGACTCTGGATCTGCAGAAGCAATTCCTGTTGTTTCTGTAGTTTTTTTTCTGTTCCTTTGAATTCTTTTACGATGACAAGTCCTTTTTCTGTATGGCACAGAAGTCCGCCACGTGTCCGGGCTGTAGATTCGGCGGTGAGGCCATACTGCTCCAGTGTGCTGAGTCCATAATCATACAAATAAAAATCCCCCTCTTGATTTTGTACCTTCTATCTTATGTAGGGGGAATCCAGAAAATGTATGGTCCATTAATTAATATTCTCTTTCCTTGCAGGAATTTCGACATACAAATGTACTGTCTAAATTTTTAATATTTTTCTTTATTTATAAATTCCATTAACTTCTCTTTTGTATTATCGGAAGGTTCTTCGAGCACATGTTCCAGCATCTCCTTCAACACCTCTCCGAGTTCCGGTCCTGGCTTATATCCGGCCTGGATCAAATCTCTTCCTGTCACGGCAAGTGTCTTTAACGAAACGCATTGTTTCTCCTCTACCACCTTATGATAACACTCTGCCACCCCTTTCAGTCGGGCAGATTTTTCCTCTCGGCGATACTCACTCTGGGCAAGCATATCCGCCTCCTGTACTTCGAGATACATCGGAAACAGATCTTCTCCGATCCGGTTCACCGCACGTCTTACCGAACGCATTTCCGGCATCGGGCGGTCGTCATGATATTTGATCAGTCTGGAGACTTTACTGATCGTATCGTTGTCAAATTTCAGCCGGCGAAGAATGCTTTTTGCCATTTTTTCACCTTCCGGTGCATGCATCTTGAAATGATCACGCCCATTTTCATCGGTCTTTCGCATCACTGGCTTCGCAATATCATGAAGTAGCATCGTCAGCCGAAGGACTTTGTCCGGCCGCACCAGAAGCAGACCGTGAAGAATATGTTCTCCTACTGTATAACAATGATGCGGCGTATTCTGTTCAGTCTCCATACATGCATCAAACTCCGGTAGAAATTCTCTGGTAATTCCGGTTTCATAAGCCACTCGGAGATAATCCGGATGTGGTGACACCAGAAGCTTCACCAGCTCTGTCTGGATTCGCTCTGCACTGACACATTTCAGATTCGGTGCCAGTGCCTGAATACCAGCCTTCGTTTTTTCTTCAATTGTAAATCCCAACTGTGCGGAAAAGCGCACTGCACGCAGAATCCGAAGTGCATCTTCATGAAAACGCTCCATCGGATCACCGACACAGCGTACGATTTTATGCTCCATATCTTCCATTCCATGAAAAAGATCTACAAGACCTCTTTCCGGATGATATGCCATTGCATTGATCGTAAAATCTCTTCGTTTCAGATCTTCTTCCAGACTCGAAGTAAACATGACCTGCTTTGGATGGCGTCCATCTTCGTAATCTCCATCCACACGATACGTCGTTACTTCATAGCCTTCTTTATCCATTAATACGGTCACTGTTCCATGCTGCAATCCGGTATCCACCGTGCGCTGGAACAGTTCCTTCACCTGCTGCGGAGAAGCAGATGTGGTGATATCCCAGTCGTTGGGGTTGCGTCCCAGAATAGAATCTCTGACGCATCCACCGACAACATAAGCCTCATAACCGTTTTCCTCTAAAATGTGCAGTATTTTTTCCGCATTGGAAGGAATCGTTAATTTCATATTAGTATGCTCTTCCCCAGTAAACCATCTTCTTAGCCGGTTTTCCGCAGCATACGCAGACATCGCTCAAGTGTTCCTGTTCAAACGGCATACATCTGGATGTTGCCTGAACATCTTCTTTGATCTTGTCTTCGCATTCACGGTTTCCGCACCACATAGCTTTTACAAAGCCAGGTTTGTTGTTGATGGTATCTTTGAATTCTTCATAATTCGTTGCAACATATGTGTGTGCATCACGATGTGCACGTGCGCGCTCCAGCATATCTTTCTGCATGGTATCCAGAACTTCCTGTACTTTGGCTGCAAGCTCTTCGAAAGAAACCACATATTTTTCTCTTGTATCACGACGACAGATAACAGCCTGTCCGTTCTCGATATCTTTCGGGCCACATTCGATACGAACCGGAATTCCTCTCATTTCCTGCTCAGCAAATTTGAATCCCGGGCTTCTGTCTGTGTCATCAACTTTAACACGGATGCCAGCTGCCTTGAGTGCTGCAAACAGTTCATCTGCCTTTTCCAGAACACCCTCTTTACGCTGCTGAATCGGAATGATAACAGCCTGTGTCGGAGCAATTCTCGGAGGCAGAACAAGTCCGCTGTTATCACCATGAACCATGATGATCGCACCGATCATACGTGTTGTCATACCCCAGGATGTCTGATGCACATATTTCAGTGTGTTATCTTTGTCTGTGTACTGGATGCCGAATGCTTTTGCAAATCCGTCACCAAAGTTATGGCTGGTACCGGACTGAAGTGCTTTTCCATCGTGCATCAGAGATTCAATTGTGTAAGTTGCTACTGCACCTGCAAATTTTTCTTTGTCTGTTTTCTGACCTTTGATTACCGGAATTGCCAGAACTTCTTCACAGAAATCAGCATACAGATTCAGCATCTGGATCGTTCTTTCTTCTGCTTCTTCTGCTGTTGCGTGAGCAGTATGTCCCTCCTGCCACAGAAATTCTCTGGAACGAAGGAACGGACGGGTTGTCTTTTCCCAACGTACTACAGAACACCACTGATTATAGACCTTCGGCAGATCTCTGTGGGACTGGATGTCTTTCTGATAAAAATCGCAGAACAGAGTCTCAGAAGTCGGACGAACGCAGAGACGCTCCTGCAGTTCATTCAGTCCACCATGTGTTACCCACGCTACTTCCGGTGCAAATCCTTCTACGTGATCTTTTTCTTTCTGCAGAAGAGATTCCGGAATAAACATCGGCATGTACACATTCTGTACACCTGTTTCTTTGAATCTGCGGTCCAGTTCATGCTGGATATTTTCCCAGATCGCATAACCTGCCGGTTTGATTGCCATGCATCCTTTTACACTTGTGTAGCCGCACAGTTCCGCTTTTTTGACAACGTCTGTATACCACTGTGCAAAATCGTCTTCCATGGAAGTGATCGCTTCAACTAATTTCTTTGCCATCGTTCTTTTCTCCTTTTTTAATATGATCTGTTTTTGAAATGATCTTGCGCCGGGCCAAAAGAAAATAAAAAAGCCCTCCTGATCCCGGTAAAGGGACCGAAGGACTTCGGCGGTACCACCCTAATTAACAATCCCATATGGAATCGTTCTCTCTAGATCCTTTAACGCAGGAAACACGCCATGCTTCAATCACATGGAGCTCAGAGGCCGGTTCCATGATTCACGCACAGAATCCTCACACCATATGGATCCCTCTCTGAGATTGCTCCTCATGTACTATTCTCTTCATCGCTCATAAACTTATTAAAATAAGCCGGATAACTCTTAATTCATCCGAACTTATCTTATTTTAAATAAAAATAATCCGAGTGTCAACCCCAAAGTAAACGCCCTGGAATCATTTTTTCACCATTTTTACACAGAAAGTTTGATTTCCCTTCCTGTCCGATTATATTTGTAATATCTTACCCCCGCTGCATCCAGCATCCTTTTGGATGCAATGACAGACGGTGTGTGTTCGTATTTGTCACAGTCATATACAACCGTTTTGATCCCCGCCTGAATGATTGCCTTGGCACATTCATTGCACGGAAAAAGCGAAACATAGAGCTTTGCACCTTCCAGACTTCCACCCCGGTAATTCAGGATTGCATTCAGCTCACTGTGAGTCACATACAGATACTTGGTGTCAAGCGGATCTCCTTCACGTGCCCACGGAAATTCATCATCTGAGCAGCCCTTTGGAAATCCATTATAACCCATGGAAAGAATCTTGTTATCATTGCTGACAATACAGGCACCCACCTGTGAATTCGGATCCTTGGAACGCATTCCGGAGAGCATTGCCACTCCCATAAAATACTCGTCCCAGGAAATATAATCCTCACGTTTTTTGATATGTACAGCCACCGTAAGAACCTCCCCTGTTTTTAGATTTCCGGATAAGCGTCTGTGATATCTGTATCCTCTTCGATCTGTTTGATTCTGCGGATATGACGTTCTTCCTCTGAGAACGGTGTATTCAGGAATGTATCCACGATCTTGACTGCCAGTCCAGGTCCGACTACTCTGCCGCCCATTGCAAGAATATTGGCATTGTTATGAAGTCTTGTTGCCTCTGCACTGAAGCAGTCGGAACAAAGAGCTGCACGAATACCTTTGAATTTATTTGCTGTGATAGAAATACCGATGCCTGTTCCACAGATCAGAATACCTTTTTCACAGTCACCATTCTGAATCGCAATGGCTACTCTTTTGGCATAGATCGGATAATCCGTAGAATCTGTACTGTCACATCCGAAATCTTTATATTCGATATTGTTTTCCTCTAAATATTTAATAATCTCCTGTTTCAGTTCATAACCGCCATGGTCACATCCTAATGCTATCATTTATTTTCCTCCTGTGCATTTATGATTTTATGTCCTGCCGCCTTTAGAAGACGGTTCATAATAGCCTGCCCCATCTTTGGCGTGTAAAACGCTTCTGAATAAATAACATCCACTCTGTCATCATCGAAGTCTCGTAAAACCTCGTACAGATGATGAGCGATCGTTTCCTCTTCTTCTCTGCTGCCGATGCTAAGAACATCCGCATGCGCATAACGCGCCTTCGTTTCATCTGTTGCAATGACACCGACCTTAAGGCCTTTTGCAACTGCTTCGTCCGTCAGGTGATTGATGCATGCAACAACGTCCTCTTCATTTCCTTCTATAATAGAAAGATCTGCTTTAGGCGCATAATGACGATATTTCATTCCCGGTGCTTTCGGATGTACACTGCTGTCTGTGATCAGAAGTCCCTTATCCATCCGTACATCTCCGAGTGTCTCCTGAAGCATTTCCAGTGAAATATAGCCCGGACGCAGAACGACTGGAACCTTCTCCGTGAAGTCAACGATTGTGGATTCCAACCCGATTCCCACCTGTCCACCATCAATGATCATATCAATGGCATCGCCAAGATCTTCTTCCACATGTTCTGCCATCGTCGGACTTGGTCTGCCTGACGTATTGGCACTCGGTGCTGCCACAAAACCACCACCGGCCTTTATCAGTTCCTGTGCGATCCTGTCACTCGGAAAACGAACCGCAACACTGTCCAGACCACCGGTAGTCTCTCGCGGCACGATATCCGCTTTCGGGAGGATCATGGTAAGCGGCCCCGGCCAGTATTTCTCAGCAAGGATCTTTGCTCCCTCAGGTATCTCTGTCGTAATCTTCTCTAACTGCTCCAGCTCTGCGATGTGTACGATCAGCGGATTATCTGACGGTCTTCCTTTCGCTGCGTATATTTTCATGGAAGCCTGCGGATCCAGTGCATTTCCGCCAAGTCCATATACAGTCTCGGTAGGAAACGCGACCAGTCCACCCGCCTTCAAAATATCTCCTGCCTTTTTTATGGCATCCATATCCAGGTTCTCACCCGTCATAGCCACAACTTCAGCTCTCATAATAATAAGTCCTCTCCTTGAATTCTATTGAGTACAATCTCCCACTAATGCTAATATATTATAGAATAATTCCCTGAATTATACAATAGGAAAACTCCCCGGATACCGGAGAGTTCCAACTACAATGTCACTGTTCACTGACGAATATAAATTCCCTGAGATTCAATAAAATCATCCAGTTCCTGGAGACCATCCTGCGCCCAGGTATCTGACATCTGGAATTCTTCCGGGAAGAACATTTCCGTTGCAATCCGGATTCCAGTCTCGGTTTTAAAGATTTTCTTCACACTCTTTTTGATTGATTCTGTCTCCAGGTGATCTTCAAAATAATTCACCAGAAAATCAGTCTCCACAAGAATCTGATAATCCATTCCTTCAATACCCGTGTATGTATGATGGTGTCCAACAAGATAGGATACCCTGTCGATCACATCCTGATCAAACCCAAGGTTCTTCAGCATTTTCTCTGCCTCTGCCGGACCTTCCTGCTCCTGCAGTTTGCCGTCACATCTGCCAAATTTAGCCTCCGCCGGGCGGATTCCAATATCATGTACATAAGCTGCCGCTTCCAGAATATAGAGCAGCTTCTCATCCAGATGCTCTTCCTCCCCGATCAGCTTAGCAAAGCTGTGCACCTTTATAAAGTGCTGGATTCTCGCCGGGTCATCTCTGTAAAACTCAATCATCATGCTGCAAAGATTGTTTAATCTACTCATGAAAATTCCTCCTGTCCGACTGTGATGTCTTCAAATGATTATCCCAATACCACCTTGCAATTCTTTTTGTAACAGGCAATTCCATATTTAATAATATTACGCATGCCATCGTCCCGGAGTCTGGCAGTGTAATCCCTGTCCTCGATCTGCTTCAGTGCTTCCTCGCAGGCGGCATCCATATTTCCGTTCTCGGCATATTTCAGCTCAATCACTATTCCGGTACGGTTATCCGGCACCTCCACCAGAATGTCACTGTATCCAATTCCGGACTCCGCATTGGATTTGATCAGCCAATTAGACTTATAACCAAGAAGCCCCAGAAGAATTCCATGATAAAAATTCTCTTTTTTTGCGGGAGCTGTATCTCGGATACTGATCGTATTCCAGAGATAATCACCAAACAGTTCTTCAATCTTCTTAGGATTCTGCCTTGGAAAAGCATTACAAAACTCATTCAGAGTCTCTCCGTCACTTTGGGAAGTTTCTCTAAACCACTCCCGAATCTGTTTGATAAACAGCCTGCGGATTTCCAGATTCGGAATAGCCAGTTTAAATGTATCTGTGCCAACCTGTCCTCTCTGCGTCAGATAACCAGTCGTAAAAAGCACACTCCATAGATTCTCAATACTGCTGTCCAGCTCACTGTATGTCAGTTCCTGTCGAATTTCTTTCACGATTTCTTCACCGGAAATCAGCTTCTCGATCTCATTTCTTGTTCGCGTATCCGCTTTGTCAATAAACCTGCGCACCATGGCATTTCCGCTCGTATTTGACCAGTAATCCTGTGGATGCGCCTCGGAATCTGCTTTTAACAGATCACAGTAATTGATCACATCCCACGGACAATATACTTCTACATTTCCAAACCGGTAGCCATCATACCACTCTTTAACTTCTTCATATCGTCCAGACAGATCATAATACGCAAGCATGTCTCTTACTTCTGCATCTGTGAAGCCAAAATATTCATCGAACCTGACATCTGTGAGGGTCAGAACCTTCAAATTATTTAAGCCTGTAAAAATACTTTCTTTAGAAATTCTCAGGCACCCTGTCAAAACAGCGAAATAAAGATCCGGATTTGTCTTCAATGCATTGCCGAAGATACTTCTGATCAAAGACACCATCTCATCATAATATCCATACTGAAAAGCTTTGTCCAAAGGCACATCATATTCATCGATCAAAAGAATAACCTGCCTGCCATAATGCCTGCCCAACAATGATGATAAAATCTTAAGGCTCGAAACAAGCGCTTCCGTAGTCATAACAAACAGACCATTTTCCGATGTTCCAATTTCGATAAGCTGTCTGTAGAGTTTCTTATCCGCATCAGATAAAGCAGAGCTTTCTTCCAAAAACGAAAACCTCAACGCCTCTGTTCCTATAACTGTCTTCAGTGCACCACAGGCCGCCTGAAAGGATAATCCCTCCACACTTTTCAGACTGATAGAAATCACCGGAAACTGCCCCATATACTTTGTACAGATTTCTTTGTTCTCAGAAATCTTCAGACCATCAAACAGGGCAGGATTACTTCCTATTTCAAAGAAGGTCTTCAACATGCTCATATTCAGGGATTTGCCGAAACGCCTTGGGCGAGTAAACAGATTTACTTCACTTCGATTCTGTAGCAGTTCTTCAATCATCCCGGTCTTATCAATATAGTAGAATTCCGATCGATCCAGTTTTTCAAAAATGTCTATTCCGATTGGCAGCTTCTTACGATCTGTCATGCTAGCACCTCCCCAAAGCCTAATAGAAAAAGGTTCCATGAAACCACTAATATGTAAAATTAATGATATCATGAAACCATTTTTCCGTAAAGCAATTGTTTATTCCACCGTCACGCTCTTGGCGAGATTTCGTGGCTTATCTACATCCATGTGAATATTCACAATTAATAATAAAAGTCAGTCCTTCTCGTATTTCTCAATCATACATTGGTGTTCTTTGGTACCCTTATCATAGTTGATACCCACAAGCAAAATGTCACCCGTATAATTCAGGATTGACTCAGGATACTGCTTATCTTTTATTTGCTGCAAAGCGGTTGCAGAATCCTTATTCCACTTCAATTCAACAACCATTGCCGGATAAGATGCGCTATATTCTGGCTTAGGTATGAATACAAAATCAGCAAATCCTCGACCTGTTGGCAATTCCCGAATCGGCTTAAAATAATACTGCATTGCACTCAAGTATGCAAACGTCAATACACTGCTCAGCAAATTTTCATTATGATACTGGATTACCGACACATACTCATTATGGATTTTTCCAATTTGTGCAGCGACTGCCATTCCATCCATGTCCAGTGTTGCATCAAGCAGATGTTCTGAATCTTGCTGGAAGGCCAGCATCTCATTCCATCCTCTACTTTCAACTGCAGCAGTGAGTTCCTGGCGAATCTCTTCATTGGGAACAAAAGCAGTCTTCAATTTTTGATTGTACCCAAAATAACCCAGATGAATCATATAAGTCAACACATCGTCCCTGCTTTTTATATTAAGTGTATCATTCTTGAATGTCGCTGTGTTCACCTTGACTTCTGCACCCGACAGCATCTCGATGATGGCTGTTTTAAGTCCATCAAAATCCATATTAATCAGTGGCACGATTGCATCATAAGAAGCAGTTTCTGACCAATAACTTTTGAATTCTCCTCGGAGCATCACACTGACAACTGCTCTGGGATTATAAACTTGATATTCATTCAGGAGATAGCCGTCATACCACCGCTTCACCTCATCAAAATCTTGCTGATACTCCTTCGCCAGTTTCTGTACCTCATTTTCAGTAAAGCCAATATATGGAGCAAGTCTGCTTGCACTCAGCATTGTAAATTCGTCAAAATTATTCAGTGCAGACTGCGTTTTTTCCTTTTTGATTGGAAGGATGCCAGTCAGATATGCAAGCTGGATATACTTTGTTGGTTCTGTTCCTTTGAACATTCCTCTAAGGAAGTTGATATAGTCTTCCTGCGCCTTTGTATTAGTGGCTTTATCACGAATAAGAACATCCCATTCATCAATAATGACAATAAACTTTTTCCCTGTCAAAGCGTTGATCTGTGATAAAGCTTCTGGCAGGGATTTAGCATCTTCTGAAAGAGCATCTGGATAGTACTCCTTAAGCTCTGCGATCGTTTTCTCAGAAATATACGGAACTACCTGATCTGCTCCCCCCGCTGGTTCCATGCACCATTGAATATCAAGATGAATTACATCAAACTGGTTTAGATACTTCTTGAAATCTGCGCTCTTGCTAATTTCAAGATCAGCAAACAATCCTTCTGAATCGCAACCTCTGCTGTAATAAGCTGTCAGCATATTGGCTGTAACAGACTTCCCAAATCTTCTTGGACGACTATTGCAAATATAGCCTTGCAGCGTATTTAACACCTTATTTGTATAATTAATGAGACCACTTTTATCTATATATATTTCGGAATTCAAAGCAACCTGGAACGCAGAATTGTCTGGATTAACAAACATTCCCATTATGCAGCACGCTCCTTTCTTTGGCGGCATGATGAGTCATGCCTGTTGTGCTTTGATTTTAACATCTAACATCCCAAATAGCAAGTTGATACCCCAGCGCAGAATAACTATTTTTTCTCCCAGATGAAACACTAATATGTGAACTTGAGGCATTTTTTGTTTGTTTATTCCACTGTCACGCTCTTGGCGAGATTTCGCGGCTTATCTACATCCAGTCCTTTTGCCACGCTCACGTAATATCCGAGCAGTTGCAGCGGAACCACTGCCAGGCTTCCGGCAAAGTACTCATCGATTCGCGGCACATACACGGCAAAATCCACGGTCTCTTCAATCTCATATTTTCCATAAGTTGTCAGGCCCAGCAGATATGCTCCACGGCTACGGCACTCAACCATATTGCTCATTGTCTTCTCATACAGCTTACTCTGTGTCAGCACACCGATCACCAATGTTCCCGGCTCGATCAGACTGATCGTTCCATGCTTCAGTTCTCCCGCAGCATATGCCTCTGAATGGATATAGGAGATCTCCTTTAATTTAAGACTGCCCTCCAGGGAAACCGCATAATCAATTCCCCTTCCGACAAAGAACACATCATGCGCACCGGCATATTTAGCCGCAAACCACTGCAGTCTCTCTTTGTCTTCCAGTATCTTATTGATCTTCGGAGCGATCGTGAGCAGCTCTGAAATATAATATGCATACTGCTCTTCTGTGATCTTGCCTCTTACCAAAGCAAACTCCACCGCAATACAGTACATTGCAGCAAGCTGTGCACTGTAGGCTTTTGTTGTTGCAACAGAAATCTCCGGACCTGCAAGCGTGTAGAACACCTTGTCTGCTTCACGTGCAATACTACTTCCGACCACATTGACGATTGCAAGGGTTGTCAGACCCTTTTCCTTCGCAAGACGAAGCGCTGCCAGCGTATCTGCCGTCTCGCCGGACTGGCTGATCACAATAACAAGCGCGTTCTTATTCAATGCCATCGGTCTGTAACGGAATTCCGACGCCAGTTCCACTCTCACCGGAATCCGCGCCATATCCTCCAGGACATATTGTGCAGCCATACCTACATGCCATGCTGATCCACAGGCCACAATATAGATCTGCTCAAAACTCAGGATTTCTTCCTTCGTTAATTCCAGCCCTGAAAAGTCAATGGCTCCATCTTTAATAACAGAATTCAGAGTATCCTGAATAGCCTTAGGCTGCTCATGGATCTCTTTCATCATAAAATGCTCAAAGCCTGCCTTTTCGGCAGCTTCCGCATCCCATTTGATCTGAGTCGTCTGTTTCTCGATCTCTTCACCATTAAGATTGTAGAAATGCGCCTCGCCTGGTGTCAGTCTGGCAAACTCCAGATTTCCAATATAATAAACCTGTCTGGTGTATTTGAGGATTGCCGGCACATCCGAAGCCACATAAGTCTCACCGTCTGCAATACCAATGATCATTGGACTGTCTTTTCGAGCCACCCAGATCTCACCCGGATAATCCCTGAACATCAGCTCCAGCGCATAAGAACCACGGACACGCACCATTGTCTTTGCGATTGCATCCACCGGACCAAGATTATACTTTCTGTAATAATAATCCACCAGCTTAATCACAACTTCCGTATCTGTCTCACTATAAAAAGTATAGCCATGCTTTAACAGCTTATCTTTCAGCTCCGCATAATTCTCAATGATTCCATTATGTACTCCAACCACTTCGGATTCTACCTCACCAGAACCAGAACGCGTACAATTACCTGAAACATGCGGATGTGCATTGATCTGACTTGGCTCACCATGCGTTGCCCAGCGTGTATGCCCAATTCCACAGGTACCACGCAGAGCTCTACCCTCATCCGTTTTTTCAGCCAGATTTCCAAGACGTCCCTTTGCCTTTACAACCTCCGCCAGCTTATCACCATCACGAACAGCGATTCCTGCTGAGTCATATCCTCGGTACTCTAATTTAGACAGACCGCTTAATAAAATAGGTGCTGCCTGCTGTGTTCCAGTAAAACCAACTATTCCACACATAAAAACTGTATTCTCCTTTATTTGAGAATATCTTTATTAATATTCTCCCCTTATTACATTTTTAATCTCTTTTAAAAATATCCCTTGTATATACTTTATCCTGTACATCATCCAAACAACTATCATATCTATTTGCGATAATTGCCTGGCTCTGTTCTTTAAATTTGTCCAGATCATTCACAACCTTGCTTCCAAAGAAAGTGCTTCCATCTTCCAATGTTGGTTCATAAATAATCACAGATGCCCCTTTAGCTTTGATTCTCTTCATAACTCCCTGTATAGAGGACTGGCGGAAATTATCTGAATTTGATTTCATAGTAAGGCGATATACACCAATTACAACCTCTTTTTCCATAGAGGCATCGTATGTATTCTCATCTCCATAAGCGTAATATCCTGCTTTCTGTAAAACACGATCTGCTATGAAATCTTTCCTTGTTCTATTAGACTCAACGATTGCAGACATCATATTCTGAGGAACATCTGCATAATTTGCCAGAAGCTGTTTTGTGTCTTTCGGTAAGCAATATCCACCATATCCAAATGACGGATTGTTATAATGAGAGCCGATTCTAGGATCAAGGCACACACCATTAATAATCTGTTGTGTGTTCAATCCTTTCATTTCTGCATAAGTATCAAGCTCATTAAAATATGAAACTCTGAGAGCCAAATATGTATTAGCAAATAATTTCACTGCTTCTGCTTCTGTAAATCCCATTATCAAGGTATCAATATTTTCTTTAATTGCACCCTCCTGTAACAATCCAGCAAACGTATTCGCAGCTTTTACAAGTCTAGCATTTTCAACATCTGTTCCCACAATAATTCTGGATGGGTACAGATTATCATATAATGCTTTTGACTCTCGTAAAAATTCCGGACTGAAGATAATATTATCACAGTGAAATTTCTCTCTAATGCTTGCAGTATACCCTACCGGAATTGTAGACTTAATTACCATAATTGCATCTGGATTATATTCAATAACCAGTTTAATCACAGCTTCTACTGCTGACGTATCAAAGAAATTTTTCTTGCTGTCATAGTTTGTAGGTGCAGCAATAACTACAAAATCCGCATCTTTATATGCAGATTCAGCATCTAATGTAGCCGTCAGATTTAACTCTTTTTCCTTTAAATATTTTTCAATATACTCATCCTGAATCGGGCTAATCCTTTTATTAATCTTCTCTACCTTTTCCGGAACAATATCTACTGCCATTACCTCATGATTTTGAGATAATAATGTGGCAATAGAAAGTCCTACATATCCTGTTCCTGCTACTGCTATTTTCATTATATTTCCCCCATTTACTGATAATTTTCTTTGGTTTGCATCTTATTTAAAAAATACATATTAACTTGATTGATTGGCGTTTCAGCGTCATGATAATAACCATCATTTAGCACATACAATACATCATCAACAATCGTAATCCCTTCAATTGCATATGAATCTTTCAATACATATAATGGTTTAACTTTACTTGTTTTTAAGTCAACTGTATAAATATAGCTATCTCCATGATAGTCTGCACCTGCTGAAAAATATATCAAATCATTTTTTTCGTCTAAAAACAATTGATCTTGTCCTTTTATATGTATTTTAATTGATTTTTGTACTACGCCATCATATGAACAATTATATAAATAATTATTCGTCAAAGTCCAAAGCGTGTTACTCTTACTATCATTTGCAATGCCAGATGGTTCTTTTATATCAAAATTTCCTAATTCATTTCCTTTTTCGTCTATATGGCGAACTTTGTTTTCTCCATAAGAACATAACCAGATAGTTCCATCTGTTGACTTAGTAACTCCTTGTATATCTCTCATATTCTCAAATTTTAAATAACAAGGTATATCTCCTTTAATAGCCGAAAAATCCTTTTCAACTATTTCGATAGAAGCCTGGAAAGTTTTATCATTAGGCTTATATTTACCTGCATTCCCTATAAAAAAACACTCTTCTTCTTTATCCCAATAAAGCCCTGTACACGTAAATCCTACATTAGCTTTTTCTTTGTCCGGCAACTTTAATATTTTATTTGCATATATTTTGTCACATTTCTCTTGTTCAATTTTTACTCTAATGCGTGGTAAAATTATATATCCTACTGTAAAAAATATTATGAGAAAAAATAACATAAAAATTAATCGTTTTTTCTTCTTCATACTTTCTTTCCTTTTCTCAGTTCTGGTATCCATTTTTTCCTTGTTGCAACCAACAATACAAACATCATTAAAGCCAACAAATATCTAGCAACTGCATTTTTATATACAGCAACCATAGACAATGCCACAATACTCGTACCTATAAGTATTGTCATTTGCAATTTTGTATTAAAATAATTTTTCATTTGTATCTCATTATCAATACATTCTTTTCTTGCTAATACAAAATATAAAATCATGACTATTAAATAGCTTACTAATGACGTATATCCACCAGCAACATATCCAAAAATCGGAATAAAAATAGCATTTAAAATTATATTACACACTGCTGCAAATACTGACGCAAACAAAATAAATTTCGTCTTTTTATAGTAGAACAAGATATTTACATATTGTTGATATATATACATAACAATAACACTAATTGCTAATGGTGGCATAACCCATATTGCCTTTAAATATTTTTTCCCTCCTAAAATCAAAATTATTTCTGGAGCCATCACAATTTCCGCAATAGCGCAAAAAGCAACTATAATTGTCCCGACTGTTATCAATTTACTTTTATCTTTCGACGAATCCTTTAACTTTAATTCCTTAAACAGCCATGCCTGTAAAGATAAATTCAACGCACCACTTATAACAAAGATGACCATAGCTGCACTATATGATACACTATATAAAGCAGCATCTTCATAACCATCAATTTTTTGTATCATTAAACGATCCGAATGATTTAATAATATCATCGATAAGTAATATGGCATCAATGGCAAATTATATTTCAATGCATCTATTGCATAGTCTTTTTTCCATAGTGTGGATGTACCTTTATAATTTGATATAAAAAACGGAATTGCAACCCCTAACTGGATTACTGTCCTTGTAGCTATAACATAAAATATAGGATTATCTAAATTAAGAAAAACAGTTAATGCACCAACGATAGGTCCGATAAGACCATATACAATTATTGCAAATAACATTTTCTTATATTGGTTATCAACTCTTTGTCTTGATGACCACAATCCGAAACTGATAGTTCCTATAAAAGAACATATCATCAGTATACTTAACGGAGTACTTATTCCAGTAATATAATTAATACCCTTGTGAAACATTAAATACATTAATGTCCAAATCACAATCAATACAATACTCAATGATTGCATAGTTGCTGTATATATTGTCCTGTTTTCATCGTCCCTTACCAATCCTGCAACATAACCATTGCTGTATATTCTCAATGTTATAATAATCTCAAATATTTCTAGCCAGGACATAAATATACTATATATTCCATATTCCTCAGTAGCTAAGTAATGCGTCAGTATAATCATTACCAACCAAGGCGCAATTTTTTGTATTATATTTCCCACTGCATACCAAGACGCAGCTTTCATTTCTACTGACATATCTCTATATTTTTTTATGATTTTTTTAAGAAAAAGTTTCATATCTAACTCACTTCTATTGACTGATAAATCTTACTATTTCCAAAAAAGAAAATAGCAATAAAAATAGTTGATAAATAATGAATCCATATACTCGATCCTGTCATTCCGATGCCTATATAACATAGCAACATAAAATACATAAATTTTTTACACTTTAAAGGTGCAATATACTTTATCGTTCTTGCACGAATCAATGTAATTCCAAGAATAATGATAGTTCCCCATATTCCGAAAAATGTCAAGAATTGCAAAACGACATTATGTGCATAATAATATTCACCCGAAGTAATATATAGCGGAATTCCAAATCCTCCTGGCAAACCGACTCTACCTCTTATATACTCTACACATGCCGTATAAATATAATCTCTGTTGGTCAAGTATATCTCATTGCTTTTTATTTGATTTATCAACAAAGTAACACTTCGAGATTGCATTCCATATTGTGCTAGTTTTTGGCTTACCCAATATAAAATATCTATTAAATTGTTTAGCAAAATATATGCCGATACTACCAGTCCTACAATAATTATTAGTTTCTTCCATAACTTTATTTTACCTGAATATACATATGCAAATAAAATCATGCACGCTGATATTACTGCAGACATACGTCCACCCAAAACAGCAGTCACAAGAATATTAATGGCAACATTAATATATAACCATTTTCTTTTTTCAATTCCCTGAAGTACCATGTAAGAACCAATAAATACATTTGGTACACATATACTTGTAAATATTGAATAATGCACTAGCCCTTGTTTAAGTAAGACAACTGCAACTAATACCAACGGTAAATTTAATTTAGAAAATTTCCACCATTTTTCAACAAGTATTCTTAAATCAAATATATTATTTGAAACACACAAACATGGAACTGCTATGCCAACCAACGCTTGTATACCTTCTATAAATACATAATACCGATAAGGCACTACTATATAATTAATGATTATCGCAGAACAAAAAACAAACAAAAATGTAAGCACACGTTTATTCATGCTCATTGTCGTTCCTATTGCTATTATCGCAAGCATCATATAAATTATATATTCATATAACGATGAAATTTTAAAAGTGTTTTCTAAAATATTCGCAAAGTATGGAACATAAATATATATCACCAATATAATTGCAAGTATTGTACTTTTCTGTTTTATATTTCTTTGTCCATTACTCATATCGCACCTTATTTCTTGCGTTTTCTTATAACTTTATTATATATTTCTTTCCAGTCATATAATGCCGTTTTGAAAAATATAAACGGATACTTTCTTTCATAACTATTCTTTTTCTTTTCATCCCATACTTCATTGTTATCAGCTAATTTTTGTGAAAATGCATCTTTAACTTCTTTCGATAACCATTCTCTACCATCTTCACATACTCTGTTACGAATATCAGCGTATGTTGGTGTTTCTAATTCTGGAACTACTCCCAAGGTTAAAAATGCATGACCATTATAACAATATGGCTGTCTGCAATGTTTTCCCACTGGATTAAAGATTATTGGTTGTTCAGGATTTTTAAATATATTTTGATTACTAAGCTGTCCATAACATGGCTTAGCAGCCCCAGTTCCCAAATCAACGTACAAAGTCCAAGCTCCCGCATAACAAAAATCATCTATTTTTTTCTGAAAAATATCCAATTTGAAATCAAACATTGTAGAATCAAATTTTCTCCAAACAGACTCATACTCTTTTCTTGACATAGATGTCAAAAGATCTTTTTTCTCAGTCAAATCATTTCGTCCTACTGTAATTTGACATGCTGCTCCTAGTTCTGATTTACAAAGATTTATAATTTCATCAATATCATCAATCAATCCATCATAAGGCATTAACTCAACAGTAAACGAACATCCCTTTTCCCACATCTTTTTCACATTTGAAAAGTATCTATCTATCCATCCTTTTTTCTTTAACTCTGCATAGTGGAAAGAGAATTTGAACTCCAAATGCTCTAACAAATTTCTTGGGAACTCAGCAATTTCATCAAATCGACTTGTCAATGTTCCATTTGTTACAACCTCTAAAAAATGTCCTTGTAATAATAATTGGTAAATATATTGCGGCATTTCTTTCGGAATAAGAGTTTCTCCTCCTCCCGTTAGATTTATAATACAAGGGCCTCCTAACCTCTCTTTTGAAAGACATTTGCCAACATGCTCTGGAGTATATAAAAATTTAGCTGCTCCTTTTTCATTTTCTTTCAATGCTGAAATATAACAATATTCACATTTAAGATTACAATTCTTAATTGGTACATTGATAACTAACAATCTTTTAATTTCCATATTTAATCCTTTCGTATTACCTCTGCCATTTTTTCAAAATAGTTTAGCAATTTTTCTCTATCATATTTTTTATGTTCCCATATAGTTGTTCTCTTTAATTTTTCAAGCACTTCACTTAGCGAATTAGCTCTTACAATCATATTTGTATCATCAAGCCAATCTGCCACTCCAAAAACTTTACCAGTTTTATTATTTAAAACAATGCATGGAGTCCCATTTAATACAGAAAACAGCATTGCATGTAAACGGTCTGTTATAGTAATTTCCGCATTTGCAAAAGTTTCCCACGACTTTTGCAACTCGCCTATTCGCTTTCTTAAAACAACTGGCGATTTTATAACAGTACTAACCTTTCTAATATTATAGTTTTGTTTTATTTTTTCATAAAAATCATCAATATTTTCTTGCTCAGATTCGCAATCCTCTCGAATGCATACATTTATCACTTTCTCATGTCCAGTACATTTTCCCTTTGTTATTATATTTTTCCCATACAAAACCATATCTGGCACTAAATATACATCTGAGTTTCCTGTAAATTCAAATTTTTGTTTTATAAAATTGTAAGACTTCCTTTCTCTTACAAATATATGTAAATTACTATGTTTTTTTAATATTTCATTTGTTATTCTGTATTCCTTCTCTCCCAGTTCGTCTGAAGTATAATATATTGTTTGTGGAAGAATAATAATCTTATTATTTGGGTAGTTCTGCACAATCTCACGTATAACACATTCATTATGTATCCATAAATTTCCCATCCATCCACCACCCGAAATTACAACTAAATCTTCAGGTGTTACTGTATTTTTTATTATTTTTTTTTGTGTATGATACATAGGCATCAATATTTCAAAATATTCATAATCCGGGAAAAAATCTTCAAAAAAATATTGTTCTTGGATTGCGATTGCATGATCCCCCAAATTACCATGCATAGGTGTTCCAAACAAAAAAATCTTTTTATTTTTATTTGATTTTAATTTTTTTATTGCCGAACGCCATCCAGGATAAGCTACTGACAGTTTAATTTGTTCTTTTAAAATATTCATTATATCCCTCAAAAAAGTATTTAAAATTATTTTCTTTTTTTAACATCAAATCTCTAAGTAAAACTAATACACAAATAAATATATTAAAATTCTTTCCATAAATTGCCCCTTTAGCAATAATTTGTTTGTTGCTACTACCATTTTCTTTCTTTTTATGATAAACCGTTACCTCTGGTATATAAAAGATTGCATTTTTTTCATAATTACTTAAAAGGAAATCCACTTCTTCTCCACATACAAATTCGCTTCCCAAACCTAAACGTTCATCAAATTTTTTATTCATCACTAAATCTTTCTTAAATGCAACTTCAATAGACGATTTTGACATGAGCTGTAATTTGTTTCTTACATACTCTTCGTCGGAAGTATAATTTTTATATGGAATATTTTTTTCCGGATCAAAAATCTGTGATAATACAATTTTAGCACATTGTCTTTTTTTAAATGCATTTACAACAATTTCAAATGCATTTGCAGGATACCAACAATCATCATCAGATAATACTACTATCTCGCCTGATGCCTGCTCTAATCCTCTATTTCTAGCTCGTGATAATCCTTTTACACTCATTTCAATTTGCTTTATATCCAAATTACTATATTTATAAATTATATCTTTTACAATTTCATGATTATCCTGCGTTACAAATATAATTTCAAAGTCTTTATATGACTGTTTTTCCAGTGTTTCTAATAATCGTCTAATTTCCTTTTCTCTTGTTCCTAACGTAGGAACTAATACTGATATTTTCATATTTATTTCCTTACTTAATTTTTAGCAATTTAATCACACACCAATATGCTATATGAAAAACACTTCTGGCTATGCTTAGATGTTCTATATCTCTATATAAAATCCAATGATATTTAATTACCTTAAATTTATTACTTGAAATAGAATTTTGTCTTATGCGGTATTTCATAAGTACCGATCTCATACCATAAATATATTTTTCTTTTTTTAACATTTGAAGCCACAAAGCATCATCGTTTCGTTTTCTAATATTAGGGACTTCAAATTTCCCCATCTTTTCTACGTTGTACATAACCGTAGAATTTCCTACCGGGCAATCTAAAAGCACTCGATTATAATCAGCCTTTGGTACTGTCTTTATAATTTTATTTAACACTTTCCCATTTTCATCAATTTGTTCATACGCTGTACAAGAAAATGCGACATCATGCTTTTTCATAAATGCTAATTGCTTTTTCAATTTTTCTTCTGGCCAAATATCATCCGAATCCAAAAAAGCCATATATTCCCCATTTGCCAACTCCATTGCTTTTGTTCTTGCAACGGCAGCTCCAGAGTTATTTTCTAAGCAAAAATATTTTATTCTACTATCTTCTTTTATATATTTATCGACAATTTCTTTTGTATTGTCTGTCGAGCAATCATCAACAATGATCATTTCCCATTGCTGATAAGTTTGTGCCTGAACAGATTCAATTGTTTCCCCTATAAACTTCGCACAATTGTATGTTGGCGTAATAACTGATACTAATCCTTTTTCCATATACACTCCCTACCTAATCACTGCAAAAACTGTTTTTATCATTGTTCCTATATCATGTATAAAACTAAATTTCCTAATACTTTCAAGATTGTATTTCATCTTCTCCGGAAGAACCTTTTCTACATATACTTTGTCCACATCATCAGCTTTATCCAATAACTCTGCTTCATCTTTATATTTTATACTTGCCTCAGATGTAACTCCCGCCGGTAATAACAACGTAGCATACATTTCCGGTGTATACTTCTTTACATAATGCGTACTTTCCGGTCTGGTTCCTACAAGCGTCATATCGCCTAAAATAATATTTATTAACTGCGGCAATTCATCCAAACGATATTTACGAAGTTTTTCGCCTACCCTCGTAACTCTACTGTCATTGGATACGGTAACTTGGGTGCCGATTTTATCTGCATTAGCAACCATTGTTCGGAATTTAAATATCTTGAATTTTCTTCCGTATTGTGTAACACGCTCCTGACGATAAAACACTCCTCCATTAGAATCTCTTACAATCATAATTGAGATAGCAATTAATACAGGAGAAAATGTTACGAGCATAACAGATGCAGCAAATACATCAAATCCTCTTTTTAAAGCCAAACTAATTTTTTTCTTTTTTAAACTGTCATAATATGGACGAACTTCCTCCGTCTGCATAAATTTTGGTAATTTCTCCCATTCTCGTAACATCTGTATCTCCTATTTCTTCTATCACATTTAAATATATTCTTTCACGATTCTACTAAACTGCTTGATCACATAATCCACTTCTTCATCTGTAAGTTTTGTATGAAGCGGTAAAGTAATCTCATTTTCAAATCTTTTATATGCATTAGGATAATCTTTAATATCAAATCCCATATTTTTGTATGCAGTCATCATTGGCAACGGCTTATAATGCACATTGCAGGCAACACCTGCTTCTGCCATCTTCACGATAATCTCATGCCTCTGCTCCAACGTAATTCCCGGAACTCTTGTTATATACAAATGCCCAGATGACTGGTGGTTTTCCGTATAGTGATTTAATACCTCTATTCCGATTGGCTTAAATGCTGCATCATATTTTCCTATGATTTCTTTTCGACGTTCAAGCAAGCCTTTATATCTCTTCATCTGTGCCAGTCCGATTCCAGCTACAACATCCGTCATATTACATTTAAACCAAGGTCCAATGATGTCATACTCCCATGCCCCAAGCTGCGTTTTCGCAAGTGCATCTTTTGACTGACCATGAAGTGATAACAACTGGTACTGATGATAAATTTCTTCGTTATCAATTCCATCAATATCTTTCCAAACAGCAGCACCCCCTTCTGCAGTTGTAAAATTCTTAACTGCATGGAAGCTGAAATTAGAAAAATCTGCAATGCTACCAACTGGTTTCTCTTTCCAGGTTGCACCAAAAGCATGTGCTGCATCTGCCATAACAATCACTCTGCCGATGCTTTTCTGTATTTTATTTGCCGGATGGAATAAGTCTTTCTTACGTTCTACAATAGATAAAATCCTATCATAATCACATGGCACTCCACCGAGATCTACTGGAATAATTACTTTTGTTTTTTCAGTAATCGCATTTTCCAACTGCTCATAATCCATTTCAAGACAATCTCTCTGAGTATCAATTAAAATAAGTTTTGCCCCTACATGGCATACTACAGACGCACTTGCAGTATATGTATACGCACATGTAATGACTTCATCGCCCTCTTTGATTCCTAATAAACGCAAGGTCATTTCTGCACATGCTGTCTGTGAATTAAGACAAACAGCACGATTTACTCCACATAAATCTGCAACCTCTCGCTCTAATTCTTTTGTCTTAGGCCCAGTTGTAATCCATCCGGATCTTAATGCTTCTGAAACCTGTTCAATTTCTTTTTCTGTTATATCTGGCGGTGAAAATGGAATCCTCATAATATCGTTTCCTCCTTTTATCTGACTGATTATTTTAGAAAAAGCCTGGCTCAACACCCGTTCTTCCTACCTCTTCTTTTACCCAATCTGAATTCAGATCATTTTTGACTATTTCATTCTTTTTTAAATAAAGAACAATTTTGCTATCCCTTGCCTCAATAGCACTAACAATCATTTCAGCATCCAATAGATTCTCTGGAATTGCATCAATATTTACATATTCCTGTTCGCCCTCTTCTGTTGCCAAAATAATAGAACCTTTGATTTTGTCTAATATTGATTTTGTTTCGTAATGCATATGCGTCCTTCCCGTATTTTTATAAAAATACAATCTTGTTATATTTTATATAGCTACTGCTTCTTCCCTTTCAGGCTCACTCTTTTTTTGATGTACAACAAATTCAGCAGCTCGATTAACTTCTTCCGGCTTTTTAAATGTTGGTACAGCTTTTCTTAATACTTCTCTTGCCTGTGAGTCATCTCCTGTTTCACAAACTTCTCTAAGCATATTCAGACGAGTATTAATTTCTTCCGGACTTAATGCTGAATCACGCTCAATAAATATCATGCTGTTACTTGTTTTATCTAATTCTTCTGTTTTAACCAACAATTCTTCATATAACTTTTCTCCCGGTCTTAATCCTGTTTCCACAATTTCAATTCCCTGTACACCAGACAATCGAATCATATTCTCTGCCAAATCCATTATTTTTACAGGCTGTCCCATATCCAATACAAAAAGCTCTCCATTATTTGCCATAGCTCCACTTTGAAGTACAAGCTGTGATGCTTCTGGGATAGTCATAAAATATCGGATAATTCGCTTATCTGTAACTGTAACCGGTCCTCCATTAGCTATCTGACGTTTAAATAACGGAATAACTGACCCCGCACTACCTAATACATTTCCAAAACGTGTCGCACTGTACTTCACTTTTCCATGCGTACTTGCACTCTGTACAATCATTTCGCACATTCTCTTGGTAGCACCCATAACATTCGTAGGATTAACCGCTTTGTCCGTTGATACCATCATGAAACGTTCGGCTTCATATTTTTCACAAAGTTCTACCAGATTCTGTGTTCCAAATACATTGTTATAGATGGCTTCGATACAGTTATGTTCCATTAAAGGCACATGCTTATGTGCTGCTGCATTAATTACAATCTGTGGATGATACTTAGCAAATACATGTTCCAGTGCTTTCTTGTGTGTAATAGAACAAATTTCAATCTGAAGATTTAAAGTATTTCCATATGCAATTTTTAATTCCTGCTGAACATCGTATGCACCATTTTCATAAATATCCAAAATAACAATCTGTTTCGGTTGCATCTTTGCCAACTGACGACACAGCTCCGATCCAATGGAACCGCCACCACCAGTAATCAAAACAACTTTTCCTTTGTAATATTCATTTGTATGCTCATCAGATACCACCAATGGCTTTCTGAACAGTAATTCCTCAATATCAAATTCTCTTAAATGTCGCTTTCCTCCTGCCGCATAAACAGTCGGATAATCATAAACTTTTAATTTATATCCAGCATTTTTATAGTATTCATATAATGTTTTCTTCTTTTCTGCGTCCATTGACGGTATGGCAAATACAATTTCCTGTACTTCGTACTCATTCAATTTTCTAAATGTTGCTTCATCTTCTGACCATACCGGTAATCCTTGAATTTCACGACCTACTTTATTTTCATTAATATCAATAAAACATCTCGGAATGTATGCCGCTTCATCACTATTCAGAAGATCTTCCGCAAAGCTTACTCCTACACGTCCAGCTCCAATTATTGCTATTTTGATTTTCTGGACTTCTTTATCATTTCCTTTCTTTACTCTGCCGAATATATATATAATAAGGAAGCTAAAAATCTTCCCTGATTAGTTTCCTTATTACTACATTTATATGCATATCTGTACATCATCCTTAATGCCAATGCGCCTAAGAGATTTATACTGCTCAAACACAGCATTCTCGCAAATGTAATTTTTTCAACTGGAAGAATCAGTTCTAAGATCAAATAGACAAAAAATGCTATTGCATCTGTATATAGCAATCGAATATAACACTGGATACCGCCATATCTCCAAATCTGTCCATATACATTTCCAATCAATCTAATTGAAAATACACATAACAGTGCAAGAACCATCTGCTGCATCATGCCTGAAATGGAAAGTTTATCATTTCCACCATAAAGTCCTAAAAGTAACACCGCTGATAATTCATACACAAGCAAATCGTATACAACCAACATCCATCGAACATTACGCTTCTTATATTTCATTTGTATTTCTCCATCCGCAGGTTTTAATCTTACTTTTCCTGCATTTTCTTTTTTTGTTAAAAACTTAAATTTTCATCGTTCAATGAAGATCATTGTTCTTACTTGTTTCTCATATTCATTCTTACAATCTTTCCTTTTCATATAGTCCATTACCCCCCCAACAATTTTGGAGTCCTTAACACGACAACTAGCCTGTGAATGTTCTATTTAAAGATCATTCGCAGGCTAGGTCAAACCTCCTTATCATAATTTTTCAGCTTATAGTGTGGGTCAAAATAAGCATCCAAGAAACCATTCATTTATTCCGTTCCCCTTGCTTAACCGACACAACCATGCAGAAAAATTATCATAACCAGATTCGACTAAGCCAGCGAAACCCCTGTAAAATCAAGGTTTTTCTTGGTTGTTCCTATTATACCGCTATCTCCAATAAAAATATCCCAAATCTGAGGCAGTTCATCCAATGAATGACTGCGAAGGAATTTACCTACACGAGTAATATACTGTTCTGGATTTTCTAACTGATGTGTAGGCACATCATGTGGCGTACACATTTTCATTGATCTAAATTTATGCAACTTAAAATATCTTTTATTCTGTCCCATTCTCTTCTGGGTAAAAAGAACCGGACCTGGATCATCAATCTTTATTGCTAATGCAATAGCGCCCAGAATAGGACTAAGCACAACAAGACCACCAAATGAAAGGACAATATCAAATCCTCGTTTAATATATTTCTCATAGAAACCAACTTTATAATCAGAATCTCCAATCGCTTCCAAATGACCTCTAACACCATCTGCATTTTCTATTTCATCATCGTTTTCAATAAAAACGACTTTTTTGCCTTCTAAAGGATTCATCTGATTTGACTCATCTTTATATTGACTTTTACCTATTTCTTTTTTTGCAACAAGAGATGTTATTACAAAAGTTGTTCCCATCGTTGCTGCAAGAATGCTCATTATCTTTTTCCAGTTACCTTTTTTCATTTCAAAGTACTCCCACATTCTTTAATTTCTATTGGTAAACCATCTGGATCCTTTACAAAAGTAAATCTTCTGCCAAACCAGTCAGTTCTGATTTCTTCGATTTCCATATTCAAATCTTCTATCTTATCTACAGTGACTGCCACATGACGTAAGCCTTTAGCCTCTGGACTATTCACTCTTTCTGGATGATTCGGATCCACAAAAATTTCAAGAGTTATGTTTCCACAAGTCATAAATACAACTATGTCATAACTTCTTTCAAATCTTTCGGTTTCTCTGAATCCTAACTTTTCATAGAATCTAAGACTATCTTCTGACGAAACAATTAATGCAATATGATCTAATCCTTGAACCATAAAACTCCTTCACTAATTTATGAATACACTAATAGCCCGCTTCACTCCTCGAGTTCAGCAGGCTGAATACACTTATTCATTTTTAGTTTCTATTTTTCTTCTTCATCTTCATTCCCTGTTATTTACTAAAAACCATGTTTACAACCACAATTTATTTGTTCAATAACTTCGAGCACGTTCGTGATCGGATGATCACTGTCTTTCCGGGCTCCACGGTGGACTCCGGTGGGCGGTGCTCCACCCAAAGACTTTATCCTGTAGATAAAATCCTGTTTACAGTTTCCTGTATCTATGAAAACAGCGTTTTAATCGCTTGTTCTCGGCTCTTTTGGCTGAAATCCGCGGATGCATTTTAATCCGAGATTCCAGGATGCATTCAGGTAGTAATTTCCCTGATGCCCATTCTTGCAGACAAAGTTCTGTCCTTTTTTATGTAAGGAGGCTCCACAGGCTGCACATGTGGAACTGATGTTATGCTGCTGTAGTTCCACTACAACGAGTCCCTCCTGCCAGGCTTTGTACTTTATCTTTTCACGAATGGCGGTGCTTAGATGTATCGGTGAGAAGTTTCCGGCTTTTGACATCAGGATTCTACTGTATTCTTTCTCATATTCTGGAAGAACGATCATCTTTGCGCCTTGCTTTATTGTGTAATTTATAACTTGTCTACTTATGCTATGAGAATAAAAATCATTGAGATTTTTTAATTTCATCCAGTAGCGTGAATTGGGGATTGCGCTGCTGCCACTGCTTCCTGATGCTTCGGATTTTTTGATCTTGTCAGTAACCTGCCTGCATCGGTGGGCATACTCAGCTCCTCCTCTTACAAAAAAGACTTTTTCTTTTGCGCCGTCAGAATTCAGCACGCAGCAGACTGTGAGTGCATCCTGATTGGTAAACGTTACGGCACAGATTTTTTCACCTGCTGCCATTCGTTCTTTGGCAGTTCTGCCGTCTTTTACAAAAGTCTTCCACGGGATGTGCAGCTCAGGGCCTGTCTTTTTCAGGACAATGGAAGGTGACATCATCTGTCCTTCTTCCGGTATGGTATTGCCACGGAGCTTGATGCGATGCCAGAGCCATTTTTCTCCAGTCCAGATTTTCAGTGTGATCGCATTTCCTTCAAAATCACGATACATGCCTTTATAACAGGTAACGGATTCTGTGAAAGAAGTGGAACGGATCTTCTGTTTTTCTCTGGAAAGGTAACTGCTGGCTACGGCAATTGCGCTGTTGATCGCAGCTCGCCTGAAATACAGGGGAACCTTTTGCCATGGCAGTGGGTACTGCACGGGCTGTCGGTCTCTGCCTGGGATTGTCAGCTTTTCCAGTGTGCGGAGTGCTTCCATGGAACCTGGTCTTCCATCCTGAAAAGTGTCAAGGTATAGGTTGTAATAAAATTCCAGTATCTGGTTATACAGTTCCTGTGTTTTTACTAACCAGTCGGAATGTCTGGTCAGGATGTTCATCTTTTTAACTGTGATGGAGTAATACTGTGGTTTCTCCACGGGAACACCTCAATTTTTTCGCAGAGTAGCATACTCTGCGACATTTTTTTAATCGCATACATTCTAGCACATAAAAAATGTTATGTAAAGACGTAAAGACATGATATTAGCCGTCAAAAAATTCCCTTATATCATGAAATGTAAATTATCAATTCAAAATATAAGGGAATTCTGGCCTTTTATTTATTTACAGCATCTCTATATATACTTCTTTCGCTAGAAGGAATTTTGAGCAGATCCATTGCCTGATCGGCTGTTATTTTCAGGCTTTCTATAAGATTTTTGACAGAATCTAGTTTTCCTTCTAATTTACCCTCTAATTTGCCCTCTAATCTGCCCTCTAATCTGCCTTCACGTACAGCTCTTTTTATCAGCTTTTCAGTTTTTTGCTTTGCCAGTACTTCGGCTCTTTCATTTGCCAGTACTTCGGCTCTTTCATTTGCCAGTGCTTCAGCTTTTTCATCAACTTTTTCATTTATAATTTTCATCAATGCATCACACATATTCTTGTCCTCCTTAAACTGTTGTTCATTAGCTGCAACAATTACCTGCATGGCGGCGGAATAGAGATTATTATTTTCTTTTCCGCGATATTCGTTCAATAGTTCTTTTGTAATTCTTGAATCTGTTAATGTGTCTGTAAGGCTATATAACCAGAGATTATGTTCTGGAGAAAGTTGTCCTGTTACAATAATCTGTATAGCAAATACATCACCATATACATAATAAATTCCTGGTTCTATTTTCTCTATTGTATATTTTCTGACATCAAGCAGATGTCGGATCATCTTTCGTGGATAGTTCTTGGCAACAAACGTTATCGTGATTTCTTCTGCTGGTATCTCATTTTCCCTTCCAGTGTCTGCTTTATAAAAGCAGGCATATCCATAGACTTTATAAAAATCGTCTACAGAAAGATAATCGCTTGGGCTTTTGTACTCTATGAGATTATATGTACGGAAAATCCTGCCTATATTTTTGTGAATCTTTTCGCCTTTTTTTTTCTTAATGACAAGGATATCTACCAGCATGGGTTTCGTACCGAGAGGATATTCATTTTGGAACATCAGTTTATAAGTTTCCTCCTGAAATTCAATCTGCAAATCCGCATAAAACGCCGGGTGCCATTGAAGTACATCTTTTCTGTCCTCTTCCACGAATCCTCCTTTTTTGTGATTCAGGAAATCTCCGCCCCGCCGGAAATTCCTGTTTGTCTTGTGGATAATAAAGCATGATTTTTTTGAAAGGACAGATGCTCTCTGTTTATTGAATATAAAAAAACAAATCATACAGAATAGTAAATATGCTTTTCTATATATTATCATAGAACATTTAGTTCTTCAATGGAAATAAAGTAAGTTTATCAATATTTTATAATTGTTGTTTCTTATTTTTTTGTGATTTTCTGCGACAATATTATTAGCCGTCAAAATAATGGTCGAATGAAAGGAGAAATCACATATGTCACGAAAAGGAGAAAATATCTACAAGAGAAAAGATGGGCGTTGGGAAGGTCGTTACTGCAAGACAAGAGATGAAAGCGGAAAAATCAAATACGGATATGTCTATGCCAGAACATATACCGATACGAAAAGCAAATTAGAACTGGTAAAAAAAGAATGCCTATCTTTACCAGAAAAAAGTACAGGAAATTTCAGTATTCATACATTTGCAGATGTAGCCGGTGAATGGCTGCTTTATAAAAAGCGTATATTGAAAGAAACCTCCATTTCTAAATACAACAATATCATTAATATTCATCTGCTTCCATTTTTCAGAGAACAGGACATACATAATATTACACTTGAGCAAATGGAAGCTTTTTATAATGCTCTGCTCATGACGAAAACTGCAAAAGGAACTGCACTTGCACCGAAAACAACGCTTGATATTCTTTCGGTAATGAAAGCAATTTTGTTTTATGCAACTACAAAAAAATATATGAACATACTTCCGGTTCTTCGTTTTGAATACAGAGCAGTTCCAAAGAAACTGGTTGTTTTGAGCGGAAGAAATCAGAAAATCCTTTCAACTTATCTCTGCCTGAACCTCACTTATCGAAATCTCGGACTTCTTATCTGTATGTATACCGGAATCCGGCTCGGTGAAGCCTGCGCATTAACCTGGGAGGACATTTCACTGACAGAAGGATATATCTATATACACAAAACTATGCAGCGGATTCAAAAAGAACATAACGGAAAAAAGACAATGATCATTATAGCAGAACCCAAAACGCAATCCTCTATCCGAACAATTCCACTTCCACGACAGTTGATCCAGCTTATCAAATCCAGCAAACTTCCCATGCAGGGTTATCTGCTGACAGGTTCTTATGAAAGATATATAGAGCCACGTAATTATCAATATCACTTCAAAAAAATTCTTCAGCAGTGTAAAATTCCCCAAACAAATTTTCATACCTTACGTCATACGTTCGCCACCAGATGTGTAGAGCTGGGATTTGATGTTAAAACACTCAGTGAAATCCTCGGACATTCAAATATCAACATTACCCTGAACCGATATGTACATCCGTCTTTTAATCTTAAGAAGCAGAACATGAACAAAATGAACAAATTAATAGCCGTCAAATAGAACGTCAAAAGACCTGCAAACATGCATCTAATGCGTGCCACAGGTCTTTCTTTCGCAGAGTATGCTACTCTGCGATATTTTTTTCATCTCATTTATTTCACTTTTACGATATAGGTCTGCCACTCATCATCCTGATAAACGACTTCTCCCATACTCTTCAGCATATCGTTATTCAACTGGGCACCGTACTTCTTTCGCTCACACGATCCCACAAAAATATACGATACATTATACTCTTCCAACAGAGACTTCACATGTGCTTCATCTGTCGAAGTATAAATGTTCTCGACATCTGCGATCTTGGCATTAATGTCAGCAAGGTCTCCTCGCCACAGCCACTCATGCACATACCATCCCATGATTGTCGGGAGACCGGTCATGGCAGATACACGTTCATATTCGGAATAACTGTCACCGTTTGCTTCAAGCACCACTTCTACATCTTTGACATTTTCTTTGAGCCACTTGATTCCGCCGACATCTTCCGAGAAATCGGTCTCAAGAAAGGCAGTTGCATTCAGTCCTTTATATTCAGACGGTTTCCATACTTCACCGAACCAGGCATGTACACTGTTTCCGAAATAACCACAGGTCCATACAAAGAGAATCAGTCCGATCACTGCCAGGGCTTTGAGTATCTTATTCTTTCCTATGATCAGCAGACGGAAGATTGCGTAGATCATAGTCATCCCAAACATAATATATGCCTGATAGGTCAGCTTAAACATCGTATTGGCACGGGCATTTCCGTTTTCATAAATATCACGTACATAGACGAGTTCCGGAATCAGTACCAGACCGATCGCACAGAGTCCCATGACCACAGCAAAAAGATCCGGAAGTGTAACTGATTTCAAAAGCTGATACAGAGATCTGTTTTCTGCCACTTTTAATTTCTCAACAAGCAGAGAAATGATAAACAATACAGTCAGTATCGTCGGCAGGCCCCAGAGCACCAGAAGCTGATGCGGAAGGGAATGATGCTGGGCAAGTGCGATTCCCTGTACCATATTACTGCTGTCAAATTGCATCGTAAACGGAAGGATGATCAGTGTTGCCAGTATCAAGATCTCCGCTGCCTGTGCCGCTGTCACGGCAAGGATCCATTTTACCTTTCCTTCCTGTCCGATAATATTCATGATCAGGATCACTCCACAGGTCACTGTATAATAAATGACAAAATCCCAGTAGTTTGTCCAGTGGAACATTCCCAGAAGGGCTGCAGCTGCCAGGAGCTGTGGCATCAGAAGCTGTCTGCGCCAGAATTCTTTTTTCTCTGTATTCTCGAGTGTGATCTTTGTTGTTCTTACCTTTTTCATCCAGGCATAAAGCAATGCAAGGATCAAAAGAACAAACATGATATCCACAACATGTGCATGCAGATCTCCAAGTACGAAGGAATAACATGGAAATTCATGAATCGTTTTGTCAGCTACATCCGGGTTGAATCCGATATATCTGGTCGCATCTGGGAACCAGTAACTGCTGACTTCCTCTCCTTTCAATTTCTGGATCCATGGAATCACGCATGCATAAACAACATAGTGCATATTTCCGGCCACGGAAACTGCGATTCCGGCCAGAAATCCTGTTACAGACGGCAACTTTTTCTTCCATCCGCTGATGTTTCTGTCCAGTCGGTCTTTCACCATCTGATGCACGAGTGAGAATGGCATAATAAAGGCAAGCCCTGCCACAAAAGTACGCATCAGGTTGTAGGTCAGTTCTACTTTCGTGCCTGACAGCTTTGTCAGAAATACTGCAAAATACTGTCCGCCATAATAGTAATTGATCTTGCCCTCAGAATACCAGAGATCTGTTGCCGGAAGTGTTTTGCTTCGCATCATTGCTTCCATGAAACCATAATCCATAAATTTCTCTGTTCCATAAGCTGCCGGATGGAATCCTGCAAAATATGTCCACATAAGAAAGAATGCAAAGAAAAGAAGCTCTTCCGCATATACCAGATTAAGATGTGCAAAAGGAATACACTCGAATCCGTCTTTCTGTTCTTTTCGGTATAATAATATAGAAAGAACAGTGCAGATAACAGTCACCGCCACGCAGGTAACTGCTGTAAATTTCAATATCTTCACAGTTACCAGAAACCATGTCAGAAAACCGGTGATCGCGATTGCGGTTACTTTTGAAAAAATCCATCCCTTATCATCAAAACGTCGAAACAGTCTTCCTGTCAATGGCATAACTGCCACTCCCAGCACCAGTGCCAGAAGATACCAGGTCCAAAAAGTCCATACATCGCCCTGCAGCAGATATGCCGACAATGCAACTAATACTGCTGCTGGTATGATCATCATGATTAATTTTTTTATTTTATCAGGTTTCATAAATTCTTATTCTCCCGTCCTCTGTTTCATATACCAGCTTGTATACACTGGCAATTGTTTCTTCTCTGCAGTACTGCTGTTCGTATTCCATTCCTTCTTCATACAGAATGTAGGTGATTTTTTCCTGCTTTACAAGTTTCTTCAGTTCTTCTTTGTTTATTGTACTGTAAATAGTCTTTGCCTGTGCTGCGCGATAATAAGTATCATATCCCGCCGACCACGCATAATATGGCCATCCCATATACATCATGACTCCCGACATCGTTACCTCATTGATGCTGTATTCCGGAGTCAGGATCAGATCTTCATGCGTCAGATGTTCTTCCAGCCAGTCTGTCAGATCACTGCTCATATTCACGCTGACTCTGTGCCCTGGGCCATTATTTCGTATGATCACAACAAAATCATAAATACCGGTAATGGTCAGACAAACAGCAAGTAGTACCGCTACGATTCTGTGAAGTATCTTTTTCTGAAACAGTTGCATAAGCGCCCATGCCCAGAAAATTGCGATAAATGCATAGGAGATCATAATATATTTATGATTCACTGCAATATCTGGAGTGAGCGATACAAAAAATGCAAATGCAGCCGGAAACAGGAAACTTATAAGAGCCGCTCTCTGCTGTCGTTTTTTCAACAAGAACACCAGCACAACTGTGCCGACAAAGAAAATCCCACTCATCTGGATCAGGTACCACAGTACTCCCCACAGGGTTTTATCATCGGAAAGAAATCCCCAGTAAAGAGAAGGGCTTACTGCTTCCCCCCAGATAAAGATCCTGGTCTGAAGCACCGAAAAGATCACGGATGTGGCTGCAAGGATCAGATAATCCAGCTTCCCGTCTGAAAAAACAGCAAAGCCCAGCAGGATCAGCAGGCCACCGATCACCGCTGCTCCATTCCAGAACGATGTCAATCCCAGGAACATCCCTGCCATCAGTGCATTTTCCGGGCAGATACATTTCCACGCCTTTTTTGTAAAAAATCGGTTACGAAGCCAGACAATGCCTTTTTCTTCCTCGGCACAGCCGATATCCAGCCAGTCCATAAATAACCAGATGACAAGAGAAACGATCAGAAGTCCAAATGCCAGATGCCTCTGATTCAGATATACATTAAAATTCCATAATCCCCAGTTTTCATTGGTTGTATATCCGATAAATGTTGTATTGTCCCTCAGCGTTGCCCACAGGTCTTTTGCCTGCAGATGTTCTGTCACAAAATGAAAAAATGAAAGTGAACTGCGGAAGAAAAAAAGTACCAATGTCAGAATTCCGGCTGCCAGGCTTGCTGTCAGTCGTTTTGCAATGCTGTAAAGCAGCATCAGAAATCCCAGCAGCGCCAGAACACTTTCTATATTATATGCAAAATCCAGTCTGATCCCGAGAAATTCCAGATTTCCGACAAGAAACTGAAACATAAAATGATATTTGACATCCTGTCCTCCGAAATGCGGGTACTCTGTCGGGAAGTTATTGCCCTTTGAGAAAGAGCGCATCATCGCTGTATGTGGTGCATAATCCCCGTATACGGAAAACCCACTGTACAGTTCGCCATTTCTTATATAAAAAACATAAAACATGATCCACGTCAGAAATACCAACAGGGATCCAAATAAAATACACTCTTTTCGAAATGCCCTGCTGTCACTGATCAGCTTCCTGTCTGCCACGGTCCATACAGTTCCTGTTTTTCGATATCGTTTCCAATAAAGCAAAACCAGAACAACTGCCGTTATGATCAGAACAGCTGTATTTCCATAGATCAGTGGTTTCTTAGCACCTGCTTCGCTGGCCGCCCAGGAGATCATGTACGTTGTCCATCCAAATACCAGTGTTCCCATTCCAAAAGCGGCTGCCGCCAGAACCCATATCTGATTGCAGAAAGCTTTGTGCTGTCCGTGCCTGCTGCCTGCTTCCTGAGCGTTTTTTCCTGTAAACAGAAGAATTTCTGCCAGTTCTTTACCAGCCAGCAGGCTCAGTACTATATATATGATACCAAACATTATCCACCTCGTCATTAAATCTCGTACAGAATATATTACACTTTATACCTGCCAGAGCCTGTAAAATCGTTTTTCTCTGCTCATACGGATTTAGTATAACAAAGGAACTTTCATATAGCAAACAAACTTCCTGATTTTCACAATATTTACACTTTTTAGCTGTAACTTTTCCGGTTATCCACATGCAGATATGTATCAATTCCATCTGCCACTGCAGCCGCTACTCTTTGCTGATACAATTCTGTCTGCAATTTTCTGGCCTCTTCGGGATTGGTCAGGAAACCACATTCTACGATCACAAGCGTTCCGGGACTTCTTTTGAGCAGATAATAACTGGTATTTCCCTTGATTTCTCTTGGTCGGTCTATTTCCAGCTTTTCATTCAGGCTGCTTTGTACTGCCTCTGCAAGCTTCTTTCCTTCTACAGAACTTTCATAATAAAAAACCTGCGGTCCATGCACAGATGCATCCTGCTGATAGCTGTTCTGGTGAATACTTACCGACAGCACCGGTGACTTTTCGCCGATCATTGCTATGCGACGCTGCATATCCTGTGCTTTTTTATTATTTGCTGATGCATCATAAAGTCCTTTATCTGTTTCTCTTGTCATTGCCACAGAATAGCCCCTTGTTTCAAGCTCACTTTTCAGCAGAAGTGATATCGCCAGATTGATTCCTTTCTCTTCCAGTCCATCTGCACCGATCATCCCAGGATCATCCTCCCCATGTGCTGGTTGTAGTTTACGCAAATTGTGATATGTATTCCCCAGTATATATGGGGAGTTAGAAATGTATTGAGATTAGATAGCCTTTTTCTCCAAGTCCTCACAGTAAACGCTTGAAAATAAATGTTCCAGTTCATTTCCGAAGTTGTATGAGATTTTAAGTTTGCGGTTTTCATAAACTGTTATCTGGTCTATCATTTCCACAATAATATCTCTGTCTAATTCTTCAATGTCTTTCAGTTCCAACAACCGCCTTAACCACGGTGTTTCAAAAACATCTTCTGTTACACTTTCCTTTTTCTTTTCTTCCAGCGTTTCAATCTGTTTGGAGTAAAGTGTTTCTTTTTGTTGATAGTCCTCTCGATAAGAAAGAAATTCTTCTTTAGAAATCAGTTCGTCTTTGTAATCTTCATAAATTGACTTTTTCAACTTCTTCACTCTTTCAAGCTCTGCTTTTAACTTTGTCAGTTCTATGTCTGTTGATTTTCTGATTTTTGTTGCTGTGAAAGATTGTGATTTTACAAGTTCCTGCAAGTTCTCTACATTGCGGATAATCTGCTTTAAATCTCCCAGCACAATATCATTCAATACTTGAAACGGGAGCGTGTGCGGAGTGCAATAATCTTTTCCACTTCTTTTGTAAGTTCCACAATAGAATGAATAGGACTTACTTCCGTCAGCACGTCGCCAGAAATTTTTCATCATTGCCCGACCACAATCGCCACACTTGATAAAACCTGCAAAGATATTTTTATTTGTTTCTAAATCAATATCCCTATGTTTTTTCGTCAGCAGTTTTTGTACCTTATCCCACAGTTGACGGTCTATAATCGGTTCATGTGTATTTTCAACCCTTATCCAGTTTTCTTTTTCAACTGGACGCTGTTTGCTTCTCATACGTTGATGTTTCTTTCCTTGTACCATATTTCCAATATAAAGCTCATTTTGTAACATCACTTTAATCGTGGAATACGTCCAATAAGAAGTTTTCTCTAAACGGTTGCAATTTTTGTAATTTTCGCCGTTGAGCTTTTTATATTCCGACGGACAAAGAATACCCTCTGCATTTAGTATTTTGGCAATGCTTTGTTTTCCTATTCCTTGTGCATACATAGTAAATACTCTTTTTACAACTTCGGACGCATATTCATCAATCACAAGTTTATTTTTATTTGCAGGAGATTTCTTATAACCATAACTTGTAAAAGCTCCGATAAATTCCCCTGCTTTCTGCTTTGATTTTACAGTCGCTTGAATTTTATTAGAAATATCTCTGGCATACTGTTCGTTGAATATATTTTTAATAGGAAGTAACATATCGTATGCCTGCTTCATACTATCAATATTATCTGTTACAGAAATAAAACGAACATTAAGCTCTGGAAATATTCTTTCCAAATATCGCCCCGTATCAATGTAATCTCGTCCGAAACGGGAAAGGTCTTTTACAACAACACAATTTACCTTGTTATCTTCAATGTCAGCAATCATTCTATGAAAGTCTGGTCTATTAAAATTCGTTCCCGTAAAACCGTCATCAATATAAACATCATATAGGATAAAGTCATCATGCTTGTTCACATATTCTGTTAAAAGTTTTCTCTGATTTCCTACACTATCGCTTTCTTCCTTATCTCCGTCCTCTCGTGATAATCTGATATAAATAGCCACGTTAAATAAGTTTGAACCTTTTTGATAAATCATTTTTCCACCTATTCAACTGCCGTACCTATGATAATATTATACCATAAAGTACGGCTTCTTTCCATTGTTTTCAAGGGTTTTACCCTCTTGATAGTCCTTTTTTTACATGAGATTTCACGATACGGACAAGCAATTCCTCTACGGAAAATTTACCTAAAAATTCCCGTTCTACGATATATTGTGCAGGTTCTTTTTTAGCCAAGTTATCAGCCCCCTTAGTCAGCTATCTATTCTCAACATACGCATATAGGCTTATCCAATATGCGTATTTTTCACAATGTTACAGAAGCAGACAGACGGCTTTGGAAAGCTCCGTTAGTATCTCAACTATTCCCATTCTTGTGGGCAGAACCGCACCATGCGGACGTATCATTATTCTGTGAGGATAGGTCGTGGCAAAACGACTTTTCCAACAGTCGCTCTCGGATCACTGCGTGGGTCGCTCGCTTTCTTTTGAAAAGGTCGTGGCGTACAGTCCCCGTGGCTCGCTATCTCACAAACGTATCTGTCTGCTTTATTCAGTTGTCAAAGAGCTGTGGCGAAAGCGTGTTGCTTTCATGTAAAAGCAGGGGCAGAGCAGGAAAGAGGGGATTGAACAAATCATGCTCTGCGGTTACTGCTTGTTATTCTTCTTCGATTTCTAAGGCAATATCAAACCCTAAAATCATTTTAATAAGTGCTTCTCTGATAAGTCCCTTTAACTCCATATCTACAACAATATAAACATTGCCGTATTCATCATAGAGTGGACGCAGACAGCACTTTGATATGTACGGGTCATAAAATGCCAGTATTTTTTCAATCGCTTTTTCGTCCCCGTCCATTGCCTGCGAAAGCAAATAGTAGGACGGCTTCTTAAATGTTTGCTTCATTTTACTGCTTCTCCTTTAGTATTTTTTTCATAGTTTCTAAAGCATGATGTCGGTTTTTAAATACACCGCTTTGCGTAATCTTTTGCAAGTTGGCAATTTCACTTTCTGTCATTTCCAAGAAGTAATACATCAACAGAGTATTTCTCTTTCTTTCTGGAAGTTTCTTCAAGGCTTCTGCCAGCCCATCATCAAGGACACGAATATCAATGCCACATACTGAAAAGATTGTATAATCTGTTTCGTAGTCGTCCCACACAGCAAAATTTTCAACGAAAATTTCTGGAAGTTCACAGAATGGAATTTCTTTATCTTTTCGTCGTTTCAATCCTTGCTGGTAGTCCTTTACAACATGACGGACAACTTTCTTCAAACAACTTTCAAAGCGACATTGAACTGTTTTCTGGAAGTCAGACGGTTTCATCAATCTCACCCCCTTTCCTCTATGATTTGAAAAGTGTTTATCCCTCTTTCCGCACCATATAGGGAATGAAAGGTGTGATTTAATGACCTATTTTGAAAAAAATTTAATTTTTTCGGGTATGAAAAAAGCCCGCACAAAACATATAGTTTTATACGAGCTATTATAGCTATAAAATATTCAGTTGTTGATAAAATGCAGTTAGGTAGTGTATGACCGTATAAGATTGTACTTAAAGCGTTCCATAATACAAGCCCCCTTTAAAGCACTTATTTTACTGTCTTTTTCGTAATCTTATAAATATATTTTTCTGGCGTAGGGCGTTTATTTCCAAAATACTTTTTGAAATTTGCCTGCACATCAGGGTCGGTACTGTTCATTGCTTCATCAATCGTTGCTTCAATATCAGCTCGAACATCAGCTAATGATACACCGCCAGCTTTTGCACCAGCTTTTAATGCCTTTTTTATATCTCGTTTTTTAAGTCTTATCATACCAATACCTCAAACAAATTATTTGTAGTAAATTTCTTTAATAATTACATAGGAACTTGAGGTTATCATTCTAACCTCATTATTTCTTACTATACTTAAAGCCACGAATAACCGCTATCATTGCAACAAGAATTGTATAAGCACAAATTCCTAATGAAACAATAGTTATTTCTGTTCCATAATTTGAAATTGTGTTATTTTGAATAGCTGGAACGGCTCTAAACTGAATATACGAAACAAGTGCAATCAATCCTACATCTATTAAAATCATAAAAATTCCTGCTTGTTTACTCACTTTTTTTGAGTCATATTGTGCTCTTTCTTCTGTACTTTTAGTATTAAAACCAGTAACAAATTTACTTCCCTTTCCTGTCATCAAAATAATTGTTGCAATAATAGAAATGGTAACTATTCCCCACATAACCCAAACAAACCACATAGTAACAACTCCTTCCACTTAAATTTTATAATTCTTAAATAAATAAAGCACTTCTGTAATTACCATACACAACCATTGAAATAGAATAAAAGCAAAAATCGTTTCCACAAAATATATCGGTGCAAAAATAAGTATAAATAAAGAAAATGGAAAGATAATCGTTATAAAAAGTCCATTAAATAGCATGATTTTTTCTAATGCAATTATTTGATACTCATCATATTTCTTTCTTCTTAAAGCAGAGAATATGTCAATGATAATTGCTATGCCAATCATCCCAAGTCCTATAAATTTCATGTTTTTGTTTTGAATGAACAAAGACCACCGACTATCAGAAAGCCAATAAGCATACTTTGATACAAATTCAGACGAAACTATAAATATCATAGCGTAAATAGCAGTAATTGAAGCTATATAAATCGCATTAGTCATAGGATTTTTTAATGATTTCATTTTCTCTCACTCTCCTTAAAATTGAATACTTCTTCAATGCTCATATTAAATAGTTGTGCAATATCATAAGCCAACCAAAGTGATGGGTCATATTTTCCCGTTTCAATAGCGTTGATTGCTTGTCTTGAAACATTTACTTTTTCGCCTAATTTCTTTTGCGTTAGTCCCTCCTTTTCACGCAACTCTTTTACACGGTTTTTCAAAATCACCCCTCCTTTTCAGTGTCAAGTTAGCCTTACATTGTCATTATATCATATTGGCTTCAAATGTCAAGCTAGCATGACACATATTGAGGAGGGGGGTATAATAGAGCTATTATTTTATAATCTTCCAGTTACTATCCTTATGTAGCACAAGCTCGTACTGCGATACCTGCGTTGCCTTTGTCTGATTATCAAGGAATTTCACGGCAACCTTGACTTTCACATTCTCCCCGTCCTTTGTAAAGATAGTGTTTACCAGTTCAGAATAAAGGTAGTCCCTGCCGATAGGCTCAATCACATTTCCAGCTACATAGTAGGCAAGCTCTTTTTCTGTGGCTGTTGGATAGAGCTTAAAGAATGTTTCCAGAAATGCGGTAGCGTCATTGACAGTATCAGCGTCTACACTTGCGTCTGCTTCTGGTGTCTTAGGCTCATAGTCTGATTTTTTAACTGCTGGTGCAAGGGTAGGGTTCTGAACGATTACCATATCCCCGTCAGCGTCTACATGAACTTTTACGGTATAGGTTGCTTTCACATTGTTTGTCTGTTCTCCCTCTTTTATCTGCTGATCTACTTCGTAGGTAGCAGAAAAAGTGTCCGTTCCCGATTGCTCGATATGCCATACAATCACATCTGTAACTGTGGAGCTGGTCGGTATGTCGGTTCTAATGGTATCTATATTCAAGTCCTGCAATTCCTTTGTCAGATAACCGCTGATTGCCTGCGTCCTTGCTTCAATCGCTTCTTTATTGTTATTCCATGAGTAATAGGACTTTGCGAAGTTCTTCACAAAATTTTCTATCCCGTTGGTGTCCTGCAAGCGAAGCTCAATGATTTCTTTTTCATGGGTCGTGTGCTGGTCGATAGCAGTAAAATTCTTATACACCCCAAAGCTCACGCTTGCGATAAGCACCACCCACAACGCAATCACGGTTTTCTTATGTGTGCCTACCTTGACAGTACGCACCTTTTTTTCTTTGATATTTTCTGTCTGTTTCTTATTCTTCTTAAACATATTTTTCAAGTCCTTTCTATTGTTTTACTCGTCCTGCACCGATTAAATGTTGTTGCCAGTAACTACTACTTAGGTCTGCATATCCTATCGGGTCGCCTGCATGGTACATCTGGTTATTTCCTACATAAATGCCGACGTGGGTTACATACGAACCAGAGTTATAGGTAGAATGGAAAAATACCAAGTCCCCAGCCTTTGCCTGCGAGAGTGGAAGATGTTGGATAGCGTCATACTGTGCTTGTGCCGTTCTCGGTAAGGAGATACCAGCTTTTCCATAACACCATTGCACAAGTCCGCTACAATCAAAGGAAGTGTTCGGGTTACTGCCACCATACACATACTTCCAGCCTTGATATTTCAACGCTTCATTCATTATCGCTTGTGCCGTCGCATTATCAAAGTGTGCTACGGTCAGATATTGATTGACTAATTCCACATAGAACATATTTCCATAGCCATATCGCCAGCCCCCATTCTTCGCAACAGCTATCGGGTTGGTGTAGGTTACTTTCTTTCCACCCGATTTCTCACGGGCGAAGCTCTCTGCAAAGTTAAAGGTGTGTTTTTTCCCTTTTCCTGCCACATATCCCACATAGCCACCGCCATAGTTATAAGACTGTATCGCTACATTCAAATCGTCGATACCTTGATTTTTGCAGGAAGAAAGCAGGGACGCAAAATACTTACACCCCTGCTTGATTGAGCTTTCCGTATCTAAAGAGTTGGGTGGTAGTCCCAGACTTTCCGAACTCTGCATAACATCTTCTGCCGTACCGCCACTTTCTACTTGAATGATAGCCAGTAACACATTAACATACTCGGAAATACCGTATTCTCTGGCGTACTTTTCTACCATAGGCTGATGTTTCAAGACTTCTGCGGATAAGTTCATACCCGTAATGCCAGAAGAAAAGTTGCTGTTCTCGTCGTCGCTGTCCGCACTAATCAAGACACCAAAGAAAAGCACCAGAGAGAAGAGGATAGGAAACAGACTGCCGATAAGAGCGATATGTTTCAGTTTCATTTTTTCTTCTGTCCTTTCTTCGTTACAAGGTTACGAGTTTTCTCTATGGTCTGCTGGTTCTTCTGGACGCTCTGGGTCTGCTGAACCTTTGTCCTGCGGTCTTTGGTGTAATTCTGGCGTGTTTCCTGCGATACCACTTTTTCTACATTCTGCCTATGTACTGTCTGTGTAAGCTGGGTCGCTTTCCTATCAGAACCACCCGAAGATAACGGACGCTCTTTGATAACATTTGTCTTGACTGGTTCACTTGCTTTTGAAGTGGTCGCTGTGGCAGGGCGTTTGACTTCCTGCATTTTTTCCGCACTCGGCTTTGGAATGGTTGAAGCTGTGGCTGGTCGCTCATGGGGACGGGTAGCTCCCATTGTCGCTGATCCGTCAGCCTTTCGCTGTACCTGCCTTGCTTCTTGTGCCTTTTGAAGCTCCATACGCTTGTCAGCGATATTTTGTCTATGTTGTTCCTGCTTTTCCAAGCGTCCCGTCTGTCTGGACTGCTGTTCCTGCACCATGCCACGCTTGAAGTCGGATACGCTGGACTTTGCCTTTTCCTTTGCGGAATACACCGCATAAGCGGTCTGTGTCGGTATATCCTTGATGTTTTCTTTGACAGCATTTGCCTTGTCTTTCACTTTATTTTTCGTATCTAAGACAGCCCCCACCTTTGAGCCTGCACGTTGTCCCATGCTAGAAGTGGTATTCCCCCGATTTTCTTTAGAAGCTGTATTTTTTCTTTCAGCCCTCTTGCCAGCAACGGCACTTCCAGCCACCGCACCAGCGACACCGCCCGAAATACCGCCAGCACTTACCGCCCTTGCAATACGGTGTTCCATACGCCTAGCTCTATGTCGCATAAACAGATACGGTCTGCGGAATATCCTGCGTCCCATGTTTTGACTGTCGCCAGCGTTCAAAGAGAACATATTCATTAAGTCGCCTAACTTGATAAAGATACCTGCAAAACACACTATCTGTAAGAACGCCACCATAAAAAACGGGTAATCTTTGGAGATGTTATAAAACATACTGGAAATACTGAACGCCACCGTTACAATGAGTGTAATTCCTGCCCGTGTCATTATGGTATTAAATACCCTTACGATTGCCTGCTTTGCCATGCTTTCATAGCTCGGTATCATAGAGAGCAAGAAACTAATAGGCAGGAACATAGCGAAGATAATAAAAAGTATCTGGCTTAACATCATTATCCCTGTCAGTAGGAATACAAAGATTGTGATACCTATATTAAAAATGAATAGGAAGAACACCATGCCTAAACGGTTCACGACCTGCGGTATCGTCAGATTGTTGTTGTCGTTGTCCTCAATTTCTGTTTTCACGACTTCTTCTCGTGTTTTCCCGTCTTCGTCCTCTGGACTTGCTGATACAAGAGCGACCACACGGTCTGCCCCGATTTCTTCTGCGTTGCTGTTCCCGAATTGTAAGAGTAACCACGGCTGTTCCACTTGAATAGAAAATAAGCTATCCCGTATCAAGTCCACGCTGTCCTTGCCCTCGCTGTCAGAGTTGGGGAGCATGATTTTTGTTCCCAAGTCAAGTGAAGCGGTACTGATGTCTGATGAAAATTCATTTATCTTCTTGATGTAGTCGGGAGCGTAAGCAATAAATGAAGCGGACAGCACGAACACCACAAGAAAATTGATAACCGCTTGAACCGCTTTGCTGGTTTCTCTTTTTATCAGTCCCGTATAGGCAACATAAATACCAATGATTAAAATTATCAGTAATAGAGAACCTACATAAAATCCCGTACTCCCGAAGCCATTCTCGGTAACACCTGCAAGGGTCTGTATGCTCTTTCCGATACTGTCTGCCATATCGTTAATAAAATCAAGTTTATAGGCTTCCTGCACCACATAGCCCGTGGCATTGCTTAAATAAAGGCTTATCGTCCAGACAAAGTTGGTAATACAGTAAAGCCCGTACTGCACCGATTTTCCGATACCGTCCAGCCAGTTCCACGGAAGCCACGACCAGCTATTATCCACATAAAAATCAAGCTGGTAGTTGGAAAGGGGATATTTTGAGTAAAGATTTTCTGCGTTTATGGTATCGTCCACAAGCCCCGTCGCATGAGCCACCGTCCCCAGAAGTGAAAGCAGGATAAGGGAGAGTGCCACCACGAACAGAGCCATTTTGAGAAAGTGGAAAATCTTCTTTTTTGTGAACGCACCTTTTATCCTTTCTTTCATCACTCCACCTCATTTCTCTGCACGGGCGGTCTGGTATCAAAGGCGTGTAGCAGTTCTTCAAAGACTGGGTGTATCTGCACCACACCGACACGTCCGTATAAGTCCTGCAATAAGCATTGTCCGTTCTCCAAATCACGCAAGCGTTTCTGGTTGTTCTCGTCGTCCTTGTCGATACCAAAAAATTCTAAGGTCTGTTTTATCTCGTTGATGTCGGTGCTACGAAAGGCAAATTTCAAGCCGATGTTGTTTTTCAGACTTTCCTTTGACACATCATAGGCAGACTGGGTAACGAAATAAACGCCTGCCTGCATAGCTCGTCCAGCACGAACCAGCTTATTTGATAAAGTTTCGCCTTGTGCCACATTTAAGAACGCCCACGCTTCGTCCAAATCAACAATCTTAAAAATGCTTCTGTCCGAATGGATAAAATCAAGGGCAAAGGTACTAATCACAATCAGCATAGATACCGACAATAATTCAATGGTCGTGTATTCCTCAAAGGTCGTGTCCTTATCTGGTAATACTAAGTCCGCTACTTGAATGATATTGAGCTGGTTATCAAGGCTGATTGCATTTTCCACCGTACCGTCTGAAAACAGCAGATGTGCAAAGTCGTAGTCCGTGAAGCTGTCGATATGGTCTGCGATATTTCTTGATATGGGTGTATCTTCACGGCGTAGCTCGTCTATCACATGGAGCAAGCCCCGACTGTCGCTCTGGGTAACGGAGCGTACCGCCTTACGAAGTACAGGGAATTTTTCGCCGTCCCTAGAGGAAATACCCGTTAAAAATGTCAAGATGTCGATTGCCAGACTTTCAGCGTCTTTTACATTCTTCATAATCACGAACGGGTCAAGAAGTCCTGCATTGTCCTTGTCGCTGGTAAGATTTACGATATTGATTTCATGGGCGATTTCTGGGAGCGTTTCTTTCCAGTTGCCCCTCTCAGCTTTGGGGTCTAAAATGACTGCTTGACCGCCAAACAGCACCGCATAATATACCAGAAGATTGTTGCAGAATGACTTTCCACCGCCAAGCGAACCGACAAAAGCAGAAGCAAGGGCGTTTGTTACTGTGCCTTTTACACCCTGCGAAGCTAAAGACGGTTGCAGGTACACATTTCTTCCCGTATCAACGGAATAGCCCATATAGATACCCGTAGTTTCCCCTAACTGCTGTGTCGCTCCAAAGCCAAGCCCTGCCAAGAAGTCTGATTTTACATACTGCACATAATCATTGATATATCGCTTGCTGGCAGGTAAAAATTCAGAATGAAGCCCCAGCATATCCCCAGCAGGACGCACCAGCTTTACATTGAGGTCGTCGTAAAAGTCCTTGACTTCATCACAACGGCGTTTCAGCTCGTCAAGATCGGGTGCAGACACCCGTATGACGTAGCTTAACTTATACATACTTTCTTTGCTCTGGTCTAAGTCCGTTTCCAGCTCGTCCACGCTGTCTAATGCGTCCACCACATTTGAGCTGGTTTCACTTCCTGCTTGATAAGCGTGATTGTCAAGGTCTTTCAATTCCTTTTTCTTATTGCGGACGGTTGTTAATGCTTTTCGATTTTCCACGATTTCTACATTCATAGAAGTATCAACAGGGAATGTGAATTGCTGTTGCTGGAAATAGAAGATTTCAGACGACGGAAAATCAAGCTCGCCTACAATCGCATTGACAGTAAAGTAGGACACATAACTTTCCTTGTCCTCATGTTCCAATCGTAAATACCGCTGGCTTTCCTCAATCACACACCTTGTCGGACGGATAAGGTCGTAGTATTTTATCAGCGTTTCTTTGTTCAATTTTTTCTTTGGTAGCTGGTACTCATAATCTTCATAGGCGATACCGTCCCTGCCGTAAAGATGTTCCATGAGATACCCAAAATCATTGATTTCCAAGCGACGCACTTTAAAACGCCTTGAGATTTTATTTTCCAGTAACTTTTCCATTTTCATGTAACGGTTGATTTCATCATTCGGCATGGAAACAAAATCATTCATCAGCGTGTGGTTCACTTCATGGAGAAGTTCTGTGAACGTCAGCCATGCCGATTTTTTAATATTCTTCAGATTGAGTTTTTCTTCCGTAACCATGAGCTTAAAGCCAAGAAAAAATCGGTAGTCCACTTGATTGTCCCCAATCATAGATACTAACGCTTCGGTCTGTTCGTCTATTTTCTGGTAAGCAACTTCCTTTAATTTTCCAGTTACCAGCTTCTTTGACTGCTCCTGCTGACTTCGGATTGAGCTTTCTGTGGCAATCTGCAACGCATGAATTTTACCCTCACGGGACTGTGCGATTAGCTGTCGAAAGCTGTCGTGCACGATAAATTTCTGCTCTGCGGATAAGAAAGAATAGTTGTACGGTATCAGCTCATAGTAAGCGAACACCTCATTGTCCTTGTTCCAGACAAGGTTATTGTCAATATATTTTATCGGGAACATAGTTCACACTCCTTACTGCCGTGATTGTTTCATTGAGTATCTGTTTATGCAGTTTTACGGCTTTTCCTGCATAAGTGATTTTAGGTCGCAGGGCATAGGTTATCTGTGATTTCAAAAAGCTGTACGGCTTCTTTCCGTCAAAGGTTTTCTGCGACATGAACCAAGTGAGAGCAACGGGAATACCAAAGTATTTGAGAAATGCTCCCTCAATCATGGAAAGTGGGGGAATATCCCCAAACAGAATGATGATAAATTCTGTAATCACAAACCATGTAATCTGTGTAAAGGTAACGGGAAAGGGCAAGTTAAAGTCATTGATTGCATACAAGACTTTTTCCACGTTCCAGATACCCGTGTAGCTTTTAATCTTTTTCAAGTTCTTTCAGCTCCTTTCAAAATAGAAAAGGACAGCCATGTTTCAGACTGTCCCTTAAAAGAGAAATACGCTGTCAGTAGCAACAATGCTTGTCGCTGATCTTCCAGCGTTAATATGGTATCTCGCACATACCTCGGCTTGTTTCAATGAAGCAACCGCCCATATCCAAATCTCGCCCGTAGGCTTCATAGTCAATGTAGTTCTGTAAGCTGGGTGGAATATCCCCAAGTGCCTGCAATTCGTCTATGTAGTAGTAGGCAACGTCTGTCATGGTTTCACAGTCGGGATAATAATAAATATCGTCCTTATGTTCCACGACTTCTTCCAGCGTCCCGTAGTGGCTGATAAATTCGTCCAGACATTCTACGATATAGTCGGGAAGTTCCTCTATCATTTCATACATCTCATTGAGTTCTTCAATGGAAACATACTCGCCAATCGCAATGGGGAAGTTGTCGGTATCATGGATAGCGTACTCTTCATACTGTTCATTTAAGCCGATTTTTTCTTTTACATCTTCCTCGTCAATGGGGAACGTGAACCAAGCACCAACTAAATAGCCCTCATTGTATTTGCCAAGATTAGCAATGTAAACCGCCATATCATCAATCATAAGCACCACCTCATTTCCTACTCTGGCAGTTCAAAAATACCGTGTTCTGTTACTAAAAATTTCCCGTGTTCCTGCAAGTGAGAAGCATAGGCTTCAAAGTCAAAGTAGTATTCTTGACAGTCCTCGGATAAATGTTTGAACGTCGGGTCATTCATCAGCTTTTGCCTTGCAACATCTATCATGCTTTTGCAGTCGGGATAAACGGTAATCACGTTCCTGCAAATATAAAGTGCTTCTAAATTCTCAAACACCGTAAGCAGTGATACATATTCTTCCTGCATATCACTTGAAAGCTGGCGGTACATAAAATCTAATTCGTTGAGCTGGTACACGCTTGTATGTTCGTGAACTTCATCAGCATAAGGCAACACCTTTTCGATAATGCGGTAATCCCCACTTTCTGCACCGATACCTAACTTTTCTTCAAGCTCGGCAACATCTATCGGCAAGTCGAACCAGTATGATGTTGTTTCTTCGCCAGTTGTTCCTCTCGTTTCCACCAGCACCCTTGTTTCCTGCATTGTTCCTCACGTCCTTTCTGTTGTTTCATCACATCTTTTATGGTCTGGTACGACATACCAAACACATACTTTGAAAAATCTTCTAACTGTCTTTCTTCATAGTCAGTAGGGTTCAGTCGTTTCATTTCATGCCATACTTTACGTTTGTAAGAGGGCAGGTCTGAAATGTATTCACAGCCGACTTTTACCTGCATATCCTTAAAAATATCGTTCATTTCATCACTCCAATCTGAAATTTAGGTAAGAAAAAAGCAGTCAATCCTAAGACTAACTGCTTTGTGTGTAGATATGAACTTATAAAATTTTTAGTTTATGATATAGCAACATCATTTAATGTCCTCTGTGTTTTGCTTTTTTCTTTTGTTGCTTCAACTTAAACTTTTGTTCTGCGTCCATTTGCTTTTTATGTTTGGAATTAGATTTATATTCTTCTTTTTTTAATTCATGTTGTAATTTTAGAGCTTGTTGCGATTTTGTCCCAATTCCATTGTTCTGTAATTGTTTCTTTACATCTCTAAGAACTCTTTTAGGATTTTTCTTATCCTTTTTTACAATCGTTTCAACTGCTGGACTAAATTGTAAATCATAATAATGTTTCAACACAAATTCTTGAATATCGTAATCTTTTGGCTCTGCACCAAATGTTACCTTTGCTACGGAAAGTTTTCCATCACAAATTCTTTCAAAAACTCCAACCCAAAAAGGTTCTGCAAAATACACAGTCAATTTACATTTTATTGTCTTCATATCAATCCCTCCTTGTTTATTTCCAAACAAAGAACGGACAACCCGGAGGGGCAGGTTACTTACCCTATAAACATAGGACGGCTGGGCTACCTACCAGCTCTCGCATAATAAAATGCTTTGCGTTTTTATCTTTGTCATTTTAGATAATCATTATTTGATTGATTACCTTTCTTGAAAATTATACCATTCCTATATCAGCACTACAATAAAATTTTATGCACCGATAATCTTATTGAACAGCTCTAACAGTACATCTTTCACACCGCCAGCATTGAATACTAAGCCGACAGCAATCAAGGCAACTACTAAGAAGCCGATAAGTTTGGAAAACTCACGCTTGAACCCTAAGTAGATACCGATAACCACAATCGCCATAAGCACTAAGCTCTGTGCGTTTGATAAAAACCATTGATATAAATTTTGTCCGAAATTCATTTAATTGTCCTCACTTTCATTTAATTGTTGTATTTTATAGTCGGCTTCTTTGCCGACACTTAACATACACATCAAGACTACGCCGATACCCATTCCCATAGATACCAGCAGGAAGTCTTTTAATAATACCCACATTTTTTATCACTCCTAACTTTCCACCAAATCTTTTGCAGGGGTCGTCTGCTGTTTGATTATCATTTCATGCTTTTCTGTGAGCTTTGCCTGCTGTTCGATTGTTTCCATGTAGTCTGTACCGTTTCCCTTATCAATCTTTTTCAGCATTTTCAAGGTCGGTGCTACCTGCCTTTGTACCCACCGCAATGTGCGGTCTAAGGTGTACGGCTCTGGCTTTGTCGTCAGTTTCAAACTTTGCCGATTATCGCCGATAAACCAAGCCCAGCGGTCATTGAGTTTCCAGTCATTTTTTCGCTTGTCTGGTTCTTCATCAACAAACCGCACATACTGGTTGATGATAGAAAAGGCGGTCTGTTCTGCGTCATAATAGGTCAGCAAATCTCGTACTGCATAATAGGCACGTTCATTGCGAAGCCGTATCTCAAAACGGTTGATAATGTCGGCTTCTTCCAGAGGTGTCCCTAACTTGACGTACTGCTCATAGTCCTTTTCATAGATACAGAAATACACATCAGATTTCAGCGAACCAAGATAAAGGGTGCGTCCCATATATTCTCTGTCGTCCTCTCTGTGTTTGATAAGCTCGCCCGACTGGTAAAACTTATAGCTTCTGGACTTTCCGATATATTCCCGTTTCCTGCATTTTTCCGCAAGCTCTGGAATATCCAAAATGCCCGTATGGTCGTTGATAGCAAGGTCGATACGCTTCATCACGCCACCGTCTATAAGTGCGTCCATAAGAAAGTCATACCAGCTTCTTTGCTGTGCCAGCAGGTAACTTTCAAACTGTCTGCAACCACGCCCCTTTAACTCTAAAAGGACACCTTTTTCTTCGTCAGCCGACGTATAGATAAAGATGTCCCCTAAAGAGTAATGCTCCGTATAACTGTAATGTCCGTAATCTTCATGGAGCATATAATTGATATTCAGTTTTAATATATCTTTGATGATGTGCTGTATATCCAGCGTGGGAAAACGAATTTTTACATAATCAAACAGCATGGTAAGCGGTGCTTCTGGATTGAACCTTGCCAGTTCTTTATGCAGAGTTTCCAGAAGTTCCTTTGACGGCTTCATTTTTCCGCTTTCTATCTTGTTGAGATATTCTCTTGTGATACCAGAAGCCACCGCCAGCCTGCCTTGTGAGATACCGTAAGCAATCCGTTTCTCCCGTAATTCTTTTATCCATTGTTCTTCATTCAGAACCATACCCCCAATCTGTAAAGTGTGAAGTTTTTTAAGGCGACTTCACAGTCGATTTTTGTTAGGAAACCATGCCAGAAGCCTTATGTTTCCTATGTTTTTTGTCTATTGTCTATTTGCAAACGTACCCCTCTGTTAGATACCGAGGGGTTTTACCTGCTGGCGTGGCTTACGCCACACCAGCAACGGCTAGTCCGTGCCGTCGCCTTTCGCTTCGCACGTCGCCGTCCCGTCCTGCCTTGCGTTATTCGATTACCAGCGTGAACGCTTCTGGATCATCAACAATGTTGTATGAACCGAGCGTGTCCGCTGTCTGTGTATATCGGAAATGAAACAAAGGCTTTTGTCCTTTCATGGAAAAACGGGAACGGTACACCGTACCATATAAAGCGTTGGGCTTTGCCACATCATAGCTGAACAGAGTAGAAGCAAAATCATTCTCCCTGCATTTTTTGATGATTTCCTCTGCACACTTTTCTTTATCTGTAATGATAAGACGGTTGAGCGTAAAGGTAACGTGTTCTTCATGGAAATTTTCTGATGAAGTCCCCATACTTCCTACTACATCAATCTCACGTCCCCATTGCAGATAGGAAACCGCCACTCCCAGCACAAAAAGTACCGTGATTGTTATTATTTTTCTCTTTTTGCACATACTGTTACTGTCCTTTCTTGTAGGGTGTATTATAATACAGTCTACGGTAATACATCTTATTTATCAATACAGTTGTATCTTATAATTCAAAGAAAAGACGAGGTACAGCGTATGCAGGTATATATTGATTTAGAAAATCTTTTGAAAGAGAAGAATATCAGCAAAAACAAAGTCTGTGAAGCGTGTAAATTACAGCGGACACAGCTTAATAACTATTGCAAGAACAAAGTTTCCAGAATTGACCTTACAATCCTTGCAAAGCTCTGTGATTTTCTGGAATGTTCCCCAAACGACATATTGAAATTGAAGTAGGACTGTCAGCTTTCGTTGCTTGCAGTCCTTTTTTCTTCCAGCCTGCCGATTTCTTGTAGAAAATCATGTCCTTTCGGGACTAAAGGCGTGTAAAATTCACTTATAACACTTGTTCCCACATCACAATAGCCACGCCCCTTGATACGCTTCTGAAAAAACTGCTTTTTCACATCTGAACCGAACAGCATACCGTAACCTAATTCGCTGATACGCCCCAATCCCACACGGAAATTGAAGTTATCTCTGATACCGTCCGAGAAATATTTTGCGTCTGGACGCTGACAGGCAACGATAAGGAAATAACCTGCTTGTCGTCCTAACATGACGATTTTCTTTAACTGGCTAAGTAGGCTCACGCTTTCTTTTGTCCCCAGCATTTCAAAAAATGCCACATATTCATCAAAGATAAGAAAGCAGGGTGGCAGTCCCAAATAGGCGTAGTTTTCGCCCGTCTTATAGTTCGGGTGTCGCTTCATTTCCTCGCTTCGCTGTACCATGCCCTCATAAAAGGCATTGACGCAATCAATCATTTCTTCTTTGGTGTGATACACATTTCCCATAACTGTCCCCAAGTCTGCTAAGTCCGCATTTTTCGGGTCTAAGACGTAAAGGACAGCGTTGGTATGCAGTAGGGCTTCAATGAGCGTCAGCAGAAAATAAGTTTTACCGCCACCCGTCCCACCAGCGATAAGAGCGTGAGGGAGTGCGTCATATTCCCAGACAAGATTTTTCATCAGCCTAAGACTGCCGTTTTCTGCCCGTACTTCATCAATGGTAATACGGTTCGCTATCATATCATAAAGCAGGGTATATTCGATATAGCCGTCGTGCAGGGTCTTGTCGGTCAGTTCACAATACAAGCCACTTTCCAATTTATCCTCTAACCGTAAAAGCTGGTCTTGATATTTCCCCAGCGTAATTTCACAGCGGATATGAAGAAGTCCCTTTTCCATTTGATAATAAATCTTTGGAAACCAGACGATTTTTTCCCTTGATCTGCTTTGCCGGTCAGTAAAAAAACCGCTGTCTTGTACGGTATCGGCTTCATACCACTTATTTTCCAGTACCATTCTTGCCAGCTTTTGACGGTGCAGGAGCTTCTTGAAACTGTCGTAACAGAAGCGGTAATATAGAAAAGCGACCAATGCACAAACACCCGTCGCTATCAATATGGTTATGAAGTTGTAAGGGGAGAGCGTCAAGCCGTTTTCTAACAAGCTGAAATGCTCCCAATCAGTACGCATAAGCTGTTTGATATTGAGTAGCAAAAGAACCGCCACGAATACCACCAGAAGCATCCCTATGGAAAAGTGGTAGACAAGGTGCTTGTCGCTGGCTCTGATACGGTGTCCTTTATTCCAAATCTTACGCATAAATCAATCACTCCTTTCTGGGTACAAAAAAAGCAGTCAATCCTAAGACTAACTGCTTTGTGTGTATGGATATGAAGTTTTGCAAATGGGAATTTTATATTACTTTTAATGCAATTTCTAGTATCAACGAAAAAATACAAATTGATAAAATAATGATAACTATTTCAACATTTCCTAGTGATATAAAACATTGAAAAATCAGCATAATTCCTACTAATAATATAGCTGTTCCCTCAATTCTTGAATGTAGCTTTATGTTTTTTACCCCATTATATCTTTTGATAAGGGGCAATTTACCTTTGATAATACTGAATACCCCTAAAACCACCATTATATTACCTAGTATTAGCCCTATCATATTTACCACCTTTTCTAAATCTTTAATTTTCAGTTCTATAAATCGAAATTTTCTTGTTTAAATTTATCTTTGAAAAAGCCAATTAAAATTAAAGCAATACCAAGAATTGCAACTGGTATATAAATAATATTAGGTATATGATAAACAAATCTATCAATTCCAGACATAGCAATATAAATAATTATTCCCACACAAATTAAAATGTTTTTATCTTTCATAGCTGGTCTCCTTTACACCTTATTATTTGTCCGTTTCTTCATACCCATATTATAACAGTTCCATATATCCGCTACAATGAAAATCTATTCAGTAAGCCTATTTTTTCGGCTGTCCCTGCGGTGTATGGTTCTGTGGACTGCCTGCGTTCTGATTGCCTTTATTTTTCAACACAATATTCTCTGCCTTTACATACCAGTCCACATCTGCACCCGTATAAGTCTTTCGTGATACCGTATCGGCTACTGGATTGACAAGCTCCACAACTGCATTGTACGGAAATTCCCTTAACGGTACTTCTGGCGGTACAGACACGGGGATAATTCCACCATGCAGACTGCACTTCAAATCATAGATACGCTTTTTAAGCTGGGTACTCGGTGTCCCGTCCTCATTCTGCAAGAACACATCACGCACCGCTGTAAATTTTAATTCTCCAAATGTTTTCTCTTTGTCAATAACAAACCCGTTTGATAATCTCATAAATTCTTCACTCCTTTACTTTTCTTCAACTGCTACAATATCATCAGCAAGCAACACATAATCGGTATGTCCCATATCCCCGATTGCGTAACCTCTGCCATATAACTTCGGATTGACAAGTTTTACTTTCTGCTCATACTTGAACTTCTTTTCGCCAGCCTGCACGGGAATTTCCACGACAACATTTTCCCCTCTCTGCACATCTGAATAAAGGTTGTAGCTTCTTCTTGCGAAAACTCTACGGTTATCTTTATCTCTGTCAAAAACATGGTCGCTTTCGCCTGCAAATTCAAGAGTTCCAAAAGACTGTGCCATATCTGGCACGACATATTTCATTTCCATATTGTTTTACCTCGTTTCTTTCTATTTTTGATAAATTGATTGTGATTTCTTATTCTGGCAGTTTGGGAAGTACCAGCAATCCCACAGATAGTAAAGGGTAAAATCAATGCTTCGCACCCTTGACTATCCGTGTTCTTGCAGGTCGTAAGCAGACAAGCCAGAATAAGCAAAAGTCTGCCGTTTGACAGCTTCGGCGGAGAGCATGATTTTTCTTTCCTCATACCGTTACCGCCTTATGATTTCTTCATTTTACGGCGTTTGTAGAAGAAGATACCTGCCAGTCCAGCACCAGAAGTCATAAGAAGTGCAAGCAGTCCGTAAAGGTTTGTGTTATCGCCCGTTTTGGGACTGTCGCTCGGTCTGCTAGGCTTTTCTGGTGTCTGTGGTGTTTCGGGTTCTTCTGGGACTTCTGGTTTTTCCTTAAAGGTAATCGTCTGTCCCTTGTCCTCAATGTCCTTATGCTCGGTAACTTTCTTCGGCTCGTCTGGATTGCTTAAATCGTACAATTCTTCAAAAGTTACAAGCTGTTTGCCGTCAAGGGAAGTAGCGTCAAAGGTAAAAGCAACTTCCACTTTCATAGTTTCGCTGTCAGCAGTAAAGGTATAATCACTTTCCACACGTTTTCCATTGATAAGAAGCTCGGCGTTTTCTTCTTTCAACATCTGCCAGCCCACAAGTTTGTACTGTGTACCGACTTCTAAGCCCTCTAAAGTTACGGTATCAATGATTGTTACCTCTTTTCCAGCTTCAATCTCTTTGTTGCCGTCCTTGTCGGTAGCAGTCGTATGAATTTTGATGATACGCTCTGTGATAAGTACGGTTTGCCCGTCGTCCTCAATGTCCTTGTGTTCTGCAACTTTCACGGGTTCGTCTGGATTGCTGAAATCATACAATTCTTCAAAAGTAACAAGGTTTTTGCCACCTAAAGCAGACGCATTGAATGTATAAGAAATTTCTACTTTCATTTCTTTATCATCAGCGACAAAAGTATAGTCATTTTCCACACGTTTTCCGTCAATGATAAGCTCGGCATTTTCTTCTTTTAACATCTGCCAGCCTTTGAGCTGATACTTTGTGCCTTTTGTAAGTCCGTCTAATTTGACAGTATCAACGATTGTTACCTCTTTTCCTGCAAGGATAGTCTTTTTGCCGTCCTTACTGGCCGCTGTGGTATAAATAGAGATTTTTTTTTCGTATTCATCAGTCAGCGTTCCTAAATCAATCACAAGATTATTTCTTGATACCACGATTTCAAAAGGTGGGATAAGTTCAAAGCCTTTGTTACTATCAGAGCGTAATTCTTCAATGATATAGGTATCATAAGGTAATGCACCCTTGCTGTCGTCTGGTTCAGAAGTTCCAAACCACACACCGTCCTCGCTGGTCTTTCCTGCGTTGGTATTGTGCTTATGAGAAGCCCAGTCAGCAGAAGTGGAGAATTGCCCGTTATCATCAGTTACCACTACATGATTTTCGCCCGTTGTCTTGCTTGTGATCCTAAAGGGAATATCAGCAAGACGCTTGTGTGTGCCTGCACCGATTTTTACACCCTCAATATCCCCACGCTTAATCTGATTGTAGATAGAATGGGCTTCGTCGGTTAAGTCCACGATTTTTCCATTTTCTGTGATTGTAAAATCAATCGGTTTTGCACCGTCAGTTAAGTAACCGTCGGGAGCTTCACTTTCAACGATACGGAAATTTCCGTAAGGTAAAAGGTCGGAAGAAGTAGAAGCGACACCCTCAATATCGGTACGAATTGTCTTTACCACTTCATTTTTCTTGTATAACTTGCCCTCAACCAATACCGCATTATCATTTAAGGAAATGATGTCAAAAGCAGTATCTTTCAAGGTAGCACTTCCTTGTGGCTTTGTATTGCCCGTTTCTAAATCTCGTTTCTGAATTTTCACACCGCCACGGATAACCTTGTCAGATACGGAAAACTGGTTACTTCCAGATAGTACGGCAAGGTCGCCGTCCTCGGTAATCTGTGTTACATATAAGCCTTTTATCTGTTCGGACTTATCGCCAGCCTGCATATATGCACCGTCTAACAAGTAGCCGTTTGGAGCTTTTGTTTCCTCAACGGTTAGTGTCCCAAGTGGAAGAACGGCTTTGCCCTCCTGCATATAGAAGCTGTCGCCAGACACCTTGTATGCGTCCGCTAATTTTGTGATGTAGTGAGTTGTCCCGTCGCTGTCTGTTTCAGCGATTGTCTTTGTAACCCATGTACGATTAGCTTCGGCAGGGAGATTGTCTTTATTATAGAAGCCAGCATAATACTTCCATGTAAATTCCGCACCTGCTAAAGAAGCGTTCCCCTGCGGATTGTCTTTCTGTGTTTCCATATCTATTTTGAAAAGCTCAATCAAAGTGTCTGTTACTTTTGGTGTATCTGATACTTTCAAGGTTGCTGTTTCGCCAGCTTTGATTGTCAATGAATAGATTGTTTTATCCACTTTATATCCTGCTGGTGCGGATAATTCCTTGATATAGACTGTGCCAGCCGTTACCTCTGCAACATCTGTATTTCCGTTTTCATCAGTCGTAAGGGTGGCAAGCTGTTTCGTGCAGTCCTTATCAGAAAAGACACCGTATGTTGCACCAGCAACAGAGTAATTCCCGTTACCGTCTGTAATGCTGGTATTACTGGAAGTCTTTTGCAGTTTCGCATTTCCAACATTCAGTTTCGCCCAGAATTGCCCTAATTCCTGCCCCTCGCCAGAGTAGATATAACCGCCACATTCATAGCGTCCTTTATTCTCTTTGACAAAGGCTTTTGCACCAGAGAAAACTTCGTCCTGCGTAGCCTTTGGAATTTCATTATAAGAAGCTCGCACGTTATCACATTGCCAGCCAAGATGTACGCTCAATCTCTGCCAGACTACACATTGTTCCAACAGATAGACTTGTTTGTAGTTCAATTCCTTGTGAGCTTCGCCATACTGTTTGACATACTCTAAGGATAACGCCACATCTGAAATCTGGTCGGCACTCATGCGTGAGCTTGCGTCAGCTCTGGTCTTGTAGCCATTCTTAAAATCTGTATTGATGTCAATACAATAGGCAGTTTCGCCCTCGACTTTCATATAGCCCTCATTGAATGTCGAACCGATAGAACCGTCATTCATTACTTTTTCAATGATACCGACACGCTCGGCACTTTCTGTCCAGTATTGCTTGCTTTCTGCATGAACGGGTGTAGTCGGTAAAGCAGTAACGACAGTTGCAAGAGCTAAGAAGCCCGTACACAATCGTTTCCATGTCTTTTTCATAAATCTAATGCTCCTTTCATTTTGGGTATAAAAATAGACGCTCATTTCTGAACGTCTACATTATTGAAAGGCTTGTCCTCTCACACATATTCTATTTTAATAGGTACAACAGTTGCCTTTCTCCTTGTATTTTCGTTGTTTTCATTACTTGCGTTATCTACAACCCCCATGTCCGGGATCTATAAGAATCAGTTTCGGAAAATTCATCTGTACTGAAACAACAGCAGCCTGTCTGGACAGCAGGTAAAAACTTACCAGCAGCAGACAGGCCATGACCATTTCCATTCTGTATTTTCTGAATTTTTTCATGCATGCACACCTCGCTGCATATTCCTTCTATGTATATGCAGCGGTATGGCTTCTTACTACCTTACTCATACTTTACGATTTCTTTTTTCAGACGTTTCATAATCCGTTTCTCCAGTCTGGAAATATAGGACTGAGAGATTCCAAGAAGATCTGCGACTTCTTTCTGCGTCTTCTCTTTTCCGTCGGCATTGTTCAGTCCAAAACGCAGCCGTATGATCGTCTGTTCTCTTGGTGACAGTTTGTTGATTGCTTTTCCCAGAAGTGTGATTTCCACTTCATCCTCCAGTTTCCTGGATATCACATCATCATCAGTTCCAAGAATATCCGAAAGAAGCAGTTCATTGCCATCCCAGTCCACATTCAATGGTTCATCAATAGATACTTCCATTCTCGTCTTACTGTTTCGCCGCAGATACATCAGAATCTCATTTTCAATACAACGTGATGCATATGTCGCCAGTTTGATATTCTTTACCGGGTTGAATGTATTGATAGCCTTGATCAGACCGATCGTCCCGATCGAGATCAGGTCTTCCACTCCAACTCCTGTGTTATCGAATTTTCTTGCAATATAAACGACGAGTCTGAGATTATGCTCAATCAGCAGGGATCTGGCTTCCTGCTCCTGATCTGTTTTGAGTCTGCTGATCACATATGCTTCTCTTTTTGGCTCCAGTGGTGCCGGAAGCACATCACTTCCTCCAATATAATAAAGCTCTCTCGATCTTGAAAGAACTAATTTCTGAAAAACCTGAAACGGACGATAATCCACTCCTGCTGCCGATCTGCTCATATCCTGCCCCTCCTAATGCAATAATCTGGAATTCAATATCACTTTGTATTCCTTTCCCAAAGCAAAAGGTTCTGAAGACAATGCAAACACCGGTTCGGATACATGGATCCGCTCTCCCGGAATCTGAATACAAAGATCCTCCAATGTCACTGCCAGAATCAGCTGCACTTCCCGTCCTACGGTCTGGAAGGACAGATAGTGTGGTTTCAGGTCAGCGATCTCTGTACTTTCAATCTCCTCCGGTCTTTCTTTAAGATGCAGCAGCCTGTCTGTCAGCTCCTCACTCAGAAGACTTCGAAGTATTTCCGGATCTGCCACCGAAACCGGTGCTCCAGTCACTGTATCACACAGACGGTTTCCTGTATCATACAGACCATACGTCTCCTGCAGCTGTCCGTGATATTTCAGGGCAACCGGATAGATATGTTCTCTGGATTCTTTTATTTGTTCCATCAGGCAGATCATCAGACTTAACCCTCCATAAGTCACAGCCGCACACGATAAAAAAAACACAGCCGTCACTCTTCTGTTTTCTGATACCGCCATCCAGAAACCACCGGTCAGAAATGTCATTCCAAAGAAAAACAGTGCGGCTCCGGTCATGTGCTTCACATCCTGGATCTCATATGCGATCCATATCATGAACACAGCACAGACTACTCGAAGAACTATGGTCAGTACCCCTGTTTTTCCTGGTCGTACATAAAGATTCAGACACGCAAAAAGAGCTCCGACCGCTGCCGCCGCCAGACATCTTCGTCTGCTGTTCTTTCTCCTCAGAACAATTCCTGTAAGTCTCAGAAGAATATAATCCATCAGAAGATTCGCAGCAAACACAATATCTATGTACACTTCCTGATGCATACAAAAAGCCCCCTGCCGCCTATAGATCCTTCACTTTGGTAAGTGAACTCATTATAGGTGACAGAGGGCGCAGATTTTGTCAAAACAGCGTGTCGTATCCCAGGAACTTATCGACACAAAAAGAGGAAGGCATTTCGCCTCCCTCTGATAGGATCTTACACAGACCGATTATTTTTTCTCTTCCTCTACTTCGATCTTGCGGATTGTTTTATTTTTGATTTCTTCTTTGATTGCTGCAATGAATTCTCCGAGGTCTTTCATTCCTTCATCACCAAGGTAACGGCTTCTTACGGAAACCTTGCCCTCTTCCTCTTCTTTTGCACCAACTACAAGCATGTACGGTACTCTTTCCAGACGTGCTTCACGGATCTTGTAGCCCATCTTTTCGGAACGTCTGTCAACGGAGCAGCGGATGCCTGCTTCTTTCATCTGTGCTTCTACTTTGTCAGCATAAGCATTGAATTTTTCGGAGATCGGGATCACACGAACCTGCTCCGGACACAGCCATGTCGGGAACATTCCTGCGTATTTTTCGATCAGCCATGCAAGTGTTCTTTCATAGCATCCCATGGATGTACGATGGATGATGCATGGACGTTTCTTGTCGCCATTTTCGTCGATATAGTACATATCGAACTGTTCAGCAAGAAGTGCATCCCACTGGATTGTGATCATTGTATCTTCTTTGCCATATACGTTCTTAGCATTGATGTCAACCTTCGGTCCGTAGAATGCTGCTTCTCCGACATCCTCTGTGAATGGGATGTTCAGTTCTTCGAGCATCTGACGGATATCTTCTTCTGTCTCATTCCATACTTCCGGCTCACCGATGTATTTTTCTCTATTATTCGGATCCCATTTGGACAGATGATAGGTTACATCTTCCTCAACGCCAAGAACCTGCAGGCAATACTGAGCAAGTGCGATACAGTCTTTGAATTCTTTGACCATCTGGTCTGGTCTTACGATCAGATGTCCCTCAGAGATTGTAAACTGACGAACTCGTGTCAGACCATGCATCTCACCGGAGTCCTCATTACGGAACAGTGTGGATGTTTCGCCGTAACGAAGCGGCAGATCACGGTAGCTGTGCTGTTCTGCTTTGTATACATAGTACTGGAATGGACATGTCATCGGACGAAGTGCAAATACTTCTTTGTCTGTCTCTTCATCACCAAGTACGAACATTCCGTCTTTGTAATGATCCCAGTGACCGGAAATCTTGTAAAGATCGCTCTTGGCCATCAGAGGAGTTTTTGTTCTTACGTAGCCACGTTTTGTCTCCTCATCTTCGATCCATCTCTGCAGTTCCTGCATCATGATAACACCGTTTGGCATGATCAGCGGAAGTCCCTGTCCGATTACATCTACAGTTGTAAAAATTTTCATCTCACGGCCAAGTTTATTGTGGTCACGTTTCTTTGCTTCTTCCATCTGCTCCAGATGTTCTTTGAGTTCATCTTTTGTAGCATATGCTGTTCCGTAGATACGTGTCAGCATTGCGTTCTTTTCGCTTCCTCTCCAGTAAGCACTGGAAGAAGAAAGAAGTTTGAATGCTTTTACGCCTTTTACGCTCATAAGGTGTGGTCCTGCGCAGAGGTCCGTCCAGTCACCCTGTGAATAGAAGGAGATTTCTTCGCCTTCCGGAAGGTCTTCGATCAGCTCAACTTTGTATGGTTCATTTTTCTCTTTGAAGAATGCGATCGCGTCTTCTCTTGATTTTGTGAAGCGCTCGATCTTTGCACCTTTTTTGATGATCTTTTTCATTTCTTTCTCGATTTCATCGAGATCCTCACGGGAGAATGGTTCGTGAGCGAAGTCATAATAAAATCCTGTATCAATAGAAGGTCCGATAGCAACTTTAGCTTCCGGATATAAGGTCTGTACTGCCTGTGCAAGTACATGGGAAGCTGTGTGACGAAGAACAGCAAGTCCTTTTTCGTCTTTTGCTGTGAGAATGTTCAGTTCGCAGTCGCTGTCAAGAACAGTACGAAGGTCTACAACTTCTCCGTTTACTTCGCCTGCGCATGCTGCACGTGCCAGTCCTTCGCTGATATCATAAGCGATGTCGATAACTGATTTTGCTTCGGAATACTCTTTTTTGGATCCGTCTTTCAATGTGATGATCATAATTTTGAACTCCTTTTTTGAATAAAATTTTAAAGTTTTCCACAGGGACGAGTAAGTTTTTCTTTTCTATACACAAAAGTCCCTTACAATACATCTCGTATTGTAAGGGACGAATAATCTACTCGCGGTTCCACCCTGCTTGCTACATCTGCCATATGGCAGCTCAGCCACTCTTATAAGATGGTAACGGAATCACCGGACCGGATTAGGGCCACTCGGAGATGGTCTTCAACTGCTTCCCGCTGAAATACTCTCAGCAAATGTATTTCTCTCTGGAGCCTTCCACAGTTTACTCTTCTCTTCAACGTGTTTCTTTATTCTGTTACCCATTATATCCACATGATTTCGGTTTGTCAATGCCTATTTTTCATTTTGGTCAGACCAATTTGGTGTATCCGTTTAAACCTGTTTATTTAAAGTACTCTACACCAGATTCGAAGATCTTGATATCCTGCTCGCCGTAGATGTTTACAGCCACTCCGTCGCCACGGCGTTCGCTGTGAGCCATCTTACCAAGGATACGTCCGTCCGGACTTGTGATACCTTCGATGTTCATGTAGGAACCATTTACGTTCCATTCTTCGTCTGCACTGAGTTCACCGGTTGGAGTTACATACTGAGTTGCAACCTGTCCGTTTGCGAAGAGTTTTGCAAGCCATTCATCGTTGGCAACAAAACGTCCTTCACCGTGGGATGCAGGGTTACAGTATACTCCGCCAAGCTGTGCTTTCTGGAGCCATGGAGACTTGTTGCTTACAACCTTGGTGTAAACCATCTTAGAGATATGACGTCCGATGGTGTTGAAGGTCAGTGTCGGGGAATCTGCTTTCTGTCCGCAGATCTCACCGTATGGTACCAGACCGAGTTTGATCAGAGCCTGGAATCCATTACAAATACCAAGTGCAAGACCGTCTCTCTCGTTGACAAGCTTCATAACTGCTTCTTTGATCTTTGCGTTCTGGAATGCAGTTGCAAAGAATTTCGCAGAGCCATCTGGTTCATCACCAGCGGAGAATCCACCTGGGAACATAATGATCTGAGCCTGGTCGATTGCTTTTGTGAAAAGTTCCACGGAATCATGGATATCTTCTGCTGTCAGGTTCTTGAATACTTTAACGTCAACCTCTGCACCAGCGCGTTCAAAAGCACGTGTGCTGTCGTATTCGCAGTTTGTTCCAGGGAATACCGGGATAAATACACGCGGTTTTGCAACTTTGTGTTTGCATACATAAATGTTTTCTGCATGGTACAGGTCATCTTTTGCCTGTTTTTCGTTGTCTTCGCCGGAAGTTGTCTTGAATACTCTTTCCAGAGTTCCCTTCCATGCTTCTTCAGCTTCTTTTTCAGTAATAACAGTATTTCCGTAAGAGAATTTACCGTCATCTGTAACTTCACCGATCAGTGTGTATGTGATGGAAAGCTGTCCGACTTTGTCTGCCGGAACTTCCATGATGATATCACCAAATCCTGGTGCGAAGAAGTCTCTTGGATCCAGGTTGTGTTCGATTTTCACACCGAGTGCATTACCGAAGGCCATCTTGGAAACAGCTGCTGCAATACCATGACGATCCAGTGCGTAAGCGGAAACAACTTTTCCAGCCTGGATATCATTGTGGAGTTTTTCGTACTGATCCATGATTCCTGCGTAATCCGGCAAATCGTACTGATCACGCGGTGCGCGGAGCCATACAAGTTTGTTTCCTGCTTTTTTGAGTTCAGGTGTGATCACGTCCTGGATCTTGGCTACGTCTACTGCAAAGGAAACAAGTGTCGGAGGTACGTCGATCTCATTGAAGGTACCGGACATACTGTCTTTACCACCGATGGACGGAAGTCCGAATCCCATCTGTGCTGCATAGGCACCAAGGAGTGCGGAGAATGGCTGGCTCCATCTCTTTGGATCTTCGGTCATACGACGGAAGTATTCCTGGAATGTGAAGCGGATCTTCTTGTAATCACCACCTGTAGCTACGATTCTTGCTACAGATTCTGTTACTGCGTAAGCAGCTCCGTGATATGGACTCCAGGAAGAAAGATATGGATCAAAGCCGTAACTCATCATGGTAACTGTATCAGTTTTTCCGTTCTGTACCGGAACTTTTGCAACCATGCTCTGTGTTTCTGTAAGCTGATACTGACCACCGTATGGCATAAATACGCTGCCTGCACCGATAGAACCGTCGAACATTTCAACGAGGCCTTTCTGGGAGCATACGTTGAGGTCAGCAAGTGTCTCCAGCCATTTTGCCTTAACATCGACAACGTCTGGTCTTTCTTCGAAAAGGTTTCCGTCTTTGTTCGGGATCTCAACCTCTACAGTTGTTTCCTGATGTGCACCGTTGGTATCAAGGAATGCACGGGAAATGTTAACGATCTCTTTGCCTCTCCATGTAAGAACAAGGCGTGGCTCTTCGGTAACGACTGCAACCGGGATTGCTTCGAGGTTTTCTTCGTTTGCAAAGCCAAGGAATTTGTCAACATCTTTTGGATCTACAACAACTGCCATACGCTCCTGGGATTCAGAGATTGCGATCTCTGTTCCGTCAAGGCCGGCATATTTTTTCGGAACTTTGTCAAGATCTACGCGAAGTCCATCTGCAAGCTCACCGATGGCAACGGATACACCGCCTGCACCAAAGTCGTTACATTTTTTGATGATGTAGCTGACTTCTTCACGTCTGAACATACGCTGGATCTTACGCTCTGTAGGTGCGTTACCTTTCTGTACTTCTGCACCGCAGACTTCGATGGAAGCCTCTGTGTGTACCTTGGAGGAACCTGTTGCACCACCGATACCGTCACGGCCGGTACGTCCTCCCAGAAGGATGATGATATCTCCCGGATCGGAGTTTTCACGGATAACGGCACGTCTCGGAGCTGCACCCATAACGGCACCAATCTCCATACGTTTCGCAACGTAGTCCGGATGATAGATTTCTTTGACATAGCCGGTAGCCAGACCGATCTGGTTACCATATGAGCTGTATCCATGAGCAGCACTTCTGACCAGTTTCTTCTGCGGAAGTTTACCTTTGAGCGTTTCTTTTACAGATACAGTCGGATCAGCAGCACCTGTCACACGCATTGCCTGATATACATAAGTACGTCCGGAAAGCGGGTCGCGGATTGCACCGCCAAGGCAGGTAGCAGCACCACCAAATGGCTCGATCTCTGTCGGATGGTTGTGTGTCTCATTCTTAAAGTTGATAAGCCACTCTTCCTCTTTGCCATCTACATCTACCGGTACAACAATACTGCAGGCATTGATCTCATCGGATTCTTCCTGATCAGCCAGTTTTCCTTCGGATTTGAGTTTTTTCATTGCCATCAGAGCAAGATCCATCAGGCAGACAAATTTATCATCACGGCCTTTGTAGAGAACTTCTCTGTCAGCAAGGTATTTTTCGTATGTTTTTACGATTGGTTCTTTGTAGTCACCTTCATCGAACTTCACGTCTGTAAGTTCTGTGGAGAATGTGGTATGACGGCAGTGATCAGACCAGTAGGTATCAAGTACTCGGATCTCTGTCATGGAAGGATCACGTTTTTCTTCGTTTTTGAAGTAGTTCTGGATGTGCTGGAAATCCTTGAAGGTCATCGCAAGATTCAGTGAATCATACAGTGCTTTGAGATCTGCTTCCGGCATATCTTTAAAGCCGTCAAAAATTTTGACATCCTCTGGTTCCGGGAATACGGTAACCAGTGTTTCCGGTTTTTCAAGTCCTGTCTCACGGGAGTCTACCGGGTTGATGCAGTGATGTTTGATCGCATCAAATTCTTCGTCTGTTACATTTCCTTCTATTACATAAGTTGTTGCAGAACGGATGATCGGCTGTGAATCTCCATCGAGAAACTGTACACACTGTACAGCGGAATCTGCTCTCTGGTCAAACTGTCCCGGAAGATATTCTACAGAAAAAATCTTTGCACCTTCTGCAGCTTCAAATTTCTCAAGATACAGATCATCTACCGGTGGCTCTGCAAATACAGTTCTGCATGCTTTTTCAAAAACTTCATCTGAAATATTTTCTACATCATAACGGATCAGCACTCTTACATTTGTTGCGGATTTAATTCCGAGATAGCTGCTGATCTCATGCTTTAATTCTTTTGCCTGTACGGCGTAGGCTGGTTTCTTTTCTACATAAACGCGTCTTACGTTGCTCATTAGAAACTCCTTTCCTTTGTGCATTATGTTATTATGTACTTGTCGAATTACTGAGTTTATAGTATCATAAGAATCATCATTAGTAAAATTAATATATCTTATATCTTTTATAAGTTATACTAATTTATATTTGCAACTCTCTTTGAAAAGGAAGTCGGATCTTATGGATATCAATCTTGAATTATATAAAGTTTTTTATTATGTTGCTACTACTCTCAGTTTCTCTGAAGCATCCCGTGAACTTTTTATCTCACAGTCTGCAGTCAGCCAGTCCATCAAAACACTGGAAAAAAAGCTGAATCACACACTTTTTATCCGCAGCACAAAAAAAGTCCTCCTTACCCCGGAAGGAGAACTTCTGTTGCAACATGTAAAACCCGCAATACAGATGCTGGATGAGGGAGAATCCCTTCTTTCCGGCGACAATATGCTCAAAGGCCAGCTCCGCATCGGTGCCAGTGATACGATCTGCCGCTATTATCTAATTCATTACCTCCAAAAATTCCATCAGGAATTCCCGGATGTCCGGATCAAAGTCACCAACAGTACTTCGATCGGCTGTGCAGAACTGCTGGAAAAAGGACAGGTTGACCTGATCGTCTGCAACTCTCCGAATTCCCGTCTTGGCAATCATATGAATGTAAAAGTCCTTCGTGATTTTCGGGATATTTTTGTCGGAAATCCCGACTGTTTTTCTCCCGAAGAGATACCATGTGAACTCAAAACACTATTAAAACAACCTATTCTGATGCTTTCTTCCAAAAGTACCACCAGTGAATACCTGCATCAGATGTTTGCAACACATGGGCTGAATCTGCTGCCGGAAGTCGAACTGAACAGCAATGATCTGTTGATGGATCTTGCCCGCATTGGTCTTGGCATTGCCTGTATTCCGGATTATATGCTAAACCCCGACGATTCACTGAAACCCATTCCTCTTGCAGATCCACTCCCCCCCAGACAGCTTGTCCTCGTTCAGCATGACAGTCTTCCACTTTCCCAGGCTGCTGAACGATTTCTGGATATGTTCTCATAACGTAAAAAGTCCCGACAATCAGGAAATTTATGATTCCATAACTGTCGGGATTTTCTTGTCTGCGGTTTTATTCTGGCATTACTTCTACTGCTTTTGTGATGTATTCGTTATCGATCTGATCAAATGCTCCGCTGTCTGCTTTGGATGCATACTCCATATCGATCGGCATCTTGCCTACGACCGGTACATTCAGTTCTGCTGCAATTTCCTCAATATGACTTTCACCAAAGATCTTGAGTTCCTTGCCGCAGTCTGGACATTTCACATAACTGTAGTTTTCTACGATTCCAAGTACCGGGATCTTCATCATTTCAGCCATATTATAAGCTTTCTTTACAATCATCTTCACCAAATCCTGCGGGGAGCTTACGATCACGATTCCGTCAACCGGAAGGGACTGGAATACAGTAAGCGGCACATCACCTGTTCCCGGAGGCATATCTACAAAGAGATAGTCGATCTTGTCCCAGACAACATCTGTCCAGAACTGTTTTACCATGTTTGCAAGAACCGGTCCTCTCCAGATAACCGGAGTATCTTCCGTTGGAAGAAGAAGGTTGATGGACATAACCTTGATTCCGTTTGCTGTCTCCATCGGATAGATGCCGTTGTCATCTGCCTGGGCAGCGCCTGTGAGGCCGTACATCTTTGGAATGGAAGGTCCGGTGATGTCAGCATCCAGAATACCAACTTTGTATCCTTTGGCTGCCATTGCATTTGCAAGGGAACCTGTAACAAAGGATTTTCCTACGCCGCCCTTACCGCTGACAACGCCGATCACATGTTTTACATCTGAAAAAACATTCTGTTCTGCCATAAAATTCTGCGGATTACTCTTTTCTTTGCTTGCGCATCCCTCGCAGCTTGATTTGCCGCAGGAACCGCTGTTACTGCATTCTGCCATTTCTATATACTCCTTTGATTTCCGGTCATACACGCCTTGTCTGTCCAGACTGTATAACCTGTATTCTTATTTCATAAATCTGTCGATTGCACGTTCCAGTTCTTTGATCGCATCCTTATCGCCATGCTCTACCGCATCTACGATACAGTGCTCAATATGATCCTGAAGAATGATCTTACCTGTATTATTAATAGCAGATTTCACTGCTGAAAGCTGAATCAGTACCTCTGAACAGTCTCTGCCGTCTTCTACCATACGTTTTATTGATTCCAGGTGTCCAATGGCTCTCGACAGACGGTTCAAAACTGCTTTCGTCTGCGCATGGCTGTGATGATGTCCATGTTCTCCATGGGAATGTTCCAGGATCGTCCCATCTTCCAGTACGTGTACATGGGTTTCTTTTGTTTCACTCATGTCTGCTCCTCTCAGGTTTCATCTCGATACGGATTTACAGACTGCATGATTGCAATATAGTATCTGCAGTCCTGAACTTGTATTATACCACACTTTCTAAATTTCTGTAAAGGAACATCTCTGTTTTATCTGCGACGTAACAATGTCAAAGATGATCGTTCCATCGTTAAGAACTGTTTTGTCATAAGAAACCTCTTTTCCCTGGAATTTCTTTTTTATATATTCCTCAGGATCCTCAATTTCCACTTCTTCTACAAATACATCCCTCATCTGGTTTCTGGGACATTTGTTAAAAATCTCCCAAATTACTTCATACTCTTTCATACTCTCTCCAAACGCATCACGGTTATCCATTGTTGCTGATCTAAATATCCAGCAGCCATTTGCCTTCGATCTCATCTTCAAATTCAAGTTCAACCTGAGTCAGACATTTCTCCTGCTCTGCCTCTACCGCCCAGGATAAGCCACAGCTTGCAGAAATTTCTCTCGGCACAGGGATCAGTCTTCCCGGAATCTTATGTTTTTTGCAAAATCTCTCTACAGCTATTGCCCCGCTTGTGCTGTGAAATGTCAGCAAATACCTTGGTATCTTCTGAATCATGGTTTTATAACTTTGGAAGCTTTTGCCATTGTCTCTACAATATCATACATATTGGTAACTTCTCCCACGCAGAGTTTCTCTGTCAGGCCATAGTAATTAAGGCAGGTTCCACAGGTCTTGATCGTCACTCCCTGTGCTTCCAGACTCTTCAGATCCTCCAGTGAATCAGAACCTTCTGTTGTCAGTGTTGCGCCTCCATTATAAAAAAGCATGGTCTTTGGAAGTTCATCCAGCTGTGTCACTGCAAAAAGGAATCCTTTCATCAGAACTTTGCCCAGTTCATCATTTCCTCTTCCCATTGTCGCTGTATCCACTGCGACCACGAAATCTCCTTTCACATCCGGAATGCAGGATACTTCTTCGGCCTTTGTGTCTGTCACCGGCTGACGGTCCTTCACACGAATGAACACATGAAATTCTTTGTCACTTTTTTTCTCGGAGAACACTTCTGCACCTGTATTTTTACCCATTCTGGTGAGATTCTGTACCGCTGTTTCATTATCGACCAATACTTCGATCTCGGCATCTCCCTGAATGCTGTCCAGAACTTTTTTTGTCTTTACTACAGGAATCGGGCACTGCTCTCCCATAGCATTGACCATATATCGCTGTCCGCTCATCTTACTTCCTCCTGTTTTATAATTTTCTGAAATTAATATCATTGTAGCAGACTCTTTTCTCTTTTGCAATGTCCGACCAAAATTGTCCAGTATAAAGGACATTTTCGCCTCCAATATTTTTGTAACTTTACATAAATTTTTGTCGAAAAGAATTGAACTTCTTCGAAGAATAGAGTATCATAGATATAATTTTAGAAAAAACGTTTACAGATCAAAGGAGAGAAATCATGCAGCTTTTAAAGGAGCGTATACTGAAAGATGGAATCGTAAAACCGGGTAATATTTTAAAGGTTGACAGTTTTTTAAATCATCAGATGGATATTACTCTCATCAATGAAATTGGCAAAGAATTTAAGAGACGTTTTGCCGATTGCCCGATTACAAAAATTCTCACAATTGAAGCTTCCGGCATTGGAATTGCCTGCATTGCCGCACAGTATTTTGATGTTCCTGTCGTTTTTGCAAAAAAAGCGCAGAGCCTGAACCTTGATGGAGAAATGTACTGTTCAAAGGTTGAATCCTTCACTCACAAAAAAGTCTATGATGTTATCTTATCCAAGAAATTCCTTGGACCGGAAGATCATGTACTTCTGATTGATGATTTCCTTGCAAACGGATGTGCACTGCTCGGTCTGATCGATATCGTCAAAAAATCCGGTGCAACCCTTGAAGGTGCCGGAATCGTTATCGAAAAAGGCTTTCAGAATGGTGGTCAGAAGATCCGTGATATGGGTGTAAGACTGGAATCTCTTGCAATTGTGGATTCCATGACTGATGATTCTTTGACTTTCCGTGAATAATCCCCAGACATAAAAAACTCCGAATTTTGCTTCGGAGTTTTTTTTATGTAATTTTACTGGTTATGATTTCAGTTTTTACTTTTTTCAGATTTTTTTAATGTCACCTTTGGTTTCGGAGTTGGTGTTGCCTTTTTTTCATCTTTCTGCTCCGGGGTTGGTGTCACAGTCTCTGTTGATTCTGCAGTTTCTGTCGGAGACGGTGTTACTGTCTCTGTTGGTCCTGCTGCATCTGTGGGTGTCGGCGTTACCGGTTCTTCTGTCGGTGTCGGCGTTGCCAACGGTTTCACTTCATCTTCTGTATAGTATCCATTATCAATCAGGATTTCATAATTCTCACCATCGATCAGCTGTGGCTCACAAAGATAGCTGGCTATGATCTTAATTCCATTATCATACTGTTCATAATCATTGACTTCCGGATCATCTTCCCCATGCAGATAAATGTTTACCATCTCTTCACACTGATCGGCAAGCTCTCTTCGATCCATAAAAATGCTGAACGTCTGTTTTCCCTCTGCAATTCTGCGAACACCTTCCTCATTGCATCCGGCACCACTGATCAACGGCCAGTTTTCGGTTCCCGGAACAAATCCAGCTTCTTCCAGAGCTTCTTCCGTTCCCATCGCAGCATCATCAAATCCGGTGCAGATAATATCCGGAACTGCACCATCTGGATAATATTCTGTAAGAATATCTGTCATTCTCGTTTTGGCGATCTCAGAACTCCAACGAAGAATTCCTGTATCATCGAAAGAGGTTTTGCCGGATTTACATATCAGTGTTCCATCATCGATATACGGTTGCAATGTTTCCATTACTCCATTATAGAGGAACAATGCCTGTGTATCATCCAGAGATCCCATAAAGAATTCTATTGTTTTTGATTCTTTCGCCTCCTGTACTTTGTCAAGTTCCTCACTGTCTATAATCTGTTTTGCTATCATCTGGCCCACCTGACGACCGCCAAATGTAACATAATATTTTATTCCATCCGTATTCATGATCAGATCATCATAGGAAATCACCGGTATCTCTATCTCTGCATCCTTTACATCTGCAAGTACATCTGCCAGACCATAAGGATCTACCGGGGCGATCACCATGGCAGATACCTCTTCGGCTGCCATCTGCTGGATCTGAGACACCTGTTTGGAGCTGTCATTATCTGCATAAAGAAGAATCGGATCATATCCGTCTTCTTCAAACTGTACTTCCAGTTCTTTTGCATCTCTCGTCCAGTTCTGTTCATCTGGAAGAAGTACTGCAATCTTTTCTCTGTTTTCTTCTGTTTCAGAAGCATCCTCTCCTGTTTCCTCAGCGTCTGTACCCTTCTCTGCTTTTTTATCTGTTTTCGTATCCGCTGTTTCATCAGTCTTCTTCTGGTCATCCTCTGCAGAATCAGCTGTTCTCTCTCCGGTTCCTTCCTTTTCGGTCTGTGCGCTTTCGCTGGCAGCCTCTGTTGCCTTGTTTTTACCACATCCGGTAAGCAATGTTCCCGTCAGAAGCACTCCCAGTAACATACATACTGCTTTTTTTTTCATGCTGTTTTCCTTTCTATACACCCTTATACTCTTTTGCAAGAGTTTTCAGATAATCACGGTAAGATGCTGCCGTTTTCTTTGGTTTCAGAATATGAACATCTTTTCCCATCATTGCCAGCCATCCGTAAAATTTTGGTCCTGCAATATGCGGCACCGTTACATGTAAATAGCCGGATTCTTTTAATTTGTACTCTCCATAACTGCCAAAGTACTCCCGGATCTCTTTTTCTCTGGAAGCATCACACTGCAGTTTCATTGCCTTCTCTGTGTTCTGAATTTCTTCTTTATCAAGTGTATTCTCTTTGTAAATGATCACTGGTTCTGATTTTTTTTCTGTCTCTGCATTTTTTGAAATCCCTGCTTCCTCTTTTGTGTGAACTGACTCCGGTGCCGCAGCAATTTCCTGTCCCCCGGCCAGATAATATCCACCTGGTCTGCCTCTTTTGTACTGAACATCCAGTCCAAATTCTCGAAGGGCTTCTATATCATCATAGATACTCTTTCTCTCTGCAGTGATTCCATATTCCAGAAGTTTATCAAGGATTTCCTGCATCGTCACTATCCGGCTTTCTCCTGTTCCCTGGAGAAGATGTTCAATCACCAGGATCTTCCCTTTCTGATTACGTGATTTTGCCATATTCATTCCCTCATTCTCTGTTTCCTGATCAGTTATTTATGCTTTTGTTACTTCAGGTACCTGCTTTACTTTTATTTATTTTCGTGCACAAAGCGATGCACGATATAATCATTGGCTTCCTTTTCCTGACTGTCATCCAATGGTGTCAGCACGGTCTCTTCGCCATATTTTTTCTTAAGTGCATGCTCAATGAGCCAGTCGGCAAGCTGCGGGTTCTTCGGAAGGAGGGGACCATGAAGATATGTTCCGATCACATTCTTGTAAACAACACCCTCATATCCGGATTTGCCATCATTTCCTGAACCATAAAGTACCTTACCCAATGGTTTGTTGTTATTGATACAGGTCCTGCCGCCATGATTCTCAAATCCTACGACCGGCATATCAAAAAGATCACTTTGCAGTACAATATTACTGATAAGACGTCCTTCTTCCTGTTCCGTATACATATCAACCAGGTCAAGTCCTGTGATCATTCCCTGCTCGGTCTTGTAATATTTTCCCAAAAGCTGGTATCCACCGCAGATTGCGATCACGACACCATTATCCTCAACATATGCCTTAAAGTCTTTTTGAATAGTCTTCAGTTTTTCACAGACCAACATTTGTTCCCGGTCAGATCCGCCTCCGAGAAGTACGATATCCAGCTTGGAAAAATCGATTGTATCATCGATTTCATAGGCAATAGTTTCCGCCTCAATACCACGCCATTGACAACGTTTCATTAAACATTGGATATTTCCTCTGTCGCCATACAGATTCAGAAGATCCGGATATAAATGACCTATTGTAAGTTTCATTTGTGTTCTCCCTCCAGTTTCTTCAGAATATTTCTGGTACTGAACAATGCGGTGTAGTTGACCAGTACATAAAGGTTTCCGGTTCCATCTTCTACACGGTCACGGATTGCCTTTTCTACATCAGCTTCCAGCACAGACGGGATATCCACATATTTCATTCGCAGACGCATATCCTGACAACGGATACCACTGACGGTAATAGAACGTACACTTTCATCGCTGAAACGGTCAAAATCGACATCCCAAAGCCAGGATATATCGATTCCATCCTGTGCATTATCATTGATCGCGATGATCACATCTTTTGGACTACGATCCTGCATGACTGCGGAAATATTCTGGTTAAATCCAGCCGGGTTCTTGGCAAGATTCAGGATCACACTGGTTCCTTTGATGCGGAACTGCTCCATTCTTCCATTCTCCGGATTAAATTTTTTCAGCATATCACTAAAATGTTCAGCCTTAAGTCCGGCTGTCCGGATTCCTGCATAAGCCGCCAGAATATTATATACATTATAAAATCCCTTATAATTCGCTACAATACGTCTGTTCTCAACAGAAAAAGAAAGCTGATCTCCTACTTTTACATCCTCTGCATCAAAGTCAGGTGTTGGACGCTTGAATCCGCATTTCGGACACCTGTAATCACCAAGCTGACTGTAATGATAAAAGCTGTACTGAAGTCTTTCCCCGCAGCATTTACAGAAACGTCCTTCCCGGATTTCGTTTGTTTCATTTTTCATGACCGGACGACTGATTCCGTAATAAATACATGCATTGCCACTGTCCTTGGCAAGATATGCCGACAGTGCATCATCACCATTTACGATCAGTTTCATGTCCGGAACTTTGCGGATCATTTCTTCGAGGATATTCATGGTAATATCAATCTCACCATAACGGTCCAGCTGATCTCGAAAAAGATTCGTCATAACCATATAATTCGGTTTGATCTTTGTAAAAATATGTCTGGTAGATGCCTCATCTACTTCAATACAGGCATAATCCGCATCAATATGTCCATTCATTCCGGCACCAAGTGCAAACGCAGCCACAACACCGTTCAGCATATTGGATCCGGTGTGATTGCAGATAACTTTGTTCCCTTCTTCCTCCAGAGCTGCACAGAGCATATTATTGGTAGTTGTCTTACCATTGGTTCCACAGACTACAAAAATGTCTTTCCGTACTTCTGCAGCAAGCTCCTGCAAAATCGGTGGATATATTTTTAATGCAATCTTTCCTGCCCAGGTAACACCCTGACGTCCCAGCAGCTTACAGCCGGCACCGGCAGCTTTTGCTGCCCAGATTGCTGCTATTCTTCGTATGTTCATAGTTTGTATCCTTTTGTTGCTGTATCTTCCGTCACAGCAATTCCTTTTTCTATAAATAGTGTTTGTAAATGATTTTACGCTAAAATGCGAAATTTATCAACCTTATGGAATAAATTAACGGGAATAAAAAAAGAGATGCCTCCGAAGAGACATCCCTTGATCATCATAAAGATTATACTAACTCAATGAGTACTTCCATTGCAGCGTCACCTTTACGCGGTCCAATCTTAACGATTCTTGTGTAACCACCGTTACGTCCAGCGTATTTAGGTGCGATTTCCTCGAACATCTTCTTAGTCATATCGATGTCTTTGGTATTTTTCTTTCTGCCAGCACCTTTTGCAGGTACTTCTTTAACAGAATAGAAAACTTTTGCCATCTGACGACGAGCGTGCAGTCTGGACGGAGCATCTTTAGTGATTTCTTTCTGCACTTCATCGTATACAGTAACTTTCTTACCGTCTACAACTTCTTTTACTCTCTTACCATCAGCATCTTTACGTGCAACTTTTGCAGTTACTGTAACTGTCTCAAAATTGTCTTTTTCACGTACTGCCATAGCGATAAGGCTTTCGGCGATCTTGCGAATTTCTTTTGCTTTTGCTTCAGTGGTAACGATTTTTCCGTGGTACAGAAGATTTGTCACCTGGTTTCTTAACAGAGCTTTTCTCTGATCAGAAGTTCTGCTTAATTTTCTATATTTTGCCATTTTATTTTCCTCCATCTACGGGACATCCATACATGCTTGTTCGGTCTTACTGTATAAATGCTTAGGCATCCCCGCTCATATTTGCTGAATGAAATTACTCTTCAGTCGGCTGAAGCTGTAATCCCAGTTCTTTCAGTTTAGCAAGTACTTCTTCTAAGGACTTACGACCAAGGTTACGAACCTTCATCATGTCATCAGAAGTTTTGTTGCAAAGTTCTTCTACTGTATTGATACCGGCTCTCTTCAGGCAGTTGTAAGAACGAACGGAAAGTTCAAGCTCATCAATGCTCATTTCAAGAACTTTTTCTTTTTCATTGTCTTCTTTCTCGATCATGACTTCTGCAGTCTTAGCATTCTCAGAAAGATCAATGAAAAGGCTGAGATGTTCGCTCAGTACCTTAGCAGCAAGGCTGACAGCCTCATCCGGATCCAATGTACCATTGGTATATACATCCAATGTAAGTTTATCGTAATCAGTGATCTGTCCAACACGGGTGTTCTGAACAATCATGTTTACTCGGTCAACCGGAGTATAGATTGCATCTACAGCGAGTACACCGATCGGCATATCGTCTGTTTTTCCCTTGTCAGCACTTACATATCCACGTCCACGTGTAATTGTAAGCTCCATAGCCAGTCTGCAGTCTTTGCCACCGTTCAGAGTAGCAATGACCTGATCTGGATTCATGATTTCGATATCCTGATCTGCCTGAATATCAGCAGCAGTTACGACACCTTTGCCCTCACACTCAATGTATGCGGTCTTTGGTTCATTGTCGGCACTGTTATTCTTGATAGCAAGGCTTTTCAGATTCATGATGATTTCTGAAACGTCCTCTTTCACGCCCGGAATAGAGCTGAATTCATGAAGGACTCCATCAATCTTAACCTGGCTGACTGCTGCTCCCGGGAGGGATGACAGCATAATTCTTCTGAGAGAATTACCAAGTGTAGTTCCATATCCTCTTTCCAGAGGTTCTACTACAAATCTGCCAAATTTTTTATCTTCGGAAATTTCCGTAATTTCGATTTTTGGTTTATTAAAATCAAACACTATAAGTCCCTCCTTCTGGGTTTGTCAACATTTGAGGGTATTTAATTTAAAATGCATTATTTGGAGTACAACTCGACGATAAGCATTTCGTTAACCGGAACATCAATAGCTTCTCTTCTTGGAAGTTCTTTTACAGTTCCGCTTAAAGCTTCCTGATTTACATCAAGCCATTCCGGAACAAGTCTTCCACCTGTTACTTCCAGAATTCCTTTGTATCTTTCAGAACCTTTGCATTTTTCTTTGATTTCGATTGTGTCACCAGCTTTTACAAGGTAAGACGGAATGTTTACACATTTTCCGTTTACAAGTACATGCTTGTGGTCAACGATCTGACGAGCTTCACGTCTGGTTCTAGCAAGTCCCATACGGAATACTACGTTGTCAAGTCTGCTTTCCAGAAGAACCATAAGGTTTTCACCAGTCTGTCCTGGCATTCTGTCAGCTTTGTTGTAGTAGTTGTGGAAAGGTTTTTCCAGAACTCCGTAGATGAATTTTGCTTTCTGTTTTTCTCTTAACTGTAAACCGTACTCAGACACTTTTCTGTTTGCACGTTTTAACTGTCTTGTAGATTTTTTATCAATTCCTAAATAAATCGGATCCAGGCCGAGGGATCTGCATCTTTTCAGAACAGGAACTCTATTTACTGCCATTTCAAGCTACCTCCTAAAATTAGACTCTTCTGCGTTTTGGTGGACGGCATCCGTTGTGCGGAACCGGTGTTACGTCACGGATACTTGTTACTTCAAGACCACATGCCTGAAGTGCACGGATTGCAGCTTCACGTCCTGATCCTGGTCCTTTAACCATAACATCAACAGTTTTTAAACCATGAATTAAAGCAGCTTTTGTTGCAGTCTCAGCTGCCATCTGTGCTGCATAAGGGGTAGATTTTCTTGAACCTCTAAATCCCAGACCACCAGCACTTGCCCATGAAAGAGCGTTTCCTTCGCTGTCTGTCAGAGTAACAATTGTGTTGTTAAAAGAAGACTGGATATGTGCCTGTCCGTGTTCAACGTTTTTCTTAACACGACGTTTTGTTGTCGCTTTTCTGGTTGTCTTTGCCATTTTAAAACTAACCTACACTTTCCTTTATATAATCAATTATACGTTACTTATTTCTTTTTGTTTGCAACGGTTCTCTTAGGACCTTTGCGTGTTCTAGCGTTTGTTTTGGTCTTCTGGCCACGAACCGGAAGTCCTTTACGATGACGGATACCTCTGTAGCATCCGATTTCCTGCAGTCTCTTGATATTCAGAGCGATTTCACGACGAAGATCACCTTCAACTGTCATTGTTTCATCAATTACAGCACTGATTTTCTTAACATCATCATCTGTCAGGTCTCTGACACGAATGTCAGGATTTACACCTGCCTGAGCAAGAATTTTGTCAGCGCTTGTTCTGCCGATACCATAGATATAGGTAAGGCCGATTTCGATACGTTTGTCTCTTGGTAAGTCTACACCAGCTATACGAGCCATGTACTGTTTCCTCCATTTTCTTTTTGGATAGTCTTCTGAATTATACCACTTGCTGTCTCGCAAGGTGAAATGGGGTATATCTTCACAAGCTTCCTGATTTTCTAGTTTCCTAATTGGGGTGCCTCGGTAAAACACCCAGCCGCTTTTGGCGTAAAGCGACCTTTCCGAAATTGTGTCCTCACGGACGCTGTTGCCTCTCGGTATTAGGCAATACATGCTTCTTTAATAAGATATTAAAACAGTTCGAACAACCCTTCCGGGTGTATCAAACTGCAGCCGCACGTTTCACAAACTTGTCAATTAACCCTGACGCTGTTTGTGTTTTGGATTTTCACAGATTACTCTGATAGATCCTTTTCTTTTGATGATCTTGCATTTTTCGCAGATCGGCTTTACAGATGATCTTACTTTCACTGGAAATCCTCCTTTTCCGTAATATAGGCTTGAATCTGCAGTTCATACACACAGTCTTTGCGCGTACATATGATATATTAACACTGTCGATTGGATTATGCAAGCCCTAATTTTAAATTTTTGTTAATTTTTTTGTTGGAGTAGAATGTAGAAATGGTACGTTACGGAGATGAGAAGGATGGTACTTCCTGACACACTGCGATTTCTATATGATTCGTGCGCTTGTTTGATGCCATTCACGCAAACTCGGCTTCGCCTCAAACAGTGCGTTCGGTGGCATCAGCTAGCACAAATCATATGACGAAATCTACGTTTACCGTCTGGAAGTACCATCCTTCTATCTCCTGACTGTACCCTTTGAATACATAGCAACGGATGGACGGTCGATGACGGTAGTTGATCGCAGACCGCCTTCGGCTTTGTTAATATATGAGAAATAAAAAATAATCGGCTCAGCCTGCATAATTCAATAGCTTAGAATACAGGATTAGTCGATATTTTTTTATTTCTACAGCATAGAGCTTTATAATCCATCCCCTCACAAATGAAAAAACTCCCCCTGTAAGCCGGCGTGGCCAAGAGGGGGAGTTTGAGGGGGACATGCGGCCTTCGCAACTGTGAGCCTGTCCCCCTCAAATCTTTATTTATCTCTCCAGATAATACGTCCCTTAGAAAGATCATATGGAGAAAGTTCAATTGTTACTTTATCTCCAGGAAGAATACGGATAAAGTTCATACGCAGCTTTCCGCTGATATGTGCCAGCACTACATGCTTGTTTTCCAGTTCTACTTTGAACATCGCATTAGGCAGCTTCTCTAATACAGTACCTTCCACTTCGATTACATCTGCTTTAGACATTATAAACCTCCTGTGTCATCTGTCATTTTGTAAGAGTCAGAATTTCCGGTTCTCCATCCGTGATCAGAATGGTGTTTTCATAATGTGCAGAAAGTGAACCGTCCATCGTTACAACCGTCCACTCATCATCTTCCCACGCTACATCTGCGCGTCCAAGATTGATCATCGGTTCGATTGCAAGTGTCATACCCGGCATCAGCTTGATGCCTCTACGTTTCTGTGGGAAATTCGGGATCTGCGGATCTTCATGAAGATGAGTTCCGATTCCGTGTCCTACCAGGTCACGTACGATTCCGTAGTTGAATTTTGCAGCATATGCACCAATTGCCTTGGAAACATCGTTCAGATGATTTCCGGCTTTTGCAAATTTGATTCCTTCAAAAAAGCTCTGTTTTGTAACTTCCATCAGCTGTTTTGCTTCCGGAGATACCTCACCGACTGCATAAGTACGCGCTGCATCTGAATGATATCCTTTATAGATCAGTCCGGCGTCAATCTTTACAAGATCGCCTTCCTGGATGATCTTCTGTCTGGACGGGATTCCATGTACGACTTCATCATTCAGACTGATGCAAAATGATGCTGGAAAGCCCTGATAATTTTTAAAGTTCGGAATGCAGCCCATAGAGCGGATCATATCCTCACCAATTCGATCCAGTTCTTTTGTGCTGATTCCCGGCTTAATGTGAGAAGCCAATTCATCATGAACCTGTTCCAGTAAATGACCGGCATGTCTCATAAGCTCAATTTCATGTTCTGACTTAATAGAAACTGACATCTTTATTCTCCCAAGATTTCGACGATTGCCTGGAAAACTTTATCCAGTGCAGCTGTTCCGTCTACCGTCTTCAAAACACCCTGTTTTGTGTAATAGTCAATCAGCGGCTGTGTCTGTTCATGATAAACCTTCAGACGTTTGGAAACGGTTTCTGGTTTATCGTCATCACGGAGTACAAGATTTTCGCCACAGGTATCGCAAACATTTTCTACCTTCGGTGCAGCATATACAATATGATAAGTTGCTCCACATTTCAGGCATGCTCTTCTTCCTGACATGCGGTTCACAATATTGTCATCCGGTACATCTACATCAATTGCGTAGTCAATTTTGCTTCCCAGTTTTTCAAGAGCGGCTGTCAGGCATTCTGCCTGAGGAATCGTTCTCGGGAAACCATCCAGTACGTATCCGTTCTTTGCATCATCCTGCTGAATTCTGTCTACTACAAGATCACAGGTTAATTCATCTGGTACTAAAAGTCCCTGATCCATATATGTCTTTGCTTTTTTCCCCAATTCAGTACCATTTTTTATGTTTGCACGGAAAATATCCCCAGTGGAAATGTGCGGAATTCCATATTTTTCAGCAATTTTCTTTGCCTGTGTTCCCTTTCCAGCTCCCGGTGCACCTAACATAATAATACGCATAATAAATACCCTCCTTTTTCTTTATGAAGCATAAGCTTTATAGAAATTTCCATAAAGCAAAAAAGACTGTGATGCTTTCACACCACAGCCTTCGTTTTAGCTGTTCAGAAAGCCTTTGTAATTGCGGACAAGCAACTGAGACTCGATCTGCTTCAATGTTTCAAGAACAACACCAACGACGATGATGATAGATGTTCCACCAAATGAAACATGTGCTCCAAATACACCATTGAAGAAGAACGGAATTACTGCCACAATAATCAGGCCTACCGCACCTATAAATATAATATAATTAAGCATTTTAGTCAAATAGTCTGATGTTGGTTTTCCAGGACGAATACCTGGGATAAAACCACCCTGCTTTTTGATATTATCTGCGACTTCCAACGGATTAAATGTGATAGAAGTGTAGAAATATGCAAAGAATACACAAAGTACAATGTATACAAGCAGTCCCCAGCTATACTGTGGCTGGGATGGATTACACCAGTTACTTGAAGAAAGACCTCTCAGGATCTCGCTTCCGATGCCTGTTCCGTTTGTCTTACCGGCAAACTGCGCGATAACACCCGGGAATGACATGATTGAGGAAGCAAAGATGATCGGGATAACACCTGCGGTGTTAACTTTCAATGGGATGTTGGTGGCCTGGCCGCCCATCATCTTTCTGCCAACCATCTTTTTGGAGTACTGAACAGGAATCCTTCTCTCTGCTCCATTAAGAATAAGGACAAATACAACTACAACCATAATGATTGCAAAAATAATCACTCCTGCAAGCATTCCTTTTGCAATTGTTTTTCCCTTAATAAAGTTCTCATAAAGAGTTGTCATATCACTTGGAATTCTGGATACGATATTAACCGCAAGAACGATAGAAATACCATTTCCAACACCCTTTTCTGTGATACGTTCACCGATCCACATCAGCATAGCAGAACCGGCTGTAAGGCTGGCGATTACTACAACTGCCTTTAAGAAATTCATATCTTTTACGATATTTCCACGGCTGAATCCGATTGTCATGGCAATAGACTCAAAAAGAGCCAGACCAACTGTGACATAACGGGTAATCGCAGTCATTTTCTTTCTTCCCTCTTCACCATCTCTGTGCATTTCCTCCAGAGCAGGAATTGCAATTGTCAAAAGTTGGATAATAATGGAAGATGTAATGTATGGTGTGATGTTCAACGCAAAAACAGACATGCTTTCAAAGGAACCACCGGTGAATGCATCAAAGAAATTGAATGCATCACCGGTATTGCTCTTGAACCACTGTTTGAATACGCTGCCATCCACACCCGGGATGGGAAGCTGCGAACCTATACGGATGACAAAGATCATCGCTAACAGGTAGAGAAGCTTACGTCTCATCTCTTTCACTCTAAAAGCACTTTTAAGAGTCTCAAACATTAGATCACCTCTACTGTACCACCTGCAGCTTCGATTTTTGCTTTTGCGGTTTCGCTGACAGCATTTACTTTTACATTAAGTTTTTTGGTCAGCTCACCGTTTCCAAGAATTTTAACACCGTCTCCGGCTTTGGAAATTGCACGGCTCTCCAGTAAAGTTTCAACGGTAACATCTGTACCATCTTCGAAACGATTGAGAACGTCTACATTGATTGCGATGATTTCTTTAGAATTTCTATTCTTGAAACCTCTCTTCGGAAGACGTCTGTATAAAGGCATCTGTCCACCTTCAAATCCCGGTTTCTTATGTCCGGAACGAGCTAACTGTCCTTTGTGTCCTTTTCCGGCTGTTTTACCGTTTCCGGATCCATGTCCACGGCCTCTTCTGAAGTTATCACTATGTTTAGAACCTTCTGCTGGTCTTAAGTTTGATAATTCCATCTTTGGCACCTCCTTTTATTATTCAATCTCTGGAAATTATTATGCTTCTTCTACTTTTACAAGATGCTGAACCTGCTGGATCATTCCTCTTGTAGCTGCATTGTCAGGCATTTCAACTGTTTTGTGCATTTTTGTAAGTCCCATAGCTGCTACAGTTTTTTTGTGTTTCGGAACTGCACCGATTGGAGACTTAACAAGTGTAACTTTTAATGTGTTTGCCATTATTTTGTCCTCCTTATGCCAGAATCTCTTCTACAGATTTTCCGCGAAGTTTTGCAACTTCTTCCGGAGTTTTCAGTTTGCTTAATCCTTCGATAGTAGCCAGAACTACGTTCTGTTTATTTCTGGATCCCATACATTTTGTACGGATATTTTTGATTCCTGCAAGCTCGATGACTGCACGGGCTGGACCACCAGCGATAACTCCAGTACCTTCCGGAGCACGTTTCAGAAGCATTTCAGCACTTCCGAATTTACCTACATAGTCATGAGTGATGGAATTGTTCTCATCTCTTGCAACTGTAACCAGTTTTTTCATGGCATCTTCTTTTCCTTTGCGGATAGCTTCCGGAATTTCAGCTGCCTTTCCTAAACCTGCACCAACATGTCCGTTGCCGTCACCTACAACAACCAAAGCTGTGAAACGGAAGTTACGGCCACCTTTAACAACCTTGGTAACACGTTTGATTGACACTACTTTATCTTCTAATTCTAACTGACTAGCATCAATAAGATTATTTTTCATGTGTCTTTTTCCTCCCTTTTAGAATTTCAGCCCAGCTTCTCTTGCTGCGTCTGCCAGTGCCTTTACTTTACCGTGATAGATATAGCCTCCTCTGTCGAAGACAACGCTTTCGATACCTGCTTCAACTGCTTTCTTTCCGATTACAGTTCCAAGGTATGCTGCAGCTTTTACATCATCAGTATTTTCCAGTTCAGCTTTTACATCTTTCTGAAGAGTAGAAGCAGATACTAAAGTTTTTCCTACAGTGTCATCAATGATCTGTGCATACATATGCTTGTTGGAACGATATACTGCCAGTCTTGGAGTAGTAGCTGTTCCATTGAGATGATGACGGATTCTTCTATGTTTTTTCTCGCGAATTTCCGCTCTGGATGCTTTATTAATCATATTCTCACTCTCCTTATTTATTTCTTACCAGTCTTACCGACTTTACGTCTGATAACTTCATCAGCATACTTGATACCTTTGCCCTTATATGGCTCCGGTCTTCTCTTATCTCTGATTTCAGCTGCATACTGGCCAACTTTTTCTTTGCTGATACCGGAAACGATGATCTTGTTTCCATCAACTTTGGATTCCAGACCTTCTGGATCTTCCATCTCTACCGGGTGAGAATATCCCAGAGAAAGAACAAGTTTCTTGCCCTGTTTCTGTGCTCTATAACCTACACCGTTAACTTCAAGCTCTTTTGTGTAGCCTTCGCTTACACCGATTACCATATTGTGGATCAGGCTTCTTGTCAGACCGTGTAATGCTTTCATTTTCTTAAGATCATTTGGTCTTGTAACTACTACATGACCATCTTCTACTTTGATTTCCATTTCGGTTGGAAGTGCTCTTTCGAGTGTTCCTTTAGGACCTTTAACGGTTACTACATTACCTGCAGCTACGCTTACTTCAACGCCTGCCGGGATAGCTACCGGAAGTCTTCCGATTCGTGACATAATATTGTCCTCCTTACTTAAATTGTCGGAGAAGGTACTTCCTTCTCTGTTTTCAGTGCATTAACCACTTAACAAGTACAAGTGCTGTACAAGTTTAGTGTGAAAGTACACCTCGACACTTAATGAGAAAGTCGATGCATTGCGCCGGCTGTCGAATTTAGTGACGATGGTGTTTCCTTCATCTATAAAAATCTGCTTGCAGATTTTTTACCTTACCAAACGAATGCAAGAACTTCTCCACCAACCTGAAGTTTACGAGCTTCTTTGTCAGTGATTACACCTTTGTTTGTGGAAAGAATTGCGATTCCAAGTCCGCCAAGTACTCTCGGGAGTTCATCTTTACCAGCGTAGATACGAAGACCTGGTTTGGAGATTCTCTTAAGTCCTGTGATGATCTTGTCGTTCTTTGTTTCACCATATTTCAGTGTGATGTGGATGGTTTTGAATACACCATCTTCGATCAGATCGTATTTTGCAATGTATCCTTCATCTACAAGGATGTTTGCGATTGCGATTTTCATTTTGGATGCCGGAACATCTACTGTATCATGTTTTGCAGTGTTAGCGTTACGGATTCTTGTAAGCATATCTGCGATTGGATCACTCATTGTCATGTTAGTTTCCTCCTAATTTTTCAGACTTTACATGTCGATATATTTTCTAAATCAAATTACCAAGAAGCTTTTTTAACACCCGGGATCTGACCTTTGTAAGCCAGTTCACGGAAGCAGATACGGCAGATACCGTATTTTCTCAGGTATGCATGTGGACGTCCACAGATTCTGCAGCGGCTGTATTCTCTTGTGGAGAATTTCTGTTTGCGCTGCTGTTTGATTTTCATTGCTGTTTTAGCCATTCGAATTCTCCTCCTTATTTAGCAAAAGGCATATTGAACTGAGTTAACAGCTCACGAGCCTCTTCGTCTGTCTTAGCAGTTGTAACGAAGATGATATCCATACCTCTTACTTTGTCTACCTTATCATACTCAACTTCTGGGAAGATCAGCTGTTCTTTAATTCCCAATGCGTAGTTTCCTCTGCCATCGAAAGCGTTTGGATTAACACCACGGAAGTCACGTACACGAGGAAGAGCAAGGTTAATCAGACGATCAGCGAACTCATACATCTTCTCGCCTCTTAAGGTAACCTTACAACCGATTGGCATACCCTCTCTGATTTTGAAGTTAGCTACAGATTTTTTAGCTTTTGTTGCGATTGCTTTCTGGCCTGTGATCAGTTCCATATCAGCGATTGCTGCATCAAGAAGCTTAGCGTTTTCTTTAGCTTCACCAACACCCATGTTGATAACGATCTTATCGAGTTTTGGCACTTCCATAACGTTTTTATATCCAAATTTTTTGGTCATGGCATCCATGATCTCATTTTTGTAAAGTTCTTTTAATCTACTCACCTGTCATGCCTCCTCTCTTAATTAATCGATAACTTTACCTGTTGCTTTTGCAACACGTACTTTTTTGTCTCCATCCATCTGGAATCCAACTCTTGTAGCTTTTCCGTCAACAACGAGCATTACGTTGGAAATATGAAGAGCAGCTTCTTTTGTTGTGATTCCGCCAGCCTGGTTTGCAGCTGATGGTTTGTTGTGCTTTGTAACCATGTTGATACCTTCAACGATTACGGTGTTGTCTTTTACGTTAACGGCAAGAACTTTTCCTTCTTTGCCTTTATCTTTTCCAGCGATTACTTTAACAGTATCGCCTTTTTTAATTTTCATAGCTGACATTAGGCACCCTCCTATAATACTTCCGGAGCTAAGGAAACGATCTTCATGAATTTTTTCTCACGAAGTTCTCTGGCAACTGGTCCAAAGATACGTGTTCCTTTCGGAGTTAAATCGTCTTTAATGATTACGGCTGCATTTTCATCGAAACGGATGTAAGATCCATCTTTACGACGAGCGCCTTTTTTTGTACGAACTACAACAGCTTTTACTACATCGCCTTTTTTAACAACACCGCCTGGTGTTGCATCTTTAACAGTAGCAACGATAGTATCACCGATGTTAGCATATCTTCTTGTAGAGCCACCCATAACACGAATACAAAGGATTTCTTTTGCACCAGTGTTGTCGGCAACTTTCAGTCTTGTTTCCTGCTGAATCATACTGGTTTCCTCCTTATTTCACTTTCTCTACAATTTCAACCAGTCTCCATCTTTTGTCCTTGGACAGCGGTCTGGTTTCCATAACTTTAACGGTATCACCGATATTGCACTCATTGTTTTCATCATGAGCTTTAAGTTTATATGTTCTCTTTACGATTTTTTTGTAAAGAGGATGTTTTACATGGTCTTCGATAGCAACAACAATGGTCTTGTCCATCTTATTGCTGACAACCTTACCCACACGGGTCTTTCTCAGATTTCTTTCCACGATTATTTCCTCCTATATATCACTATTTCGCAGCGTTTGCCTGCTCAGTGATTACTGTCTGGATTCTGGCAATATTTTTGCGAACCTCTTTGATTCTGCTTGTATTGTCTAACTGATTGGTTGCATTCTGAAATCTCAGATTGAAAAGTTCTTTTTTAGCAGCTACTAATTCTTCATTTAATTCTGCAGCTGATTTTGCCTTTAAATCTTCTACGAATTTATTAATTTTCACTGTTATCACCGCCTTCTAAGTCTGCACGAGAAACGATTTTACATTTACATGGTAACTTGTGCATCGCAAGACGTAATGCTTCACGAGCGATTTCTTCAGAAACGCCTGCGATTTCGAACATTACACGTCCTGGCTTAACAACTGCTACCCAGTACTCAAGGGAACCTTTTCCGGAACCCATACGTGTTTCTGCTGGTTTCGCTGTTACTGGTTTATCCGGGAAAATCTTAATCCAAACCTGGCCACCACGTTTGATATAACGAGTCATGGCAACACGGGCTGCTTCGATCTGATTAGATCTGATCCAGCAAGGTTCGGTAGCAACAAGACCGAATTCACCATAATTGATTTTGTTACCTCTGAGGGCTTTACCTTTCATGGTGCCACGGAACTGTTTACGACGTTTTACTCTTTTTGGCATTAACATTATTTATCGCTCCCTTCCTTATTTCCTTTAGTAGGAAGTACTTCACCGTTGTATACCCAAGCTTTTACACCAACTTTTCCGTAAGTTGTGTCTGCTTCTGCAAATCCGTAATCAATGTCTGCACGAAGTGTCTGAAGCGGAATAGTTCCTTCGCTGTAGAACTCTGTACGAGCCATATCAGCTCCACCAAGACGTCCAGATACGGATGTTTTGATTCCTTTTGCTCCAGCTTTCATTGTTCTCTGCATTGTAGATTTCATAGCACGTCTGAAGGAGATACGGTTCTCAAGCTGCAGTGCAATGTTTTCAGCAACAAGCTGAGCATCTCTGTCCGGTCTCTTTACTTCTTTGATATCTACGATCAGTTTCTTATCTGTATATTTCTGTAATTCAGCTTTAACTTTTTCGATCTCAGAACCGCCCTTACCGATTACGATACCCGGTTTAGCAGTATAGATGATGATCTTAACTCTGTCAGATGCTCTTTCGATCTCGATTTTAGAAACACCTGCGCTGTAAAGTTTTTTCTTTAAAAATGTTCTGATATTATAATCTTCAACCAGGTAATCTGCAAAATCTGCTTCTGCATACCATCTGGAATCCCAATCCTTGATAACACCGACTCTAAGGCCATGTGGGTTAACTTTCTGTCCCATGCTTTTCCTCCTTATCTTTCATCCAGCACGATGGTGATATGGCTTGTTCTCTTCTCGATTCTGTAAGCTCTACCCTGTGCTCTTGGCTGAATACGTTTCATTGTAGGTCCTTTGTTTGCATAGCACGCTGCAACGTAGAGGTTATCTGCGCTCATTCCGTTATTGTTTTCTGCGTTTGCGATTGCTGACTCAAGCAGTTTCTTCAGAACGCTTGAAGCGTATCTCGGATTATATGTGAGGATACCAAGTGCTGTCTGCACGTCTTTACCACGGATTGCATCTAATACATAGCAGGCTTTCTGAACAGAAATTCTTGCATAAGATAATTTTGCAGACGGTCTTGTCTCTCTATTACTCTCATTTCTGGCTCTCTTAATCTGGCTTCTATGTCCCTTTGCCATTTTAAAGTGCCTCCTTTCCAATTTTTCGATATCTGGTAACACCGCCTTGCTGCCCCTTATGGGACAACAGGCAGATTATTTATTTTAAGTTTAATACTAGCGAACGCCGGATTTCTTTTCGTCTTTTCCGTGTCCTCTGTAAGTTCTTGTTGCAACGAACTCACCAAGTTTATGTCCTACCATATCTTCTGTTACATATACCGGCACATGTTTTCTTCCGTCATGTACTGCGATTGTATGTCCTACGAAGGACGGGAAGATAGTGGAACGACGTGACCATGTTTTGATCACAGATTTATCATTTGCAGCATTCAGAGCGTCAACCTTTTTAAGCAGGCTTGCGTCTGCGAAAGGTCCTTTTTTCAATGAACGAGACATTCTGTACCCTCCTTATTATTTTGATAAAGCTTTTCCATCGCGTCTTCTTACGATGAGCTTGTTGGACTGTTTGTTTTTCTTTCTGGTCTTCAGACCAAGAGCAGGTTTGCCCCATGGTGTACACGGGCCTGGGCGACCGATTCCGGTCTTTCCTTCACCACCGCCATGCGGATGGTCATTCGGGTTCATTACGGAACCACGAACTGTAGGTCTGATTCCCATGTGACGTTTACGTCCAGCTTTACCAATGTTAACAAGGTTGTGATCGCCGTTACCAACAACACCGATAGATGCGCGGCATACAAGCGGAACCATTCTCATTTCTCCAGACGGTAATCTTAATGTTGCGTATTTTCCTTCTTTAGCCATCAGCTGAGCACCGTTACCAGCAGAACGAACCATCTGTCCGCCCTTTCCTGGGTGAAGCTCAATGTTGTGTACCATAGTACCAACCGGGATAAGTTCCAGTGGCAGACAGTTTCCTACACGGATTTCTGCTTCCGGACCGTTCATGACTTTCTGTCCGACTTTCAGTCCTTCTGGAGCAAGGATGTATGCTTTTTCACCATCTTCATAGCTGATCAGAGCGATGTTTGCTGTTCTGTTTGGATCGTATTCGATTGTCTTAACAGTAGCATGGATTCCATCTTTTCTTCTCTTGAAGTCGATGATTCTGTATTTTCTTCTGCTTCCGCCTCCGCGGTGTCTAACAGTGATTTTACCCTGGTTGTTACGTCCAGCATTTTTCTTCAGAGATACGACTAAGGATTTCTCAGGGGTACTTGTTGTGATCTCAGAGAAATCAGATCCAGTCATATGTCTTCTGGAAGGTGTATATGGGTTATAGGTTTTGATTCCCATGATGTTTCTCCTTTCGAATATTAGTTATCATGCTTTCCAGCATATATCTTCAGAAAGCGTGGATTATAATCCTTCGAAGATCTCGATATCTTTGCTTTCTTCTGTAAGAGCTACGATCGCTTTTTTAGTTTTAGCTGTTTTACCAACTGTAACACCGCGACGTTTTTTCTTTCCATCCATGTTCATGGTGTTTACGCTCTTTACTTTTGTTCCTTCGAACATTTTCTCAACAGCCTCTTTGATCTGAGACTTGTTTGCTTCCGGATGAACCAGGAATGTATATTTTTTCTCACCCATGGCGTTCATGGATTTCTCTGTGATTACAGGCTTGAGAATTACATCATAATATTTAATATCTGCCATTATGCGTATACCTCCTCAATGGATGCAACTGCGTCTTTTGTAACCACTACTGTATTGTGTTTCATAACATCATATACGTTGATAGTGTTTACAGTTGCAGTCTGTACATCTGCAATGTTTCTTGCAGAAAGAACTACTTTCTGATCATCATCAGCAGTTACAACAAGAGCTTTGTCTGCTTTCAGGTTTGTGAGAACCTTCTGCATTTCTTTTGTCTTTGCTTCTGCAAGTGCAAGGCTGTCAACAACAACCAGTTTATTTTCCTGAACCTTAGAAGTCAGAGCGGATTTCAGAGCTGCTCTTCTTTCTTTTTTGTTCATTTTTACTTCATAATCTCTCGGTACCGGAGCGAATACTACACCGCCGCCAGTCCACTGTGGTGCACGGATGGAACCCTGTCTTGCATGACCTGTTCCTTTCTGTCTCCACGGTTTTCTTCCGCCGCCGCTTACCTCAGAACGTGTTTTTGCTTTCTGAGTACCCTGGCGATTATTTGCAAGCTGACGAACAACAGCAAGATGAACCAGATGCTCGTTGATTTCTACTCCGAACACTGCATCGTTCAGTTCCATTGTTCCAACTTCATTGCCTTCCATATTATAAACTGTTACGTTTGCCATTCTGATGCTCCTCCTTTCTCATTATAAAGACTTTACTGTCTCTTTGATGGTCACCAGAGATTTCTTAGGTCCTGGAACAGCACCTTTCACTAACAGTAAGTTATTTTCTGTGTCAACGCGAACAATCTCAAGGTTCTGAACAGTAACCTGTACATTTCCCATGTGACCCGGCATGTGTTTTCCTTTGAATACTTTACTCGGATCGGAGCAAGCACCATTGGAACCAGCATGACGATGATATTTGGAGCCGTGAGCCATAGGTCCTCTGGACTGTCCATGTCTCTTGATAGCGCCCTGGAAACCTTTACCTTTGGAAACAGCAGTTACATCGATGTGATCGCCGTCTGCAAAGATATCAGTTTTAATTTCCTGTCCTACAGTGTATTCTGCAGCATTTTCAAATCTGAATTCTTTTACAAATCTCTTTGCTGCAACACCAGCTTTGTCAAAGTGACCTTTTTCCGGTTTGTTAACCAGTTTTTCTCTGATTTCGCCATAGCCCACCTGAACTGCAGCGTATCCATCGTTTTCCTCTGTCTTAACCTGAGTTACAACGCATGGACCAGCCTGTAAAACGGTTACCGGGATTAACTGGCCATCTTCATTGAAGATCTGAGTCATTCCGACTTTTGTAGCTAAAATAGCTTTCTTCATTTCTTTCTTCCTCCTTATAGCGGATTACCAAAAAGGCAATCATATAGTTTTTTGAAACGCCCAAAGGGCATTTAAAACGAGTTTAAATTATTTTGTTTTCATCTTGATATCGATGTTAACGCCAGCAGGCATTTCCAGTCTGGAAAGTGCATCAACTGTTTTCTGAGTTGGTGTCATGATATCGATAAGTCTCTTGTGAGTTCTCTGCTCGAACTGTTCTCTGGAATCTTTATATTTGTGAACAGCTCTTAAGATTGTAACAACTTCCTTCTTAGTCGGAAGCGGAACCGGTCCGCTAACTGTTGCTCCGTTCTTTTTAACAGTCTCGATGATTTTTGCTGCGGATGCATCTACTAACTGATGATCGTAAGCTTTTAATGTGATTCTCATTACCTGATTTGCCATAAAAAAAGTCTCCTCCTATTCGTACTCAATTATGCAGTACGACAAGCGGCGACTGTACACATCTCCGTGTGTGTCTTTCGACTTCTTTACACACGTCCATCCCGTTGATGGTTTCTGAACTTGTACAGTGACTTGTCGTCAGTTTCCTAACTTGACATTCGCTCCACGGAAAACCCGTCATATCCTGACGGCAACCTCGCGCTTCATTGCTATCATGTCACAGCAAGGATTATTATACACAAGGCATTTCACTTATGCAAGTCCTTTTTTCATTTATTTTTGTATTTTTATAAGTACAATTTTATTTATACTCTTTTACCCAGGAATTATCGTTCCAGTTATATCAAAAGCGGCTTCAGGAGTTTCTCCCGAGCCGCTTTCTGCGTTACTTCTTATATATAAGAAGTAATTATTTCTTATAATATGTAACATTTAAATTCAGATATTATTCGTTATCCTCTTCTTCATCATCTTCTCCTGCAATGATATCCGAATAATCAAACAATGTTACTTTTGTAATAGAGTCTCTTACGATATCAGGAGTATCTCCTGCCTTACGCGCTTTATTTGCCAGTTGAGCTGCTGAGCGTCTTGGAATCGCAAGTTTCTTGATTTCAACCTCTTCTTCCTCATCCTCCGGTTCTGTTTCAGCAAGATCGCTTTCGAGAAGCGAAATTCTCTCAGTAAGGTTGCCCGGTGCATCAAAGTAGTCATCCGGAAGTTCCTGGCTGTCATCTGCGGTTGCAGCGGCAATTTCTTTTTTCAGAAGCTCATGTGCCTCGCTTGTTGCAGCCTGCACATTTTGTGTCGGACGTACGGTTGGTTCCTGTTCCTGTGCTTCTTCATCAAGATCATCTTCATAGATTTCATCTACAAAACCGCCTGTACGGATTTTTTTTCTTTTTATCTTTTCCTCTTTTTTGGCACGTTTTTTCTTTTCTTTCTCTCCATAAAGAAGCTCGTTGTCTTCTTCCTTCATTTTTCTTGCACGCGCCTTTTCTTCCATTTTAAGTTCTTTAGAAGTTTTCACATGTCGTGTATCACCCTGAAGATCTTCATATTCATCTTCCGGCTCTTTTTTCCAGAGTTCCGCAATCACATATAATATAATAAGGAAAAGAATTACAAGCCCGAGGATGATCAGGCCTTCAATACTTTCTGTAGCTACAAGCAAATATCCCACAAATGGAATTGTAACTACGATCTTCGGTACCCAGTTCTTGACTGACACTGTGATATTCTGCTGTGCAGATGTTGTAGTATCGATCACTGTACCCGTATTATTTTCCCGATTTACACTTACCAGATTGTAACGATAAGACTTTCCATCTTCCTGGACAAGAATCGGTGTTCCCGCAGCAACGTCTTCTGTTTTTACCGGTATAGCATAGGTCACAGAACCTACCGGCAAATTTGTAGCTTTATCTGAAGAATCCATAATAACTGTTCTTACCCCAAAGAATGGCGGCAGAGCCAGTCCAAGAACACACACGATCGTACAAATAACAAAGAAATGTACAATAAATTTCAAAAATTTTGACATTGGTATCTCCTTTGCTTTGGTTCACCTTTTATTAAAAGCATTGCCCTGGAATCGGTCTTCTTCCCGGCAATGCTCTTTTATATTATAGAATAACGAATCCTGATTACTGATTGCTCAAATAATTTTCAATGCTCTTCATTGCGTCCTCTTCATCTTCCCCATTTGCAGAAAGAGTAATTTCTTCTCCCGCATCAAGACCAAGTGTCATCATTCCCATGATACTTTTTGCATTGACTTTTTTTCTTCCAATCTCAACGTAGATCTCACTGTTAAACTGACTGGCAACCTGAACCAGCTGCGCAACTGGGCGCGCTTCAAGTCCTGTAGACAGGTGAATAGTGATTGGTTTTTTAATCATAATAAATCCTCCTCGTTCATCCGCAGTTCATCGGCTATCTCACTTAATTTTCTCAGCCGGTGATTAACCCCTGATTTTCCAACCTGCGGATTTAACATCATTCCTAGTTCTTTAAGTGTGGCCTCCGGGTACTGCAATCTCAGTTCTGCAATTTCTGCCAGTCCTTCGTTCAGATTATGAAATCCTTTTTTCTGTTCGATCAGCCTGATATCTTCGATCTGTTTGACTGCCGCGTTCACCGTTTTATTGATATTTGCTGTTTCACAGTTTACTTTCCGGTTGACGGAATTACGCATCTCCTTCAGGATCCGGATATTCTCCAGATTCATCAGTGCCACATTTGCTTCCATAATTGCCAGCATATCTACGATCTGCGCGCCTTCTTTCACATAGACCACATATGACTTCTTACGCAGCACGATCTTCGCATCGATCTGAAAACTACAGATGATTTCTTGCAAATGCGCAGCTTTTCTCTCATCCTGAGTAACGATTTCAAAATGATACCCTTTTTCCGGATCACTGATCGATCCGGATGCAAGAAAAGCACCCCGGATAAACGCCCGCTTACAGCAGCTCTGCTGCGTGAGCAATGCATTCTCCGTATATAACGTTTCTCCGTCACCCTCATTCACCGAAAGTTTCGTTCCCTGAAGGACAGTCTCCACCTGTCCGGGATCTGTGATCTCCACATAATACACATTTCCCTTCTTCATCTGACGACTCTCGCGAATGGCTATTTCTGTTTCTATATTAAATGTTTTTTGTAATAAAGTAAAGTACTTTCTCACCACAGCATCATTTTCTGTCTGAAACCGCAGTATCCCTGCGGCAGTCATTTTGCCACAGGCACTGAGCAATGCTGCAATTTCTGCAATCCGGCAGTGTCTTGCCGTGCTGATCTGTCTGGAAAGTTCTTCTTTCACCATCCCCGAAAAAGACATTTCCATTTCTCCTGTTCTGCTACTCTGTTTCGTTACATTTCGATTTGCTCACAGCATCTCTACTTCTTCAGAAGAGCGTCCTTACCGATATCTCTGTGTTCCAGCCGTATTCCATATTCACGCTTCTCCACCAGTCTGTTATACAGAACCCTTGCCAGTGTCACAGATCTGTGTTTTCCTCCGGTACATCCTATTGCAATGACCAGACTTGTTTTGCCTTCCTTCGCATAATTCGGAATCAGAAATTCAACCATATCTTCCAGTTTCTGAGCAAACTGTCTGGCTGTTTCATTATCCATCACATAATTATAAACACCCTCATCCATTCCCGTCTGCGGTCGCAGTTCATCTACATAATACGGATTTGGAAGAAAGCGGACATCAAAGACCAGGTCTGCATCTTCCGGTATTCCATACTTAAATCCGAAAGAAAGAACAGATATCATCATATTACTGAATTTTCCGTTATCAACAAAAATATTATTCAGTTCCTTCTTCAGTTCTCTGGTCAGCAGATGTGTTGTATCTATAATATAATCTGCCCTGTTGCGTAAAAATTCTGTTTTTTTACGTTCCAGCCTGATTCCATCATCCACTCTTCCTGTCATGGCAAGCGGATGGCTTCTTCTTGATTCTTTATATCTTTTGACAAGTACTTTATCATCCGCATCAAGAAAAAGGATCTCAAAAGTATGTCCTTCTGCTTTCAGTCTGTCAAGCACAACTTCCAGTTCTTCAAGAGCCCGTCCGCTGCGTGCATCAATACCTATCGCAGCGTTCTGTACTTCTTCATCCTGCGATGTCGCCATCAGCGAGACAAATTTCCCGACAAGCGCGATCGGCAGATTATCTACACAAAAATATCTCGCATCCTCAAGCATTTTCAGTGCAGTAGATTTTCCTGCTCCTGACATGCCGGTAACAATTACAAGCCGCATGTTTTATCTCCTGTTAAAATTCTCCCAGAAATTTCACTTCCGGTTCAAGTGTCACTCCAAATTTAGCATATACAATCTCTGTTACATGCTTCATCAGGCTGCGTACATCTTCAGCAGTAGCGTCTCCTGTATTGATCACAAAGCCGCAGTGTTTCTCCGATACCTGGGCTCCACCCACGCGATAACCCCGCAGTCCGCTGTCCATGATCAGTTTGCCGGCAAAATATCCTTCCGGTCGTTTAAATGTACTTCCAGCACTTGGATATTCCAGCGGCTGTTTCGATGTACGCTGCTCACTGAGCTTTCTGGTCAGCATTTTTATTTCCTCGAGATTGCCTTCTTTAAGAGAGAGCACCGCACCCAGGACAATATATCCTGCTGTTTTTATGATGCTCGTTCTATATCCCATCTGAAGTTCTTCTGCCGGAATCTCAAAGACCTTTCCGCTCTGGTCCATTACCATTACTTTTCGAAGAACATCTTTCATTTCTCCACCGTACGCCCCGGCGTTCATGACCACTGCTCCGCCAAGCGTCCCCGGAATTCCTCCGGCAAATTCAAATCCTGTCAGTGATGCTCTTCTGGCAGCTACAGCAATCGTAGAAAGCAGTGCTCCCGCTGATGCATGGATCTCCGTACCTTCTACTTTTACTTCTCCGAAATTACGGTCCAGCTGAATCACAACCCCCCGGTATCCTCTGTCACTGACAAGAAGATTGCTTCCATTTCCAAGAATAAAATACGGGAGATCTTCTGTCCTGCAGATTTCCAGTATTCTTTGCACCTCTTCAAGATTCCCAGGCATAACAAATACTTCTGCCGGACCGCCGATTCGAAAAGTTGTATGACGTTTCATCGGTTCTTCCAAAAGCACTCGATCACTTCCAAACTCCCGGCAAAACTTCTGTTTTATTTCTTCATTCACAGATTTTGTCCCCTATCTTTCTATTCAGTTAATATCCTTATTTATTTCTTGTTTTCTCCGCCAGCAGGTCTTTCACCACCTCTGCAGATACCAGCATTCCTGCTGTTCCCTGCACAAACGAAATGCTTCCGCTTCCTTCCGACGCCCGGTCGGTATTGTTATCTTTCATTATCCTGCTGTTCTTTTCCTTACGGATTTTTTCACGAGAATATAACACCTTGACTTTTCGGACGTTTTTTTTGCGAAGCTCGACACGAATAGTTTTCGCAAACGGATCATTGCTTACCCTGGAAATATCTGCGATCTCAAGTCTTGCCGGATTCAGTTTGTTTTCTGTCGTGAGACATGAGATCACCGGAACTCCACAGGCTTTTGCCTGTTCGATCAGAAGAATCTTGGATGCCAATGAATTCATCGCATCTACAATATAGTCATACGCCTTCAGATCAAACATCCCTGCTGTATCATTACTATAATATGTTTCATAGGTATGCACCAGAATATCCTCATCAATGTCACGAATATGTTCTTTTGCTACCTGAACTTTTTTGCGGCCTATTGCCGAACGCAATGCATATAACTGCCTGTTGATGTCAGTCAGAGAAATATCTTCATTATCAACAAGTGTAAGGCTTCCAACTCCACAGCGTGCAAGAGCTTCCACCACATACGAACCGATACCACCAATGCCGAACACTGCGATTTTCGCACTGCCAAGCCGTTTCACGCCTTTGGTTCCAAGCAGATTTTCCATTCTGGAAAATGCATCGTACATGTGTAAACCTCCTCCTGTTTTTTCATTATTTATTAAAACTTCTCTATCTCCACCCTAACTAAAGCTCATTATACTATCCACACAAAAGAATGTACAGTTTTTCATACTTTTTTTACAATCCGTGCATGAATCATGAACAGTTCCATATACTACTGACATTAACTGTGTTCTTTTGCTTTTCGATTGGCAATAGCCTTCTCATTATATGCATAAATAACGTAAAAGTCAAAAGAAAACCATGTTTTTTTACAAATAAATTTTTTTATTCCAAAAATTGTTAAGGAAAGGATGGATTACATGTCAGAAGAAAAACAACGCGAAAAACAGAAAGCATACGAAAAATACGTAAAAAAGATCACTCCTGTTCACAATCTTCCGTTAAACATGCTGAAAGCATTCCTGACTGGCGGACTGATCTGTGTTCTCGGTCAGCTTATCCTGAACACCGCATCTTCTATAGGAGCTGACAAAGAAACTGCCGGAAACTGGTGTTCTCTTCTGCTGATCTTTATCAGTGTTATTCTGACTGGTCTGAATGTTTATTCTAAAATAGGAAAATTCGGCGGTGCCGGAGGGTTGGTCCCTATTACCGGTTTCGCCAATTCTGTTGCCGCATCGGCTATCGAATACCGTGCAGAAGGTCAGGTCTTCGGAATCGGCTGCAAGATTTTCACGATTGCCGGCCCCGTCATCCTGTATGGCATTTTAAGTTCCTGGCTTCTTGGCCTTATTTATTATGTATACAAACTCCTGGAGGTGATCTGATGAATTCCGGAACTCTGCTCGGGAAGGCAAGTATCTCTTTTTCCCGCCCCGTTTATATTCAAAGCTGCGCGTCCGTAGTTGGTCCCAAAGAAGGGGATGGTCCTTTAAAAAACTGTTTTGATATGATCTGTGATGATCCGATGTTCGGAGAAAAGAAATGGGAAGCTGCTGAAAGTGCCATGCAAAAAGAGGCCGCTGTTCTTGCGATCGGAAAAGCCGGTCTTACACCGGATGATATTCGATTTGTCTTCGCTGGTGACCTGCTCGCCCAGACCATTGCTTCTTCCTTTGGTATTGCAGAAATGGGAATTCCATTCTTCGGTCTGTATGGTGCCTGCTCTACAATGGGAGAATCACTCTCTCTTGGAGCTATCGCCGTATCTGCCGGATATGGGCATCACATTCTCTGTGCCACCTCCAGCCATTTTGCCACTGCCGAAAAAGAATTTCGTTTTCCTCTTGGTTACGGCTGTCAGCGCCCTCTTTCCGCTACCTGGACTGTTACCGGAAGCGCTGCCTGTATTCTCAGTCCAGAGGCCCCTCATCCATCAGAAATAGTCGGTTCTTCACTTCTCAGAAGTACCCTCGGATCTGTAGCGATCACCGGAATCACCACAGGAAAAGTCATTGATTTTGGCTTTCGTGATTCTCTCAACATGGGTGGCTGTATGGCTCCTGCCGCATGTGATACCATTTACCGGAATTTTGAGGACTTCGGGCGTTCTGTAAATGACTACGATGCTGTTCTGACAGGAGACCTCGGTGTTGTTGGACGGCAGATCCTTCTCGATCTTCTGAAAGAAAAAAATATAGATCTGTCATCCGTCCATCAGGACTGTGGTCTGCTGATATACGATAACCAGAAACAGGATACACATTCCGGCGGCAGCGGCTGTGGCTGTGCAGCCTCTGTACTTGCCGCCTATATTCTTCCCCGTGTCGTGTCCGGCTTTTGGAAACGTGTCCTCTTTGTACCGACCGGCGCCATGCTTTCCAAAGTCAGTTTTAACGAAGGCGAATCTGTTGCCGGAATCGCCCACGGAGTTGTCATCGAACACATCAGTAAAGAAACGGAGGTCTGACCATGGATTATTTTAATGCATTCTGGGTAGGTGGACTGATCTGTGCTCTTGTACAGATTCTTCTGGACAAAACCAAGCTGCTTCCGGGCCGTGTTATGGTCCTGCTCGTCTGCTCCGGTGCTGTCTTGAGTTTTCTGGGCTTTTACCAGCCTTTTATAGAATATGCAGGCGCAGGTGCCAGTGTTCCACTTCTTGGATTTGGAAATATTCTGTGGAAAGGCATGAAAAAAGCGATCGATGAAAACGGTTTTCTCGGTCTGTTCACTGGTGGTTTCACTGCCTGTGCCGTTGGTGTTTCTGCCGCATTGATTTTTTCATATCTGGCAAGTCTGATTTTTCATCCCAGAATGAAAGAATAATAAATTCCCCATTTGTCTGCCACCAGCGAACATCTGTAAATTATTCTATTGCGTTCTCTGTCCTTTTCGTTTATAATGTACCCTGTTATCATTTTAAAACGTTAAAGGAGTAGAAATATGAAAAAGCTTTGGAACAAATGGACAGACATCGCTCTGGTAAAGCGAATCCTGGTTGGACTGATTCTCGGTGCTATCCTCGGAATCGCTGTACCAGGGGCGACCGGCATCGCAATCCTTGGAGATGTCTTTGTAAGTGCACTTAAGGCGATCGCACCACTTCTGGTATTCTTTCTTGTTATCAGTTCTCTGTGTAACGCAGGTAAATCTCACGGCGGTGTCATCAAGACAGTTATCATACTTTACATGTTCAGTACTGTACTTGCCGCAGTCATTGCCGTATTTGCAAGTATGGCATTTCCTGTAAAACTGACACTTGCCACTGCTGCCACTACAGATGCAGCAGCACCGCAGGGTATTGTCGAGGTTCTCAACAATCTCCTTCTGAATCTAGTTGCCAACCCGGTATCTTCCCTTGTGAACGCAAACTATGTCGGCATCCTTATGTGGGCAATTCTTCTTGGCCTTGCATTCCGTGCTGCCAATAACATGACCCAAAATGTACTTAAAGATGTTGCTGATGGAATTTCCACAGTTGTTACCTGGATCATCAATATGGCTCCATTCGGTATCTTCGGTCTTGTATTCAACACAGTATCTACCAATGGCCTGGATATCTTCACAACATATGGAAAACTGCTTCTTCTGCTTGTCGGATGTATGCTTTTTATCTATTTTGTAACAAACCCTCTTCTGGTATACTGGTGTATCCGCAAGAATCCATATCCGCTGATCTTCCACTGTCTGAAGAGAAGTGCTCTGACTGCTTTTTTCACAAGAAGTTCTGCAGCCAATATCCCGGTCAATATGAAAGTCTGTGAAGAAATGGGACTTGACCGTGATACATATTCTGTAACGATTCCTCTTGGTGCAACGATCAACATGGACGGTGCTGCCATCACGATCACTGTCATGACGATGGCAACCGCCTTTACCCTTGGCATTCATGTAGATATCCCTACTGCAATCATCTTAAGCCTTCTGGCTGCTCTGTCAGCCTGTGGTGCATCTGGTGTTGCCGGTGGTTCTCTGCTTCTGATTCCGATGGCATGCTCCCTGTTTGGCATCTCAGATGATGTCTCCATGCAGGTCGTTGCAGTAGGATTCATCATCGGAGTGATCCAGGACTCTGTAGAAACAGCCCTGAACTCTTCATCCGACCTTCTTCTCTCTGCTTCTGCTGAATTCAGACAGTGGCGACTCGAAGGAAAAGAAATCAAATTCTGATCAGATCAGACATACACGAAAGCCCCGGCATTAATCTGTCGGGGCTTTTTGCTGCCATTTCATCCTTTCTTTGTATACTTTTGTCTACCATCTTTTCCAGAAAAACAATCCTGCCCCGAAGCCTTTTCCAAGTGCTAACATCAGCACAAACACTGCCAGGTATCGAACGATTCTTGCCCGGCGCATAAATATCGGAAACACATTCAGGATTTCTGCAAGTGCCATAGCCCAGCATCCAACAAAAATTCCTCCAAACAGTCCAAATATCCCAAGGAATATGGAACGTCCCGGCAAATGGACCTCAAAAATCTGAAACAAATTTCCCAGTACAGCACCAGCAGAAACCATATCTTCATAAAACAGGATGTGCTTTGCAGTATGTGTACGGTCAGCAAAATCAGAGATCACTCCCAGTTCCACAATAAAGGAGAACACACCTCCTGCAACAACCATTCCTGCGCTGATACCGATCAGTGCCAGAAACACATTTCGCCACCACATTATCGATCACCCACTTCAAGTTCTTCTTTTCTTCTGGATGCATTTTCTACGAGTGCCGTCTGAATATCATTTTCATAGAGACGCATCTGCACCTCCATCGGAGTCGGATCGACTGTAAATCGTTTTTTACCAAAATGATTAAAAAAGACCAGGATTCCAAATGTCAGTCCAATAGAATATGTGACTTCCAGAACAGTGAAGCCATCACTTTGTTTTCCCATCACAAGTTCATATATCTGACCAAACAGTTTTGTTCCACCCACATCATTATTAAATGCCATGATTGAAAATGCCGAGCCAAAAAAGATAATTGCTGCCACAACTGCCACTTTGAGGATATGCCAGAGATATGGCGAAGTTTTCTGATTTTCGTATGTCACGATAATATCCGCTTCTCCAAGATTCTGCACTTCTACTTCAGGGTACGTAGCATGGATACAGGCAATGATTTCCAGTACAGAGACCACATACCGCTGTTCTCTGTTTCCATGAAGCTTCAGTATCTTTACTGTCTGAAGTTTCGGCAGAAATTTTTTATCGGAACATTCCATGCTGACAATATCCTTCAGAAACACATCCTGTTCTGTCACTTCAACATTGCGGTCTCCTTTTATATAAAGTGTTATATTTTCGGAAGCCATACTTTCATCTGTCCTTTCTTTTTTTACAGGACATTTTGTCCGATATATACAGTATCTTTATATTCAGCAATTTTATACTTCCGTTTTATCCTGTATCTCTTTTTTGAGTCTGTGTAAGATTCTTTTTTCCATTCTCGAAACCTGCACCTGTGATATTCCCAGCCTCTTTGCCACCTCCGTTTGTGTCATATCACAGAAATAACGCATGCAGATCAGCCTTCTTTCTTCTGTTCCCAATATATTTAGTAATTCTTCCAGAAAGATTTTGTCCAGTATTCTTTCCTGCCTGTTTTCCTTCTCCGGAAGCTTGTCCAAAAGCTGCAATTCCGTTCCTTCCCCCTGATGTATAGGACGATAGATTGATTCTACTTCTGTTGCTGCATCCGATGCCATGGCAATTTCCTCCGGTGTCATTCCCAGCTCTTCTGCCAGCTCTGTCACCGTCGGCTCCCTACCCAGATTCTTTTCCAGTTTTTCCCGCATTTTATAAATGCGATATTGATTTTCTTTTATGCTGCGGCTGACCTTCAGCATCCCGTCATCTCGCAGGAAACGTTTGATTTCTCCCGCAATCATTGGTACTGCATACGTAGAAAATTTCACATCATATGACAGATCAAATTTATCTACTGCTTTCAAGAGTCCGATACTGCCAATCTGAAACAAATCTTCCATCTCTGCACCTCTTCCCAGGAATCTGTGTGCAACACTGTAGATCAGTCCTGTGTTTTCATGGAACAAAATGTCTCTTGCTTCTTTATCCCCCTGGTGCGCACGCCCGATCAGGGCAACGGTATCCCAGGTCATTTTTTACCGGCCGATGATTTTTTTCATGTGTACGACAGTTCCTTTATCTGGTTCCGATTCTACTGATAATTCATCCATAAATGCCTCCATAAACGTAAATCCCATTCCAGATCTGTCCTTATCCGGTTTTGAAGTATACATCGGTTCCATTGCTTTCTCCACATCACTAATCCCCACGCCATAATCAGTAATATCTACATAAAGCTCCCGTTCCCTGTAAGACAGGTGCATCTCAATCCTTCCTCTTCTGCCTTCGTATCCATGTATAATACAGTTTGTCACTGCCTCCGAAACAGCAGTCTTCAGATCTGCGATCTCCTCCAGAGTCGGATTCAACTGCGTGCAAAAAGATGCTGCCGTAACTCTTGCAAGCCCTTCATTAACCGGATTACTTTCAAAAATAAGTAGCATCTCATTTGCAGATACTTCATTTGTATCTTCTCTCATGACACTTCCCCCTCCCCTGCTTTCTGGATCACAATGTAACGATGAAGTCCTGACAGACGCAGCAAATGCCCTATATGACCGTTTACGCCGACTGCCTGAATACAGTCCTTTCGCATTCCAAGTGCACGATATCTTCCCATCAGAAGCCCGATGCCTGAACTGTCCATAAACTCTGTCTCCGAAAAATCAAACACAATTGTACGGATATAAGTCCTCCCTGCAATCATTTCTGTTCCTTTCCGGATCAGATCTGCCATCGGATGATCCAGTTCCTGCGGAAGAATGATACGTAATGTAGTCCCCTCCAGTTGAAACATTTCATTCATTTTCTACTCCCCCTTCTGTCCACTTTCAAGAATGCCCGCCACTGATATAATTTTGTTGCTCACCACCTGCAGGTGGGAGTCATCTCACATCTGATATAAAGAAAAGGAGATGTACGTTCTGAAATCGTACATCCCCTTCTCCGAGGTTTTTCTGCTATATCGTTATTTATTCATAATACTCTTCATCATAATTGCTGTAATCCGACTCATCGTAAGAAGTATCTTCAGACGAAGAAGTATCTTCTGTGCTGTCTGACGAATTCTCCTGCCTCTGCACTCCCCCTGTATCTCCGATTCCTGCTACACCGGTCGCATCTCTGATCGTTGTATAAACAGATTTCATGCTGTCTGTCAGTACATCCACATGCACCTTCTGAATCTCCACAGCTGCTTCATCCAGATTCTGCTGCTGATAATACGTATAAGCCTGCAGAAGTGCCTGATAGCTTTCGCTCTTCGCCTGTTCTGTCGTAAGTTCCTGCGTGACAGACTCTACCGTATCTCCGGATTCTTTGGCCTCTCCCTGTGCTTTCGTGAGTTCCGCTCCCTGGCTTGCCAGAGATTCACTGTACTGGACAATCTGCTGGTTCGCCTCCTGATAGATTCCCTGCCGTATCGCAGGTACCGCCAGAAGCCAGAATGCTACTGCACCAGCTGCTATTCCGTCCATCAGAATAAAAAATACAGAAACCTTTGAATGTTCTCTGTACACGGTCGGCTGAGCGACTCTCTCGCTTCCGAGAATATCCGTATCCAGATTTTCTTTAGTCCCAGAGCGAAACAGACCTTTCTTTTTCTTTTCAAGTCTGGTCGTCACTCCTGTCTGCTCATCTACCTCTCGCAGAAAACGAAGGGTTGTTGTGTTTGTTTTGTCAATCCTTGCAGCTTTTTTGAGGATTCTTCGCGCTTTATTCCATTCTCCGTTCTTCATCTGGATTAAAGCCAGCAGATGATATCCCTTGATCAGTTTGGAATTCTGTGTAAGAATCTTTCGCAACTGAATGGCTGCCATATCTTCATGCCCTTCTCGGCAGAGCATTAATGCATGGTTATATTTCTTGATTGTTTCATTGATTGCCGCAAGTTTATTGGGATTTGCCTGCAATTTGTTGATATATTCTGATGCCAGGTTTCTGGTTGGCTGAAGATTCTTACTGATCACCCATTCACTGAGTGCCGAGACAACTTCCCCTGTTTCAAAATATACCAGCCCAAGCAGATTTCTCGCCCTGATGTTTCTTTTGTCATACATAAGACTCTGTTTCAGACAGGCGATCGCACCGGAAAGATCACGGATACTTGCCTTCTCAAGTCCCTGATTATAAAAAATCTTAGACAGATAATCTACCTTTTTCTGAATCAGTACATTATACCCACAATTTGGACAGTAATCCAGATCCATATCTGTAAGAAATGCACCGCAGTTCATACAATTCATGTAGTTCTCCTTGTATCTTATTTTACACGTCTGTTGCTTTTTGCTTCTCTTAATACTTCCTGAAGAACATCCAGGATATCCGTAAGCTCTCTGTCATAGATTGCGCCCTCTGCATCTGTAACATCCAGACATGGCTCAAATTTCTTCAGTTCCTCTTCATAATCAATCATATTATTCTCCTTTATTTACCGACTCCCTGCAGAATAAGTGTCTTGATTTCTCCAACCAGATACAGAGAACCGACACAGAATAACATTCCGTCTTCTCCTTTTGCCGCCAGAGCTTTCTTAAACGCTTCTTCCACATCTTCGCAGGCTTCCGCTGTCGGACAGCCTTTTTCTCTGAATATCTCTGCCAGTTTTTCTGCCGGAACCTTTCGATAGCCTCCAACCTGAGTCACGATCACATGATGGAAAGAAATTTTCCCAAGAATGGTACGGATCATATCTGTATAATCCTTATCATCTACTGCCGAAAAAAGCAGTGTCAGCGGATAATCTTTCTGGAAATGTACTGCTGTCTCCACAAATTTCTCTACACCATCTTCATTATGTGCCCCGTCAACGATCACACCCGGCAACACGGTTTCCATCCTTCCCTGCCAGCGTGTCTCGAGAAGTCCCTTCCTGACCGCCTCCACCGGTATCTTCACCTGGTCTTTTAATACTTCAATCGTCTTCAATGCAAGTGAACTGTTCATCACCTGATACTCTGCAATAAATGGAAGCGTAAAAACTGTATTTCCATAATACTCATTCTCATAAGAAAAATCAATGCCTGCCCTGGTGTTTCGGATGATTTTTGTATCTTCTCTCTTCACTTCAAAATACGGACTTCCCAGTTCCTGTGCTCTTGCTCTGATCACACCTGCTGCAGCCGGATTATTTCCATCATAGATCACAGGCACACCCGGCACAATGATTTCCGCCTTCTCTCCGGCAATTGCCTCAATGGTATTCCCCAGATACTGCATATGGTCAAAACTGATCGACGTAATTACACAGGCACTCGGTTCTTCTACTGCTGTTGTCGCATCCAGTCTTCCACCAAGGCCTGTTTCAAGTATCACATAATCCACATTTGCATCCGCAAAAATCACCATTCCCATCAGAAACAGGAACTCAAAATATGTTGGATGATAACTACCTTCCGCTACCAGCTCATCTGCAAGTTTTTTTACCTTTTCAAATGCTCTGAGGAATGTATCATTGTCAATATTCTTCTCATTGATCTGAAAGCGTTCATTGATCACAACCAGATGCGGAGAGGTAAACAGTCCACAGGAATATCCGGCTTCTCTAAAGACCGAAGTCAGAAATGCACAGGTGCTTCCCTTTCCATTTGTTCCTGCCACATGTACAACCTGAAACTGCTTCTGCGGATTTCCAAGACGCCGCAGGCATTCTTTTGTGTGCTCCAGTTTATTCTTTGTTGTAAATTTCGGAGTTTCTTCAATATAAGCAACCGCTTCTTCGTAATTCATAAAAAAATTCACCACTCATCTAATGTATTCGCAGCTATCTGGTCTTTAAAACCAAACCGCTACGATATCATTATATATGAGTGGTGAAAGATGTCCAGTACTAATCGTAATCTTTTATTCGTCAGAATCAGGATTCATCTGTCGGAAGTTTCCATTTATTTTCAGAATACAACATATAAACCGAACGATCGTAACTCTTGCTCAATGCCTTTCTGGTTGAACTGTTGCTTCGCTGTGATACTGATATTCTGTCAAAATCCTTCAGTTCTGTGCCTGATATCATCAGTGTGGTCGGATTCACATATACAGTATCGATCCATTCCCCGTTCAGCTTAACCTGACTGGATGGTGTGAAGTTTGTTCCCTTTAATCGATATGTAAAATCTATGTCAGAGATAAGATCCATAGAATCCAGACTCACATCATAAATGCCCATTCGCATTTTGGTTCTTTCAAATGTCAGTTCCTTATCTTTGTATGCATACTTTTCTCCATAAAGAAGATCATACTGAAGCGTTTCCAGATCTACCTGGTAATTTCGGGTATTTCTTCTTGCCTGGTGATAACGGAAGATTGTTCCTTCATGTATTCCGGCGCGATCCATAACCTCTGCTGCCATCTGATAAGCTGAGAGATTCACCTTCTTTTTCTCCATGCCGAAATTGTCCCACATTACATATTCTGTCTGGAACAGATATTTATTCTTGAGATCTTCAACCGTAAGTCCCATTGTTGGAAGGTGATCGCCGTACATAACCAGGATCACATCCTCCGGATAATCTGCCAGTGCATCTGTCAGCTCTTTAACAAAATTATCCATTTCGTGGATCTCATTGCAGTAATACTCCCACTGGTTGTTCTGCGCTTCTGTTGCGGCACCTGTGACTGTGATCTCCGGATCATCGATCAGCTGTTCTTCCGGATATGCTCCATGTCCCTGTGTGGAGATTGTATATACATAATCCGGTCCTTCCGTAGAATCCAGACATTTGATGATCTCATCAGTGAGAACTTCATCTTTTGTCCAGCCCAGCGGGTTCTTATCATTTTCCTCTGCCATATATTCAGCAGAAGTGAAAGTATCAAATCCAAGGTTCGGAAAGATACTTCTTCTTCCGTAGAAGTTTGCCTCATTATTATGCACTGCATGAGTGCTGTATCCAAGATTCTTCAGGACATATGGTGCGCTTTCGCAGGTTGTCTCTTTCAGAATACTCTTGTACGGATATTCTCCCGGTCCAAAATAATGAAGGCTCATACCTGTGATTGACTCAAATTCCGTATTTGCTGTACCGGCTCCGACTGCCGGAACCTTGTAGTATCCGGATGAATACTCTTTCATCAGCTTGCGGAACGTAGGGATCGGATCTTCGGAGATTTTCAGATAATTGACCAAAGTCGGATCAAAGAAGGATTCGAGCTGCAGGAAGAGAATATTCGGCTGATTTTTCTCATTTGTTGCCGGAAGGTTATCCTCAGTCTTCTCGATTCTCTCAATCTCTTCTTCTGAATAATCACGAGGACAGCTGATGCCGGTGTTAAATATTGTGACACCAAGGCAGTATGGATATCCATAATCTTCATATGCAAATGCAATATTTCCAAAGTAATTGGAAAGCACTCTCTTTTCCAGCGCCAGCTGTGTGATTCCTACAAATGCTGCAATTCCCACAACAACCAGGAGAAGGTCATAGCGGAATTTTACTTTTCGCTGATACTTTGGTCCTTTGACCAACAAAGAAAGAAGAATCAGTACTAATACTCCAAGCACGATCAATGCAACTACCACACCCCAGGACGGCAGATATTTGTTAAGGACTGCCATACCGTCTGTGAGCAGATGCAGATCCGGGCCGGTAAACGGTGTGACCCTGTTTGCCAGGATCACGCCATTGATAATTCCAAGAAGCAGCCAGAATATGGATACCAGAACACGCCAGAAGGTTCTTCGGCGGAACAAATATACAATCAGGCTCGTGGTAAATATAAGGCCTGCGTTATAAGCAAATACCAGTGGTTTTCCTGTCATGTAGGTCCACGCATCGGTAAAAGAATGACGACTGATCGCTTCGATAAGGAAATATCCGGCTGCACTGCAAAGCGCATGAAGCAGCAGGGATATCTTATTGCATATCTTATACAATTTCATCCAAATGCTCCTTTATTACTTGTCCATCTGAGTAAGCTGTGTTTTAACCTTTTCCATCATTTCTTCATATTTCTGAAGTTTTTCTTTTTCTGCATTTACTTTTGCTTCCGGAGCTTTGTTGACAAAGTTCGGATTGCTCAGCATTCCCTGGCATCTTGCGATTTCTTTTGCAAGACGCTCCTGTTCTTTTTTCAGACGCTCGATTTCTTTTTCTCTGTCGACAAGATCTTCAAGCGGCATATATACAACTGCATCGGATACTACTACAGATACTGCATCTTCACCGATACCGTCTTTGCTTTCCTGTACAAGGATTTCTTTTGCAAATGCAAGGTTCACGAAGGATTTCTTGCATGCTTCGTATCTTGCACATGTATCCGCATCCTTACCTACGATGTAAAGGCTGGTTTTGCGGTTCATCGGCACGTTCATTTCTGTACGTGTGTTACGGATACCGCGAATTGCTTCTTTAAAGCTTTCCACTGCTTTTTCTGCCTCCGGGAAGGACCATGCTTCCTGGAATACCGGCCAGTCAGAAATCATGATAGATTCTTCTTCAGGAAGAAGTGTGCAGTAGATTTCTTCTGTGATGAATGGCATGTATGGATGAAGCAGTTTCAGTCCTTCTGTCAGGGCTGTACGAAGTGTCCAGAGTGCATTATTTGCAGCCTTCGGATCTTCTTCTGCTTTCCAGAGGCGAACTTTTGCCATCTCGATATACCAGTCACAGAGCTCATCCCACAGGAAGTCATAAACCTTCTGTACTGCGATTCCAAGCTCATATTTGTCCATGTTGTCTGTAACTTCACGGATCACTGTATTGAGTTTGGAAAGAATCCATTTATCTTCAAGGCAAAGCTCATTTAAATCTGCAGGTTCAGTAACTGTCTTGCCTTCCAGGTTCATCATAATGAATCGGGATGCATTCCAGATCTTGTTTGCAAAGTTACGGCTGGATTCTACTCGCTCCCAGTAGAAACGCATGTCGTTTCCAGGTGCATTTCCTGTGATCAGTGTCAGACGAAGTGCATCTGCGCCGTATTTATCAATAACTTCCAGCGGATCGATACCATTTCCAAGAGATTTACTCATCTTACGTCCCTGTGAGTCACGTACAAGACCATGGATCAGTACATGGTGGAATGGAACTTCTCCTGTCTGCTCAAGAGCGGAGAATACCATACGGATAACCCAGAAGAAGATAATGTCGTATCCTGTTACAAGAACATCTGTCGGATAGAAGTATTCGAGTTCCGGTGTTTTGTCCGGCCATCCAAGTGTGGAGAACGGCCACAAAGCGGAACTGAACCAGGTATCCAGAGTATCCTCATCCTGGTGGAAATGTGTGCATCCACATTTCGGGCATTTTTCCGGCATTTCTCTTGCAACGACAACTTCACCGCACTCATCACAGTAGTAAGCCGGGATTCTGTGTCCCCACCAGAGCTGACGGGAAATGCACCAATCACGGATATTTTCCAGCCAGTGCAGATATGTCTTACCAAAGCTTGCCGGAACAAATTCCAATTCACCCGGTCTTAAGGATTCCATAGCTGCTTTTGCCATCTCGTCCATACGAACAAACCACTGCGGTTTGATCATTGGCTCTACGGTTGTGCCACAACGGTCATGCGTACCAACACTGTGATTATGTGGAACAACTTTTACGAGAAGTCCCTGCGCTTCAAGATCTGCTACCATTGCTTTACGGGCTTCGTAGCGGTCCATACCTGCATATTTGCCACCAAGAGAATTGATGGTAGCATCATCATTCAGAATATTGATTTCCTCCAGATTATGACGTTTGCCTACTTCAAAGTCATTCGGATCATGTGCCGGTGTAATTTTTACACATCCTGTTCCAAATTCTTTGTCAACATACTCATCCGCAATAACCGGGATCTCACGGTCAGTCAACGGCAGTTTCAGCATTTTGCCGATCAGATCTTTGTATCTTTCATCATCCGGATTGACTGCAACTGCAGTATCTCCGAGAAGTGTTTCCGGACGTGTAGTTGCGATCTCTACAAATCTGCCTTCCTCACCTACGATCGGATAATTAATGTGCCAGAAAAATCCGTCCTGATCCTCATGTTCTACCTCTGCATCAGAGATGGAAGTCTGGCATACCGGACACCAGTTGATGATTCTGGAACCTTTGTAAATATATCCTTTCTCATACAGACGGATAAATACTTCCTGTACAGCCTTGGAGCATCCTTCGTCCATTGTGAAGCGTTCTCTCTCCCAGTCTGCAGAAGCACCGAGTTTCTTCAGCTGGTTGATGATCTTTCCGCCGTACTCTTCTTTCCATGCCCACGCATGTTTAAGGAATTCTTCACGTCCGATATCGAGTTTGTCGATTCCTTCTTTTTTCAGTTTATCGATAACCTTAACCTCTGTTGCGATTGCAGCATGGTCGGTTCCCGGCTGCCACAGAGCTTCGTATCCCTGCATTCTCTTGAAACGGATCAGGATATCCTGCATGGTTTCATCAAGTGCATGTCCCATATGAAGCTGGCCGGTTACGTTCGGCGGCGGCATTACGATTGTAAATGGTTTCTTATCTGGATTTACTTTTGCGTGGAAGTATCCGTTGTCCATCCATTTCTGATAAAGGCGGTCTTCCAGACCCTTTGGGTCATATGTTTTTGCAAGTTCTTTGCTCATAATTTCCTCCTGATTAAAAAAAGCATCTCCCATCTACTGTAATTGCATTTTTTCGCCTTGTCAAGACGGATTGTGCATTTTTCACAGAATCTGGGAGATTTGCTTTCCTGTATTATTTTTTCAAATCGTCATTCAACGGATTTCAGCGATTCTACCATATCGATCTTTTTCAGTTTTTTATGCATAAAGATGTTTACCACAGCTGAAAAGATACAGGTGATCACCGCACAGTACAAAAAGCTGAGTGGAGCAATGTTTCTTCCAAACATGACCGCATCCACCTCTACTGTGACAATAATAAAGCGATGGAGCAGGATACCAAATCCTGAGCCAAACAGAATTCCTGCGATCGTCAGAATGATATTCTCTCGCAGGACATACTGAGAAACTTCTATATCAAAGAAACCAAGTACCTTTAATGTGGCAAGCTCTCGCTGGCGCTCAGTGATATTGATATTGTTCAGATTATAAAGTACTACAAATGCAAGCATTCCTGCTGACACGATCAGTACAAGAATAACTACACCAAGAGTGCTGAGCATACGGTCTACCATTTCGATCGTACTCTCTGTATAGCTGATGCTTAAGACAGCCGGTAAATCCATGATCTTCTGTCCGACCTTTTCTACCCGATCCTTATATTCCTCTTTTACCGAGAAAACGATATCTTCATAAACCGGCTCTTCTCCAAATGTTTCTTTGTAGATCTGCGGTGTCATATAAACATAATGGCCTGCGTAATTTTCGGTGATAACAGAGATCTTCACATGATACTCTTTGTCATCTTTTTCGAGTGTCAGTTCATCACCGGGCTTCAGCCCCAGAAGACTCGCTGTCTTTTCACAGACCGCCGCCCCATCCTCAGGCAACTCGTATTCTTTTTTTGTAACACGGTTTCGAAGTGTCACATCTTTTTTGAAGTTCTCAAGGTTTTCAGGAACAAACACATATACACTCAGATTTGATTTTCCGTTTGGAGCTGTGAGCTTGGAGAGCCTTATCTTCGTATAATGATCCAGTGATTCATTTTTATCCAGAGATTCTATAAGTGCTTCCCTTTCCGTATCCGTGGCATCGTCATCTGAGATGATCGTCGCATCATAATGCTGCAGATTCGTGTACTGAAGATGTACAATGTCTGAAACAGAATCACGAATACCAAAACCTACCAGCATCAGCGCCATACTTCCTGCAATTCCAAAAATCGTCATGAACAGACGTTTTTTATAACGGAACAGATTTCGAAGAGAAGATTTCCAGGTAAAATTCAGATGTTTCCACAAAATCGGTATCCACTCCAGAAGGATTCGTTTCCCTTCTTTAGGTGTCGGTGGACGCATCAATGATGCCGGTGTCTCTGCCAGCGCATGCACACAAGAAAAAATCGTTGCACCAACTGTACAGATCAATGCCGCCACGGAAGCAAGCAGTGCATATTTCAGTTCATAATGTATCTGAAGGGTATTCTCCACATTGTGATACATAATTCCATAAGACTTGATAATTACAAACGGAATGATCTTTTCACCGATCAGGATACCGGCAACACTGCCGCCTGCCGTTGCCAGGAACGCATAATTCAGATATTTGGAAGCAATACTGATTTTACTGTAGCCGAGAGCCTTCATTGTTCCAATCTGCGTTCTCTGCTCCTCGACCATTCTGGTCATGGTGGTAAGACTGATAAGGGCTGCTACCAGGAAGAAAATAACAGGAAATACCTCGCCGATATTTTTGATACGGTCTGCATTGTCTCCGTAATCAGAGTATTCCGGAAGTCCATTTCGGTCTGTGAGAATCCATTCCGGATATTTTAAGTCTGTAAGTTCTTTCTTTGCATCGTCAATCTTTTCCTGCCCGTCTTTTATTTTATCTTCTGCTTCTTTTTTACCGTCTTCATATTCTTTCCTGCCATCGGCAAGCTCTTTTCGGGCATCCTCAAGCTCCTTCTCTGCATCTTTTAGCTTCTGCTCGTTTTCCTGAATTTCTCTTTCACCGTCGGTCAGTTTCTGTTCATTTGCTGCTATCTCGGCCTCACCGGAATTCAGTTTTTGCTCATTTGCCTCGATTTCGGCCAGAGCAGAGTTCATTTTAGCCTTGTTTGCATCTATTTCTGCCTGACCATCCTGGAGCTTTTTCAAGCTGGCGTCCAGTTTCTTTTTACTGTCTTTTAGAGTTTTTTCATTTGCTGCAATCTCTTTCTCTGCAGGACCAAGCTTTGCCTCTTCTTCATTTAACTTCGCTTTTCCTTCGTCGATTGCTGTCTGATTTGCACTTAAGTTCTCCAAAGTCTGGGCAAGTTCTGTCTTTTTAGCCTGAAGAGTTTCGACTCCGGCATTTGCTGCTGAAAGATTTGCTTCAAGTTCTGTTTTCTGTGCTGCCGCCTGCTGACAGGCATTTAATGACTCCTGAGCCTGTGCAAGGCCGCCATTTACAGCTTCGAGTTCTGCCTGGGCCTGTGCAAGAGCCTGCTCATATCCGGCAAGCTCTTCTTCCGTCAGCTCTCCGTTTTCGACTTTCTGCGCTGCTTCGTCACGGGCGGCCTGTGCCGCTTCCACTGCACTCTGTTTTTCCTGAACAGCTGCCTCAAGCTGCGCCACTGCATTCTGCGCTGCCTCCAGACCTTCCACAGCTGCCTGCAGCTGACCGATTCCAGCCTCGAGCTGAGGAATCTGTTCCTGGAGTTGTGCAAGCTGTGTCTCAACGGTCTGCTGCCCCTCCTGTATCTGGGCAATCCCGGCATTCAGTTCCTGCTGTTTTTGTTCGAGTTCCGCTTTACCAGCGGCTATTTGTTTTTTGCCGTTTTCCAGCTCTTTTTTACCGGCATCAAACTTTTTCTTACCGGCATTGTATTTTTTCTTACCGTCGTTATACTGATTCCAGCCCTCATCCAGTTTCTTCTGAGCTGTAGCAATCTGAGCCTGACCATCGGCAACCTGCTGACGGGCTGATGCGATCTGAGATCTTCCGTCAGCTATCTTCTGTTTTGCATCGGCAAGCTGTTTTTTGCCATCTTCGAGTTCCTGCCGGGCATCGGCAAGCTGTTGTTTGCCATCTTCGTATTCTTTTTCGCCGTCAGTTAATTCCTGTTCTCCATCATCAAGCTTTTTCTTTGCATCAGCAAGTTCTTCATCCGCTTCCTTTTTGCCGTCCGCAAGCTCTTTTTCGGCATCCTCGATTTTTTCCTGTGCTTCACCGACTACCGAATCATAACGTGCCTGGCAGCGCTCTGCCTCAATGCCTTTTACTTTATCTTCCAGTTTGTCAGCCAGGTTATCATAGCCGTCGGTATAACTGGTGACCTTATCCACCTCATGTGCGCGCACGTAGATCTGTGTATACACATCTGAATCGAAATCATCCGCAACGACATACATGAATCCATTTACTTCACCGGATCCTACGGTCGTATTTCCTCTGTTAAAGGATATATAGAGAGGACTTTTGCCAAGGCCGACGACCGTATAGGTCTCTTCTTTTAATAATTCAGAGTCTCCGGGCTGTCGGATAACAACCTTGTCTCCGATCGAATATTTCTGGCCTGACGCAAACGCGGAATCCAGGAAGCACTCCCCGCTCTTTTGGGGAAGTCTTCCTTCTGTTATGCTCAGGTGATTAACTTCTTTATTCAGGGATTCCACATGGAGTACCTTCTGGGAATCTGTTTCTCCACAGATCACATCTGTAGAATATGCCCCTTCCACTGCATCAGTCTCCGGCAGTTCTTTAAGCGCCTGTATATCATCATCGGTCAGTCCCATGGTTCCGACCACTTTCAGATCCATAAGCTTTGACTCGTTATAATATGCATCACCGGAAAGCCGCATATCCGGAGAGGATGCCTGGATCCCCGAGAAAAAAGCCACACCCAGGGCCACGATACAGAAGATCGATATAAAACGCGCCCGGCTCTTTCTGACTTCCATCCAGAAATCCTTGTGCAATGCCCTTTTTCTTCTTTTTCCTACCATTCGATTTCCTCCACCGGCGTAGGATCAGTATTCAGTTCCATTGCCGAAACCGTACCATTTTTGATATGGATCACGCGGTCCGCCATTGGTGTCAATGCTGAGTTATGTGTAATAACGATAACTGTCATCCCTTTTTCCCTGCACATATCCTGCAAAAGCTTCAGGATTGCCTTTCCTGTCTGATAGTCAAGTGCCCCTGTCGGTTCATCACACAAAAGAAGCTTCGGATTCTTTGCAAGGGCTCTTGCGATCGAAACTCTCTGCTGTTCACCGCCGGAAAGCTGAGCCGGGAAGTTACCCATGCGGTCTTCGAGGCCAACTTCACAGAGAACTTTTTTGGCATCGAGCGGATTTTTGCAGATCTGCATCGCAAGTTCCACATTTTCCAGTGCAGTCAGATTCGGCACCAGATTATAGAACTGGAAGACAAAGCCGATATCATCGCGGCGGTAAGCGGTCAGCTGGCGGTTGTTATATTTCGCAATGTTGCTGCCATCCACAAAAACATTTCCTTTTGTCGCTGTGTCCATTCCACCAAGAATATTCAGAACCGTTGTTTTACCGGCTCCACTCGGTCCAACAACTACGACAAATTCACCTTTTGATATTTCAAAGCTGATATTATCCACTGCCCGGATCTCAACTTCACCCATTTTGTATATCTTAGAAACTTTATCTAATTTTACATATGAATTTTGAAGGTTTCCCATATTTTTCTCCTGTATATTGCAACCATATTCAATACCTGCTACTATCAGTATACCAAAAAAGCACCGTCCGCAACAGCTTCCAGACGATGCTTTTTGTATTTTTTTTGTGTTTCACATATCTTTTTCTTCTTTTCGTTTACTTGCAAGCAAACCTCCGATCCTGCCGGTTTCTTTTGCTGACAGGCTTTTCCATCCACTTTCCAGTACTTTATCCAGAATTCCCAGTTCCTGTGCAATTTCATATTTCAGTTTCTGCTCTTCCGGAAGTACTCCCTTCAGATAAGCTTCCACTTCCTTTTCTTTGTTCATGTCCACAACTCCTTTTATACTGCTTCGCACTGATTCACAGCAGTCTGCCTTCCAGCATTCCTGTTCTTTCAGAGTATGGACATCTTTTTCAGAAATTATACATTGTTTTCCGGATGTTCTTCATATCGAACTATCAAATCTGCACCGGCTCATCCCTTAGGAATAATAATGGCAGCAATGATATATGCCCAGATCCCTGCCCCGCCAAAGCAGGTCAGGATCACCCAGGCAAGACGTACCAATGTTGGATCAATGTTGAAATATTCTGCAATACCACCGCATACACCGCACAGCATATAATTTACAGATGATTTGTAAAGCCTTTTGTTATCCATGATCAATTCCTTCTTTCTTAAACTGAAAACATTTTACAGGTACCTTATAAACCGGCCGATATTCTGAACAGCCGTTTATTTTTCAAAATCTACCGTTATATTTCCCACACCACAGTCCAGATTCATATTTCCTTTGGCATTTGGGTTCGTGATATTCTTATTATGTCCGACACCGCTGTAAGAGCTGTCGCCAATATCCACATTTCCCGCCGAACAGGAAATCTGATAATTGTAGTCTGCTTCTTTTCCCAGAATACCAAGATCAACATTTCCAATACCACAGTCAACTTCCAGATTATTTATATCCAGCTCTGACAGTTCTACATTTCCTGTGCCAACTGCAATTGTTGTATCGCTGGCTGCACGGATCTTCCCTGTATTTGTAAACTCACCTGCCGCTACAGATACATCCAGATCATCCGTCCGGAATTCATCGCACATTGTAACTGTACCTGCTGCAACCTCTATAGAAGTCTCCTTAAATCGTACATTCTTCGGATAACTCACTGTGATCTCACGGTCCCGGGTCCTGCCGGTCGTCTCAAGAATCAGACTGTCATCCTCTGTACCGATCCTTATCTTATCTTTCTTCGAACCAGACACCTCTATGCGAAGCTTATCTCCATCATAGGACCGAAACTTAAGTTCGTCTCCACTCAGTGAAAGTTTCAGATCAGAAATTGGTGCTGTTTCAAAAATTTCTTTGTCATTATCTGTTTCAACCGGTTCAAGCTGTGTGATCTCATCCCAGTCCTGTTCCCAGTCATCTTTGTCATCAAGGCTGATATATTTTGCTGTCTGTTTAACAATACCATCGAATCCATATTTTGATAAGTTCAGTCCTGCGATCGTAGCCCCCATGGCAACTCCACCGATACTCATTCCAATTCCGACAACACCAACAACGGCAGCTGTAAGCAGCATTACTTTTGAAGATTTTTTCATGCCCGTTCACCTTCCTTTCTGCCTCTGTTCACAATACGGCAGCAAAAATCTGTAAAATTACGCAGAATTGCCGGAAGTGCACAGGTTGCTGCCCATTTCAGGAACACAAGACCAACAAGTGCCAATGCAAACAGGAGCAGACCAATTCCAACGAGAAGGACACCAAACGGAAGTGCTGTAAAACAGGTTCCAATTCCGGCTCCGATCACTGCTACTGCGGCAACAAACAGACCAACTACAGCAGCACCGATTCCGAATACGACCAGAAACGGAAGCAATGCCAGTGCTACAATAAACCCAAGTACTCCTCCGACTGCTCCTTTGATCAGAGGTGAAATAAATACCAGAAGGATCAATACCAGAATCACACTGGCCTTTCCGCCTTTGCGTTCAGCATGATAACCTCGGTCCACACGGTTCTGTGGCATCTGACGTTCATTATCTGCACGCTCATCCTGAAATCCATTTTCGGTAAATTCTCCGTAGTTTTGCGAGCTGCTCTTTAAATCTTCTTTAATAATAGCCGCTACCTTTCCCGGACTTCCAAGCTCCCGGATCACTTCTGCCTCCTGATCTTCTCCGGCATCATCAAAGTAACTCTCATAATACTCAAGAGCCTCTTGTCTTTCCTCCTCAGAGATATCAGAAAGCAGTTTCTTTAACTGTTCCATAAACTGCACTCTGTTCATAACTCTATGCCTCCCTCAAACAGCTTCGAAATCTTTGTTGAATAATTCCTCCATTCAACTCTGTACAGATTCAGCTGTGCCATGCCTTTTTCTGTAATCTTATAATATCTGCGGTTTCTGCCTGCAAAAGCCTGATCGTATGTCTCCAGACATTCATCCTTCTGCAGTCTCCGCAGCACCGGATACAGCGTTGATTCGGATACCTCCAGCACACTCCGTACATCCTGGGTGATCTTGTAGCCGTAGGTTCCATCTTTCTCATTCGATACTACAGCCAGAACGATCGCGTCCAGAAGTGCCGCACCTGTGTTAAATACCATGCTATCACTTCCTTCATATTTTTTCTGCAATATTATCTAGCGATATAATATTATTTCGTTAGTAATACTATATGATATATAATATAGTTTTGTCAATAGTATTTTCTATTTTCTTTAACTAATTTATAATTTTATTGTTATATCTGCTATTTGCAGACTCTTCTACAATAATAACTTATTACAGATACTAAGGAGATTTTCATGTCTGAACATACAATTACCGAACTCCTCTCTCCTGCATTTCTGTCTCGCATGCAGAATATGCTGGGTGATGAATATGAAAGCTTTTTAAAAAGTTATGAAGCACCGCGTACTTACGGGCTTCGTGTAAATACCGCAAAAATCAGCTGTGACGAATTCGAACGGATCGTCCCGTTCCCGGTCACTCCGATTCCGTGGATCTCCAATGGATATTTTTATCCGGAAGATGTCCGTCCATCTTTCTGTCCACTCTATCAGGCCGGACTTTTCTATCTGCAGGAACCAAGTGCCATGACACCGGCATCCTGTCTTCCAGTCACTCCAGGTGAAAACGTTCTGGACCTTTGTGCTGCACCTGGCGGCAAAGCTACTGCCCTTGGTGCAATGCTGAATGGAAGCGGACTCCTGGTCGCCAACGACATCAGTGCTTCCAGAGCCAGGGCACTCCTTCGCAACATTGAATTATTCGGTATCACCAATGCATTTGTTACAAATGAAACTCCGGCACATCTCGGCAAACATTTTCCTGAATTTTTCCATAAGATTCTGCTTGATGCACCTTGCTCCGGAGAAGGCATGTTTCGCAAAGAAGAAGCGCTTGCACGTGACTGGACTCCTGAAAAGTCTCATGAACTTTCCAGTCTGCAAAAAGAATTGATTCTGCAGGCAGCCGATATGCTTCGTCCAGGCGGACTGCTTCTGTACTCCACATGTACCTTTGCGCCGGAAGAAGACGAAGAAGTTGTTTCTCATCTTCTTGAAAACCGACCGGATATGGAACTCCTTGAGCTTCCGGAATATGAAGGATTCACTTCAGGTGTCCCGGAATGGGGAAACGGAGATCCGTCACTTATACGCAGCGTACATCTCTTTCCCCATAAGATGCAGGGAGAGGGACACTTTCTTGCACTGTTTCGTAAAGAGGGCAGAACTGATCTGATCGGTACAATGTCTTCTGCAAAACCAAATGCCGAAACCCGCAAATGGCTGGAACTTTTCCTGAAGGAGATCGGACTGAAAACACTTGGTGGGCAGCCCTTTGACTGGAATCGCGTTGAAACACGAAAAGACAAAGTCTACTATCTGCCACCGATAGGCGGTGATTTCCGTGGACTTACATTCCTTCGAAATGGGCTGTATCTCGGGGACCTTAAGAAAAACCGTTTCGAACCTTCCCAGCCATTTGCACTTTCCCTTCGAAAAGGTGATGCAGAAGCCGTAATCTCACTTCCGGTCTCCGATCAGCGTCTGACACGCTATCTCAAGGGTGAGACTCTCAATATTGAACCGGAAGAGGCTGCTCACGCAAAAGGATGGCATCTGCTCTGCGTTGAAGGTTATCCAATCGGATTCGGTAAACTCGTCGGCCAGACTCTCAAAAACAAATATCCCGCAGGATGGAGAGTGTAACCTCTCTGTCCTACGGGATATTTTCATGATAACGGTATCATCTTTCTCAGTGTAAATGAATAAATATATGTTTCCTTTACTTTTTTCTGCAGCATTCGTTCCAATGCCGCTGCGTAATCCTCCAACTGTATATGATACAGATCGATCAGATCCTGTTCTCCCCCCGGTGATACCTTATCAGTCTTATAATCCACCAGTACGATCTCATCGTCCTCAATAAAATAGGCATCTATGATTCCCTGCACCAGTACTGTCTCTTCACCGTTCCAGGCTGCCTCGATCTGATTCATCTTCTGTGCAATAACAAATGGCTGTTCGCGATAAAGTGCGTTTTGTTCTGCTGCTGTTTTCATACGCTGTCCAAGTTTTGAATCCACAAACGCAAGAATATCTGCAATTCGGATACATTGTGCTTCCTCCGGTGACATTTTCCTGCTGTCTGTGAGCATCCGAATCTGTTTCTGGATCTGATGTACATCTTCTGCATGTGTATAATCCAGGCATTCCATCAGACGGTGATAGGCCGTTCCTCTTGCAGCTCCACGATATTCTTCTTTTTCCCCTGAAACAAATGTCGGAATGATCTCCTGAATATCCGGTTCATAAAACAGGGATTCTTCTTTTTCTTCCTCCCCCCGCCAGCTGCGTTTCTTAAGTTCCGATACACTGACTTTCACCGGCAGATCTTTAAGATATTCAAATGGATAGCGAAAAGCAAATCTTTCTGTCAGAATCTCATGGATCTCCTCATCATAAATTTTTCTGCTGTCCCATTCTTTGAGAAGTTTTTCCTGCATCTGGCTGTCCGTCTGTCCAAGAATCTCACCCTGTACCAGCTCCGCTGCCGTAATTTTCTGCACTTTGAATTCCGCATGTTCCATCTCACAGACCTGGATCTGCCGGTCTGCAATCCCATATTCCCTGAAAAGTGGCAGCATAGCTTCATGGCGAGCCAGAGCCGGAAGGATAAATGACCAGTAGTTTCTTGCTTCTCCCCTTGTTCCAATTGGAAGCAATGTCTCTCTGCGTCCCATCTGCCAGGAAACCGCCTGCAGCACATCCGCAAGCTTTGCAATTGTCCCTGTAATGATCAGTTTTTCCTTTGCCCTGGTCAGCGCCACATAAAGAACTCTCAATTCTTCCCCAAGGCTTTCCCTTTTGAGCTGTCTCCGTATGATCTGTTTGTGTACTGTTGACAGAATCAGACGTTTTTCCGGAAGGATGACATCCACTCCGAAGCCCATATCAGGATGAATCAGAAAACGACTGTTGATATCCTGAAAATTGAACTGTTTTCCCATTCCTGCTGCAAACACGATTGGAAATTCCAGTCCTTTACTTTTGTGTATTGTCATGATCTGCACTGCACCGTTTCCGGCATCAGCCAGATTTACTTCTCCAAAATCCACTTCATATTTCTGCAGTTTTTCTATATAACGAACGAAGTTAAACAGTCCACGATAGCTTGTTTTTTCGTATTCCATTGCTTTTTCCACAAGCATATGAAGGTTCGCACCTCTCTGTGCACCACCCGGAATTACTCTTACATAATCCCCATATCCTGTTTTTCTGAGAATATACTGGATCAACTCATGAACCGGTGTGTACACCGCAAGGTCACGCATTTCTTCCAGCAGCTCTATAAAATGACTGATCTTCTCTCTTAATACAAGTTCTTCTTCATCCCTGTCATCTGTCTTTCTTTCTCTGAATGCAAGCAGACTTTCATACAACATACCATCCGGACATTTGCTTCGGATTATCGCAAGTTCCTGTGTATTGCAACCTCCGATTGCAGAATGCAGTACACCTGTCAGCGGAATATCCTGCATTGGATTATCGCATATGCGGAGATAATTCAGAAGCGTCACCACTTCCTGTGCTGCAAAATATCCTGTTCGAGATGCTGTATAGACCGGGATTCCCTTTGATGCAAGTACCTGGCTGAATGGCTCCGCCCATCCCGCAGAAGTTCGCAGAAGGATGACAATATCACCATATCCTGCCTTACGATAAGTTCCGCTATCCTTATCCAGCACCTCTTCGATACCGACAAGCTTCTGGATCCGCTGTGCGATCGCAAGTGCCTCCAGTTCCTGTACTGTCTGATTTCCCTGCTCCTCCAGTTCCTCACCGTCCTTTTCGATCAGGAGTACTTCTGTCTCCGGCTCTTTACCATCTGCTCTCTCTGGAAATGACGCACCTGTATAAAGTGCATTTTCATCCTCATAAGTGATCCCGCCAAGATCCTCACCCATGATCTGGCGAAACAGATAGTTGACAGATGATAATACCGTTCCACGGCTTCGGAAGTTTTTGTGCAGATCGATTCTCTGTTCCTCGCTGTCTTCCAGTGAATAGCTGTGGTATTTTTCCATAAAAAGCTCCGGTCGTGCCAGACGGAAACGATAGATACTCTGCTTGACATCTCCAACCATAAAAATATTTTTCCGTTTGTCTGCCCATCCGGCTACCAGATTCGTGATCATCTCCTGTACCAGATTACTGTCCTGATACTCATCTACCATTACTTCATCATAACGTGCAGATAATTCCCATGCAGCTGCACTCGGTGTGATCGTATCGCCTTCTTTGTGCATCAGTATGTCCAATGCAAAATGTTCCATATCCGTAAAATCCAGAATATTCTGTTCTCTTTTTCGGTCAGCAAAAGCGTCCTTATACTGCAGTGTGACTTCAGCCAGTCCTTCCATTGGTCTACGGCAATACTGCAGATACTCAAGAATCATTTCTTCTGTCTGGTTAAAATATTTTTCTGTCAGTTCATTCCAGAGTCCCTTGGCACTGTCACGGAGATCTTTCACCTGTATTTTCTTTTCCTCGTCTACCGACAGATCTTTTTTCGTTGAAAGCCGGGCATATTTGTGATTTTTAAGAAGTTCTGAAAATCCATTGTAATCACGCTCTTTGACCGCAGTCTCCGCTGCTCTGAGTAACAGAATATCATCATCCAGCGCAGCCTCGTAAAAATAAGGTCCTGACTCTTCCCGGCAGATTGCAGCTGCCCTGGAAAGAAGCTCTCGTACCTGCACGATGCTCTCATCTGCGGCATCCCAGATCAGCTTCATCCACGGTGTATCGTGAAGATCTTCCAGTGAATCCACCTGATACACTTCAAGACACTCCTCGATCCATTCTTCCGGAAACGGATGACTCATAGACGCATCGTACAGTTTATAGATCATATCGCGTATCTCATCATCTGTCTTTCCCGTCGCATAACACTCCACAAGACTTAAAAACTTCTCGCCTTTCCTTGCATAGGCAGCCTCCAGAACCTCCTTCATGACATCTTCCCTGAGAAGTTTCAGTTCTCCTTCCTCTGCCGTCCGATAGCCAGGATCCAGATCGATCATATGGAAATAATTTCGAATGATGTAAGCACAGAATCCATCAATTGTTGTAATCTGTGCATTGTGAATCAACGATGCTTGTCTTTGCAGGTGTTCATTGTCCGGATTATCGTACAATATCTGATCGATTGCAGCTGAAATCCTCTCCTTCATCTCCCCTGCCGCAGCACGCGTAAATGTCATGATCAACAGACGGTCAATGTCCACTGGTCTTTCTGTATCCATGATCTTGCTTAATATCCTCTGTACAAGCACAGCCGTTTTTCCGGAGCCAGCTGCAGCACTGACCAGAATATTCCGATCCCGAAGTGAAATGACTTTCTGCTGTTCTTCTGTCCAGGTTACTCCCATCAGTCTTCCACCTCCTTTGCAAATGCTTTCCAGATCTCCTCATCTGCAAACTGTTTCAGTCTGCGGAATTCATAACCTGGAATCTTCCGGTCAAAACCGCAGGTCCCCTGATATGGACAGTATGTGCAGGCATTACGGTTTCCCATCTCATATGGAGCAGCTTCCGCATTGCCGTTCAATATCGATTCCCGGATATCAGTGATTTTTTTCTTTACATAAGCATCCAGAAGTTCAAATTCTGTCTCGCTTGCCACAGAAGAACCTTTTCGAAGTGTTCCCTTTGTCGTATAAGACAATGGCAATGAGATCGTAGTCCTGTCCAGATTCTCGATCACATCCCTGTCGTCCATGACAAGGCCATTCATTTTCAGCTTTTTGAAAATCTCCGGATCCAGTTCATCCAGATCTTCTTCCATTTCTTTCTGAAGCATCGGATCTTTGACATTGTAATAAAAGATTCCTGCCGGTCTTACCTGACAGTCCGGATGTTTTCTCTGTTCTGCCTGCATGGCGGCATCCATATACACGACCAGCTGCATCTGAAGTCCATAATAAATACTTACCAGATCAAATGAGGTATTTCCGGTCTTGTAATCTATGATCTTTACATAAACCCTGTCTTCTTCCTGCATCACATCCAGGCGGTCAATTCGGCCTCCGCCAATAGCCACCTCGAAACCTTCCGGCTCAAATCTGCCGTTTTTTAACTGTTCCTGTAATGCCCATACGGTTCTTCGGAGAATTCGTCTCGTCCGTTCTATCATGTAGTAATTTCTTGCACTGCTCTGCAGAATCGTATTTCCATAATCAGCAGCAATTTTATCCAGACAGTTATCTGCGATCGTATCTCGTTCTTCATCAGAGAGTTCTCGCCAGTTCAGTTGTTTTTGCCGCAGCTCTACTGCAAACTCCTCCAGGGCCTGATGAATAATGTTTCCCATATCCATTGCCCGAAACTCATATTCTGCCCGTTCCGTAAGTTCAAGTCCATATTTCAGAAAATGTGCAAATGCACATGCAGAAAAACGCTCCAGCCTCGTTGCACCATTTGGTGAGATTTCCCCATACAACGCTTTTGCGACACTTTTGCTGATCTGATCCACCGGTTTTCTGAGGAAAGCTGCCTCGGTCAGTTTTTTTGTCATTGTACAATAATCGGGACTATTCAGATACCAGCTGTAGAGTTCTGCAAACAGCTGATTTTCTTTTCGTTTCTCTTCATCTGTCAGATTTTCCAGAAGATATCCTACCGATGTATTTGGCGTTTCCAACAGATCCAGTTCCTTTTCCGGTTTCTCTGCACGCTCTATATGAATTTCAGGAAAAAGTGTCTGTATTGTACGAATCAGAAATGCCGGTCCTACTGCTTCTCCTTTTCCATTTGATCTGCTGTAAGAAAGGCAGAGACTTTCACTCGGTTTTGTCAGATTCAGATACAGATAAAAACGCTGCATGTTCATCAATTCTTTTGGTCCCGGTGCCAGCTCAATCCCCTGATTTCCCAGGAAGTCTCTGTCCATCTCTGTCAGTATTCCACCGGACTCCGTATTTTTCGGAATGCATCCTTCATTAACCCCGACAAAAAACAATGCCCGAATATCTTTCAGTCGTGTTCTCTCCATATCTCCGATCAGAACCTGATCGATTCCCGGAGGAATCAACGCAACTTTCGCCTGCGTCATACCGGTCTCCAGAAGCTGTCTGAACTCTTCAGGAGAAACTACTTCTTCACCAAGGATACTGACCATCTTGTCCAGAAGATCCATGATAATCCCATAGATCTGTGCATATTCTTTCTCCCTGGCACGATCTCCCTGCTGTTTAAAATGCAGTTCCTGCACTTTCAGTTTTTCCTGGATCTGTCTCTTTACAATAAAATCATACAGATATCTGCTGTATTCTCCGACTGTTTTCTTTTTTCCGGAGAATCCTTCTGCCAGTTCACGTACTTCCTCTGTAAAATGTTCACGAATTTCATTCAAATCCATGATAACCGCCGGATCCATGCCACGGTAGATCCTTACCCATGTCTCATTCCATTTGCGAAATCCACGGATTCCAAGTGCAATCACATAATTTTCCAGGATATCCACTTCTCTTCTTGAAAGATCCGACATTCCACATCGCAGATAACGAAAAACACTTTCATAACTGAATCCCTGTACTGTCATTTCCAGGGCAGCACGCAGATACTCCACAAATGGATTCATCAATACCGAATGTTTTTCATCCACAAAAAAAGGAATTTCCGCTGCATCAAACACATGTCTGGCAATGCTTCCATATTCCTCCAGATTTCCCGTGATCACAGCGATCTGGCCGTATCTGTATCCGTGTTCACGCACCAGCCGGCTGATTCGCCTTGCCGTTTCTTCCATTTCACGTTCCGGATTTCCTGCCTGAAAAATCTGCACCTCCTTCTGTTCTTCGTTATAGGCTCCTCTGTGATAACGAAACAGATTCTGTTCCAGAAAATTCAATGCAGGTGCTTTTGCAAATCTGGATTCAGCTCCGGCCTTTACCCAGATTGGTTCTTTCATATCCCTGGTAAATTCCGAAAGGGATCGAATCATTTTGTGACTCATATAAAACAACTCATGTGGTTTTCCTTTCGCAAGCAACTGTTCTCTGACATCCATTGTTACTGTCACTGTTACATGTTCACAGACCTGAAGGAGTTCCCGGATAACGGTATGCTGCACTGGCGTGAAACCGGTATATCCATCCAGCACAACTGTACTTCCTTTCAATTTTTCTGAAAAAGGAATTTCTTTTGCCAGCACTTCCAATACCTCTTCTGCCGTCATAAAATGATCGGACAGGTATTCCCGAAAAGCCTCATACAAAACTGCCACATCTTTCAGTTTCATTTGAAGAAGTGGTTTGTCTGACGCATCCTGGATCATCTTATCAAGTTCTTCTTTGCGAACCTCATACTGCATAAATTCAGAAATCAGTGATTTTACTTCATCCAGATATCCTGGTTTTTTCATCTGGTTTTTCAGATAGACCAGTTTCTTCTGGCTGACCTGCACCAGTTTCTGAAGAATCATATTTTTGCCGGTTTCCTCCAATACTTTACGGGTATCTCCACCTACTTCTTCAAAAATCCGATAGGCCAGTCGTTCAAAACTCAGCACATCAATATTCAGGATTCCTTTCTGCGGATGCATCTCTACAAGTGTTTTCTGTGTCTGCATCGTGAACTGCTCCGGAACGATCACATAATACATTTTTTCCGGATGAGCAGCGGCTTCACGAATCACCCTCTGGTAAGCCCTGAAGGATTTTCCTGCACCTGAATTTCCTATAATAAACTGAAGTGACATAAAAGTCCTCCTCAAAATAATTCTTTCTATTAATTTAACATAAATCTACTCAAATTGTAATAAGATATACAGAATCAGAGTTAGATCAGATCTGCATCTGCAACAAACCATATTTCCGAAATCAGGAGGCTTATCCATGAGTTCCAAGACCAAAATTGTAGTTCTACATATGAAAGAAGTGATCTATACAGGAATCTTTCTGCTGCTCCTCGTGATTTTAGGTGTGGTGATGTTCCTTATGTTTGGTTCCGGCAAATCAAAAACGGCATCTTCCGATGCCGTTTCAAAATATACGCCCGGAATCTACCGCACTTCTATCCGATTGAACAACAACACGTTCGATGTAGAAGTAACGGTAGACCAGGATCAGATACAATCCATTCATCTTGCCAACTTAAGCGAAAGCACTTCTGCCATGTTTCCACTGGTTGAACCTGTACTGGACTCTCTGTCCAGCCAGATCTACTCCGGCCAGTCCCTGGATGATCTGGAATACTCCAGTGATCAGAAATACACTGCTCTGATGCTGATTCATGCGATCGATGAAGCAGTCACCAAAGCCGAAGCCGATTGACGTCTTCCCGTGACCACACCAGCACTTGTGTCTGTCAGATACGAATCTGTTCCAGTTCTTTCATCCACAATGCAGCGCTCGCATCACTTGGCATGCGAAGGTCTCCTCGCGGTGACACTGCAACGCTTCCGACTTTCGGACCATCCGGCAGACAGGAACGCTTGAACTGCTGCATGAAGAATCTTCGATAAAATGTTTTAAGCCATTTCAGAATCGTTTCATCATCATATTCTCCTGCAAATGCATTCTGAGCCAGACGGAAGATCTTTTTCGGTGGAAATGTCCAGCGAAGCATATAATACAGGAAGAAATCATGCAATTCATATGGTCCGACCAGATCTTCTGTTTTCTGAGAGATCACACCATCTTTCGGCGGCAGAAGTTCCGGGCTGACCGGCGTATCCAGAATGTCCAGCAAAATATCTGCAAGCTTCTGATCCTCACAGGTATCTGCATAATATCTTACCAGATGGCGGACAAGCGTCTTTGGTACGGATGCATTGACCGCATACATGGACATGTGATCTCCATTGTAAGTTGCCCATCCCAGTGCAAGCTCTGAAAGATCTCCGGTTCCGATCACAATACCACCGGACTGATTTGCAATATCCATCAAAATCTGCGTACGTTCGCGTGCCTGTCCATTTTCATAGGTTACATCATGCACTTCCGGATCATGTCCGATATCACGGAAATGCAGATTAACAGCCTCACGGATATTTACTTCTTTAAGTGTTGCTCCAAGGCATTTACTTAAACTGCATGCATTGTTATAGGTTCTGTCAGTCGTTCCAAAACATGGCATCGTCACTGCCGTAATCTTGCCCCGGTCCATGCCAAGCATGTCAAATGCCCGCACGGTCACAAGAAGTGCCAGTGTAGAATCCAGTCCACCAGAAAGACCGATCACTGCGTTCTGACAGTGGATATGTGCCAGACGTTTTTTAAGTCCCATTGCCTGAATATTCAGGATCTCATCACAACGGCGTTCTCTTTCTTCTTTTATGCCCGGTACAAATGGTCTGGAATCAAATTTGCGGGTAAGTTTTGTTTCTTCTCTTTCAAGAGTAAACAAAGCTTCATTATAACTGATATCCTGTCCTTCCGGAGCAAGATCCGGTGCAAACTGACAGGTTGTCATTCTCCTTCTTTCATTATCCAGACGATGAATATCAAGATCCGCATAGATGATGCCATTCACAAACCTTCTGCTCTCAGCGAGAATCGTCCCATTCTCGGCAATCAGATTCTGTCCACCGTAAACCACATCCTGCGTGGACTCGCCCTCCCCTGCCGTCGCATAAATATATCCACAGAGAAGTCTCGCAGACTGAGCACTCACAAGACTCCTCCGGTAAGAATCTTTGCCAACAACTTCATCGCTTGCAGACAGATTGACGATCAGATTCGCACCATGATATGCATGTGCAACACTCGGTGGATTCGGTACCCAGAGATCCTCACAGATTTCGGCTGCAATCTGAAGCTTCGGCATCTCCTCACAGGTAAAGATCATATTCGGAGAAATCCAGATATCTTCCTCATACAGTTCTTCATCCTCTTCCTCATCATTTTCGTCTATATAATCCGGCTCTTCATCCTCTTCAAGTTCTTCAAGTTCTTCAAAGCCATCAAATTCAGACATCTCAATCTCAAATTCCACATCATCGGATTCTGTATCTGATTCATAACGAGCTCTGTACACATCCCGATCAATATGCACGGTTCCGTCAAGGTTTTCTCCTGAAGTAAAATATCTTGCTTCATAAAACTCATTGTAATTAGGCAGATTGATCTTCGGCACAAATCCAAGAATTTCGCCATGATTCAGTCCTGCAGCAACATTATAGAGTTTTCCTTTATATTCCAGTGGCAGCCCTACAAAAATAAGCGCGTCCACATCAGCAGTTTCTTCTGCAATACGTACCAGCTGCACCTTTGCCTCTTCCAGAAGATTTTCCTGCCAGAACAGATCTCCACAGGTATAAGCAGTAATACAGAGTTCCGGAAAAACCATGACCTTGGCTCCCTGCTCTTCCATTTCATGTACCATGCGAATGATCTCTGTTGCATTAAATTCACAGTCTGCTACGCGAACATCCGGTGTTCCGGCAGCAGCCTTGATAAAACCATCCTTCACAGCTTCTTCCTCCTATTTGCACTTTCTGAGAATTTCTTTTAATTCTTCTACGCTGAACACATAATTCTGATTACAGAAATGACAGTTCAGTTCTACATCTTTTCCCTCCTGAATCAATTCATTCAGTTCTTTACGTCCAATACTGATCAACGCTCTTTCAACACGGCTCTTGCTGCAGTTACAATAAAACTCCGTAGGAATCGTATCATTGATCTCAATATCAAATCCGTCAAGCACCTGCTCAAGAAGACTCTCCGGTGTATGTCCCTGCTCAAGAAGCGTTGTAACAGACTGGATTTTCTGTACATTCTCTTCTAGTTTTGCAATTGTAGCTTCTTCTGCAAACGGCATGACCTGCACAATAAATCCGCCAGCCTGACGTACAGTATTATCCTTATTCATCAGGACACCAAGGCCAACTGCAGATGGAACCTGTTCACTTGCTGCGAAATAATAGGTCAGATCCTCTGCAATCTCACCAGTCTGCAGTGCGACCTGTCCGACATATGGTTCTTTCAGTCCCATATCTTTGATCACCTGGAGAAATCCATTGCCGACAGCTCCGGATACATCCAGTTTTCCCTTTGCATTTGCCGGGATAATAACTTCCGGGTTGCCGACATATCCCTTTACACGGCCTTTGGAGTCCGCAGTAACTGTAATTCCCTGAATCGGTCCGTCACCCTTTACCTGAAGTGTCAGGATATCTTTATCTCCCTTCATCATTACACCCATCATGGTTCCTGCTGTGAGCAGACGGCCAAGCGCCGCTGTAGCAACCGGACTGGTATTATGATCCTGTCTCGCTGTTTCTACTGTTTCTGTTGTAACCGCTGCAAACGCACGAATCTGACTGTCTGCCGCAATTGCTCTTACAATATAGTCTTTCATAAAATACTAACCTTTCTTTAGTTCTTATTGTTTCTTCTTGCCTTTCTCCCGCGCCACAAAAAATAGTCTTTCACTGTCCTCTGTTGCCGGATTTAATGTATATGCGTCATACACCGCAAGAAGCTCCATGCCTGCTTCTTTAATCAAAGTCTCTATTTCTTCCTGCGGATATGCCTTCTGGCAATGGACTTCTTCAGATTTCTCATACAGTCCGTCTTCTCTCGGAAGAAATACAGCCAGTTCATAATAGTTAAGCCCTTCTTCCTCATCATAACTGTTATCCCAGATGAAACTTCCCTCATCACGGTTCTCTGCGATCGTGGTATCTCCCAGCAGATCCCGGTATTTATGTACGGTATTCATGTCAAACAGAAAAATGCCTTCCGGATCCAGATAATTATTTACCAGTTCAAACACATGACGCAGTTCATCTCTGTCCGTAATATAGTTCAGACTGTCACAGACACTTACCACAGCCCGCACCGTACCATACAGTTCAAATTCCTGCATATCCTGCAGAAGATACAGAATATCCTGTCCGGATTCTACTCTTTTTTCCATTGCTTCTGCAAGCATTTCCTCAGAATTATCCACACCAATCATATCATAACCCTTGCCAGCAAGCAATCCTGTCATTGTCCCGGTTCCACATCCAAGTTCCAGAACCAGACCATCTGTAATCTCATATTCTCTGAGACGATCTGTAACATACTCCGCCCATCCTTCATAATCAATGTTATCCATGAACAGATCATAGACCTGTGCAAACTTCTCATATGCACTCATAGTTTTTCTCCTTTATCCGTAATTTTGTACCTGTTTCTTCCAAACTCCTGTAGTGCCCAAAAAGGCAGATGATCTCTCACCTGCCTTTTTTAATACATATTTCTGCAAGCAGCCAGTTTATGCTTCCCGCTTACTGTACAGGCATATAATATACGTCTGCTGCTTCTCCGTGCCAGTAATAGCTGTTGCCTTCTGCATCATATGCATCCTGTTCATCGATGAAGTTGTAAACATTTCCATCAGAATCAACCCAGTTTCCATTTCCATCCGGTGTGATAACAAACGGATGTCCGTCAGAGTTACGATACAGGGTTCTTGTCTCATCTGTATTGGTCAGCTGTTCCTCTGTGAATCCACCGGAATTTGTTGCTGTTCCGGAGCTATCACTGTTGTCTGTTGCTGCTGCATTTGCCGTTCCATCTGTTGCTGCTGCGTCCGTAGAACCATTTGCTGCTGCATCACCGGTATTTGCATCTGCTGCCGGCTGAGCTGCTGCATCACCGGTATTTGCATCTGTCTGTGCTGTATTCTCTATCGGGGCCTGCTGTGGAGCTGCTTCCTTCAGTGTGGAATCCCCAAGGATCTGGAAAGATTCTACTGCGGCTTTAACAGAAGCAAGTGCATCCTCTGTTTTTACTCCGGCGTCGATCGTATAGTACTCTGTATCATTTGCGAATACTTTATGAACAACATAAAGATTTCCATTGCTCTTGTCTGTATTCAGCATTTTTGTTGTATAGCTGTATACACCGATTCCATTGACATCATTGGCACTGTATTCCTGAATCTCAAAATCTGTTCCGTTGACTTTGTCTCCATCTGCCTGTTCCAGAGATACTGCCATATCCTGTGTACTTGGGACAACCGTTGCTGCCATCGTATCCTCGCCCTGTCCATGCAGAATCAGGATATTTCCCTGCTCTGGTGATTCGAAGCTGAGCATATCTGTTTCGTCTGTCTTATTTGCCCATGTAGCATCCGGCAGATTGATTGCAATGCTCTTATCTGCTGATGTATAAGTTGTACTCTGTACATTTGGTGAGATCGTCGGTACCGGTGTCTCTGTCGGTGCTTGCGTCACCTCCGGTGTCGGTGTATCAGTAACCTCCACAGTTTCTGTTTTATCTGTTTTGCCGTCTCCGCCAAAGCTGCATGCTGTCATAAAAACAGATGCAGATATCGCTATTGCCGAAATTGCAAGTAATCTTTTATTTCTCATAGTATCCTCCTTAATATGGTTATCTCTGTAACCACACATCTGTGCATATCTGTATTCCTGTGCACTTCATTCACAGCAGTCTATATTTTACATTTTTATTACAAAATTGTCAACAAATTTCAAATTTAGTCTTCTACATCATACATATGCAGTTCATGCAATGCTCTTGTCGCTGTGATGTACCTGGCCTGTGCCGCAAGACCGCTGTTGTCCTCTGCATGAAACACCCCAAAAACCTGGTCAAACTCAAGTCCCTTTGCAAGATAAAAGGTCGTTACTGTCAGTCCTTTTTTGAAATTCTGGCTGTCACGATTCATGTAAGTAAGCTGATATTCACCATCTGGATCAAGTGTTCTGAGTTTTTCTTCCAGATAAAGAAACGCATGCTCTGCTTCTCTTTCTGTAAAAAGAACCAGTGCTTCTGTTTCATAATCCTCTCGTTTCTGTTCCCATTTCTCAAGAACCCTGTCCAACGCTGTATGCAGATTTTTGAACTGCATCTCTTCCACTGCATCACCATGTCGGTCAAACAGCTCTATATCCGAGACACCGGTAAGACGATTCGCATATTGTGCAATTTCCATCGTATTACGGTAACTGCGGTTCATCACGATCTTACGGATATCTCTTCCGAAGATTTTCGGCAGAAACTTAAGCACATCCTGCTGCTGTTCTTCCATGGTCTGTGCCTTGTCCCCCAGGATCGTCATCTTACATGGAAACAGTTTCTTCAGAAGCACAAACTGAATCCAGGAATAATCCTGCATTTCATCCACTACCACATGCTTGATTCCGTGATGTCCCTTGCATCTGAACAGAGAATATTTCAGATAAAGTATCGGATATACATCTTCATAACGAAGTTTTCTTTTTTCAAGCGGAAGCCGTGGAAGTGCTTTATAACCTTCCTGTTCCAGAAAACGGCTGTACAGTATATAGCAGTCTCTTGTCTCATACATCCGCTGGAAACGCTCGGTCAGCTCTTCCTTTTCTTCATCTGCAAGATCTCTGTCCCTCAGTGTTTCCACCTGGTCAATGAAATATTCTGCTACTGCTTCCATTCTGGAAAGAAGCGGGATATCCAGGAATTTGAAATAAAAAAGATCTATGATTTCTTTTTCTTTCAGAATGCAGCCTTTGTACTCTACATCCTTGAAATTCATCAGATCATCTTCCATGCCAAGCATAAAAGCATCCAGCTTGCCGGCAAATTCTGCTGACTGTTTTTTCCTGCACAGTTCCTGCGATTCTGGACAGATGATTACCCGTTCGATCTGATCATAGCGGTCTTCACAGTCTGCAGCAATTCCCTTCAGTTCTCTATACGCAAACAGGTCAAAACTCATTTCACGAATGTTTTCTTCTCCCAGCTCCGGCAGAATGTGTGAAATATAATCCGCAAATACCCCGTTTGGTGAAAGTACCAGTATATTGGAAGATTTCAGATTTTCTCTGTCATGATAGAGAAGATATGCAATTCTGTGAAGTGCTACGGAAGTCTTACCACTTCCGGCAGCTCCCTGGATCACCATGATCCGGTCCTTGGTATTACGGATGATCGCATTCTGCTCCTTCTGAATCGTGCGTACAATATTTTTCAGCTGGACTTCTCCCTTACTTCCAAGCTCCGCGCCAAGAATCTCATCATCGATCTTTACATCACTCTCAAACTCGTAGATCATCTTACCGCGTCGGATCTTGTATTGCCACTTGGAGACCACTTCCCCGGAAAAGGTTCCGGAAGGTGCCTCATAAGCCGCCGGTCCTTTATCATAATCATAAAACAGACCGCTGACCGGAGCTCTCCAGTCATATACCAACGGACGATGTCCGGCTGTCTCGGACAGGTTTCCAATTCCTATATAAAAGATTTCCGGCTCATCATCTCCATCATACACAAAATCTACCCGCCCAAAGAACGGTGAATCCAGCATTTTCTTAAAACGTTTTCTTAGAAGAAACTGTTCTTCATTCGCATGCATCTGGTGGAACAGTGCCTGCTGGTTATCATAGTTCTCATAACCATACTCGTCCATCTCTGTATAGTTTTCCCAGTAATATTCATGCATATCCTCGACTTCTTTTTCACCTTCGAGAATTGCCTGATCGATCTGTGCAAGCCTTGTACAGAGACAGTTCAGCACATGCTGCAGATAATCTCTGCCATTTTCCATATTTGTCATAACTCATCAACCAATCATCATTTATTTTGCTGTGATTCTGCTTATCTTATCACATACACTACAGTCATCTGTAACCTGTTTATTTTCAGCTTATTTTACCAACTGTAAAAAATTATTATACCGAAAAAGGCGACTGCTGACAAGAGGTCTCCTGTCCAGCAGCCGCCCGGTGTCCTATTAATTATTTGTCAAACTGGCTGTTGTAAAGATCCGCATAGAATCCATTTGCTGCCAGGAGTTCTTTGTGATTTCCCTGCTCGATGATATCGCCATCCTTCATAACAAGGATCAGATCTGCATCTTTGATCGTAGAAAGTCTGTGTGCAATAACGAAGCTTGTTCTGCCCTTCATCAGGTTGTCCATTGCTTTCTGGATCTGCATTTCTGTTCGGGTATCGACAGAAGATGTTGCCTCATCAAGAATCAGGATCTTGTTGTCTGCAAGAATTGCTCTTGCAATGGTAAGAAGCTGTTTCTGTCCCTGAGAGATATTGCTTGTCTCCTCATCCAGTACCATCTGGTATCCGCCAGGCTGCTGCATGATGAAGTTATGGATATGAGCAGCCTTTGCCGCTGCAATAACTTCTTCATCGGTTGCATCCAGACGTCCGTAACGGATGTTTTCCATGATCGTTCCTGAGAAAAGCCAGGTGTCCTGAAGAACCATTCCGAACATTTCATGGAGCTCACTTCTGTTGAAGTTTCTGACATCATGGCCATCAACCTTGATCGCGCCTTTGTTTACATCATAGAAACGCATCAGAAGTTTTACCATGGTCGTTTTTCCCGCTCCGGTCGGACCTACGATAGCTACCTTCTGGCCATCATGCACATCTGCTGAAAAATCATGCACGATGATCTTATCCGGATTATAGCCAAACTCTACATGCTCAAACTGTACATTTCCGTTGAGTCCTTCGATAGAATCCGGATTTTCCGGCTGCTGTACTTCTTCCTCTTCATCTAGGAATTCAAACACACGCTCGGATGCTGCAGCTGAAGACTGCAGAAGGTTTGTAACCTGAGCGATCTGCTGGATTGGCTGTGTAAAGTTACGGATATACTGGAAGAAGGACTGGATATCACCAACTTCGATGGAACCTTTGATAACAAAAACACCACCAAGAAGTGCAACCATCACATATCCGAGGTTTCCTACAAACTGCATGATCGGCATCATCATTCCTGAGAAGAACTGAGATTTCCATGCTGATTCGTAGAGCTTTTTGTTGTCCTTTTCAAATTCCTCCAGAACATCATTTTCTTTGTTGAAAACTCTTACCACATCATGGCCGCCAAAGTTTTCTTCGATCTGGCCATTGACTGCACCAAGGTAATTCTGCTGTGCCTGGAAATATTTCTGTGAATGCTTCATCACTGTCTGAATGATAAACATAGATACCGGCAGGATCAGAAGTGCTGCCAGTGTCATCCACACATTGATGGACAGCATCATAATAAATACACCGATCAGTGTTGTTACGGATGTGATCAGCTGGGTCAGACTCTGGTTCAGACTCATTTGCAGAGTATCGACATCGTTTGTTACTCTTGAGAGGATCTCACCGTTTGTTCTGCTCTCAAAATAATTGAGCGGCAGTTTATTGATCTTCTTTGAAATATCTTTTCTTAAATTATAGGTTACATCATTGGAGATTCCTGTCATGATCCATCCCTGGATAAAGGAAAAACATGCACTTGCCAGATATAATCCCAATGTCCATAGCAGGATCATTCCGATCTTGCCAAAATTAATGCCTCCGGTTCCGTTTACCTTGGCAACCAGGCCGTTGAAAAGCTCTGTCGTTGCTTTACCAAGGATCTTAGGTCCTGCAATATTAAAAACAGTTCCTGCAACCGCAAAGATAAATACCATTACAAAACGTAATTTATAACGGCTCATATAACGGAACAATTTTCCCATTGAACCTTTAAAATCTTTTGCTTTTTCTGTCGGGCGCATTCCAGGTCCATGACCGCCCATCGGTCCGCGTCGTCTCTGTCCACTCATGCCAATTCCTCCTCTGACAGCTGACTCATTGCAATCTGACGATAAACTTCACAGTTTTTCATCAGTTCTCCATGAGTACCAATTCCTGCCATATGTCCATCATCCAGTACAATGATCTTGTCTGCATTCAGGATCGTGCTGATACGCTGTGCAACAATGATCGTTGTAGCATCTTTGGTATGTTCTTTCAGAGCCTTACGCAGAGTACTGTCAGTCTTGAAATCCAGAGCGGAAAAGCTGTCGTCAAAAATAAATATCTCCGGTTTCTTGGCGATCGCTCTTGCAATTGAAAGCCGCTGCTTCTGTCCGCCGGATACGTTTGTTCCGCCCTGAGCGATCGGAGAAGCATATTTCTCTGGTTTCGCATCAATAAATTCTGTTGCCTGAGCAACCTCTGCTGCTTCTTTTACTTCTGTTTCTGAAATATCAGTCTTGCCGTAGCGGATATTGGAATCGATCGTACCGGAGAAAAGGACTCCCTTCTGTGGAACATATCCAAGTCTGGATCGTACTTCTTTCTGAGTCATTTCACGAACATCCACTCCGTCGACAAGAACACGGCCTTCTGTCACATCATAGAAACGAGGAATCAGATTGATCAGTGTGCTCTTTCCGCTTCCGGTACTTCCGATCACGGCGATCGTTTCGCCCTTTTCTGCCTTAAAGGAGATGTCGCTGATGACGTTTTCGCCTGCTTCCGGATATGCAAAACTTACATGGTCGAATTCAACGGTTCCTTTGACATTCGCCTCTGGCTGAACCGGATTTTCCGGATCTGTTATGCTGACTTTTGTATTGAGTACATCGTTGATACGAAGTGCTGCAACATTTGCTCTTGGGAGCATAATGGACATTGCTGTGATCATCAGGAAGGACATGATGATCTGCATTGCATACTGAATGAATGCCATAACATTACCAACCTGCATGGTTCCATTGTCTACTGCATAAGATCCACTGTAGATGATCAGCACAGAGACACCATTCATAATGAGCATCATCGTCGGCATCATAAAAGTCATACATCTGTTAACAAACAGGTTTGTCTTTGTAAGTCTTAGATTTGCCTCTTCAAAACGTTCTTCTTCGTGTTTTTCACGGCTGAATGCGCGGATAACAGGGATACCTGTCAGGATCTCACGTGTTACCAGGTTCAGTTTGTCAACCAGAGTCTGCAGTATTGTAAACTTAGGCATTGCCACCTGGAACAGAACAACGATCACAACAAGGATCAGGCCTACTGCAAGACCAAGGATCCATGTCATAGAAGAATCCGTCTTCAATACACGGATCACGCCACCGATACCAAGGATCGGCGCATATAGTACGATACGGAAAAACATTGCCATTACCTGCTGCACCTGCTGAATATCGTTTGTGCATCGGGTGATCAGGGATGCTGTTGAGAATTTATGGTATTCACGGCTTGAGAATGAAATAACTTTATTGTACACTGCATTTCTCAGGTCATGACCAAGCGCTGCTGCCACTCTGGATGAAAGAAATACCACGCAGATTGCGCAGAGCATGGTGATAAGTGCCATTCCCAGCATCTTAACGCCTGAGATTTTGATGTAATGCATCTGGATCGCATCGACATCCTCACCCATTGCCTCGTATTCACTCTTTACATAAGCTACACCAGCCTGTGTAAGGATGGATGGCTGCATCTTGTCAATCTTCTCACTGATCTTCTCGATCATTGAGGTCAGAGCTTCCTCTGGCAGCTGAGCGATTGCCTGCATCGGATCTGTTCCTTCCGGAACTCCCATCTTTGCAAGCATCTCATTTACTTCGTCACTGCCGGATGAAAAGCTTGCAGCTATCATCATCGGTTTTGTTAAAATATCGTTGAGTTTCTCTCGTTCCTCAGATTTTACATCATCTTTTAGTACGAGGTTGTCCCCATCTTCTTCATAATAGGAATCTATGGTTTCTTTTTCCTCTTCATCCATAAATAATTTCAGATTATCCATGGATGTTTTTCTGATCTTTTCAGGTACACTGTCTTCGATACCACTTTGCTGGATTCCCACATTAACGATCTTGGATGTGTAATCCGGCAGTGACAGATCGCAGTAAGCCTGAAGAAACAGAAGTGCTATGATCAGTACTACATAGCCAGCTGATTTTTTCAGATATTTCATCAGTTTGATCACTTTTGCTGCCTCTCTTTCCTGGTGTTGTTCTTACCGGATGCAACCGGTATTTTTTCAATGTTCTCTGTGATCTGGTCCAGAAATCTTCGCAGAAGGCAAAGGTCTTCTTCGCTGAAACCATCGAGAAGTATTTTCTCGTTATCCTGCACCTTCTTCATGCCACTTTCTTTGGCCTGCTTGCCTTTTTCTGTCATATAGATTCTTGAGATACGCTGATCTTTTTCATCGGCTTCTCTGTAAAGGAATCCCGCTTTTTCCAGGCGTTGGACAGTTACGTTGACAGTCGGTGGTTTGATGTGCAGTTTTTCTGCGATCTCGCGCTGGCTCAGTCCGTCTTTGTGTGCCAATAGACCGAGCACCGGTATCTGTCCCGGATAGATTCCCAGTTCCTGCATCTGTCCAAAGCATTTGGCCATAAAACGCCGGTCAATCCGCATAAACATTGTGAGAATACTGGATTTATACTCTCTCTGACAAAAGTCTGGTTCTTCATCTGTAAACAAGTCTTCACCTCCATGTGATGTCTGTTGTTTTGATTAGTCGGCTATTGATTAGTCGGCTAATTGTTTATTATATGCATTTGTGCAGAAAATGCAACTGTTTTTGTAGATTTCACAAAAAAATCAGATTTGACGCCGAGTATAAAGATTCTAGAAATGGAAATAAATATGAATTAATATATAGTTTACGCCGAGTATTAAAGACTCCTGGCGTGGAAACGGCTTCGGAATTCAGAAATACTAGGGATATTCTCAGCCTGTTAAATTCATGGATTAAAAGTGCATAACTCGCTTACGCTCAGACAATGCACTTTTTAATCCATAACACAGTCTGATACTATCCTGAGTATTTCTAAGAATTCCTGCAGATGTTTCCCTCTCAGGAGTCTTTAATACTCGGCTGTTGATCTATATTTATCTGCGTGTGGAATAACCATTCAGGAGGCTTGATACTCGGCTGTGAGTTGTATTTATCTGCGTGTGGAGTAACCATTCAGGAGGCTTTATGTTCGGCGACCCCCTCCCCCCAACGCCACACTAACAAGTATAAAGTACGGTGCGAGGGAAACAAAAAAGAACTCCAGCAAGGATGGAATCTGGAGTTATCATCTGAAGTTGGTTCGCCTGAAAAACTTCGTGAAGGCATCAGGTCGTACAGGTTTTTGCGTTGATACAGAAAATGCTGCTGTTTGAGCATCTTTAGATGCGAGTTCAGCATTTTCTGTATCGGTTTTAGCAAAAGCATGTACACCTTGATGACTTAGAAGTTTTGAATTGAACCAACTTCAGATAATAACGCTCGGATTCACTTTCCTTCTGAAGTTCTTCTTTCAATTTCCCAACACCGGGAATTCTTTATACAAACTGATTAAGCTCGGCATCGTACTGGTAATCAATCGACGCGAGTTTCTTTATCAGCCCCTCCCTGGACAACTCCTTATCTTTAAGGAAATCGTCCAGGGAATCATAATAATCTCTAAGCTGTGTATTGACATAGCTCAACAGCATCACTGGATCCTTTGGTATCATAGGTACCTCCTGTTACTTCCTGTGACTGCGCGCCATATCCACAGCCACATTTATTTCGTATTAATCACAAACTCTCCGTCTTTGACATCCAGTACCAGTGTATCGCCTGCATGAACATCCCCGGAAAGGATCTTCTTGGCTGCAAGTGTTTCCACATAGTTCTGCAGATAACGTTTCAGTGGACGAGCTCCGTAAACCGGATCATATCCATTTTCGATTACCTGTGTTCTGGCTGCATCTGTCAGTTCAAGAGAAAGCTCCTGGTCTGCCAGACGGTCGCTGAGTTCTTTGACCATAAGGTCGACTATGCCACCAATATTATCTTTTGTCAATGGTTTGAAGAGAATAATCTCATCCAGACGGTTCAGAAATTCCGGACGGAAGTGTCCACGCAGGTCATTCATAACCTGTTCCTGAGCTTCTGGTTTGATCTCGCCGTTTTCATCAATTCCCTCAAGAAGATACGGGGAACCAATGTTGGAGGTCATGATCAGAATGGTATTCTTAAAGTCTACAGTTCTGCCCTGAGAATCTGTAATTCGTCCATCATCCAGTACCTGAAGAAGTACATTGAATACATCCGGATGTGCTTTTTCAATCTCATCAAACAGTACTACACTGTATGGTTTACGACGAACAGCTTCTGTCAGCTGGCCGCCTTCTTCGTATCCAACATATCCCGGAGGCGCTCCGATCAGACGAGATACAGAATATTTCTCCATGTACTCACTCATATCGATTCGTACCATATTCTGTTCGTCATCAAACAGCGTTGCTGCCAGAGTTTTTGCAAGTTCTGTCTTACCAACACCGGTAGGTCCAAGGAAAAGGAATGAACCGATTGGTTTGGTCGGATCTTTGATACCTGCTTTGGAACGAAGGATTGCATCTGTCACAAGACGTACACCTTCATCCTGTCCGATCACACGTTTATGCAGTTCATCTTCCAGGCCAAGGAGTTTTGTTCTCTCTCCCTCAGTAAGTTTGGTTACCGGGATGCCTGTCCAACGAGAAATGATTCTTGCAATCTCATCGTCTGTAACTGCCTCATGCACCAGGCTGCGGTCACTTTCTTTGACCTGTTTTTCCTCAATCTCCAGCTGCTGCTGAAGTTTTGGAAGTTCTCCATACTGCAGCTCGGCTGCTTTTTCCAGATCGTAGTTCTGTTTTGCTTTCTGGATCTGCTTGTTGATATCCTCGATCTGCTCACGTAATTTCTGGAGCTTCTCTACAGAATGTTTCTCATTATCCCACTGTGCTTTCTGAGTATTGAAGGTGTCTCTCATTTCTGCAAGTTCTTTCTGCAGGTCTGCCAGACGTTCTTTACTCAGATTATCTGTTTCTTTCTTAAGAGCAGATTCCTCAATCTCTAACTGCATGATCTTACGTCTCTGTTCATCCAGCTCTGTCGGCATGGAATCCAGTTCTGTCTTGATCAGTGCGCATGCTTCATCGACAAGGTCGATTGCTTTGTCAGGAAGAAATCTGTCGGTAATGTATCTGTGAGAAAGGGTTGCTGCCGCAACAAGGGCACTGTCTGTGATCTTAACACCATGGAATACTTCGTATCTTTCTTTCAGGCCACGAAGAATGGAAATGGTATCTTCTACTGTCGGCTCATCAACCATGACTGGCTGGAAACGACGTGCAAGAGCAGCGTCTTTTTCAATGTACTGGCGATACTCATCCAGTGTGGTTGCACCAATACAGTGCAGCTCACCTCTGGCAAGCATAGGTTTCAGCATGTTGCCTGCGTCCATTGCACCGTCTGTTTTGCCGGCGCCGACGATCAGATGAAGTTCATCGATGAAGAGGATGATTTCACCCTCGCTCTTTTTGACTTCTTCAAGAACTGCTTTCAGACGTTCCTCAAATTCGCCACGGTATTTTGCACCTGCAACAAGTGCGCCCATATCCAGTGCGAAGATTTTCTTTTCTTTAAGGCCTTCCGGCACATCACCTGCAACAATTCGCTGTGCAAGACCTTCGATAGCTGCTGTTTTACCAACACCAGGTTCACCGATCAATACCGGGTTGTTCTTGGTCTTACGGGAAAGGATTCGGATGATGTTACGGATTTCTGCATCACGGCCGATGACTGGATCCAGTTTCTGGTTTCTTGCTTTTTCGACAAGATCCTCACCATATTTATTTAAGGTGTCATAGGTTGCTTCAGGATTGTCGCTGACAACTCTCTGGTTGCCTCTTACAGTTGAAAGTGCCTGGAGAAATCTCTCTCTGGTGATTCCAAACTCGTTGAAGATTTTCTTCATGCTTGGGCTTGGCTGTGTCAGCAAGGACAGGAACAGATGCTCAACAGAAACGTATTCGTCTCCCATTGCTTTTGCTTCGTTCTCTGCGTTTACCAAAGATTTGTTCAGATACTGGCCAAATCTCAGATCACCACCGGATACTTTTACTTTTGCATCCAGCGCTTTTTTCACTGTATTGATAAAATAATCTTTATTGATCTCCATCTTTTCGATCAATTTGAGGATCAGGCTGTCTTCCTGCGTTAACAGGGCATACAGAAGATGCTCCTGCTCTACTTCCTGGTTGCCGTATTCGTAAGCAACCTTTTCAAGATCCTGAACAGCCTGTACTGATTTTTGAGTAAATTTACTGATGTTCATAGGCTCTCCTCCTTGTATATCGTAGGAAAAGGATACTGAAATTTCTTTCTGTATCCTTTGGTCATCTTTGTTATATTCGTAATATAACACATATTGTTAGCACTGTAAAGAGGTGAGTGCTAATTAATTATGAACATTCTGTGAATCCTTAAATGAAAAACTAACTTCCACCTTTAGTCTGTTTTGCTCTACATTAGGAACTGGGGGTGGAAGTTAGTCTTGCAATCGTTTATTCTATAAGAAATACCAGGGCTCCTCCCTGGTCATATCCTCCAACTACCGGAAATGGGATATTTTTATTGTATAGGAGGATTCATTTATGTCTACTAAAGCTACTGGAAACAAAAAACACCTTACCCTTGCTGATCGTGCTGCCATTGAACATGGTATCAGCCGTGGGGAAAATTTCACGCAGATTGCCTGCAGAATCAACAAGGATTCTTCTACCATTTCCAAGGAGATTCGGCGTCACCTTTTCCGGGTTCCTCATTTTCAAAACGAAACCCAGCGGAAGCGCTCAGAATGCGAGCATTTTCAGAACTGTGTAAAGCAGCATATCTGCGGGAATCAGACTTGTAATTCCTTATGCTGGAAATGCCGCCCTAAGCGCTGTTCCATGTATTGTCCTGACTTTACTCCCAGACTCTGCGAAAAGTTAAAAAAGCCCCCCTACGTGTGTAATGACTGCCCTCAGATACGCAACTGTTCCCACGACTTCTATTTCTACAGGGCCAATTATGCCAACGATATTTACAGTGAAACAAAATCTTCTTCACGGTCTGGGATTAACCAGACTCCTGAGTCCCTGGAACAGCTGGACCGTCTGGTTTCCCCTCTGCTTCTGCAGGGACAGCCTTTGTCCCATATCTTTGCTTCTAATCAGGAATCCGTCCCTTGTTCTATAAGGACCCTCTACAACTATATAGACCAGGGATACTTCACTGCAATCAACCTCGACCTTCCCCGGAAGGTCCGCTACAAAAAACGTCGGCAGGTCCGCAGAGAACCTGACAACACTGGATATAGAAAAGACAGATCCTATCAGGATTTTGAGAGATATCTGGAAAAGTTTCCAGATACAAATGTGGTGGAATTAGATGTGGTGGAAGGTGCCGGGGGAAAATCAGAACAAGTACTGTTGACCATGCTTTTCCGTAATTGTAGCCTTATGCTTATTTTTCTTATGGAGGCTGACAGGAAGGACAACGTACAAGATGTGTTTCAGCGAATATATACCCATCTGGGAGCAGAGCTATATCGAAAACTCTTTCCGGTCATTCTTACAGACAATGGTGCCTCATTCAAAGATCCAGCTATTTTTGAACGGCCTGAAGGTGAACTTCTATCCCGTGTCTTTTACTGCGATCCCATGGCTTCCTGGCAGAAGGGACGTCTGGAAAAAAATCATGAATTCATCCGTTATATTATCCCCAAAGGTACGACATTCGCAGGCTTGGACCAGGAGCAGGTAACTCTGATCACCAACCACATCAATAGCGTAGCAAGAGCCAGTTTAAACGGCTGCACCCCGTTTGAACTGGCTCTGCTGCTGATAGACAGAAAACTGCTGGACCTCTGCCAGCTGGAAAGGATTCCCGCCAACCAGGTGATCCTTAAACCATCACTCTTGAAAAAGTAACTGCAAGATCCATTTCCGGTGCTGGTTTCATAATCAGGCCGGTGGAAGTTAATTTTTCAAAAGTACTTTCAGTGGTCCCAAAATCATGCCCATCTTCCAGAAAAAGCTTTGTTTTCTGCCCTTATTATATGTTAATTTTTACGAATAATCCAGAACTATATGGATGTTAGTCCTGCAAAAAGGTCTTATTTTACCTGTGCCAATGTATGGTGGAAGTTACTTTTTCATTCAACCATTGTAATTCAAAAGCAATATATTCAAAAATCCCTCTCAAGTCACTGTCAGCCTGTTCGGATAATTCTACTTCATATATCATAAGCCATAATCCTTGCGAATGTCAGCAAATGCTTTCTTCGCATTTTTTGTCCGTCCAGCCTGCATATCTGCATATCCTTTCTCCAATTCTTCATTGAACTCTACTTCTGATAATGTGCTGATATCAACAGGTCTGGCAGATGGTATTTTTACTTCAAACGGAAGTCCTCTCTGTAAGATAATCTGTTTATAAAACATATTGATAGCACTGGAAGCAGAGATACCAAGTGTAGACAGGATACTTTCTGCTTTTTCTTTGACATCTGGTTCAATCCTTGCATATAAATTTGCTGATTTTGTAGCCATATAAAACATCTCCTTTCGTGAGTAGTATTTCCATATATCTTTATTATATGCAAATGTCCGCACAATAGCAATACTAATTTTATGCTCCAATAATCTTATTGAATAACTGTAGTGAAATGTAGAGCTGAAAGTACAAGTGCCACTATATATCCGATTCCACAGAAAAATTTTATCTCGTTTATTTTCTCTGATTGCAATCTTATCCTTTTTTTCAATTTTTGCACTTCCTTTCAGGCAAAGAAAAAGACGCAAGCCATATTTCTATAACTCACGCCTTTCTCTGCACTTATTTACTTTACAGTTCCAATTCGCTACGCACTGCGTATCCTTTTAGAACTTACTTATTTCGTCAGAACCCGATAATTTTCTTTCTTATCATAATCTTTATGGATTCCATCATCTTCATACAGAGTATAGCTGCTGCCTTCATATCCGATAAGCTGCATATTTTCTGTATCAATATCCTTCACGCACTCTGCTGCTTCTGCAACCGGGATGCATTTGCCGCTTCGAATGAAAAGAGGCACTTCATTGAGAGCAACATCCACATAATGAACTCCCTTTTCGAGGACTTCTTCAGAAATGCTTCCATCCGGCATAAACTTGATGAATTTCATTTCTTCTGGCAGGTAAACGTAACGGCCTCTTGCGTTCTGCTCGTATACCGGTGCGATCATGATCTCGTTGCCAAGCATCAGCTGGTCTTCGACGCGGATTGCCATCTTATCATCCGGATAAACGAAGCCAAGCGGTTTAAAGTACATATCGTCATTCAACGCAGCTTTCATGTATTCACTGTAAAGATACGGCACAAGACGATATCTGGCGTTAATGACGCTGCGGAAATCTTCGATGTTTTCGAACTGGTAACATTCCTGTTCTCTTGTTCCTTCTGCCGCATGATCACGCATCAGAGGTGTAAACACACCGAGTGCAAGGAAACGGAGCAGAAGATCTCTGGTCGTGTCGTCACCAAATCCGCCAAGGTCTGCGCCTGTGTACATAAATCCACACATATTCAGAGATGGAAGCATCTTCAGATTTAAAAGAATGTGTGACCACCAGGATTTATTGTCTCCCATCCAGATTCCTCCGTAACGATGCATTCCAATATAAGAAGATCTGGAAAACATCAGGAAACGTTTTTCCGGATCAATGCGTTCGAATGCTTCTCCGGCTGCTCTTGTCATGTTATAACCAAAAAGATTATGCACTTTGTCGTGGCGGATTTTCTTACCATTTACATTGTGATAGAATCTTTTGTAATCCTCCGGACTGTTAACAATATCTTTCATCTTTGCCTGCATTGCCCACGGATGGATCTTGCCTTCGGTGTCTTTTGCAAATTCTCCGGCGAATTCTTTTGCCTCTGCAAGTCCCTCAGAAGAATAAAAGATTGCCGGTTCATTCATATCGTTCCAGAATCCCTCGATTCCCTGGTCGATCAGGAAACGGTATTTATCTCCGAACCATTTCCGGGCTTCCGGATTCAGCATATCCGGAAAATGGGTATCTCCAGGCCATACAGCTGCAACAAAATCACTTCCGTCTTCTCTTTTACAGAAGTAGTTATTTTTTACACCTTCCTCGTAAACCTCGTAGCCTTTTTCCACCTTGACGCCGGCATCAATGATCGGGATCAGGCGAAGCTCCTGGTCTTTCATTTCCTTTACAAATTCAGGGAAATCAGGAAAGTTTTTCTCATTGACTGTGAAGTCCTTAAAATCCTGCATATAGTCAATATCCATGTAGATCATGTCGATCGGGATATGATTTTCACGATATCCTTTTGCAACTGCGCGGAAGTCTTCTTTTGTTGTATAGCCCCAGCGGCTCTGTCCAAAACCAAAAGCGAACTTCGGCGGAATGTAGCTGCGGCCGATCACACGACGGAACTGTTTTACGATATCGTAAGCATTCTCACCTTCGATCACATAGATATCCAGATCTGCATTCTCGCAGGACACTTTGAGGGTGTCCATTCTGGTATATCCGATATCAAAGGTCAGTTTTGACGGATAGTCAAAAAACAGGCCAAATGTAGTCTTTCCGCTTACTATAATAAAATTGTGGGCTCCATACAGAGAACGCTTGTCCTCTGTATGAATTGGATCATCTGTGCAGTTGCTGATATAGCAGTAACCTCTCTTATTGATTCCACGGTTGGATTCGCCCAGACCATAAACGATGTCATCTTCGTCCATGATATAGGTAAAAGCAAATCCTTCTTTCTGGCTGATTTCCCCATATGGAAAAGCTTCCTCAGCTGTTTCAATTTTTTCGGTCAGTGCCTCCGTATCAAACGGAGCTCCATATCTGTATTTTCTAATCATCTCTGTGCTACCTCTTATTTTTTATAAAGTACAAATGCTTCATATGGTTTCAAAACAATTTTACCTTCAAATACAGTTCTGTCAAGATTTGTGATCAGACATTCTGCTCCTTTGAATTCTTCCGGAATCTCCATCTCTGCATTTTTGTCACTGAAATTGCAGACTGTCAGAAGTTTTTCCTGATCCAGTTTTCTTGTGTAAGCAAAAATCTGCTCGTCGTCACGATAAAGCGGTTCAAACTCACCATAAACGATGATGTCTTTTTCTTTACGCAGGCTGATCAGTTTCTGATAGTAATGGAAAATAGAGTTCGGATCTTTGAGCTGCTGCGCCGCATTGATCTCTTTATAGTTCGGGTTCACTTTGATCCAGGACTCGCCATCTGTAAATCCGGCCTGTTCTGAATCATCCCACTGCATAGGGGTTCTCGCATTGTCACGGCTTCTCAGCATCAGACATTTCATCATGTATTCCGGAGTCATAAGTCCTGATTCCGTAAGTTCTGTAAAAAAATTGATACTCTCAATATCACGATAGTCTTCCAGTTTATCGAAGTAGACATTTGTCATACCAAGCTCTTCACCCTGATATACATACGGTGTTCCCTGCATCATATGAAGACAGGTTGCCAGCATTTTTGCGGAAGTCTCTCTGTATGCCGGATTGTCATTTCCAAATCGGCTGACACTTCTCGGCTGATCATGATTTCCAAGAAACAGGCTGTTCCATGCTTTGCCCTGAAGTTCTTCCTGCCATTTGATCATGATGCGCTTGAACTCTTTGAAATCATATTTCTCAGTTGTCCACTTTCCGTAATCACCGCTTCCATTATCCACATGCTCAAACTGAAATACCATATTCAGTTCTTTTCCGGCTTCTCCCGCATATTTCTGTGCCTCTTCGATGGTAACTCCTGAAGTTTCACCAACTGTCATGATATCATATCTGGAAAGGACTTCTCTGTTCATTTCCTGAAGAAATTCATGAATTCTTGGACCATGTACGCAATATGGTCCAAAATCACCATAGAGACTGTTATTCATTTTTCCATCCGGAAATGCCTGGTCTTTGGAAATCATACTGATAACATCCATACGGAAGCCATCGATTCCTTTTTCACACCAGAATGTCATCATATCATAAACTTCCTGACGTACTTTCTCGTTTTCCCAGTTGAGATCCGGCTGTTTCTTTGAGAACAGATGCAGGTAATACATCTGGGTCTGTGCATCATATTCCCATGCAGAACCGCCAAATACACCGCCCCAGTTGTTTGGTTCTTTTCCATTGACAGGATCTTTCCAGATATAATAATCACGGTACGGATTGTCTTTGGACTTGCGGCTCTCAATGAACCAGTTGTGTTCATCAGAAGTGTGGTTGACTACGAGATCCATCAGGATTCTGATATCTCTTTTGTGAGCTTCTGACAAAAGTTCTTCATAGTCCTCCATAGTTCCATATTCTTTATAAATTCTGCGGTAATCAGAAATATCATAACCATTATCATCCTGAGGAGATTCCAGCATCGGAGATATCCATAAAACATTTACACCAAGCTCTTTGAGATAATCAAGCTTCTGTATGATTCCTCTGATATCCCCTACGCCATCTCCGTTGCTGTCTTTAAAACTTTTAGGATATATCTGATATACCACACTTTCTTTCCACCATTTTTTCTCCATGTTATTAATCATCTCCTGTTTATTATTTTGTTAACGAAACCTGCGAATTACTCCGCAGATTTCATTTATTACTTGACTGCTCCTGCAACAACACCGTTCATGATCCATTTCTGGCAGAAAAGATATACAAGCAGTACAGGAATAAGCACCAACCAGTAACAAACTGACAATTTTTTATTATTCATCTTTTCTTTCCTCCATGATGTTTTTTAGAAGTATGAAAGCTGCGCAGGACCATTGATCTGGGAAATGTTACCTCGAACCCGTCTGTCCTCTTCCCTTTCGGTGACTATATCATAACCCCTGCATCCCAGTAAAATCAACAGGTTTCTCGTGAAACTTATAATCTATCCAAAGTTTCTCTCACTTTTTTATATATTTTGCACAAGTCCAGTTTCGTTTTTTCTGATTTTCTTCGCTATGCAACAAAAAAAGAAGGACTCCGTCATTCTCTGACAGAATCCCTCTTTACTAAATAAACCGGACTTTTTATATTTAATTCTTTCAGACTTTCTCCCTGAATCAGTTTCATCAGCCGTTTCAATGCCACATGCGCTTTTTGCCTGACATCCTGATGAACTGTTGTCAGTTTTGGACGAACCATACTCGCATACATACTGTCATCATAACCCGTAATGGATATCTGATCCGGAACTTTGATTCCCTCATCAAAAAAGAAATTCATTGCTTCAATTGCATCAAAATCAGAAGAAAAAGCCAGTGCTTTCGCTTCAAGGAAGCGTGGAAGAAGTTCTCTGTATTTCCTGAGACGCGAATTTTTTTCACCCGGAACAACGATATAACGGGAACGACTACAGAATTTTCCCTGCTTTTCCATCGCCTGTTTAAATCCCGTCCATCGATAATAGTCACTGTCCTGCTCTGTCTCCGCAACAAACAGGGCCTTCTCATAGCCACAGGAATAGAGATATTCTCCAATCTGATACCCTCCTGAGTAATCATCTACACCGACATTCTGGAAGGTATAGGCACCTTCGGGATAGGCATCTATCAGAATCATTTTTTTATTTAACTTACGAGAAAGTTTGCGATACTGTTCTTCCGTGTATCCAAGGATAATCAGACCCTCGACATTCCATTTTGAAGCAATGTCTACTACGTTCTGAATATTCTCACCGCCGATAAGCATAACATAGTATCCTTTTTCTTCCGTTTCCATCTGAATCGTTCCAACCAATTCACCTACAAACAGATCCTGAAGAGACTGCATACCATGTGCATAATGAAATCCAAGTACTACGCCTATGATTCTGGAACCATGACCGGAAAGCATCACTGACCCCATATGTGGGACATAATTTTGTTCTTTAAGGATTGCTGTGATTTTATCAATAGTTTCCTGCGAAACTCTTTTTGTATTTCCGTTTATCACATTTGATACGGTAGTGCGGCTGACACCAGCCATTTCAGCTATATCCTGAAGACGAATCATCTGTTAATAACCTCCTTTTGTGTGTTGCAGCGTTATGAAAGTTATTCGTTTATGAACCTGACGGGATTCGAATAAGGAGTTTCTGTCCGTCTTTTTCTGCCGGCACTAGCACCGGGATATGTTTTTTACGCAGTGCATGTACGATTGGATATGCCACGAAGAGATTTTCTCCGACAAAAACGGCCTCTGGCTTGTATTTCAGGATCTGTTTTACCTGTTCCTTGATTCTGGCTTTCCACTCCTGTTTTTCCATGCTTACTTCTGCATAGATGCCCTGAATTTCTACTTCCGGAAGAGGTTGGATATCTATGTGAATGATTTCTGCTGCCTGTAATTTTGGAATCTGGTGAAGGAGTTCATCATATTCGGTATCTCCGCCAAAGCTTACAATCACTGGTTTCTCGCGAAACTGTTCCATACTGATCTTACATGCCTGTACTGCATCCGCAAGTTCTCCGGTTGTCATAAGGAAGCCGCCTTTGTGGCAGAATCCTGCAGTCTTAAGTCCTGTAACCTCCTGCAGTTCTTCATTCTCGAGACCAAGCCATTCTGAAGGAAAACTGCATTTGTAATTCATGGAGTATTCTTTTTTCTGAGGCTGAATGCAGTAACCGCCTCTGTTAGACGGAAAGATCACAAATGCAACTGGCGTCTCAGAAAGGAATTTCTGACACGGTACAAACTCCGGCAGAATCAGAATCTTTGCATCCTCGCTGTGTTTTTCTCTGTCATGAAATGCCTGCATATGTCTTTCGTAGATTTCTTCTACTCGTTTGTCTGCACGCTCATTTCCTCTGTAACGGTCAAATTTGTTTTCCAGAATCATTCCGGCAACACTGACAGCCTGGAAAAAGGCTTCATCGTTGCTTCCTTCAGCATCCCAGGTTGGATTGAAATTTCCGATCAGTGAAGCAAGCTCGTTTTTTTCACCGGTGTTATCGTTATTATCCAGTGGCTGCACGAAAGCTTCATCAAATTTCTGTGCCAATTCTTCGCCAAGGATCTCTGATCCAAGCTCCTCCCAGAGAAGCCCAAATGCGGCATAGGCAATGCCGTTCTCACGAACTCTGCTGTCCTTCTGGTGATGATCGTATCTGCCTCGACCGATATCAAATACGATACCGTCAAAATCTTCAGGCACGCGATTGCCGCGTGTGATCGTGATCTCCGGATTTAAATATAGTAATAACGCAGCCGAAAACACATCATCTGCATGGAATTTACCGCTGTGGGTGAAAGCAGTTGCGTTCTGCTGGTGGATTTTATTTAGTAGATTGTTCATGTAGATACTCCTTAAATAATTTTACGCAGCCAATGCATTGGCATTGACCTGTTCTATTGTTTTTCTGATTCCCATCCATACTGAAAGATCTGTGAATACGTCAACGATACTTCCCTTCAGGATTTTCTACTGCTTTTTGATTTTTGCCATTCTTTATTTCAAGAACATCTCCCACAAACTGTCAATTTTATTCTTAAGTTCACCTGTAATTATCAAAATTCTTTCCCCCTAGGTTTCATATTGAACAGTATATCACGATAAGGTAAGCATGTCATGAATTTTTCTGTCCCACCTCCACCCATTTGACAGTCCACCCTGATTGTGCTTTAATGAGGGTACAAAAAATTAGGAGGCAATAACTATGGGACTTCTTATAATCAGTTCTATGATGGTCTTAGGCGGTATGTATCTGATCTTTGCTTTTGTATGGTGGATTTTGCAGATCATCGCAAACTGGAATATTTTTACCAAAGCCGGTGAGGCAGGGTGGAAAAGCCTTATTCCGATCTACGGTGATTATGTTTCCTACAAAATTGCTTGGCAGACATCCTATTTCTGGCTGAATTTTATCCTTGGAATATTACTTTCTTATGTATCAAATGCCAATCTTAATGAAAGCATGTTTCTCTCACTGATCGTTATTCTGCTTAAGATTGCGCTTACAGTGATCAATATCATGTATTGCGTAAAACTTGCAAGAGCATTCGGACGTGGTATTGGATTTGCGATCGGACTCATCTTATTACAGCCAATCTTCTTACTGATTCTTGGCTTTGGCTCTGACCAGTACTACGGTGCAGACAGATAATACAGACACATAGCTCTTATAATGAACGAAGGCATCTGAGATTTTCTCCCAGATGCCTTTTTCTTATTTAATATTCTGATTTGACTGCCCAGCGCATTTTGGTTGATCTGGCGCGTCCATTCTGGGCACATTCCTGGGCGGATGGGCGGATGACATCTTTGGCGTAATCAGAATAGATTCCTGCCTTATATCCGGCTTTCAGTGCTTTCTTGACCAGTTTGTCCTCTCCGGAGTGGAAAGTCAGGATTGCCACGCGTCCGCCTGGTTTGAGCGCATCCGGAAGCTTTTCCATAAATTCATAGAGAACTTCAAATTCTCGGTTCACGTCGATACGCAGTGCCTGGAAAACTCGCTGGCAGGTTTTGCGGACAGTATCTTTTTTTTCTTTTTCCGGAAGGAAATCCAGAGTTTCTTCTATGATCTCACGTAATTTCGTAGTAGTATCCACACGGTTTCCTTTGCGGATCTCATCTGTGATTGCCTTAGCAATTTCCTCGCAGTATGGCTCATCAGAGTTCTCATACAGCATTCCGGCAAGCTCATCGCGGCTAATCTTGTCCAGTCGCTCGGCTGCACTGATTCCTTTTTCCTGATTCAGGCGCAGATCCAGCGGTCCGTCTGCACGGAAGGAAAAACCGCGCTTCGGGTTATCGATCTGCATAGATGACACACCGAGGTCTGCCAAGATGAAATCAAAACCGCCGGCTTCCTTTGCGATTTCGTCAATTGTGCAGAAGTTCTGAAGTTTCACTGTCAGAATATCCTCTCCAAATCCCTGCTCTGCCAGACGCTTACGGGTCTTTGCAGACTCTTCCGGATCCACATCTGTTGCATACATGTGCCCCTCGCCGTGCAGACACTCCATCATCGCTTTGGTGTGACCGCCATATCCAAGTGTCGCATCAAACCCTGTCTCACCTGGCTGAATCTTGAGAAAATCAAGGATTTCATTTACCATGATAGAAATATGCATTCCAGCAGGCGTATTTCCTTTGCTGATAACATGCTCGATCGTGTCCTTATATTTCTCCGGATTAAGTTCCTTATATTTTTCTTCAAATTTGCGTGGATATTTTCCTTTGTATCGTACTCTTCGTTTGTGTGGTGTCTGTGTTTCCTGTTCCATTCTATTTCTCCCTTTTAATGAAGTTTTCTACTATATTTAATGCGGTCTCGCTCATAAAGCCGCCCCAGCCATGTCCGGCATTTTTCAGCTTGACAAATTCTACTTCTTTATCCATCTGTTTTAATGCCTCATATAAAATGCAGGACTGATTAAACGGAACCAGTGGATCCCTGCCACCGTGCATAATGAGAATCGGAGGTGTTTCTCGGTCAGGCTGCAAATGAACCACGGGATTGGTCGGATAAACATCTTCCGGGTGATCATGAAGTGATTTTCCCCCGATCAGAATGCCTGCCGGACTGGTACTGGAATCATGATCAATGACTGCGGGATGCTGTACTGCTGCCATAAGATCCGTTGGTCCAAACCAGTCGACAATGCAATCGACTTCTGTACTGACTTCAGGATATTCCTCCGGAAGATACTTTGTATCACCTGTAATTCCTGCGATCAAAGCACTGTGGGCTCCGCTTGAATCACCCCAGAGAGAAATCTTATCTGTATCAATATGATATCTCTGTCCATTTAAACGCAAGAAACGAATTGCTGTTTTGACGTCTATTACCTGTGCCGGAAATGGAGCCAGCTCGCTTTCTCTGTGCTCTACGATGGCGATCGCATATCCTCTTTCGCACATCCTCGCCAGTGTGGGAAGGCTCTGAAAAAGCTTCTGTTTGTGCCACGAAGAACCCTGCACATATACGATCAATGGCCATTTCAGATCCTGTCCAAATACTGTTGGTGTCATGATCTGAAGGTGTAATTTCTTTCCACTGTGTTCTGCATACTCTACATCCGGATATAGCTCTGTACAGTATCCAAAGGTGTCTTCTGCTTCTATTTCTCTGACACCTTCCGGAAGCTCTTCACTCTCCGGAAAATTCAGTTTTTCCATAGGGGACAGTATTTTTTTCACTTTTTTCCTCCCGTATGTCCATTCTCATTTATAAGTTATTTCATATTTCTGATTTTAGATTATCATACCATGTCATCCTGTTCATCACAACTATAAATCTACATGCCATCAATATTCAAACTGTCCCCTTATTTTTTCTATAAACTGCCTCTTTATTCATGTACAGTTCTGTTGTAAAGTATACCCAATCAAAAACATATATAAAAGGAAGGTTAAACAGGTTTTCGTTACTGCAAAATATACTGTAACAGATCAAATACTCTTTACCTTCCGGGAAAGGAACTTTTCATCATGGCAAACGCAAATGTACAGACAGCAGCAAACGATCAGGAGGTTTCTTCTGTTCAGTTTCTCACCGTAACAGCAATCTTCGTTGCACTGACTTATATCTTTACTGCATTCATCAACGTCCGTCTTCCAATCGCAGCAAATGGAGGACTCATTCACCTCGGCAACGTTCCTCTGTTCATCGGTGCGATCATCTTTGGCAAAAAGACCGGCGCAGTTGCAGGCGGTGTTGGAATGGGACTCTTTGATCTGCTTTCCGGATGGACTTTATGGGCTCCATTTACTTTTGTAATCGTTGGACTGATGGGCTTCACAGTAGGAAAACTTACTGAGAATGAAAAACACCAGAACTTCAAATGGTATGTGATTGCAATCGCAGCAGCATGTGTGATCAAAGTTGTCGGCTACTACATTGCTGAGGTCGTTATTTATGGAAATCCGCTTGCACCGGTTGCTTCTATTCCTGGAAACCTGGTACAGATCGGTGTTGCAGCAGTGATCACTCTTGTTGTTATCGCACCACTGAATGTTGCAGCAAAAAGAACTGGATTAAAAAAATAAGAATTATTTAAGAAGGGATTGATCTTATGTATAAAATTATGACACCGGGACCGACACAGGTTGCTGAAAACGTGCGTCTCGCCCGCAGCAGAGAATGCACCAATCCTGATCTCGATGCAAGCTTCGTAGAATTTTACAAAGAAACCTGTGAAGAGATCAGCCGTCTTCTCCATACTGACAACGAAACTCTTATTCTTGGCGGAGAAGGAATCCTCGGTCTGGAGGCTGCCTGCGCTTCTATGACAGAACCTGGTGACCGTGTCCTCGTACTGGATAACGGTATCTATGGCAAAGGATTCGCGGATTTCGTTTCCATGTACGGTGGTATCCCGGAACTCTATTCCAGAGATTACCGTGAAACTCTCGATGTACAGGAACTCGAGGAATTTCTCAAAGAACATCACAATTACAAATACGCAACCGTTGTCCATGGCGACACTCCAAGCGGTATGCTGAATGATATTTCCGCAATCTGTCCACTTCTCAAGAAATACGGCATCATGACGGTTGTCGATTCCGTATCTGCTTCTTTCGGTGAACCAATGCGTATCTCCGACTGGCAGATTGACATTATGTGCGGTGGCTCCCAGAAAGTTGTCTCCGCACCTCCAGGACTGACTTTTGTAGTCATCAGTGATGATGCCAAAAAAGCTATGGCAGAACGTAAGACACCGATTGCATCCTTCTATGCAAACCTGACTACTTTTGCACATTATTATGAAGAAAAATGGTTCCCATACACCATGCCGATCAGCGATATCTACGGACTTCGTGCAGCGATCGACAATATCGCCGCAGACCCGGGTATCCTTGCACGACATGAAAAAATCGCCGAGGCTTCTCGCAAGGCAATCACAGGTGCAGGACTGAACCTCTACCTTAAGAGTGGATTCTCCAATACGGTCACGGTATTCGAAGTACCGGAAGAAACCACCGCAGCTGCCATCCTCGATGGTGTCAAAAAGGACTACAACATCATGCTTGCCGGTTCTTTTGATGTTCTTGCAGGCAAAGTCATCCGCATTGGTCATATGGGAAACAATGCTGATTTCTACAATGTCCGTGAAGTCTTTGCTGCTCTGGACGGAACACTCGCTAAGCTTGGCGTTCCGCTGAAAGCAAGCATGGAAAAAATCTTCTGTGACAGCATGAAATGAGGAATATTATTATGAACATCCCGGCAAACATCATTCAGGGTGTCGGCGAACTTCATCCATAGTTCTTAAATACGCCCAAAAAAGGATTTCAGTTCCATGGTTTGATATAAAATCTCCATGGATTCTGAAATCCTTTTTTCTATAATCAGATAAAGTACTCGATAACTTCCTCCGGCACGGTCCTGGTCTTTTCATTGAAGATCAGAACTGCTTCTCTCTCTTCCAGCGGACCGAGAGCGTATATTGTTTCTTTATTTTCCTGATTAAAGTATTTAAAAGGCACGATACGGTTATATTCCCTGGGATGTTTATCATCCATCAGAATATCTTTCTGTTCAAATGGTTTATCCCAGTAATAAGGATCAAAGAGAAGAATATTTTCATTCTGTATACCTGTCATCAAAACATAATGCTCTTCCTCCAGATACAGACGAACAACTGCCACGCCACCATGGTTCAATGCATGATTAATGCGGCTTTCTTCACTTATGTACACGCTTCGCCCTGACAGATACTCACTGCTCACGGACATGATTCCCAGCTCGCCGTATTCATTCAGCCAGTTGCTTAAAAACATCATTGCAGCTCTGGACGTCCCACGTTTCCCTGGGATGCCCTCTTTGCTGTGGCAGTCCAGACAGTAGAGCATCATATTTCGGACTGCCTCCGGTGGGATTTCTTCCCGTTCAAATAAATAGGCGATTGCATTCATCATAGATGTCGGTCCGCAGTCGTATTCGGATAACTGGTAATGTAATGGATTTTTCATCTTTTATTCCTTCGTTTGTGTCCATTGTCTTCGATAGTTTTCTATGTATGTAAGGATCTGCTCCGGACCATCCATAAACGCACAGAGTTCCATGTTGGCAACATCCATAAATTTCTCGTCCGCGGTATGTTGAAGCAGAGCTTTCATTCTATCGTAATAGCCGTTGATATTATAAAGAACGATCGGGCGATCCAGCCTGTGCAGACTTTTGAGTGTCAGAATCTCAAAAAATTCCTCGTAAGTTCCAATTCCGCCAGGAGTCACGATTGTTGCATCGGAACGTTCCTCAAGGAGTTTTTTTCGCTCGCGCATAGTTTCTGTAAAAATAAATTCACTGCAATTCTCATATAAAACTCCCGGCTTGTCAAAGAAACGCGGAGCAATGCCGAGGATATACCCATCTTCAGAATCGACGCCTCTCGCTGCTGCTCCCATCATTCCGGTCGCCCCGCCACCAAATACAAGGCCATGTCCACGTTTTGCCATCATCCTGCCAAGTTCTTCTGTTTTATCATAATAGATCTGCTCCAGCTCTGCACTGGAAGCTCCATAGATGCATATGTTCATAATTTACTCCAATCCCGCAAAAAACAGCTCGTAAAAATCATCCTCACCCTCCAGCATCGGGGAGTTTTCCCCTCCACCATTGGTACTTCTGCGCATAGTAGCGTAAAATTCTTCTCCAGCTGTGATAAGATCCATATCGTAAATCTCATAGCCCAGTTCACGGCATTTCCGGCAGAATGCGCTGAGAGGCTGTGCATTCTTTCGTGTCTCCAGAAGCTCTGCCCGAAGTTTTTCGTCACGGCGTGCTTTACTTTTCAGTTCGTCTAACATTTCTGTAATTTCCATGGTCTCACTTCTTTCTCAATTCTGTGGTGTTGTCTGAATATAAGATACCACATCTTCTTTATATAATTCAAGAAGAGCCGTCTTCTTTGCACTGATTGCAAAACCATGAATCTTCAGGCCATTTTTCTGCACAAAATTAATCATATCCTGATATCTGTTCGGAGAATCTGTCGTCTGTCCCATCATGGAAAGGATATCATCATGATCCTGAATGTAAGAAAGCATACTGGTAAAATGAGTCTGCATGGTTTCTTCGTCATTTGCCTCTGCCACATGGCTAAGATCCGAATTGTCCAGAAGCGACAGATATGGATATTTTTCTCTGTCCCAGCTTACGCTCATTCCGGATGGCAGCGGACAGAAACCAATATTTGGTTCTACACAATAACCATCCTCATCTTCTGTATGAACCGCACACCAGAGGGCTCCCCATTCCAGTTCTTTCTGGTTGGAAAGATTCTGAAACCACTCAATAAAATCTTTGTAGTCCATGATATCATTGATGGAAACATACGCGAGGTACCAGTCATTGTCATTGTAATCTGCGATTGTTTCTTTGGAATCCTGAATACTTGCTTCCTTACGTGCCTCTGTATCCATTTTAGTTTCTTTTCCATTTTCGTCTACTTCCCACGCCGCCCATGCATCCTCGTCTCCCGGAAGGTAGAACTGCATGATCGGGCGACTCAATACATTATTATCATAAAGAGTGAGTTTTCCTCTCACCAGGCGGCCACTGACAGAAGTAAATTTTCCCGTCCAGCTGGAGGTCTGTGGAATGACGATATCGTATTCACCGTAGCCCCTTGATACTGCACTGACCTGATCACGGTGATTACCTGGCAGAAACAACTCAGAATAGACAGACAGATCCAGGTTCATTCTAGTCGTGGTCATTTCTTCATACTGACCAGCTGCTTCGTTTGGATTATAATAAAACTCAGACACTGCTTTTGGTAAGATAAATACCGCACTCAGGACGACTGCAAGGACAACCACCCCCACTGCCAGTCCCATTTTGATAAAAGCTCTGCGGATAAAACGCTGGATTTCTTTTATGAATTGCCTGTTGAACTCATCCTCCTGCTGATTTCTGGAGTCTCCGGCAAACTTACTTTTTTCTATTATCCGATTTTCTGATTGTTTTTCTACGTTGTCCTCTGTCTTACTGTTTTGTCGTTCTGTCCACTGTTTTTTGTCATTCAAATCATCGAAATAGTCCTGCCCACTCTCCAGATCAGAGAAATCTGGTATTGCTCCTTCTTCATAAAGAAATTCACTGATTGCATCCTGCTTTTCGATTTCCGCTTCTATCTGTTTCTTTGTGCTGTCTTCCAGTTTCCCCTGCTTATATAATTTCAGTAATTCACGATATGTCATTTGACCTCCTCCTCTCCGTCAACTCTGTTTTATCAGATTCTACAAACATACCTCGTACTGTCTTTACGTTTTTCACTTATCTGGCTATTCACTTTTTTAACTCTTCCAAATCTTTCTTTAATTCTTTCTTTGCCCTATATGCCAGTACACGCACATTCTCCGGCGTGATATGTAGCACTGCCGCGATTTCTTTCTGAGACATCCCACCGAAATACTGCATCTGAATCACTTCTCGTTTCTTTACCTCCAATCTGCGGATTGCCTGATAAAGTATTCGTCTGTTTTCTTCCTCAAGGATTTTTTCAAGTAGATCCTCGTCTCTGTTTTTCTCAGGGAAACACTCCTGCTCCTCCATTAAAATCTCCTGGGATTTCTTTTTTTGCTGATTGTAAAACAGGTTTCTCGCAACCATATAAAGCCATGCCCGCATGTTCGTATGCCCGTCCGGCAGTGCCAGCAGTGCTTTGAGAAATGTCTCATGCAGCAGGTCTTCTGCCAGATGCCTGTCGCCACAAAAAGAATACAGATACAGGTAAAGTTCTTTCTGATAAAGGCTGTAAAGTTTTAATAAAATTTCATTATCCACATCCGTATTCCCCCTTTCCTGCTTTCTGCACCGGATACTGTCTGCCTGCCCACTTTTTCCACCGGCTTTTTTCTCTCTTTCAACAATATAACATCTGAACACGGAAAATGTTACAAAAAAATTCCTCCTGTGAACCAACTCTACAGGAGGAATCTTTTATCTTATTTTATTGTATAGGTATGAGTTCTGATTCAGCAGATTATTTAGTTTCTTCTGTTTCTGCTTCTTCAGGTGTTACGGTTTCCGGTACAGCTCCGTTATGAACTGCTACAACTGTCAGTACAACAGCTTCCGGATCATCCTTGATATCAACATCTTTGTCTTTTGCAAGGCTCAAATCTTTGACACGGATAGTATCGCCGACTTTCAGTCCGGCAACATCTACTTCTACTTTGTCAACCAGTGCTGACGGATAAGCTCTGTAATTTATTTCTTCCATGTTCTCCTGGAGAACACCATCTGCTACTTTGTCATGGTTTACGATTACAATCTCAGCAACAGAATGTACTTTTTCATTGCTTACCAGTGCCTGGAAATCAATCTCATCAACTCTGCCTGCCAGTGGGTTGAAATCAACCTCTTTGATCAGTGCATCATATGTCTGACCATCTACTTCCAGCATAACCTGACTTCCCTTATGGTCGGTCTTTAACAATTTGTCAACCTCTGACTTAGACATTTTTACCGGAATAGAACCTTCGATCTCACGACCAAATACATTGCCTGTAACGTATCCTTCTCTTCTCAGTCTTTTTGCCTTAACGTCCATGCTTCTTTTTTCAGCTTTTAAAGTATTCATTTGTCTTTTCCTCCAAAAATCTGATGCTTAGCAGCCTTCAACTTTGTTTTGTGAAAGGAGGTTTTGTTAAGTTCGTTTTCTTTTTACGGTTAGAAGTATAGCACCGAGTACCAAAACAGATTAACCAAATATCAAATTTTTTCATTTAGATTTTTGTTGATATTTTAAAATTGTATACATAATATAAAATTCTCTGACTTTTTTCATAATTACATAAAAAGTTTTCATGGTGCAATAAAATAACTTGGAAATTTCGCGGCAGAAATAAACTTTTTATTTACTTTCCATTTCTTTCTTCTCCGCCAGTATCTCCTCTGCCATCTCCACTTCTGTCTTTTCATCCTTCGGAAGAATGATATTCAGAATGATCGCAAACAATGCTGCCGGCACGATACCTGAACCGCCGAAGATCAGATTGATACTCTCCGGAAGCTGTGCAAGTACTGCAGAGTTGGAACCAAGTCCGTATCCCACACCAAGTGCCACAGAAACGATTGTTACATTTCTTGGAGACAATGGCCATTTTGTAATAAGCTGAATACCACTGATTACGATAGATGAGAACATCATAACTGCTGCTCCACCCAGAACACTCTGTGGCATGATGGAAATCAGTGCCGCAAGTTTCGGGAATAAGCCACATGCGATCAGGAAAATTCCACCAATACCAATCGAATAACGGTTTACGACTTTATTCATGGCAACCAGACCTACATTCTGGCTGAAAGAAGTATTCGGAAGAACGCCAAATACTGCTGCAAGTGAAGAACCAAGTCCGTCACACATAACGCCACCGGAAAGTTCCTTATCAGTAGCTTCTCTTCCAAGTCCACCTTCTGTGATACCGGAAATATCACCAACCGTCTCTACTGCTGTAACCACAAACATAATGCAGATCGGCACGATCGCTTTCGCATCAAATACCCATTTGACCGGCATGATCTTTGGAATTGCAAACCAGGATGCATCTGCCACTTTGCTCCAGTTGATAACCCATGATTTTGTCGCTTCGATCGTAGCGCCGGTCTCATCTACATAGGTAAATGTTGTTGGAAGGACCATCGCCATAACAGATACGAGAACATATCCAACAATGATACCAAGCAGAATGGAAGAAAAACTGGTAAATCCTTTAGTTCCATGTTTCAGTGCAATAATTACAACCAAAACTACCGTACCTACAAAAAGGTTCTCCAGTGAACCATAATCTGGTGCGGTATTTCCGCCACCAAAAGAACCGATACCAACAGAAATCAGTGAAAGACCGATTGACAATACAACTGTACCGGTTACTACTGCCGGGAAAAATTTACGCAATGGCTTCAGGAATCCGCCAAGCACTGTTTCAAACAGGCCGCCAATAAAAGAAGCTGCCAGAATTGCTCCATAACCAGCCACACCACTTCCCATGGTTACTGCCACGCTTCTACAGACTCCGATAAATCCGGAACTGGTTCCCATAACAATCGGTAATTTACCTCCAACCGGTCCGATCGTATAAATCTGGATCAGTGTTACAATTCCCGCAATCAGCATAGCATTCTGAAGAAGTGCTACCTGAAGTTCGCTTCCTGACTCAATGCCACAAACTCCTGTAATGATCAGAAGCGGTGTCAGGTTTCCGACAAACATTGCCAGAACATGCTGCAGGCCAAGCGGAATTGCCAGCTTCAATGGCGGTTTTCCATCAAGATCATATGGCGTTGCAGTGTTTTTTTCTTTTGTTTCCATACTCTTTCCTCTCTTTCAATTCTCTTACCGGGCTTTTACTTTTCACGTTATTGGAACATTCCGGAATTATTTATTCATAACATGAAAAAGGAAACAACAGTTACTTCTTCTTTGAAGCTCTCTGCTATTTCCTTTGAAGGTGCGATTATACCGTTCTACGCACTGAATATTGCCACGATTAGTTTATTATACCAAATCCATATGACCTGTCAAACTAAAACTTTTTGTATTGTCATCAATATTTTTAATAGTATTCATGATCAATCTGAATGACAGCGAAATATTTACTCCCCGGCAGTTCATGAATCCTTTCTTTCAGCCAGTTCACGATTTCATTATCTGTATAAGATGTTTTTCTCGGTACCTCCACATCAAAGATCAGATTCGTTCTGGTCGATCCCTTCACCATGCGGAAATCATGCATACTGAACGATTCATCCAGAAAATGTACCATCTCCTCAACTTTTGCCTTCATCGCAAGGACCTCTTTGTCATCGGTTACGATCGGATCCATATGAATCGTTGCCGAACAGTGCAGTTTTTCCTGCAGTTCATGTTCAATATGATCGATCTGTTCATGAATATCCTGAATATCTCCATTCACATCCACTTCAGCATGAAGTGAGATCATTACACGCCCCGGTCCATAATCATGCACGATCAGATCATGCACGCCATGTACCATTGAATGTCCCAGCACGATTTCCTTAACCTCATCGATAAACTCCTGTTTCGGCGGCTGACCAAGAAGAAGATCTATGGTTTCCTTCAGCGTAGAGCCTCCGGTATAAAGAATAAACAATCCTACCAGAATACCAAACCATCCATCAAGAAGTAATCCCGTATATTTACTGATCAGTGTTGCGATCAGAACCAGCGTTGTTGCAACTGTATCACTCAGGCTGTCCACTGATGTTGCCTTCATCGCTGCACTTTCTATCTTTTTGCTTAAGGAATGATTGTAAAAAAACATGTACAGCTTTACAAGAATCGATGCGATCAGAATGCCGAATACCAGTGCACTGCTCTCAATCGGTTCCGGACTTCGCAGTTTGCCGATGGAGGACCCGATCAGTTCAAATCCCATGACAAGAATTGCAACGGACACCAGAAGACCGGAAATATATTCCATTCTTCCATGTCCAAATGGATGCTCCGGATCCGGTTCCTGTCCGGAAAGCCGAAAGCCGATCAACGTGATGATCGACGATCCGGCATCTGAAAGGTTGTTGAATGCGTCTGCAGTAATTGCAATCGAACCACTGATCGTACCGGCAAGCCATTTTCCAAAGAACAGCAAAATATTCAGTCCGATTCCTACTGCCCCGCTTAATACTCCGTATGCCTGCCTTACCGATGGTTCTTTATAATTTTTACTGTCCTTGATAAAAAGTGATGCCAGAAAAGTAATCATACCCATTCCCTCCAAATGATCTGCCACTGTCTGCTATATGTGTCACTATTCACAGTAATCTTTATTTACGTACAAATTTGTGTGGCTTTATTATTCTTCGTACATACAAAAATGAGACTCCCTGTACAGCAAACAGAACGTTACTTTTACAGTAACTTTGCCATACATGAGTCTCGTTATTTAAGACAAGCCAGACCAGCGGTCAGGATGTTGACTTGCCACGCTGTGCGCCACTACTCCCTCATATAGATATATATGATTGATTCCTGTTGATTTAATCATATACAGGTGCGGTTAGTCAAGGGAAACATCATCTGATTCAAAATTTCTTATCCGATCAGATTTTTCAAATCCTCTTCCACGGTTCCAATTCCGCTGATTCCAAAGTTATCCACCAGAATCTTGGCAACATTCGGGGAGAGGAATGCCGGCAATGTCGGTCCCAGATGAATATTTTTCACGCCAAGGGAAAGCAGCGCCAGAAGCACGATCACAGCTTTCTGTTCATACCACGCAATGTTATACACGATTGGAAGTTCATTGATATCATTCAGCTCAAAAACTTCTTTTAATTTCAGTGCGATCACTGCCAGAGAATAGGAATCGTTGCACTGTCCAGCATCAAGGACTCTCGGAATTCCACCGATATCCCCCAGATCCAGCTTATTATATTTATATTTTGCACAGCCGGCAGTCAGGATCACGGTATCTTTTGGCAATCCTTTGGCAAAATCCGTGTAATAGTTTCGGGATTTTGCACGTCCATCACATCCTGCCATAACAACAAACTTACGAATTGCTCCGGATTTGACTGCTTCCACAATCTTATCTGCAAGGGCAAGTACCTGTGCATGTGCAAATCCTCCCACAATCTCACCATGCTCGATTTCTTCCGGCGCCGGACATTTCTTTGCCTGTTCGATAATCGCAGAAAAATCTTTTTCTTCTCCGATAGCACCTGGAATATGGGTGCATCCCGGATAGGAAGCTGCTCCTGTCGTGTACATACGGTCCTTGTAGCTGTCCTTTGGCGGCACGATACAGTTTGTCGTCATCAGAATCGGACCGTGGAAACGCTCAAATTCTTCTTTCTGTTTCCACCATGCATTTCCATAGTTTCCGATAAAGTTCGAATATTTCTTGAAGGCCGGATAGTAATGTGCCGGAAGCATCTCCGAATGTGTGTAAACATCCACACCTGTCCCCTGTGTCTGTTCCAGAAGCATCTCCAGATCACGAAGATCATGCCCGGAAACAAGGATTCCTGGATTTTTGCCAACCCCAATGTTGACTTTTGTGATCTCCGGATTTCCATAAGTCTCTGTATTGGCTTTGTCCAGAAGTTCCATCACCTTCACACCGTAACTTCCGGTCTCCAGTGTCAGTGCAGTCAGTTGATCTGCACTCAGGGAATCATCCAGAGTCGCTGCAAGTGCCCTCTGCAAAAATGCGTCAATCTCCACATCGGTATGTGCAAGTGCCGCCGCATGTTTCGCATAAGCTGCAAGGCCTTTCAGCCCGTAAGTAATTAACTCACGAAGGCTGCGGATATCTTCATTCTCTGTAGAAAGAATTCCCACGCGAGAAGCTTTTGCTTCAAAATCCGCTTCCGTCCCTTTCCAGAGTGCTGCTTCCGGAAGTACTTCTCGATTTTCCACTTTCCGGATCAATTCTTCTTTTGTCGCCAATGTATTTTTAATTCGTTCAATGATAGAATCTTTATCAAAATTCGCATTGGTGATCGTCGTAAACAGATTCACTATGATCATCTCATTTACATAGGCCTCAATCTCTTTTCCATCGAAACGAAGCTCCGTAGTCACTGCGCTTAATCCTTTTGTCACATAAACAAGAAGATCCTGCATTGCTGCTACATCCGGCTTCTTGCCACATACCCCTGATACTGTACATCCACTGCATCCTGCTGTTTCCTGACATTGAAAACAAAACATTTTATTTTCTTTATTTCCCATGGTTAAACCTCCTTATTGCGTTAACGTATATTCTATTTTCTTTGCAAATCTAATATAATATACATTCCACCTTAAAGATGTGGTTATAACCACGGATTGATATGATTCTACAAAATGAAATAAAAGAATTTTCCATAAAAAAAGACAGAACCTTAAGCCCTGCCTTGTTTATATGCATTCATTTAAATTTTTAATCAAAAAACTCAATTCCCATCAGTGTCAGTCCATGTGCGGGTGCAGTCGGTCCGGAAACCGAACGGTCACAGGCATCCAGGATCTTCTTTACACGTTCCGGCGGATACTGGCCGTTTCCAACCTGAATCAGTGTTCCAGCAATGATGCGCACCATGTTATAAAGGAATCCCTCACCTTTGACACGGATCGTTACGATATCACCATCGCGCCAGATATCGATTCCCGTCAATGTACGGACCGTAGATTTCACCTGTGCTCCTGTTCCACAGAAGCTCGCAAAATCATGACGTCCGATCAGATAGGAGGTCGCCTCCCGCATCTTGTCCACATCCAGCTTATAATGATAGAAATAGGAATACAGACGTTCCGTCGGAACTGGAAATTTACGGTTCAGAATGCGATATTCATATGTTTTCTCGCTGTCACAGTATCTTGGATGAAAATCCGGCTCCACTTCTTCTGACAACTGGATCCGGATATCCTCCGGCAGTCTCTGGTTCAGTGCATAGGAAATCTTTTCGCCCGGAATGCGTGTATTCGTATCAAACACTGCTACATTTCCAAGTGCGTGTACTCCTGCATCTGTACGGCTTGCACCCATGATCTCAATCTTTTCCCCCAAAAGATCTGTCAATGCATCATTGAGTACACCCTGAATGGTAATTCCATTCGGCTGAATCTGCCAGCCACTGTAATTCGTTCCATCATAGGCGACTACAAGTCCAACTCTTTTCATGTTTCCCTCCATTTATGGTAAAAATGGTTCTCGCCCTTACAGCAAGAACCATCTATTCTTCTTATAACCCGGCTACACGAAATCCAATTGCTACCGCAAGATATGCAAACAGGATCAGGTATGCAATGTGATCTCTCTTTTTGTATTTCAACGGTTTCATCTGCGTACGATTATCTCCACCATGATAACAGCGGGCTTCCATCGCCATCGCCAGGTCATTGGCACGACGGAAGGCTGAAATAAACAGTGGCACCAGCAATGGAACCATGTTTTTGACTTTCTGGATCAGATTTCCATTTTCGAAATCCGCACCACGGGCAATCTGTGCTTTCATGATCTTATCCGTCTCTTCGAGAAGAATCGGTATAAAGCGAAGCGCAATCGACATCATCATCGCAATCTCATGTACCGGAACATGAATCTTGTTTAATGGACGGAGACTTTTTTCCAGACCATCGGTCAGCTGGTTTGGTGTCGTTGTCAATGTCATCAGCGAAGAACCAATTACCAGATAAACCAGTCGGATTGCCATACGGACTGCCATGGAAAGTCCTTCCTTTGTAATCTTAAAGATTCCAAAACTCACAAGTGCTTCCCCTGGTGTCAGGAATATATTAAACACCATCGTGATCAGCAGGATCATAAAGATGGCTTTCAGTCCCTTAAAGATAAACTTCACCGGAACCGTGGAAATCAGGATCATTCCTGCAAGGAACACCGTCGCTACCGCATAACCGGCAATTGAGTGAAACAAAAATACAGAAATGATAAAAACCAGTGTCCCAAAAAGTTTTGTTCTAGGATCCAATTTGTGGATCACAGACTTCGCAGGATAGTACTGTCCAATCGTAATATCTCTAATCATTCTGGACTCCTCCTTTCAGCAAGGATGAGTTCATTTCCCGAAGTGCATGCAAAATATCCTGCTTCGCTTCTTCCACCGTTGTATCTGCTGGATCTACAGGAAGTCCTTTTTCTTTCAGGGCATGCATAATATAGGTAATCTGAGGAGCTGCCAGCCCCATCTCTTCAAGTTCTTTATAATGTGCGAATACCTTTTTCGGTATATCGTCAAAAGCAATCTTTCCGTGATTGACTACGATCAGGCGTTCCACATATTTGGCTACATCTTCCATGCTGTGTGATACCAGAATGATCGTAATGCCGCGGACTTTGTGAAGTTCTGCAATCTGATCCAGGATCTCATCTCTTCCCTTTGGATCCAGACCAGCCGTCGGCTCATCCAGAATCAGGATCTTCGGATTCATTGCCAGAACTCCGGCAATCGCAACACGCTTTTTCTGTCCTCCGGACAGATCAAATGGAGATTTTTTGAAATTTTTTTCTTTGAACCCAACCTGAAGAAGTGCTTTCTTCGCCTCTTCTTCCGCTTCTTCTCTGCTCTTTCCCTGATTCATCGGTCCAAAGCAGACATCCGAAAGCACGTCACTTTCAAAAAGCTGATGCTCCGGATACTGAAACACCAGACCGACTTCACTTCGAAGTGCGCGTCGATTATAGTTCTCTGCCCATACATCTTCACCATTGTAAGATACTGTTCCTGAAGTCGGCTGGATCAGTGCATTCAGATGCTGGATCAGTGTGGACTTTCCACTGCCTGTATGTCCGATCACACCAATAAACTGCCCATCCGGAATATTCAGATTGATATCCTTTAATGCATGAATCTCATAGGAAGTTCCAGGACTGTATGTGTATGTTACATTTTTTAATTCTATTGACATAAGGCATTTACCAACTCTTCCGTAGTAAGAATTCCATCCGGAATATCCACTCCGGACTGTTTCAGTTCATGTGCCAGCAAAGTTACCTGTGGCACATCCAGGCGATATTTTTTCAAGGTCTCTACCTGAGAAAAAATTTCTTTCGGTGTTCCTTCCATCACTACATGACCGTCATCCATAACCACAACCCGGTCTGCATCAATGACTTCCTCCATGTAATGTGTGATCAGAACGACCGTAACATTTTCCTGCCGGTTCAGCTGATGAACTGCCTCCAGAACTTCTTTTCGTCCATTCGGATCCAACATGGCAGTCGGCTCATCCAGAACGATACACTGTGGGCGCATCGCCATTACTCCGGCGATCGCAACCCGCTGCTTCTGACCTCCGGACAGTTTGTTCGGTGAATGATGACGATAGGCCGTCATTCCTGTTTTTGCAAGACTCTCATCCACGCGTTTCCAGATATCACCGGTAGATATCCCCATATTTTCCGGTCCGAATCCCACATCTTCCTCCACTACAGTTCCGATGATCTGGTTATCCGGATTCTGAAATACCATTCCGGCTTTCTGGCGTACTTTCCAGAGTTCCGACTCTTTCGATGTATCGATTCCATCAATCCAGATCGTACCTTCTGTCGGAAGCAGCAGTGCATTGATATGCTTTGCAAAAGTAGATTTACCAGAACCATTATGACCCAGTACTGCTACAAATTCACCTGCCTGAATGTCCAAATCCACACCATCAACTGCTCTCTGCGTAGCTTCTACATTTCCGTCCTCGTCATATCTTAAATAGTCAAATGCAAGTTTTGCCGCTTTGATGATTCCCATCTTTCTAGTCCTTTCAGGCTTCTTCGGAAGGCTCTCCACCGGTCAGAGATTCGATCAGTTCCCAGATCTCATCTCTGCCCTGCTTTGTCTCTGCTGAATAAGGGATAACTGTAGTTCCTTTTTTCAGCTGAAGGCCTTCTCTTATCGCTTTCAGATTCTTCTGAACCTGACTGCGTTTCAGTTTATCCAGTTTCGTTGCAATGATGATCGGCTCATATCCGTTGTGAAGGATCCACTCATACATCTGTCTGTCATTTGCAGAAGGATCATGACGGATATCGATCAGGAGAAAAACGGCTTTCAGATTATGTGAAGTATGAAGATAATTTTCAATCATCTTTCCCCATTTTTCTTTCTCGGCCGGTGTAACCCGCGCATATCCATAACCTGGAAGATCCACCAGATCAAGTTCATCATTGATCTTGTAAAAATTGATCGTCTGCGTTTTGCCAGGCTGTGCGCTGGTACGTGCCAGTGCTTTCCTGTTCATCAGTCCATTGATCAGAGACGATTTGCCAACATTTGATTTACCTGCAAATGCAACCTCCGGCAGACCGGTATCCGGAATCTTACTGGTAATACCGCATACGATATCTAAAACTGCACTTTTTATGATCATAAAATCCTCTTTCGATTATCAGGCAAGTGCTTCATGCAGCACTTCATTCATATTATCTACAAAGGAGATTTTCAGTCCATCAAGAATCTCGGCATCCATCTCCTGAATATCCGGTTTGTTATCCTTCGGTACCAGAACCTGCTTGATCTTGGCATATTTGGCCGCAAGAAGCTTTTCTTTCAGACCACCGATTGGAAGCACATGACCACGAAGTGTGATCTCACCGGTCATAGCCACATCTGCACGCACCTCTCTGCCGATAATTGCAGAAAGCATTGCAGTTGCCATGGTAATACCCGCAGAAGGACCATCTTTTGGAACTGCTCCCTCCGGAATATGTACATGGATATCATTTTCCTGGAAAAACTCCGGTGCGATTCCATATTTATCTGCCACTGAACGAATATAAGAAATACCCGCCTGCGCGGATTCTTTCATAACATCTCCAAGCTGTCCTGTGAGAACAAGTTCTCCCTTACCAGGCATTACATTAACTTCAATCTGCAGCGTATCACCGCCGACCTGCGTCCATGCAAGACCTCTTGCGATACCAACCTCATCCTTTTTGTTTGCCATCAGATAACTGTATCTGGCTTTTCCAAGGTAATTCTCCAGATTCTTACTGTTGACAGTCACCTTTTTCTGATCATTTTCCATGATCTCACGTGCTGCCTTACGGCAGATCTGTCCAATCTTACGTTCGAGTCCACGCACACCGGCTTCTCTTGTATAGAGTGTAATGATCTTCCGAAGTGCCGGAGTCTGAATCTTGAGTTTGCCCTCTGGAATTCCGTTTACTTCCAGCTGTTTTGGAATCAGGTGATCTTTTGCAATGTGTTCCTTCTCATTCTCAGTATAACCGGAAATTTCAATCACTTCCATACGGTCAAGGAGTGGACGCGGAATACCGTCCATGTCATTGGCTGTTGCAATAAAAAGTACCTCAGAGAGATCCTGTGGAACTTCTACATAATGATCATTGAAATGATTGTTCTGTTCCGGATCCAGTACTTCAAGAAGTGCCGCTGAAGTATCACCCTTATAATCACTGCTTGTCTTGTCGATTTCATCAAGCAGCATCAGCGGATTGCTGACACCAGCCTGCGAAAGAGCTGCTGTGATACGTCCGGGCATAGCTCCCACATAAGTCTTACGATGACCTCTGATCTCAGCTTCGTCGCGGACTCCGCCCAGACAGATACGTACATATTTCTTATGAAGTGCTTCTGCTACAGATTTCGCAATGGAAGTCTTACCGGTTCCAGGAGGTCCTACCAGACACAGGATCGGACTCTTACCGCCAGATGTCAGTTTACGTACTGCAAGGAATTCCATGATACGTTCCTTCACATCTTTCAGACCGTAGTGACCTTCTTCCAGGATCTTCCACGCCTCTTTAAGATCAGTGGAATCTTCCGATTTCTTATTCCACGGAAGTCCCAGAAGTGTCTCGATATAAGTACTCAGAACACTGCTTTCTGCCGCAGCATTATTCATACTCTTAAATCGGTCGATTTCTTTATTCAGCTTGTCTTTTACTTCCTGCGGTGCATCCAGTGCTTCCGCTTTCTGTCGGTATTCTTCCGCCGTATCCGCAGTATTCTCCTCACCGAGTTCTTCCCGGATCAGCTTCAGCTGTTCTCTGAGAATGTAATCACGTTGATTTTTGTCTACACGTGCCTTTAATTTACGCTGCAGGTCATGCCCGATCTGCAGGACTTCAATTTCATTATTCAGAATCACAGCAAGAACTTCGTACTGATTTTCCAGACTGACTGCTTCCAGAATTTTCTGCTTATTCTGATAAGTCAGTGGTACATTCACGGAAATCTGGGGAATCAACTCTTCCAGTTCTGTAATATTCATAATCTGCGCAGCCAGATCTTTGCTGATCTTTCCACTTTCCATGCAATATCTCTGAAAAAGTTCCTGAATGCTTCTGAACATCGCTTCTTTCAGAGACTTTGTATACTGCGCTCCATCCGGCTCAAAAAGTGCCGTCTCTGCTTTGAGAAACGGCTCTTCCTGTTCCAGACCGAGAAGTTCTGCTCGTTCAATTCCTTCTACCAGCACTCTGAGCAGATCATGTGGAAGTTTCACAACCTGCTTGATATAAGCAACCGTTCCCACCTGATACAGCTCAGACAACTCTGGTTTTTCTACTTCCGGATCTTTCTGTGTAACGAGAAAGATTTTCTGATCATGAAGCATTGCTGCCTCAATAGCCTTGATCGAACGTTCCCGGCTCACATCAAAGTGCACGATCATATCCGGAAGAATCGTTGTCCCACGGAGCGCAATTGCCGGAAGAATGCTAATTGGCTGTTTCATGTATCTTCAATCCCTTCTTTAAGCCGTCTCCGGCTTTCCTGTCTTTCTGGAACGGGAATTTCTTCTTGTGGTATTCTGCTGTACAGCAGGCTGTTCACCATGAACCACTTCCGGTTCTCCGGTTCCGTCTACTGCATCTTTTGTGATGATGCATTTGCATATCGTATTATCAGAAGGCGTACGGTACATCAGATCCATCAGGGATTTTTCCATGATGGAACGAAGTCCTCTGGCGCCGGTCTTACGTTCCAGGGATTTTCTGGCTACTTCTTTCAGTGCTTCTTCCTGGAATTCCAGCTCTACTCCATCCAGTTCAAATAATTTATGATACTGTTTGGTCAGAGAATTCTTAGGCTCTTTAAGAATACGGATCAGTGCCTCCTCATCCAGCCCGTCTAATGTTACTACGATTGGAACTCGTCCGATAAACTCCGGAATCAGACCATATTTGATAAAGTCTTCCGGCATAACGTCCTTCAGAATTTCTCCGATATTTCTTTCTTCCTGCACAGAAACATCTGCTCCAAATCCGATGGATTTGGTATCCTGACGGGCTTCGATCGTCTTTTCAATACCATCAAATGCTCCACCGCAGATAAACAGAATGTTTGTTGTATCAATCTGAATAAATTCCTGGTGCGGATGCTTACGTCCACCCTGTGGCGGTACACTGGCTACCGTACCTTCCAGGATCTTCAGAAGAGCCTGCTGCACACCTTCACCGGATACATCACGGGTGATTGATGCATTTTCAGATTTTCTTGTGATCTTGTCGATCTCATCAATATAGATAATTCCATACTGCGCACGTTCAATATCATAATCCGCAGCCTGAATGATCTTTAACAGAATATTCTCTACATCCTCACCGACATAACCGGCTTCTGTAAGTGTCGTAGCATCTGCGATCGCAAACGGTACATTCAGAAGACGGGCAAGTGTCTGTGCCAGAAGTGTCTTACCGGAACCGGTAGGTCCCAGCATCAGAATATTACTTTTCTGCAGTTCCACATCAAGATTCTTAGATGCGGTAATTCTTTTGTAATGGTTATAGACAGCCACAGACAGAGCCTTTTTGGCTTCATCCTGTCCAATGACATAGTCATCCAGAATCTTATGAATTTCTTCCGGTTTCAGCAAATTGATGTCTGAATCATAAACATCTTCTGTATCATACTGAGCCAGTTCCTCCTCCATAATCTCTGAGCAGATACCAATACATTCATCACAGATAAAAACACCTTCCGGTCCGGCGATCAGCTTGCGGACCTGGTCTTCTGACTTGTGACAAAAAGAGCATCTGACTTTTCCATCTCTCATTTTTTCTGCCATAAATAGTTCTCGTTTCCTTTCAGTTTGATATGGCACAAAAGGAACCCCCTGAAAAGAGGTTCCTTCTGTCTGCTTTATTTATGCTCGACAACACCATCGATCAGTCCGTATGCCTTTGCTTCTTCAGCAGTCATAGAATTATCGCGGTCTGTGTCTTTTTCCACTACTTCGTAAGGCTGGCCAGTGTTCTCTGCCAGAATTTCATTCAATGTCCGTTTGGTCTGGGCAATATGATCTGCTACGATCTGGATCTCTGTTGCCTGACCCTGGGCACCGCCTGACGGCTGATGAATCATGATAGTAGAGTGCGGCAGAGCAAATCTCTTACCCTTGGTTCCGCCTGCCAGAAGAAAAGCACCCATGCTGGCTGCCATTCCGAGACAAATTGTGGAAACGTCACACTTGATATATTTCATGGTATCGTAAATAGCCATACCAGCAGTTACAGATCCTCCCGGGCTGTTGATATACAGTTGGATATCCTTGCTCGGATCCTCTGCTTCCAGAAACAGAAGCTGTGCCACGATAACGCTGGCGCTTACATCATTTACCTCTTCTCCAAGAAAGATAATACGGTCTTTCAGAAGACGGGAGTAAATGTCATAGCTTCTTTCTCCTCTGCTTGTCTGTTCAATGACATATGGTACTAAACTCATATATAAATGCCTCCATTCGTCGATTCCAGTGGTAATTCAGAACGAACGCTTACTTAGGCTTCCTTTGCTTCGTCAGCAACGAGAGTTACGGCTTTCTGTACAGCCATATCTTTCTTCATCTGCTCTAACTCGCGGTCACCAAGCAGTTCTTTGATCTTCTCCACTTCCATCTTGTATGCATCAGCCATTTTCTTGAATTCTTCTTCAACTTCTTCATCTGTTGGCTGAATGTTTTCAACTTCTGCGATCTTTTCAAGAACAAGTCTTGTCTGGATTCTCTTCAGAGCCTGCGGTTTCATTTCTTCCTGCATTTTCTCAAGAGTCATTCCTGTGAACTGGAAGTACTGTTCCATAGTAAGTCCCTGGGACTGCATTCTTCTGGAGAAATCATCCAGCATCTGGCGAACCTGTGTATTCAGCATAGCATCCGGGATTTCCATCTGAGCGTTTTCGATTGCTTTATCTACAGCTGCATTTTCTTTTGCAGCACGTGCTTCTTTTTCTTTCTTTTCTGTCAGGTTCTTCTTGATGTCTTCTTTGTACTCTGCAAGAGTATCGAACTCAGAAGCATCCTGTGCAAAATCATCATCCAGTTCTGGAAGTTCTTTTGCTTCTACTTTCTTAACGTCACACTGGAATACAGCTTCTTTGCCAGCCAGCTCTTTTGCCTGGTATTCTTCCGGGAATGTAACTTTTACTTCTACGTGATCTCCGGCTTTAGCTCCAACCAGCTGATCTTCGAATCCTGGAATGAAAGATCCGGAACCAAGTGTCAGCGGGTAGTCTGTTCCTTTTCCGCCTTCGAAAGCTTCACCATCAACAAATCCTTCGAAATCGATTGTTGTGATATCACCGTTTTCTGCTCCACGGTCTTCTACTGTAACTGTTCTGGAGTTTTTCTCCTGTTCTTTCTTCAGTTCAGCTTCAACGTCTTCGTCTGTTACTTCTGTTTCAGACTTCGGAACTTCTACACCTTTGTACTCACCAAGAGTAACTTCCGGTTTAACAGCAACTTCTGCTGTGAAGATGAAAGCTTTTCCTGGCTCAGCCTGTGTTACATCGATTTCCGGCTGGGATACAATCTCAAGGTCGCATTCTTCCAGTGCTTTGCTGTAGTGTTCCGGAATCAGAGCGTTTGCAGCGTCTTCAAGGAAGATTCCCTTGCCGTACATCTGCTCGATCATTTTTCTTGGAGCTTTTCCTTTACGGAATCCAGGAAGAGTGATTCTTCCTTTTGCTTTCTGATATGCAGCCTGCATAGCTTTCTCTAAATCTTCAGCAGAAACCTCGATTGTCAGTTTCGCCATGTTTTTTTCCAGTTTTTCCACCTGTAAACTCATGTTTCCTGTTCCTCCTTAATTTTCAGGTTAGACTTCTTATAATCGTAACTGATCCAGTTACTTATATTCTACCTATAATCTTTATCCCTGCGCCTGTTTCCTATAGTCCAGGCCCTGTATCTTCTCATTAAGAGATACAATTACAGTCATTATCGTAGTATAGCACAACGTTTTTAAAAACACCAGTATTTTTTATGAAAAAGCCCTGTTTTTCCTTTATTTTCGGCTATAAACCACAGATTCAGCAATTTCATCTGCCTTTTTTTCTCCCAGAAGCTGTCCGATTAGGCTAAGTGCGAAATCCACTGCCGTTCCAAGTCCTCTGCTGGTCGTCACATTACCATCTACAACAACGCTCTCCAGTGAACGCTCTGCACCTGCAAGTCCATCCATACAGGATGGATATGCGGTTGCTTTTCTGCCTTCCAGGAATCCGAGAGAAGCAAAAACAGTCGGTGCAGCACAGATAGCAGCTACTTTACCGCCCTTTCTGTAAAAGTCCGCAAGCAGGTCACGAAGCGACTGATATTCATTCAGATATTTTGTTCCCGGCATTCCTCCCGGAAGTACCAGCATATCTGCATCTGAAAAATCCGTTTCTACAAATACCAGGTCTGTCAACATGCTGATTCCATGTGAGGTCGTGATCTCTTTTGATTCCTTGATCGAAACTGTTTTTATATCAATGTCTGCACGCCGCATCAGATCCACCACGGTCAGACCTTCAATATCTTCAAATCCATCTGCCAGAAAAATATATACTTTTTTGCTCATAAAAAACCTCTCCTTTTTATATCTTTTTGAAATTTTATTTCATTATTTTAGTGCGTCATTCTGTCATTCAGTATAGCATTTTTGCCCTGAAAGCGATATACTAAATCCACAAAATAACTGAGTTTTTTAAAGGAGAAACATATATGGAAATCGAAAGAAAATATCTGATAGAAAAAGAACAGCTTCCGGAGAACCTCTCCGACTATCCATTTCACAGAATCGAACAGGGATATCTCTGTACTTCTCCTGTTGTCCGTATCCGTCGTCAAGATAATGAATATTTTCTCACATACAAATCAAAAGGCCTCATGGCCAGAGAAGAATATAATCTTCCACTGACGCAGGAGGCCTATGAACATCTTAAACCCAAATCAGATGGGCTTGTTATCTCCAAAACCCGTTATCTGATTCCGGAAAAAAACGGGCTTACGATCGAGCTGGATGTTTTTCATGATGATTACGAGGGACTACTGCTCGCAGAGGTGGAATTCCCATCCGAGGATGCAGCCAACGCTTACACCGCTCCGGCATGGTTCGGCCGTGATGTGACCTTCTCCTCTGATTATCACAACAGTACATTAAGTAAGGGCAGGAGATAATTTATTCTTTCTCATCTACATTCTCATCTTTATTCATATCTGCATGCTTTTTGACCGGAGCATGCGCCATATCGTCATCCTCTGTCATCAGAAATTTCCGGATGGCAAAGAGGATTGCGATCGCGATCACACCGATCAGTGTCTGTGATGGTTTCATATGTTCCACTACCATCTGTCGGGCTGTTGCAAACATCAATACTTCAACAACTGTCTGTGCTGAATGTCTGCAGAGCATCTTTACAAACTCAACTCCGACTACCAGAGATAACCCATTTGCAAGAAATGTTGTAAAGAAATCTATGTCCATGTCCATGATCTGTATTTCTGTGATCGTAAAGATCAGGCGGATCCCAGCCAGCGCGATCACAATCAAAATAATGATTGAAAGTACGATTTCCGTATAGCGTGCGACATTGTATATCCCCTCGTTGAAACATTTACGAACCTTGTGGTTTAACTCTTTCTGCATAAATCCTCCTGTTATTTAGAATACCTTCGTAGTCCATTTACTCATATCCCAGACTTCATTTACTACATCCTGGTAGAATTCCGGCTCATGACAGATCAGAAGGATGCTGCCTCTGTATTCTTTGAGTGCACTCTTTAAGGCTTCCTTGGCATCGACATCCAGATGGTTGGTCGGCTCGTCAAGAAGAAGGACATTCGTATCTCTGTTGACCAGCTTACACAGACGGACTTTTGCCTGCTCACCACCGCTCAGGACACGAACCTGACTTTCGATATGCTTGGTCGTCAGTCCGCATTTCGCAAGAGCAGAACGGATTTCATACTGTGTATATGATGGAAATTCCTGCCAGAGTTCTTCAATACAGGTCGTCTTATTATCACCCTTCACTTCCTGTTCAAAATATCCAAGCTGGAGGTTTTCACCTCGCTCACAGCTTCCTTTCAGAGACGGAATCAATCCGAGGATGCTCTTGAGAAGAGTCGTCTTTCCGATACCATTGGTTCCGACCAGAGCAATCTTCTGTCCACGTTCCATTGTAAAGTTCAGTGGTTTGGAAAGCGGCTCATCGTAGCCGATCACCAGATCATGTGTTTCAAAGAGCATTTTTCCCGGTGTTCTTCCGTAGCGGAAATTGAATTCCGGCTTTGGTTTCTCTGCTGCCAGTTCGATCACATCCATCTTATCCAGTTTCTTCTGTCTGGACATTGCCATGTTTCTTGTAGAAACGCGGGCTTTATTTCTTGCAACGAAATCTTTCAGTTCACTGATCTCCTGCTGCTGACGGCGGTATGCCGCCTCGAGCTGTGCTTTCTTGACTGCATAAACTTCCTGAAAATGATCATAATCACCTACGTAACGGTTCAGTTCCTGATTTTCCATATGATAAATGATGTTCACCACTTCGTTAAGGAATGGAATGTCATGAGAAATCAGGATAAATGCATTTTCATAATCCAGAAGATATCGCTTCAGCCATGCGATATGTTCTTCATCAAGATAGTTGGTCGGCTCGTCCAGCAGAAGAATGTCCGGTTTCTCCAGAAGCAGCTTGCCAAGAAGGACTTTTGTTCTCTGACCACCGCTTAAGTCTGTAACATCCCGGTCAAGCCCCAGATCCAGAAGTCCGAGTGCTCTTGCAACCTCTTCAACCTTGGAATCAATAACATAAAAATCATGCAGGGTAAGTTCATCCTGAATTGTGCCGAGTTCTTCCATCAGCACGTTCATTTCTTCCTCATCTGCGCTTCCGAGAAGATCACAGATTTCATTCATGCGCTGTTCTTTCTGAAGCAGCGGATCAAATGCAGATTTCAGGACTTCCTGGATCGTCATTCCTTTCTCCAGGACTGCATGCTGGTCAAGGTATCCTGCGTGAACATTTTTTGCCCACTCTACTTTACCTTCGTCCGGCATCAGTTTTCCTGTCACGATACTCATAAACGTGGACTTACCTTCACCATTTGCGCCAACAAGTCCGATATGTTCTCCCTTAAGAAGGCGAAAAGAAACATCTGAGAAGATTGCTCTGTCACCAAAGCCATGGGTCAGATGTTCTACATTTAATATACTCATATAGTATTCTCTCTTTCATTTAACTGATCTATACGGACTGCTGTGCGTATTTGCACTTCTGCAATCCTGATATCTCGTATTATAGCCGAAGCCATATGACGAATGCAACCGGTTTTATGTATTACAGAACAAAGCGGACAAGTCCGCTTCAAACTCCCTGAATCCCTCAATCTTTGAGGGACTTGCTACGCTTTGCGCGCCAGATGCAGTCTGCTTCAGCAGACATATTCCTCATGCATCTGGTCGCATCCTCGCGGAGCGTTTTTATGTAATAGGAACATTACAGAGTAATTTCCTATTACATAAAAAACGACCATACATCATGTACAGTCGTTTTTTACAGATCACTCTGCTTTTATTCTGTTTCGTTAAAGACCTTCTTATCCAGAGCACCGTTCTGATGTGCAACGATCGTTGTGCAGACAGCGTCACCGGTGATGTTGACTGCTGTTCTTGTCATGTCCAGGATACGGTCGATACCCATGATAAGACCAATTGCCTCAACCGGAAGTCCTACAGAGTTGAATACCATCGTCAGGGTTACAAGACCAACGCTCGGTACACCGGCAGTACCTACGGAAGCAAGTGTTGCTGTTCCGATAACCGTTACATAATCCATCGGGGTTAAGTGGATACCAAATGCCTGCGCCGCAAAAACAACAGCCACGCCCTGCATGATGGAAGTACCATCCATGTTGATGGTCGCACCAAGCGGAATCGTGAAGGAAGAAATCTTCTTGGAGACACCAACCTTCTTGGAAAGGGTATCAATAGACATCGGAATGGTCGCATTGGATGTAGCAGTTGAGAATGCGAATGCCATAACCGGGAAAAATTTCTTGATAAAACGAATCGGATTCAGACCGGTAAAGATCTTGAGCAGGATCTGGTATACACCGAAACACTGGATTGCCAGGGCAAGCAGTACACCGATCATATACTTCGCCAGCGGAATAAATGCACTGAAACCGATATTTGCAAAGGTACGGCTGATCAGACAGAAAACGCCGATCGGGGCAAGGCTCATAATCATCATGGTCATTTCCATCATAATGTCATTGAACTGGCTGAAAAAGTTTGCTACGGTCTCTGCACGCTCTCCCATCTTCGCGAGGATCACACCTACGATCAGGGCAAATACGATAACCTGAAGCATGCTTCCGCTCGCCAGAGAATTGATCGGGTTGTCCGGAATGATGTTGAGGATCGTATCAGTGAGTGACGTTGCTTCCATGGTTTCCACGGATGCCGCAGAACTCTGGATCGCGCTCATGTCAAGTCCGACACCAGGATTGATCAGATTTCCGACACCAAGTGCAACGCAAACTGCCAGTGCAGTTGTTGCAAGGTAAAATGCCAGAGTTCTCACACCTACGGTTCCGAGCTTCTTGGTATCTCCGATCGCCATACTTCCGCAGACCAAAGAGCAGAATACCAATGGTACGACCAGCATCTTCATCAGACGGATAAATCCCTGTCCGATGACATACAGAATGCCCTCAACAATGACATCTTTCTTAAAGCTGCTGTCCGGAACCAGATAACAAAGTACAATACCCAGAATTGCACCAGCGAGCAGTGCAATAAAAATCTTTGTAGTCAGTCCGAGAACTTTTTTATTCGGAGCTTTTGCTTTTACGTTTTTTTCTTTCATATCAATCCTCCGTTCTTTCATCCATGTACTCTTTCAGTGATTCTTTCCAGTCCGGCATATCATACACTTCAATGATACGAAGGATAAAATTATCCAGAACCGCGTACGGTGGTCTGACTGCGGAAAGGTCTGACTGCTCTGTCGGAACAGCTCTCAGCTCTATATCCTTACCTGCAAGTTTTAAGATTTCCTGCGCAAATTCGTACCGGCTGCATACACCTCTGCATGTTACATGGTAGGTTCCATATTCGTTGGTGCTGATCAGATACATGATCATCTTTGCCAGGTCTTTTGCACTGGTCGGAGAACCAAACTGATCGGATGCAACAGAAAGTCCGTTTCCTGCTTCTGCCGCTGCCAGCACGCGGTTTACAAAGTTGTGTCCACCATGTCCGTACACCCAGTTACTTCGGATAACAAAATGCTTGTGCGTAAATTCTTTGACATAGTTTTCTCCGGCTCTTTTGGATCTGCCATATACTGTCAGCGGATTGGTATCATCAAACTCTGTATACGGTTTCTTGCTCTGTCCGTCAAAAACATCATCTGTAGAAAGCTGCACGATCTTAGATCCACATTTACGGGCAACGATACTTAAGTTTCTTGCACCGAGGGCATTGACACGGTACGCATGTTCCGGGTTCGCTTCACACTCATCGGTGTCTGTGATACCAGTACAGTTGATGATGACATCCGGGCGGTTGACTGTACCGAAATTGATGACTTCATCAGTATCTGTAATGTCCAGTTCATCAAGATCTGTGTTCAGTGCTTCAATCTGCATTGGATCAAGCACATCATTCAGGGCGCGTCCAATCTGTCCGCTGGCACCTGCAATCCATACTTTTAACATATTATTCCTCCTTCATAAAAAGAGCGTTGATTCAGAATAAAAATCAACGCTTTCTCAATCTTTATATCCTTTAATATGTTACCAATTCAGCATTTCTCTGTCAAGAAAAAACACATGACAGTTCTGTATATATCGTTATTTTGGTTACTGTTCACAGGTAATATTTATGCTTCTGCACTTTGTCTTACCATAAATCTGTCAGCCAGTTTGTCAATTATCTTATTGCAAATTACGGTATAGGCCGAACCAAATACATTTGCGCCGATACGAAGTGCAACCGCAGCCGGCATTCCAAATAATCCTGCAGCAATGGACAATGCACCAAAAGTATTGAATACAGTCTGCCATGCATATCCTGCTGAATATCCAACTCCAATTCCACCAATCATACCAATATACGGATACATTGACTCCGGAAGCACCAGGTACAGCACGATAAATATCGCACAGCCTACTATATTAAACTGCCATCTGCTTCCTGATCTTGCAACGCAGTCTTCTGTAAATGGAAGGCATACTGACATACAGGCAATTCCTGCCCACATAGCTCTTGGAAGTCCAAGAAGATTCATAAACAGCATCGCACTTGATACGATGAATGTCAGTTTCAGATACCACCTGCCACGCGCTGAATGAAGATCAAATTCTCGAAACAGATCAAAAAAGGTTCTTCTGTACAGTCTGTTTTTCTGATTCTTGTAGAAAATGATCATACACAAGATCATACCTACCGCAAGGCCTTCCACTCGCTTTATGTATGATGCTCCTGTCACATCATAGCCAAGCAGAAGTAAATACCCCAGTACAAAAGTGGAATGATTATACATGATCACATTGTGGCATCCAAGAATCATCAGAAGAAGAATTGCAATCACATTTACTGCAAATGCAGGTACTGGTGACAGTGTGTTTGCAAAACGTGGTGCCGTCATCAGAATAGCAAATATTCCGGCAATAGAGAGCAATCCATGTGATGTGCGGATTCCAAAGTCTGCCTGTCTGAGCACAAGCACCGCAAGCAGGACAGTTACACCTACGACACTGTTATCATTTCCAATAAACTTGCTATACAGCGATACCACCGCAACACAGAATATCATTACCAGATAGACTTTAAAATTATAGATTAAAATATGTCTGCGTTTTTCTTTCGGGTCAGTGGTGTTTTTGATCAGCTGCTTCGAACCGGTCGAGCTCAGCTGAAGTTCCTGATAAAAAGTCATAAAACTCGCTCCTTTCGTACACTAGCTTTCAAATTATTTTTAACAAAGTGTAGAGAACTATACCGCAAAAGCGGCGAAAGGTCAAGAGGGGATTTTTTAATCCGGAAACCAGAGAGTATTGGGGGATAAACTCCTTCTTTCTGATATTGTTCCCTAATGCCTTGGCAGTGCATCTTGAGCTGCTCTTCAATAACTTTTGCGGATTACTTAATTCTCAGCAGTGCATCTTCATTCGCACTTTAATTACATTTGTAGATCACTTAGTTTTCAGCAGTGCATCTTCATTTACATAGTTAATTCGTATGCAGATGACTTATTTCTGTCAACTATGAACAAACGCATCCTCAACTTGTATTTTCCATATTTTGAAGATGATCCCTAATAAGCAATTGTATCTTGTTTTTCTTTTTGGGGCACTTGAAGATGCTTGCAGCCCGATGATTGCATCTTGCTTTTTCTTTCTATTGCACTTGAAGATGCTTGCTGCCTGGTGATTGTATCTTGCTTTTCTTTCTATGGCACTTGAGGATGCTTGCAGCTTGGTGATTGCATCTTGCTTTTCTTTCTATGGCACTTGAAGATGCTTGCCGCCCGATGATTGCATCTTGTTTTTCTTTCTATGACACTTGAAGATGCTTGCTGCTTGATTAGTGTATCTTTATCTTGCTTTCTTTGCAAATTAAAGATACTTCCCTACAAATACTTGCATCTACAATTTGCTTTTCTTTGATCTGCAGATACCTTCTTATCCCAAATATCATCTTCATAGTAAAAATACTCATCATTGCAGATACTTTTCGTAGCAATTTAAAGTTCAGCTACAGTAATTTATAAATATTTCTCTACTAATTTTTCTAATATATTCTGATTAAGCATACTTTGTTCCGTCTCAAATGTAAGAATCAATCGTTCCCCAGGATAAATCCCATTTTTTTGATATAATTCTATTTTTCGAACAGCATTTCTTGCATATTCTTGCTTATCCATCATCCCCTCATGTTCCCAATATATCTCTTTCCCTGTTTTTGAAGACAAAAATGTAAAGTCAGGATAAACAGTGCCATACCCCTTCAAATATAATGGTTTTTCATACTTATACAAAATATTCTGCCTGTAAAAATAATCTGCCAGAATCTTCTCGAATTTTGATCGTACTCTTTCTCCATTTTCAGTTAAAATCATAGGTGCGCCCTCTTGAAATTCTTTCCCTTGATATGGTGCTGCAAACCATTTTTGAAGATTATTCTCCCAGGTATCATCAATTGGATTTATTAATTTCTTTCTGTCAGGATGCAAGGAATCATACATTTTTTTCATTTTCTCATCCGCATCTATTTCCAACATTTTATTTATTTTAGCAAGCTGCTCTTCTGCTATGTTTATGATGGAGCTATTGTATGCCTTTTGAGCTAATTGCTCTCTTAATATCATATTTCTTTTCGGTATATAGATGCCATTTCTATCATGTACACAATGATAATAGCGGCATCTGTTTTTGTGCTTTGATATTCTGAGATTGCCTTCCGGCATATGCTCATTCTCTTTTTTTGCCTTTGCAATTATCTCTTTCAATCGTTTTTGCTCCTCACGTAAAGCATCTTTGAATTTTTGCATAAATCACTTTCTCCTTTATTGGTTTTATTTATTGGTTTTATTTATTGGTTTTATTTATTGGTTTTATTTGTTCTCTCTCATTTAATTTACTGTTTTCCATTCGCAAATTTATAGCTTATTCAATTGCTATTTTTATAAAACTTAAACTATGACTCAACTTGATAGTCCTTAAATTTAAAGATACTTTTTTGCATCCTGTTATATCTTCATTTGCTTCTCAATTCCTCATGTAGATACTTTTGTTAATAATTGTGCATCCTCAACTATTTTCTCTATACTTTTGCAGATATTCTTCATATATCAGATACCGATAAATGCATCCTTAATTTATCTTGCCCTAAACCCGAAGATGCTTTGCCATATTCAATTGCATCCTCATGTTATTTTTCCATTGTTTAAAGATGCTTTATCATTCTCAATTGCATCCTCATGTTATTTTTCCATTGTTTAAAGATACTTTATCACTCGCGATTGTATCCTTTTCTTACTATTACTATGGTCCGAGGATAACATCCGCCATTAGATTTTATCTTTATTACTTTAACTTCCCTTTTGAAGATACTTTTTTTGCTATTCTATTTTATTAATATAATTTAGGATTTTTTTATTGAAATTTATTTTAACTGATTTGAATTGTTTGAATTATGAATGAATCAATGCTTTGAATATCAGAAGATATTAGATTAATTTTAGAAAAATCCCGGAAGCATATTGCTCCCGGGATAGATAATACAATATTGAACGATAAATTATCGTTTAGAGAACTGCGGTGCTCTACGAGCTGCTTTGAGACCGTATTTCTTACGTTCTTTCATACGTGGATCACGTGTAAGGAATCCAGCAGCTTTAAGAACTGGTCTGTATTCAGCATCTGCTTCAAGAAGGGCTCTTGCAACACCATGTCTGATGGCACCAGCCTGTCCTGTGTATCCGCCACCTTTAACGTTAACGAGAACGTCAAATTTTCCTTCTGTTTCTGTTGCAGCCAGTGGCTGACGAACGATAACTTTCAGAGTCTCTAATCCGAAGTATTCGTCGATATCTCTTTTATTAATTGTGATTTTGCCTGTACCAGGTGTAAGGTAAACTCTTGCGATTGATTTTTTTCTTCTTCCTGTTCCGTAGAATTTTGCGCTAGCCAATGTCTCCTACCTCCTATTAAAATGTTAAGGTTTCCGGTTTCTGAGCTTCATGTTTGTGCTCTGGTCCGGCATAAACGAAAAGTTTCTTGTACATGGTTCTTCCCAGAGGTCCTTTTGGAAGCATACCTTTAACTGCCAGCTCGATAACCTTCTCCGGTTTCTTAGCCATCATTTCTTTTAATGTGGTTTCTTTCATTCCACCAACATAATCGGAGTGATGATAGTAAATCTTCTGATCCATTTTCTTACCAGTTACTTTAACTTTATCAGCGTTAACGATGATCACATAATCACCTGTATCAACGTGTGGTGTGAACTGCGGTTTGTTCTTTCCTCTTAATACGCTAGCAACACCAGATGCCAGACGGCCCAGTGTACAGCCTTCAGCGTCAACTACATACCATTTTCTTTCGATTTTATCTGGATTAGCCATATAAGTCTGCATGGTTTTACCTCCTGTTATTTATCAACGATAGTTTGTGTAATTACGGTCATCCGTAATATCATATATAAAATTCCTGGTGAACAGTGCAAATCTATACTGCGGAAATGTCCGAAACCGCTGATAAAAACACCTTTGCCGGGGCTTTGGCTCAGGAGTCATCGCACTATGTCACATTGGGTTATTCTACTATAAGGGCATTCATATGTCAACAGTTTTTTCCATAATTTTTACGATTTTTTACGCTGTATTTCATGTTCGATCATCCATGGTCACTTTCCACTGTTTACCACATAAATTCCAACACTTACAAGCAGAAGTGAAAGCAATCCCAATATTCCGGATGCCTGATCTGTTTCGCCCAGCAGAAGTGCCGAAAGAAGCACGCCAAATACCGGATTCATAAATCCAAATACTGTAACTCTTGAAACCGGATTATATTTCAGAAGAATGCCCCAGAGGGAATATGCCACTGCTGAAACCAGCGCCAGATAAACCAGCAGTCCGATTCCACTTGGTGTCACTTTTGTAATATGTCCGCCCATAACGCCTCCTGCTGCCATAAGCACGATTCCTCCGATAATAAACTGATAAGCACTGAGCATGACCGGATTAAATTTCTGAGAAAATTTCTTTACAAACACCGAAGAAAATGCATAAGCGATCGTAGAAAAGAAAATGGCTCCCTCTCCTGCAAGACTGAACTGAAAGTTCATTCCATTCAGATTAATCAATACTACTCCTGCAAATCCCAGAATACAGCCGGTGATTTTTCTTGATGTAATCTTTTCCTGATGAAACAAAAATCCGGCTACCAGAATCGCAATAAATACATTCACCGCTTCTATAATAGAAGCTTTTACTCCACTGGTATGTGCAAGTCCCATATAAAAAAAGAAATACTGAATGATCGTCTGAAGCAGACTTAACCAGATAATTTCTTTTGCTGCTTTTCTCTCCGGACGTAAAAAACGTCCCTCCATTACACTTCCAATCCCAGCTGCCAGAATTCCTGCCAGCGTGAATCTGCAGCCGGCAAAAAGGATCTGCGATGCCGTATCCGCTGCATCGACTTCAAACAGCCGATATCCAATTTTGATACAGGGAAATGCACTTCCCCACAACAGACAGCATAAAAGTGCGCCAAACCAGACAACAACTGTTTTCTGCATCCATTCCTGTTTTATTTTTAATCCACTCATATATATCCTGCCTCCGATGTTCATTATATCTGACCGTTCACAACAACTGAGTAAACAGTAATTGTATCCTAATTTTCTCACCAGTGCCAGTAACTGTCAACCTTGCAGACATTCCGTTATCCTATTATAATAATAAACAGTTACTGCTCACTGGCACTATCCCGTGAAGTGTTTTGTCATAAATATGGCAAAATCCCGAAATATGCACTTCAAAACCAACACACAAACGGAGGAATCCCATGTCAAATATCACCAAACATGCTCTGGCAGAATCCCTGAAAAAACTTCTTCTCAAAAAGCCGCTGAACAAAATCACGATCAACGATCTGACCACCGACTGTGGCATCAGCCGTATGGCTTTTTATTATCATTTCAAAGATATCTACGATCTGGTCGAATGGGCATGTCTCGAAGAATCACGTAAAGCTCTCCAGGGAAAAAAGACCTATGATACCTGGCAGAAAGGACTTCTTCAGATTTTTGAAGCAGTCTATGAAAACAAACCTTTCATTATAAATGCTTACAACGCAATCAGTCGGGAACAGATTGAGAATTTTCTCTTCCAGCTGACCCACGACCTGATCATGAGTGTCGTCGAAGAGCAGGCAAGATCCACTTCCCTTACGCAGGAACAGAAAAGTTTTATCGCAGATTTTTATAAATACAGTTTTGTCGGCATCATGCTCGACTGGATCCGACAGGGAATGAAATCAGACTATACCGACATCTGGAAAAACATGTGCATCACAATCCATGGAAACATCACAAATTCTATTCAAAACTTTACAAAACATGCCAAATGATAAGTTTTTACTCATTCCATATTTTTTGTAAATTGAATTCAAACACAAATGGCAATACTATAAGAGACAGAAAAGGAAAGCTACACATCATCACAAACAAATGAAAGGTGGTTTTTTACATGTCTAAAAAAGGATTAAAACTTGGTGTTGCACTTGCAGCCGGAGCCGGCGCAGCAGCTATTCTTACCAAAACGTCTCAGGAAAATAAAGAGATCAAAGCTACAAAGGCCAAAAAAGCCGAAGCTGCCAGATCTGATTACCGCAACACAGAACGCGGCAAATATGAAAAGAACAGCAAAGGTATTTATTATACAAACGGTAACTACGAAGCATTCGCCCGTCCGGAAAAGCCAGAAGGCGTCGATGACAAAAACGCTTATATCGTAGGCAGCGGGCTTGCTTCACTCGCTGCTGCCTGCTTCCTCGTTCGTGACGGTCAGATGCCTGGTTCCCATATCCACATTCTGGAAGCTATGGACATCACCGGTGGTGCCTGCGATGGTATCTTTGATCCAACACGTGGCTATGTCATGAGAGGCGGCCGTGAAATGGAAAACCATTTCGAGTGTCTCTGGGATCTGTTCCGCAGCATTCCTTCTATTGAAACACCTGGTGTTTCCGTACTGGATGAATACTACTGGCTGAACAAACATGACCCAAACTATTCTCTTTGCCGTGCAACTGTAAATCGCGGAGAAGACGCTCATACAGACGGCAAATTCAACCTCAGCCAGAAGGGCTGTATGGAAATCATGAAGCTCTTTATGACTAAAGATGAAGACCTCTACGATAAGACCATCGAAGATGTTTTCGATGATGAAGTATTCAATTCCACCTTCTGGCTGTACTGGAGAACCATGTTTGCATTCGAAAACTGGCACAGTGCCCTGGAGATGAAGCTGTACTTCCAGCGTTTCATTCATCACATCGCAGGCCTTCCGGATTTCAGTGCACTTAAATTCACAAAATACAACCAGTATGATTCCCTGATCCTGCCTATGCAGAAATATCTGGAAGATGCTGGCGTTGACTTCCAGTTTAATACTGAAGTTACTAACGTTATCTTTGATTTCAAGGATGGCAAGAAGATTGCTTCTGCAATCGAATGCAAAGTCAACGGCGTAGAAAAAGGCATCGTCCTTACTGAAAATGACCTCGTATTTGTTACCAACGGAAGCTGTACAGAAGGCACGATCTACGGTGATCAGAACCATGCACCAAACGGTGATGCGGAAGTTCGTACAAGCGGCTGCTGGTCACTCTGGAAAAATATCGCAGCACAGGATCCGTCCTTCGGACATCCGGAAAAATTCTGCTCCGATATCAACAAGACCAACTGGGAATCCGCGACCGTCACAACTCTGGATGACAAGATCATTCCTTATATTACTGACATCTGCAAACGTGATCCGCGTACTGGCAAAGTTGTTACAGGTGGTATCGTAAGCTGTCAGGATTCCAAGTGGCTCTTAAGCTGGACCATCAACCGTCAGGGACAGTTCAAGGATCAGGACAAAGATAAGGTCTGCGTATGGGTTTATGGTCTGTTCACAGATGTACCTGGCGACTATATCAAGAAACCTATGAAAGACTGTACCGGTAAAGAGATCACCGCAGAGTGGCTGTATCATCTCGGTGTTCCGGAAGATCAGATTGATGAACTTGCTGAACACAGTGCAGTGTGCGTACCGACCATGATGCCTTATATCACCGCATTCTTCATGCCAAGAACCAAGGGTGACCGCCCGGATGTTATCCCGGATGGCTGTGTAAACTTCGCCTTCCTCGGTCAGTTCGCAGATACCCCGCGTGATACCGTATTCACCACAGAATACTCTGTCAGAACTGCGATGGAAGCTGTTTATGGACTCCTCGGTGTTGACCGTGGCGTACCGGAAGTATGGGGAAGCGTTTACGATATCCGTGAACTCTTAAGCAGCAGTGTGAAGCTGATGGATGGTAAATCTCCACTGGAAATTGATATTCCGGGAGCCGGCATCATTAAGAAACCTCTGCTCCACTTCATTAAGGGAACGGTGATCGAGAAAGTATTGAGAGACTATGATGTGCTGAAAGATGGAATGTAATTCTATAATGAAACGAAAAATAGAAAATATGCAATGTTTCTATAATATGTGATACTGCATCAGACAATCAGATATGATATCTTAAGAATGCACACATATTCAGGAAAACACCGGAACAGATTTCATAACCTGCTCCGGTGTTTTTCTATAAAGTCACATATTCTGTCAGTAAATTTCCTCAAACATATTTTTTACAGAATCTTCTTCTGTAATCTCACAGATCACCCTCGCCGGCACACCTGCTGCAAAAGAATTCGCCGGAATATCTCCGGCTGTTCTATTCTTATGTTGATTCCCTGATCACCAGTTCTGTATCAAGTAAAAGCGATTTCATTTCCCCATGAGGATCTTCCATCAGTTCCAATAACATCTCACAGGCTGTATAACCCATCTGAAATTTCGGCTGATTCACAGTTGTGATCGAAGGTGAGGTCATAGAGGATAACTCAATATTATCAAATCCAACCACCAGAATATCCCGCGGTACATGCAGGTGAAAACGCTTCGCCGCACGGATCACTGCCGCTGCAAAAACATCGGATATGGTAAAAAATGCATTCGGTCTGCTGTCAGAGTTCAATAATCTGCACACCGCTGCATAAGCCATCTCATAGCTTACTTCCGGCAGCTGCACGATCCACTGCTTCGGGATCATGACCTCCGCGTTACGAAGTGCATTCATAAATCCTTCCTGACGTCTTCTTGCATATTTGAAGTTTCCCGGTCCGTTGATCAGCGCGATCTTACTTCCTCCATTTGACAGAAGATATTCCGTTGCAAGTTCTGCAGCTCTGGCGTCATCAATACTGACATATGGGTAATCCGCATGGTCATTATATTCACAGCACTGTACCAGCGGAGCGATCACTCGTATCTGATTCAGGCCCTCTTCCGAAACACGATTCAGAAGAATCACGCCTGCTGCATCCACTCTCCGCAGAAGATTGCAGAAATCCAGCAGATTCCCTTTATTCAGATGTGATTCATGGATCAGCAGATGGCATCCATGTGCCTTTGCAGATACTCTCGCACCCCGGATGATCTCCTGATAAAATACATTCTCGATTCCCGGAATGTTCAGAACGATCAACGGCTGTGTCTCCTTCGAAACTGTGACTGTATTTTCTATCTGACAGCCCAGAGAACGCATTGCTTCCTCTACCCGTCGTATTGTTGGCTCTTTCACCAGTTCTCTGTGATTCAGAACTCTTGATACCGTTGCCGGTGATACCTGTGCTTTCTCAGCAATTAACGAAACAGTTATCTTCTTCATACTTTCTCTCTTTTTCAGGTTTTAGGTTAAAATCATTTCTATTATAAAGCATTTTGAGCCTGTTTAACAGAGATATTTATGTTCCTGTATTTCTACTCTGTCTTCTTGAATTTCTGTTTGATCTGCGGACCTACAATCTGCACCATGATGACGATCAACAGAATAATTCCTTTAATCGCGTTGTTAATAAGAGAGTCCATTTTAAGGGACACAATAATTTTATCAATAATCGTATAGGACATTGCACCAAACAGAATTCCCAGACATTTTCCTTTTCCACCCGACATACTGATTCCACCAAGGACTGCTGCTGCGATAGCATACATCTCATAACTGTTTCCTGTCGTTGCCGGGTCAGCAGAAGCATTCATTGCAATCCAGAGAAAAGCACCGATTCCAACAAGTGCACCCGCGATCACAAATACAGAAATTTTCACAACCGCGGTATTGATTCCCGCCATCTGTGCACCTTTCATGTTACTTCCTACTGCATATACTTTTTTGCCATATTTTGTACTTGTTGTGATATATACAAAAACAAGTGTCATGATAATAAGGATCAGACCAACGATCGGAATCGTAGATACTTTTCCATTACCAAAATTATAAAGTGTCTGATAAGAGGACTGGCTGTTTGCCATCTTGTACACAGAACTTCCTCCCCCGATCAGTGCTTTATCCACATGCTGGCAGAAATACTGTGCAAAAGAACGATAAATCAGCATCGTTGCCAGTGTAACGATAAATGCTGGCATCTGGATCCATCCTACCATCACGCCATTGATCAGTCCGCAGAATGCGCCAAACAGAACTGCAAATAAAAATGTGAGGATAATGCTGTTTGTCATGTTAAAGATAATGACAGAAAATCCACCATCTAAAGCCAGCATGGAACCAACAGAAAGATCGATCTCACCGGTGATGCAGATCAGTCCCATGCCCAATCCGATGATGCCAATTACTGCAGAATGACGAAATACATTCATCATACCGCTCCAGGTCAGTCCGTTTGTTGTCAGTGCATATACGATAAAAATTGCCACAAAAACAATGATATAACTATTTTCTCCCAAAAATCCTGCGATACGTCCAGGAACTGCTGTATTCTTTTTACTCATCTTATTTTCCCTCCTCTGCCTGCGCCGCATTTGTTGAATACATCATGACTGTCATCTCATCAATTTCCTGATGTTCCAGAACTTTAATGATCTCACCGTTATAAAATACTGCACAGTAATCGGCAACTTTCTGGATCTCCGGTATTTCTAAAGTATTGATCAGAATTGTTTTTCCCTGTTTTGCAAGTTCCAGGATCAGTTTGTAAATTTCTGCTTTTGCTCCTACATCGATTCCCTGTGTCGGGTTGTCCAGAAGAAGAATTTCTGCATCTGTATTCAGCCAACGTGCAAGAAAAACTTTTTGCTGATTTCCACCACTTAATGATGTAATTAAATCTTCGCAGGAATTTGCCTTTATATTCAGCATCTCTTTATATTTTTTATATCTCTCTATTTCTTTCTTTTTTGAAATAGCTGGTTTCCATGCAGAAAGAGTATGTTCTGACAGATACATATTTTCCAGAATATTCATATCTGGAATCACAGAATTTTCTTTTCTGTTCGAAGCAAGCATCGCAATCTGATCTTTCATAGCTGTATGAATAGAGTGATCCCGCATAACTTTGCCCATTGCCCGCATCTCGCCGCTGTATGCTCTTGTTACACCAAACATACACTGCATCAGTTCACTGCTTCCGGCACCCTGAAGGCCGGTCAGTCCAACAATACTGCCTTTTTTTACTGCCAGATTGATATTGCGAAAACCTTCTCCACTGAAATCCTTCAGTTCCAGGATTATATCACCCAACGACCTTTTTTCATATACATCCTGATCCGAATATTTCTCTCCAACCATCATACGTGTAACATCTTCTGGTGTAGTATCCTTTATATTTCCGGCACCTATAAATTCTCCATTTCGGAATACGGTATATCGGTCTGACAGACGGAAAATCTCCGGCATTTTATGTGAAATAAAGATAAAGGAAGTTCCCTTTTTCTTCAAATTATTGACAATGTCAAACAGATGTGCCACCTCATCATTGTTTAATGATGTTGTTGGCTCATCCAAAATCAGAAGTTTTGCTTTAAAAAACAGTGCTTTTGATATTTCAAGTAACTGTTTCTGACTGGTTTTCAGTTTAGAAACCTGCTGCGTAGGATCAATATCCACTCCCAGTTCCTGGAACAGTCTCTCTGCCTCCTGAATCATTTTTTTCTTATCAAGACATCCAAATTTAGTCGTATATTCTTTCTGAAGAAAAATATTTTCATATACTTTCAGATCATTAAACAGATTTAGTTCCTGATGAACAAAAGCTATTCCCAGGTTTTCAGACTGCTTTATTGTAATATTTTTCAGTTCCTTACCATCAAATTCTATCTCGCCTTTATCACGCGGAAATACACCTGTCAAAACATTCATAAGTGTTGATTTTCCCGCTCCATTTTCTCCAAGAAGTGCATGCACCTCTCCTTTTTCTACTGTAAGCTGTACATTTTTCAGTACCGGAACCCCACTGAAGGACTTACAGATGTTCTTCATCTGCAGCAAACTCATAATTCTCGCCTCCCCGCCCGAGTTACCGGGCTTTTTGATACATTGCTCTGATACGCATTCATTTAATTATCTGACAGAAGGGAACTTTACAGTTCCCTTCGCCATTTCTGTCTTATTAAAAAGAATTATATCACGAAAATTACTCGATTTAGAAAGAAGGATAATCTTTTACGTTGTCCTTATTTACGATTTCGCAGGCAATTACGTGATCCTGTTCTACATCTTTTCCATCCAGATAATCAACCATATCCTGGATTGCTGTCTGGATCATTGCAGGACTGTAAGTTACAGATACAATACCACCAAACTGATCTGCGATATCTGTGAAGGATTCACCACGAAGTACTGCATAAAGCTCATCCAGTCCGCCACAGCCTGTCAGATAAGGTGCATTTCCGAGGAATTTTTCTTTTGTTGCATCGTCGATTCCGCCGCCCTGAAGAGCTTCAAGGATACCCATTGCAAGTTCATCGTCTTCTGCATAGAACCATTTGATATCTGCGTTGGATGCATCTCCGAGCAGAGATTCATAGGCTGTCTTTGTATCAGAACGGCTCCAGTTCATAGCACCTGAATATGTGATAGATTTCAGATCGTCTTCAGACCATTTTGCATCGTCTGCAATTGTTTTTCCATCGTATTCCAGTTCTCCGGTAAGGTACTTTGTGAATCCTTCATCACGGAGAGTTGTTACAGAAGAAGTATCTCCTTCGTATACATAAACTGCATCACCAGGTTTTAATCCCTGCTCTGTATAGTAAGCCGCACATGCTGCACCGATACCTTCGTTGTCACCTTTTACGTTGGATACTGCACTGTCAGCTACGCCTTCAATGATTCGGTCAAAAGCTACATATGGGATCTCAGCGTCAACCAGCTGCTGGATTGCAGACTGAACAGTATCATCGATTGGCTGAATAACAACAGCGATGTTGTCTTCACCAGCTGCGATGATATCTTCGATGTTGACAATCTGTTCTGCTGCATCTGCAGATGTGATCAGCTCTGCACTGTAAGTTCCTGCGTCATTTACTTCTTCGATTTTTTCTTTTGCGAATGTTGCTACGGAACCAGTCCAGCCATGATCTTCCGGAGCTGTCAGTACATAAATGTGTGTAGCATCTCCTTCTCCGTCCGCAAATACTGGAGTAACCATACTACCCATTGTCATAGCTGCGATCAGCATGCAAACTACTGTTTTCTTCATAATTCATTTCCTCCTTTTGGAATATGTTTGTTTTTAATAAGCGGTTTTCCCCCGCATTATTTCAGCATTTTATTTAATAATTCAATTATTCAGAGCAACTTCTCAGATTACAAACTGTCTCATATATCTCAGAGAAAGTTTCAAGCTGTCCAGAACTCTTTCTTCGGAACCTTCGAAAGATTTATCTTCAATTTCAATACAGGTATATCCTTCAAATCCAATGTCTGTTAATGCAGACACATATTTGCCCCAATCCACATCTCCCAGTCCCGGAAGCTTTGGTTTCATGTACTGAAGTGGATATGCCATTGTTCCACACTCTTTCAGTTTTTCTTTGAAAAGTTTAATGTCTTTGTAATGTACATGGAAGATTTTATCTCTAAACTCGTAAAGCGGCTGGATGTAATCAATCATCTGCCATACAAAATGAGATGGATCATAATTGATTCCGATATAATCACTGTCAAGAATATCAAAGACTTTTCTCCAGATTACCGGTGTTGTCATCAGGTTCTGTCCACCTGGCCACTGATCTCCGTCAAAGAGCATCGGGCAGTTTTCGATTGCAATACGAACTTTCTTTTCCTCTGCGTAACGCACGATCGGAATCCAGATTTTTTTTACCAGTTCCAGATTTTCTTCTACTGTCTTTGTCTGATCTCTTCCGATAAAGGTTGTAACAAGGTTAATTCCAAGTTTTTTGCTTGCATCGATTACTTTGTATAAGTGTTCAATATTGGCAGCTCTTTTTTCCAGATTTCCATCCATGGTATTCGGATAAAATGCCAGAGAAGAAATCTCCACATTCTTCTCTTTGCAATAAGAAAGAATTTCTTCTGCTTCTTTGTCTCCCAGATTTGCCACGTCGATGTGGCTGACTCCTGCATATCTGCGCTCTGCTTTGGCTTTCGGCCAGCAGGCAACTTCCACACATTCATAGCCAATCTCTGAAACCGTATCGATCATTTTTTTGAAATCATAATCTTCCAGTATTGCACTGACTAACCCTATCTTCACTCTAATTCCTCCTCATCTACGCGAACGGTTCTTCCAAGTTCGCTTGATTTCAGACTTCCGAAAATTGCTTTCATTGCACTGAGTACGCTTTTCCCCGGAACAGCCGGTTCTGTATCATTTTCTACAGATTCTACAAAGGCATCAATGATTCCTGATTTTGTCTGATTATCATTTGTCTGAATCTGATCAATATCGTAGAACACTTTTCCTCCATCTTTGCGGATCAGTTCGATACAATATTTCGGGTCATGATAAATCTTGAGCATTCCTTCTGTTCCATAGATGATCGTGGAATTATCCTCCTCACCATAATACGTCCAGCTGGCTGTCATCGTTCCGATGATTCCGCTCTTCATTTTGTAAATACAGATGGCATTGTCATCTACTCCAATCAGGTTTCCATTACTGTCTTTCTTATCCAGAGTCGTAACTTTTGCAGTTGTTTCCTCTACTGTATCATTAAGCAGGTACTGGATCAGGTCTGTCTTATGTACTCCAAGATCTGCCATTGCTCCCATTGCAGCTCTCTTCTTATCAAAGAACCAGTTTTGCGGACCAGCATCTACACTCCATGTTTCCGGACCGCCATGTCCGAATGTTGTTTTGAAAGTAAGAACGCTTCCGATATCTCCACGCTCGATGAGTTTTTTTGCTTCTGCATGGGCTTTTGCAAATCTCTGATTCTGACCGATCATAAGTTTTTTGCTCATCTGCTCTGCTGTATCCACCATCATCTGGCAGTCTTTTAATTTTGTTGCCATCGGTTTTTCACAAAGTACATGTTTTCCGGCTTTTAATGCTGCAATCGTAATTTCAGCATGCACATGATTTGCCACACATACACTGACTGCATCAATTTCCGGATCTGCCAGCATCTCCTCAACGCTTTCATAAGACTTACAGTCATATTTTTCAGCAAGTTCTTTTGCCCGCTGCAGATTCAGATCATAAAGGCCAGTCAGCTTTGCATTCGGATTATCCAGATATTCCGGAATATGACGAACCTGTGCAATCTTTCCACATCCTATAATCCCGACTTTTACCATCTCATTACCCCCTTTATGATTTCATTTTTCTTTCAATCTTTGTTTCATTTTTCATTTAAAACATATCATTTTTCAGAAATACAGTCAATATTTTTGTGCTATACGTATATTTTTTCTATGTTTTGCATCTTTTTATTATTCATTTTTGATGTTTATTACCATGTTTTATGTTTCATTTCTGAAAACTTTTCATTCTTTTCATTTTTCTACCAGGTAGCAGACATATTCCATCTGCATCTGGTCGCATCCTCGCAGAGCGTTTTTATGTAATAGGAACATTACGGAGTAATTTTCCATTATTACATAAAAAAAAGACACACATCTCTGTATGTCTCTCTGTCATGTCTTATCGAATATCTTTCGGATATTCCACACCTTCCGGCAATGGCTGCCATTCGTTCAGCCCAAGGCTCTGCTTAAACTTAGCCTGTTCAAGTGTCAGCTTCGGAAGATCATCCTGAAGATACGCCATCAATTCAGGAATACCTTCACGTGTAACATTATTCACCTCAAAAATATGCTCACATCCCATATTCTGCATCCACTGACGAACCATTGGTAAATTAGCATATGGAGAATCAACCTTTGTAATAATACCGATCAGCGGTCTCAAAAGGAAACATCTGCTGCCATCACTGAATAAGTTGAATGGTTCATCTGCCGCCTGCACGATTGCAACAACATCTGCCTCAAAAGAAAAACACGCCAGTCCGACGCTGAAATGCTTGGATTCTGCGTATTCTCCCGGTGAATCGATCGTATCTTCATTTGAATTTGTATACTGGGTTTTGTGATAATGTAATTCTTCACCCTTCAACGCCTGTGTCAAAGAAGTCTTACCAGCTTCACTTCGCCCCATTAAGAAAACTTTTTTCATTCTTTATCCTGTCCTGTTATCAGCTTTTGTGAATCTCACATACATCGAAATGCAGCTCATCACGAAAAAATTTCACAACTTCTTCTACTGCAGTCATCACCTGCGATAAACCGCCAAGTATAATCAGTGCTCCACTGAAACGATCCATAAATCCTACCTGAACATCTGCCGCCTTCACTGCAACATCTGTTGCAACCACAATGGCCTCCCATGGCGTAACGCGCATAATACCAATGGATTCACCTGTATGATCTTCTCCTTCGTGAACACCAATGTTGAGTGCCAGGTTCTGATAAACAGCCGGATCTGAAGGAGTGATTACATGTGCAAAATCAAGAGACTTACCCGGAACCCGTACACGCGTCAGACGAAGCTTCCTTCCTTTCAGATTCTCATAATCATCATGAAACAGTCTCTCGAGAAGTTCTTCTCTCGTTATACGTTCTTCCATGTTTTACTTCCTATCTTTTGGTGATGTTGCAGACTACATATCCCAGTGTATCACGGAAATAATCCACAACTTCTGTCATTGCAGACATAACATCAGAGATTTCTCCTGTGATGATCATGGTTCCTGTGAAACGATCCGCAAATCCAAGATAAACGTTACCGCTCTTTACTGCAATATCGGATGCGATAACTGCTGATTCAGATGGTGTCATGTTCATGATTCCGATTGCAGATGAACGGTAATCCACCTGTGGGTTCAGTCCAAGTTTCTGATATATGATCGGAGCCGGGCCACCCATTACATGGGCAAAAGTAATTTCCTTACCTGCTACCGTCTCCTGCACGATTCTGATCTGATCGTTATGTTCATTTGCCATTGATAGCTCCTCACTTTCATAATCTCATCTATCGTCAAATACCTCATATAATACCGACTATCTAATAGTTATAATTTTACTATTTAACTTTCCTGATGTCAAGGTTATCTTATTTAAACTCTGCAAAAAACAACTGATTTTCAAAAAGAAACCCACAAAAAACAACACACATTTTTTTCTATCAGATTTAAAACGCACAAAAAAACAACTGTTTCAGATTTCTCCAAAACAGTTGCTATAATTTAATGCTTTTTATTTCTGATACATATCAGACTGATCACTGTCAAAGTAGTTGATTCTCATAGATGCTTTGACATCATTCAGTGTCTCAGCTGCCTTGGCTTCTGCTACTCTGCTGCCTTCTTTGAGAATATCCATAACATCCGGAATACGCTGTTCCCATTCTTTTCTTCTTGCACGGATTGGTCCAAGTTCTGCCTGCATAACATTATTCAGGAATTTCTTAACCTTAACATCACCAAGACCGCCTCTGCGGTAATGATCTTCAAGTTCTTCGAGATTCTGATATTCTGGAAGGAATTCCGGGAAATATTCCGGTTTGCAGAATGCTTCCAGGTAAATAAATACCGGGTTACCTTCTACACGACCAGGATCCTGGACACGAAGATGATTCGGATCCGTAAACATGGACATGATCTTCTTCTTAACATCCGCTTCCTCATCAGAAAGATAAATGCAGTTGCCAAGAGATTTACTCATTTTGGCTTTGCCGTCAATACCAGGCAGACGTAAGCATGCCTTATTGGATGGCAGGACAATCTTTGGATCGGTAAGAGTTTCGCCATATACTGTATTAAATTTGTGTACGATCTCCTTACACTGTTCAAGCATTGGAAGCTGATCCTCGCCAACCGGCACATGAGTTGCACGAAAAGCTGTGATATCTGCTGCCTGGCTGATTGGATAACAGAAGAAACCAACCGGAATGCTTGCCTCAAAGTTACGCATCTGAATTTCAGCTTTAACGGTAGGGTTACGCTGCACACGTGCAACCGTAACAAGGTTCATATAATAAAAAGTCAGTTCTGTCAGTTCCGGTACCATAGACTGAATAAAGATTGTAGATTTTGCCGGATCGATCCCGCATGCCAGATAATCCAATGCAACCTGAATGATATTCTGACGTACTTTTTCCGGATGTTCCGCATTGTCTGTCAGCGCCTGCGCATCTGCAATCATAATATAAACTTCATCATAATCACCGGAATTCTGAAGTTTAACACGTTCTTTCAGTGAGCCTACATAATGTCCTACATGAAGTCTTCCGGTAGGACGGTCACCAGTTAAAATAACCTGTTTCATTTATTTCTTCTCCTCAGGGCACTCTGTCGAATCCTGCGGTGCCTCTTTTTCTATAGTTTCTGCCTGTTCTTCCGGCTGTTCTGGGGATTCCTTTTCGAGATCCCGCAATACTTCTTCGCAGCCTTCCTCCGGCTCTCTTTCTTCAAACGGAACGAAGTTTGCATGATGTCCCACATATTTATATGCCGGACGGATAATCTTGCTCGCATTGAGGATTTCCTCAAGACGATGTGCGCTCCATCCCGGAATACGTGCAATTGCGAAAATTGGTGTAAACAGCTCTTTGGGGATTCCAAGCATAGTATATACGAAACCACTGTAAAAGTCTACGTTTGCGCAGACATTTTTGAAAAGTCTCCGCTGTTCCATGACCATTCTTCCTGCCAGACGTTCTACCAGTTCGTAAAGGGCAAATTCTTTCATCATTCCCTTCTCCTGTGCAAGGTCTCTGGCAAAACGTTTCAGGATTACTTCACGCGGATCAGAAAGTGTATAAACAGCATGTCCCATACCATAGATCAGACCGGTATGATCGAATGCTTCTTTATTCAGAATCTTGCGGAGATATGCTTCTACCTCTTTCTCATCTGTCCAGTCTTTGACATTCGCCTCGATATCCTCAAACATGTTCTGTACCTTAAGGTTTGCACCACCATGACGAGGTCCTTTGAGCGAACCGATAGATGCTGCAATAGAAGAATAAGTATCTGTTCCGGAAGAAGTAACTACGTGTGTCGTAAAAGTAGAGTTGTTACCACCACCATGCTCTGCATGAAGAATCAGGGCAATATCAAGTACTTTCGCCTCCAGTTCTGTGTATTTGCCATCCGGTCGAAGCATCAGAAGGATGTTTTCTGCAAGGGAAAGCCCTTTCTGTGGATTACGGATAAACAAAGTCTCATCACGACGGAAATGTCTGTAGGAATGATAGGAATATACTGCAATCAAAGGCAGTTTTGCGATCATTTCAATGCTCTGGCGAAGAACATTTTCCGCAGAAATATCTTCTGGTTTGGAATCATAGGTGTACAGAGTGAGAATACATCTCTGCATTGCATTCATGATATCACCGTTGGAAGCTTTCATAACAACGTCACGCACAAAACGTCCGGACAGAGTTTCAAAGTTTTCCATGATATTTTTGAATATTTCCATATCTTTATCTGACGGAAGTCTTCCGAACAGAAGCAGATAGATGGTTTCTTCAAAACCAAATTTACGTCCCTTAAGACCATCTACGATATCATTTACATTATATCCCTGATAATACAGTCTTCCATGTGCCGGGATCTTACGTCCATTAATAAGATCGTAACCTGTTACATCTGAAATCTCGGTAAGCCCTGTCAGGACACCTTTACCTGCGGAGTCACGCAGGCCTCTTTTTACATCATATTCTACATACAGATTCGGGTTGATCCGGTGACCATTCATCAGTTCTTCCCCAAGCAATTCCATGCTGTCTTTCAAATTGCCCATCTCTTCAAGATTCAACATCTCATGATCTGCCATTTGCTCTCTTCCTCCATCTCTATTTCTATTCTACAAAGGATTTCCGGCCGATGCATTTACAGCTTCGCCAGAATTCACGCATTCATGCGTTACTAGACTAAATTGTATTCTATTTTACACGAATATACCCTAAAATACAATAGATAAATAGAGATAAATCAACAAAACTTTCGTAAGCAAAAATTTCACAGTATAAAATTGTCGTCTAGCCCCGAATCTTCTCTTCCCACTCTTTCTCGCGAAATCCTGTAAGGACGAAATCTTCACCTACTACAAGCGGGCGTTTGACAAGCATGCCATCTGTTGCCAGTAATTTCAGCTGTTCATCCTCTGACATCTCCGGAAGTTTATCCTTGAGGTTCATCTGCTTGTAGAGCATGCCACTGGTGTTAAAAAATTTCTTAAGTGGCATTCCACTTTTTTCATACCATTCTTTCAATTCTTCATATGTAGGATTTTCCTCTATGATCGGGCGCTCCTCGAAAAAAATCTTGTGTTCATCAAGCCATTTTAGGGCTTTCTGGCAGGTGCTGCATTTGTGATATACTAAAACTAACATGATGATTTCCCCTATATGTCAAATTTTGAGTCTCTGTAAACAGTTACCTCTTTTGTTCTATGATATCCCACTGCCCTGGTACTGTCAACGAGCTTTTTTTGTAACATTTTGTCGAATCTGTCCATTCTATTTTTTCCGAACGACTCTGGTATTTTATGTATGAATCTGCTACAATATGTTGCAGTTATTTAACTTACTGCTTACGACCATTTCGATTCTGGCCGAATGCATATTGCAAACTAATCCATCTTATATAAAGGAGGTTTCCCGACATGGGCTATGATAAACTTGAACGAAATCTGATCGACATCATCAAGGAAGAACAGGCGAAACTCGGTTTCTTTAAAGAAGATATCCGTCTGTACTATCCGCTTTCTTCCCTGAATCATTTTTTCTCTGCCACAGACAATGCAGACGAGATGCAGGCCCGCCTGAATGCCTTACCGACATCCATCACAGAAAAGCTTGGACAGATCGAAATCTCTCACAAAGGAGATCGTTTCTGTTTTCACATCCCAAAAGAAGGAACCGTCTATGTGCATGATAACACCGCACCAAACGAATTCATCAAAAGTCTTGTGGAATTAGTAGCAAAACACGACTGCACGATGAATGAAATTCTGGATCTGTTCCATACTTATTCACAGAACATTATCACAGAAGAAATAAACAACGACGAATTTGACCGTCTGATCCGTTTTGCTGATAAACCAGAAGACACTTATTACTATTGTTTCAAAGACGAAGGCTGCCATATCATTTACCACCGCTTCCTGCCGGAAGATTACGCAGACTTCGATTTCTAAGGAGGAATGCTTATGTGTACAGCTGCAACTTATAAAACAAAAGATTTTTATTTTGGAAGAACACTGGACTACGAATTTTCTTACGGCGATCAGATTACGATCACTCCAAGGAATTATCCATTTTCTTTCCGGCATGCCGGTACAAAACAAACGCACTATGCGATCATCGGCATGGCTCATGTAGCCGGAGGTTATCCATTATATTATGATGCCATCAATGAAAAAGGTGTTGGCATGGCAGGACTGAATTTCGTTGGAAATGCTGCTTATGCCAATGTAAAACCGGATGTAACCAATGTTGCCCAATTCGAATTCATCCCGTGGATCTTAAGCCAGTGTGCTTCTGTCGCGGAAGTTCGCACACTTCTTTCCCACATGAATCTGGTCAATACTCCATTCAGCGAACAGTTTCCTCTGGCGCAGCTTCACTGGATCATCTCTGATGAAACTGCATCTATTACAGTAGAATCCATCGCAGACGGTCTGCATATCTACGATAATCCGGTCGGTGTACTCACAAATAACCCACCTTTTCCACAGCAGATGTTCCAGTTGAATAATTATATGCACATTTCTTCAAAACAGCCCGTAAATACTTTTGCAGATGATCTGACTCTTACTGCCTACAGCCGCGGAATGGGTGCCCTCGGACTTCCGGGGGATCTGTCTTCAGCTTCCCGTTTTGCACGTGTTGCTTTCACAAAGATGAATTCCATCTCCGGAGATTCTGAAACAGAAAGCATCAGCCAGTTTTTCCATATTCTTGGCTCCGTTGACCAGCAGAGGGGCTGTTGCGAGGTTACTGAGGGAAAATATGAAATCACACTCTATACATCCTGCTGTAACGCAACAAAAGGAATTTACTATTATACAACTTACGAAAACCACCAGATCAGTGCTGTTGATATGCACAGAGAAAATCTGGATGGAACTACTTTAATCTGTTATCCGGTCATTCAGGGTGAGCAGATTCATTTTCAGAATTAGGAGGCACAACACATGAATCTTGGAAATTTAATGCAGTTAAAAAATTCCTGGGCAACCTTTACCCAGAATCATCCGAAATTCCCGAAGTTTCTTCAGGCAGCCAGCACAGCTGTCAAAGAAGATACACTGATTGAGATCAAAATCACAACAGCTGAAGGAAAAGTGATTGAGACAAATCTCAAAGTAAAAGCGTCAGATATCGAGCTTTTCAAAAACCTGACCATGTGATATACTGACCACAGATTTTAGAATATGTACAAAAGAACAGGACACAAAAGAGGACTTCTCCGGTAACTGTTCAGAACAGCATCTTCTCTGCATTCATGTTCTACATAATCTGTGGACAGTTCTTGTCTGACACAAATGATAAAATAAAATCTAAAGGGACATTACAAATGTATGTTATTATTACATCTGCAATGCCCCTTTTTTATAATCTCACCCGTTCTTCTTTTCCATTTGCCACACGGAACGCTCTCGGTGTCGTATGGTAGCGTTCTTTAAATACCCGGTGAAAATAACTGCCATTCTCATAACCAACCGCTGCAATGATGTCACTGATCGGAAGATCTGTCTCGCACATCAGTTCCACAGCTTTGTTCAGACGTTTGCGCTGAAGCAGTTCTTTGAAATTAAATCCCGTATTTTTCCGGATCATCTTACTCAGCATATGCATCGGCAAATGCAATTTTTCGCAGAGTTCTGTAAGTGTTGCCGTTTTGTACTGCTGTTCAATATAATCCAACGTTGTCATTATGATCATGTTCTCATATTGATTTGGCAGGCGCATTTCTGCATACTGCACAGATTCCAGAAGATAAAGAAAGATCAGTCCCATTGTTGTCTGGTTAATCCGATTCTGATCTCCTTTCCCTGTCACAAGCGAATAGATCATATTCTCCAGGAGATTCTGGATCTGCAGCACCTCTGCGACCTTAAAATGCAGGTACTCTCCCCGCTCTTCATCCTGTCTGAGTACATTGACCAGAAAATCCGCAAGGACATTATTATTCCCCGCCATCGTATAGGCCACATCAAAAAACTCTGGAAGGATCATAAAGTTGATTGCAATATCTTCTTCCCCCGCCGGCAGAATCTCATGTCTCGTATACTGGTTCAAAAACAACAGTTCGCCTGCATGGATCACGACTTCTTTGCCACCTATAATATTTGTAAGCTGTCCCTGGCAGACATAAAGCACCTCAATATAATTATGCCTGTGCGATGGAAAATGCACAAATCGTGTATGGGTACGTACAGCGATCAGTTTGCCCTCACTGAGCATTTTCGCACTGTCCACCGTGAAATCCTTCCCAGATGTATAAAGGTCCTTATCTACCTCTGCAACCCCATCCAGGATTCTCTGTTCTTCTTCTGTTACAACTCTTAAATGATCCAATAAAGCCTGCTGCATCTGTTACTCCCGCTTTCTTCACTGCTATAATTTTGCTCCGGTAACTTATTTCTTTTATTCTACCATGCTCAGACAGTATAAAGCAATATGACAAAAAAGTACACAAAAACAGAGCGAAGCCTTTCGGCTCCGCCCTGTCTTTTAAGGATTTATCATATTCAGAAAAACTTTTGCTTCTCCAAGCGTGCTGATTAGTACAGTTTAGCGTAGTCAGCTACGTTGTCTGGTGTGAACTGAAGTGGCTCACCAAGAACGATTTCTGTTCCTTCATCATCAGCTTTTGTGATTGTGAATTCACCCATATCGCCAGCTGTGAATGTTTCATCTTCTGCACCAGTGATGTCACCTTTTACAAGTGCCATTGTTGCATATGCGGAAAGTTTTCCAAGGCCTTCCATATCCCACAGATAGAAGTATGGGCAGGAATGTGCATCGTCATCACCTGTGTACTCCTGCATTTCAGAAGGAAGTCCAAGACCTGTCAGTTTGCAAGCAGATTCGTTGTCCTGAAGGTATTTAGCAGCTGCAGCAATACCAACTGTTGTAGGTGCGCAGATAACTTTCAGATCTGGGTAGTTCTGAAGAAGAGCTGCTGTCTGGTCTGTAGATTTCTGAGGTTCGTCATCACCATAAGCTACTTCTACAAGTTCCAGTTTGCTGTATTTCTCATCGCCTTCCATGATGGATTTCATAGCGTCGATCCAAGCGTTCTGGTTTGCAGACTGAGATGTTGCAGAAAGGATAGCGAACTGTCCTTCTCCACCGGAGATATCAAGAACTGCATCCATAAGAGCCTGTCCAACTGCCTGTGTACCAGCCTGGTTTACGAATACCTGACGGCTGTCTTTATTCGGAGCGGAGTCGAAAGAAGATACTTTGATTCCAGCGTCCATAGCTTCTTCCAGTTTAGCCTGAAGAGCGTTAACGTCATTTGCGGAGATGCAGATTGCATCTGGCTGCTGAGAGATCAGGTTGTCAAGAACTTTGATCTGAGCATCTGCTGTTGCAGCTTCCGGATAAACAACATCTACAGTTGCACCTTCAGCTTCTGCTGTTTCTTTGAATGCTTTTGCAGCGATTTCGAAGAATGCGTTACCTGCTGATTTTCCAACCAGTGCGATTTTCTGTCCGTCTCCGGCTTTGTCAGCTGCCATTACAGGTGCTGCACAGCTAAGTACCATTGCTCCGCAAAGAAGTGCGCTGATAATTTTTTTGTTCATTTTGTTTTCCTCCCTTGGAAATATAGTTTTTATTTGCAACTGCTCCCCTGCTACAAGAGAGCAGCCACTTACGTTATTAAATAAATATTTAGTTTTTCTTCATGCTTACTGCTTTTTTAACATTTCCGATGATGTTCGGAAGAGCTACTGCAGCGATCAGAAGTACACCGATGATCAGCAGGATAACCTGTGCATTAACGTTTCTCTGACCAAGACCTACACGGAGGCAAACGATGATGAATGCGGAAATAAATCCACCTGCGATATTACCTTTACCACCTGTAGAGGAAATACCTCCGAATACTGCCATTGCGATGGCATCCATTTCAAATCCGTTACCGGTTGTTGTATTTGCACCGTATGAAGAAGAAACTAAGAACAGTGCACACAGTCCGGAAACTGTACCCATGATGGTGTAAATGATGAAACGGATCTTCTGTACATGAACACCTGAGTAATATGCTGTCAGACGGTTTGTACCGATTGCATATACACGACGTCCGAATGTGCTCTTGCCTAAGATAACAGCAAAGATCACAGAAAGGATTACTACGAGAAACAGAATGTATGGAACATTTCCGATCTTTCCGCCGATTGCACGGAAACCATCGGTGTTGCTTGCAGAAATACTACCGCCGCTTCCAAGAACGATCTCGGAGATACCACGGAAGATGATCTGTGTTGCCAGTGTTACGATCATTGGAGGCAGTTCCTGGAATTTTGTAAGGATAAATCCGTTAACTGCTCCGCAGATGGTACCAACGCCAAGCGCTGTAATCACAACTACGATAAATGGTGCATTTGCGTTGCACACGATACAGCTCATTGTTGCAGAAAGGCAAACGATCGCACCTACGGAGATATCGATCTCGCCAAGTACCAGGATGTATGCCATCGGCAGCATCATAAATACCTCTGCCAGATAAACCGGCATCTGACGAAGCAGACTGCTCAGGTTATAATATTCAGAAAACATTGCGCAGAAAATATTGACTGCAATAAACAGCAGGACCAATATTCCCTCCCAGGAGAAGATCATTTTCTTCACTGGGCTCTCCGGCACATTATTAATACTTCTTCCAGATTTTCCAGCCATGATTACATCTCCCTTCCTTTCAGTGCATTCTTATCAGCGATACGCTGCAGGATTACGTTCATTACTACTACGACAAGGATGATAATACCCTTGATGGTATTCAGCCATAACTGGTTGAAGAATGGAATCAGCGGAAGTGCTTTTGCGATTGTTGCAAGGATCAGGGATCCAAGTAAAGCACCGATCACGGTACCACGTCCACCGTTCATGCTTACACCACCGATAACGCAGGCTGCGATAACATCCATTTCACCGCCGTACTGCATGTCAGGCATTGCAGATGCATATACAGAAACCTGAAGAGCTCCGCCAAGACCTGCCAGAAGGCCCATGATCGTATAAACAAGAAGTTTGATATTCTTTACATTGATACCAGATACTTCTGCTGCACTCGGGTTACTACCTACTGCATAGATCATACGTCCTGTTCTGGTCCATTTCATAAACCAGAAGAAAAATACATAACATACAATGATTACCCAGATGACTGCATTCAGTCCGAGGAATTTTGTTGTTGCAAAATTCTTGAAGTTGCCAAGTGCTGCTGCACTTGCCCATTCACCACCGTGGGATACCTGATAACCAAGTGCACGGTAGATATACATAAAGCCCATGGTTGCAATGATCGGAGGAACATCTGCTCTGGAAATGATCAGACCAACAACAGCTCCACATACGATACCGATTGCAATTGCGATCACGAATGCGAGGAATGTGCTGGAGATATGTTCATATTTCAGAAGCATACCGATGCTCATACCGGAAAGTGCAAGTGTTGACATGATAGAAATATCAATTCCGCCAACAAGCATTACACACAGCATACCAAGTGACATTACCATTGTTACTGCATTGTTTTTCAGCATATCCATCAGTGACTTAGGAGTCAGGAATGATGGGTTGATTGCTGTAATGATTACAAAAAGAACGATCAGGACAACTGCAAGCAGTGCTTCACGGGAGCCTGTGATCTTCTTCATGACTGATTTCTTTTCCATTATTCAGCACCCCCTGTATGTCCTTTTTCCATTGCGAGTTCAAGGATTCTTTCCTGTGTAGCTTCGCCACGGTTCAGCTCGCCGGTCTTACGTCCGTTGCACATAACAACGATACGGTCTGCCATACCAAGGATCTCTGGCATTTCAGAAGAAATCAGGATGATCGCATAACCTTTCTTTGCAAGGTCGCCCATGATCGCATAGATTTCAGCTTTTGCACCTACGTCTACACCTTTGGTAGGCTCATCCATGATAACAACTTTCATTTCCTGGCTTAACGCCTTGGCAACAACAACTTTCTGCTGGTTACCACCGGAAAGAGAGCTTGCCGGCTGGAAGATATCAACTGCCTTTGTATCAACTTCTTCAAGAAGTTTTTTGGCAAGATCACGTTCTGTCTTTTCATCATTGATACCACTCTTCGCATATTTGCTGATGGTAGGAAGTGTTACGTTTCTTCCCAGTCCCCAGCTCATGATCAGACCTTCTTTCTGACGGTCTTCCGGAAGAAGAATGATACCTTTTCCCATTGCATCGGACGGTTTTTTGATGTGAACTTCTTTACCTTCGAGGTAAACCTTACCGGAATCCGGCTGTGTGATACCGCAGACAGCTTCAACGGTTTCGGTACGTCCTGCACCTACCAGACCGGTAAGTCCAAGGATTTCGCCTGCACGAACTTTAAAAGATACATCTTTGAAATAACCTGTTCTGGAAAGATTTTCAACCTTGAGCATCTCATCTCCCAGTTTCACTTCCGGTTTCGGGAACAGGTCTTTGATCTCACGACCAACCATTGCTTTGATCAGATCTGCATTTGTAATTCCATCTACATCGTAAGTTCCAATATACTGGGAATCACGGAATACAGTAACTCTGCTTGCCAGACGATACATATCCTCAAAACGGTGAGAAATGAAGATAATGGAAACTCCGTCAGCTTTTAATTTATCAACCAGTGTGTAAAGTTTTTCGGATTCGGATCTTGTCAGTGCTGCAGTAGGCTCATCAAGAATGATGATTCTTGCATTGGTGGACATTGCTTTTGCAATCTCTACCATCTGCTGCTGAGCAACACTTAAGGTACCCATTTCTGCTGTTGCATCAAAATCTGCATCCAGCTGTTTCAGAAGTTTGTTTGCTTCTGTGTTCATGGCTTTCCACTGGATCATTCTGTTTTTGATGATCTCATGTCCCATGAAAATATTTTCTGCAACGGTCAGATGCGGATAAGATGTCGGATGCTGATATACGGCTGCGATACCTGCGGCCTGTGCATCTTTCGGTCCTTTGAAATCCACCTTCTGTCCATTTAAGAACATCTCGCCTTCTTCTGCCTTATGTACACCGGTAATTACTTTAATAAATGTAGATTTACCAGCACCGTTTTCACCCATAAGTGCGTGAACTTCGCCAGGTTTTAACTGGAACTGTACATTGTTCAGTGCCTTAACGCCCGGGAAAATCTTTGTTATGCCTTTAAGTTCAAGAACATATTCAGACACGGCTCTTTCCTCCCTTTTCTTAAATCTGTTATTATTATAACAATAAAACTTTCTATCCAAAACAGGAAAATATTTCGAATCGGGGTAAAATATTTTCCTGTTAATGGGTAATATTTTCCAGTTATCTTCCCAAAACAGGCACTGTCATTAGTAACTGTTCACAGCAAGCGTTCCATGACATTGACATGAGTTTTTGCATTTGTTATAGTTACTATATATTTATTACTGAAGGGAATTCGTGCAAAAATGAGCTTTCTTGGCAAAGTAAAAAAGAAACTGCGAAACGGCAGCTGGTATCCTTTTTACAATACATTCTATGAAAAAAATAATCTGGATCCCCATATGATCCTGCTGGAATCCAGAAGTGGCAAAGCTCTGGAGAGTAATATTCTTTCCTTATTAAAAGAGCTCTGTCAGGAACCCTATCGCAGTTTCACACTTGTACTGTCTGTCCATCGTGACTCTGAAAATGAAATAAAAGAGAAACTCCAGAAGAACTCCATTCAGGGAGTTCATTTTGTGCGTACCGGTTCTGTTGCTTATTACCACGCCCTCAGCCGTGCCGGCTATCTTGTGAATGATACCTCGTTCCCGGGACGCTTTATAAAAAAGGAAGGTCAGATTTACCTGAATACCTGGCATGGCACGCCTCTTAAGAAGATGGGACGTGACAATCGTCCTGAGATGGTAACCATGGGAAATGTACAGCGGAATCTGCTGGATTCTGACTATCTGGTATTTCCAAACCAGTTTATGGAAGAAAAAATGTCCGGAGCCTATATGCTGGACAGTCTGTACCGCGGAACCGTTCTTCGCGAGGGTTACCCACGTAACGATATCTTTCGTCAGCCGGCAAATCTCCACTTAAAAGAGCAGGTCGGTCTGCAGGGCAAAAAACTGCTTGCCTACCTTCCGACTTTCCGTGGTAATTTTAATGCTCTGGACGATCAGGGATATATGCAAACGCTCTCTCAAAATCTTTCTCTGTGGGATTCCCAGCTGAATGAGGATGAGATTCTTCTTATTAAATTGCATCCGTTCCTTCATGGTCTGGAAGATTTTTCCGGTTATCATCATATTCTGCCATTTCCGGCATCCTGGGATACTTATGAGGGATTGAGTGTCTGTGATACGCTAATCACGGATTATTCCAGCGTGTTTTATGATTATGCCAACTCCGGCAAAAAAATCATACTTTTTGCCTATGACCGCAAGGAATATGAAAGTTCCCGTGGTATGTATGAAACAATCGATTCCTATCCTTTTGATTATACTGAAAAAGCAGAGGAGGTCATTCCATTTGCACACTGCTCCGGTGGCACACCGGACAATGCTTTTATGCAAAAATATGCCAGCTATGAAGACGGACACGGTGCCGAAAAGATCTGTCGTCAGGTCTTCCTTCATGAGGACTGCTGCCGCAAGTACCAATATCATGGCAATGGTAAAAAAAATATTCTGATTTATGCAGGAGACCTGGATCTCAACGGTATCACAACTGTCCTGTATTCTCAGCTTCATGAACTGGATCTTACCCGTTATAATTATTTTATTTCTTTCCGTTCACTGTACGTAAAAGATCACCCGGAAAGGATGGAACGCCTCCCGGAAGGCGTCGGGATCTATCCACTGGCCAGTGAAATGAATATGGATCTGCTGACAATGGCTGTCCAGCTTCTGAAACTGAAAGGCCATACCGGTTCCTGGGCCGAACACAGACTGCATACCGCTTACAGACGCGAATGGAAAAAACATTTCGGAAGTACTGAATTTGCCTGTGTAATTCATTATAACGGCTACGAAGCCTATACAACTTCACTTCTTGAAGAGGCTCCATGCCCACGAAGTATCTGGATTCACAATGATATGGCAAGGGAAGTCCACTTGAAAGGCAATATGAACCCTTATCTTCTGAAAGAGGCATATCATACCTATGATCACATTGTACCGGTGAGTGAAGATCTTATCCAGCCTGTTGTCAGTGAATTCGGTGCTGACCGTTCCAGAATCACGGCCATACACAACTGTCACGATTATCAGAGTGTGCTGGAGCGAAGCCTTGCTCCCGTTGCATTCAATGAAGATACACTATCCAATGTTTCTCTGGAAACACTACAGTCTGTACTTGATTCTGACGCTCCAAAATTTATCAGCATCGGTCGTTTTTCACCTGAGAAGGGACACAAACGACTTCTGGATGCTTTTGAACAATACTGGAAGGAGCACCCTGACACCTGGCTAATCATCATCGGCGGTGTTGGTAATCTCTACGATGAAACACTGGCTCATACCAGGGCTCTGCGCGCATCCGATCATATTATCCTGATCCGTGCAGTCACCAATCCTATGCCCATTCTGAAACGCTGTGATCTGTTCCTTCTTTCTTCCTATTATGAAGGACAGGGAATCGTTCTTATGGAAGCGGCAACACTCGGTATCCCTGTAATGGCCTGCGACGTAAGCGGATGTCACAGTTTTCTGAAAAAATACGGCGGGCTTTTGCTCGAAGATTCAGAAGCCGGACTCCTGCACGGCATGCAGTTATTCGCAGAAGGAAAAGTTCTCCCACTGCATATCGATGCCGAATGCATTAACCGTACCTCAGCCGCCCAGGTAGAGGCTTTAATTGCCGGTGATATCTCGTCCAAAAACTGAAAGGAACTTTTTATGACAACAAATAAACCTCTGATTTCAGTTATCATGCCCGTCTATAATGGTGGCTTTACCATCCGACAGGCAGTGGAATCTGTTTTCTGCCAGAATATTCCTCTGGAACTGCTGGTCATTGACGACGGTTCCACGGACCAGACTTCAGAAGTACTGTCCGTTTACCGGAATCGTCCAGATTTCCATTATCTGAAAAATCCACATAATATTGGAGCTGCAGCCTCCCGTAACCGGGGGGTTCAGGAAGCTCACGGACAGTATGTCGCATTCCTTGACGCAGATGACTGGTGGGAAAACGGCAAACTGCAGATTCAGCTGGATACTCTTCACGAAACAGGTCGTGTACTCTGTTCTACCGGAAGAGAACTTATGAACTACGATGGAACTCCTACCGGCAAATATATCCCGGTGAAGGAAACAGTCTCTTACAGGGATCTTCTGAAACATAACAGTATCAACTGTTCTTCTGTTCTCCTGTTGAGAGATGTCGCTGCTGAATTCCCGATGGAACACGATGACAGCCACGAAGACTACCTTACATGGCTTAAGATTTTGCGCAAATACGGTCCCGCTGCCGGTATTGACCGCCCGCTTCTTAAATATCGTATGAGCAAAACCAGCAAATCCGGAGACAAAAAGAAATCTGCCATTATGACTTATAAAGTATATCGTTATATGGGCTACAGCCACATGCGCTGTATTCTGTATTTTATTTCCTATGCCATACATGGATTCTGGAAATACCGCTGATACTGTATCATTTTAACTGGAAAGGACATAGCAACCATGGGAAAAGCCAAAAATCTGCTGTTCACAGCATGCCTGGAGCATTTTGGACAGATTCGTCCAGATTCTCATATCTGGCTGTTTTCTTCTACAGATAACAGTCATTACAATTATAATTCCCGTTATCTTTTTGAATACGTAAAAGAAAATCTTCCGGAGATCACCCCTCTTTTCGTGATCAATGATCCGGAGCTTCGAAATAGTCTTTCCTCTAAATATGGAAAACAGTATTTTATCGAAACAGAAAGTATACAGGGTATTCGTCAGGCACTGTCAGCCGGTGTATGGTTTACATCTGCCGGGCTTCCTGCCTATGGGACCGGTCTTCACAAAAAGAGACTGATCATTAATCTCTGGCATGGTGTTCCACTGAAAAAAATTGCTCTTCTGGATCCTAATCTCAAAAAAGCAGCACGTATTTATTTCAAAAAGATTTTCTCTGAAAACTATACCTGTATCCTGACAACCTCTCATGAACTGATTCCCCTTATGGCCAGAAGTTTTGCTGTTTCTGAAGACAAAATCAAGGTCTGGGGACAGCCGCGAAACGATGGACTGTTCCAAAAAAATGACTGCCGTGAAATTTTAGGCCAACTGTTTCCGGATCTTCCGGAATATACAAAGACTGTGCTTTATGCCCCAACTTTCCGCGATTATGGACAGGTTCAGCTGTTTCCGTTTAAAGATTTTGATCAGAAACAGCTGGAGGCATTTCTTGATGAAAAGAACATGTTGCTTTTTATACGGACTCATGTTGCCGAACAGGGTTCTGCTGCTCCATATCTTGGAAAAAGAATTCGTTTTCTTGGAAATGAACAGGCTGAAGATGTCACCGGTATTCTGAATATCTTTGACTGCCTGATCACCGATTATTCCAGTATTTACATTGATTATCTTCTCACTGACAAACCAATGATATTTCTTCCGTACGACCGTCAGCAGTACCTTGACGGACGCGGCATGAATTTTGATTATGATGACGTAACCCCTGGTCCGAAGCCTGAGACATTCAATGACTTTCTGGATGCCCTCTCTCCAAAAGAGGATTTCTGGAAATCTGAACGGACACGGGTAAACCGTCTTTTTAATGAAATTCAGCATCCCTGTGCTGCTGATATCTGTAACAAGGTTCTGAAAATGATTTGGTAACTTTAATCTTTACTGCACCAATACTAAGGAGAATCATATGAAATTACTGATCGTAGATGATGAAGAGCTTACCCGCACTGGTGTGATCACTTCGCTGGACTGGGCTTCTCTTGGCATAGATGAAGTCCTGCAGGCAGATGATGGTGTGCACGGTCTTGAAACAGCACGGCTCTGCAAGCCGGAAATCATTCTGTGTGATGTGCGTATGCCCCGCATGGATGGTATTTCCATGCTGGAACGTCTGGAAAAGTTTCTTCCTGATACTGTTCCGATCTTCATGAGCGGATACTCAGATAAAGAATATCTGAAGGCGGCTATCAAATTAAAAGCAGTCAACTATATTGAAAAGCCTTTTTCTATTTCAGAAATCGAAACTGCCATCCGCGAAGCCCGTGAACTTTACACCCAAAAAGTCCATTCCCGCAGAGGCGAGACACTGCATTCAATGGAAACTGCTTCCCGTCTGGCACTGCAGCTGACTCTTCCCTACGGAGGCAACAGCCAGATCATAGAGCAGCTCTCATCTGAACTTGGGCTTACTATGAATGCATCCACTTACTTTACTTCTTTTATCGTAAAAACGGATCTGTTTCTGGATGCATCCATTCCATCCATGACTGATTTTTATCAGGAATTCCAGGATTTTCTGGAACCATTTCATATGAAATGCATTTATCTCGAAAAGAAAATGCAGTATCTTGTTTATTTTCTGTTTTCACAGAATGAGCCAGCCAGCAGACAGTTGCAGTCAGTGAATACTTACCTTTGCAGTCATTTTGCAGAGATCGGACATTATTCTATGGCATGTGGTGATACAGTATACGGCCTTTCAAAAGCCTATCAGACCTATACTTCTGCTGTTATTCTGTTACAGAGCAGTTATTTTTTTCCAGAAAATACGCTACTGACTTCTGCCCAGCCAGACGAAAGTCCGGATGTACAGAGTAATATTTTTTCAGACTCGCCGGCGGCGGCTTTTGCAGATGCATTATCCAGGCTGGATCAGATCTCCGCTGAAACTATTCTTCAGAAACTGTATACTACTTTTTATAAAAATCATCGTTTTCTGCAGAATCCGGTCAAAGATCTTTATTACAAACTTTTTTTATGCCTAGAAGATGCCCGCCACCAACAGAAGATTGCCGGTTCCGGAAATGTTGAAAGTATCGCCGAAACAATTGATGACTGTTTCACATTTCCGGAGCTTCATCAGACCCTGATCACCAAAACAAAAGAATATTTCACGAAAGCCGAAACAACTTCTCAGGAAAATCCGACTATTTTTCTGATCAAAGACTACATCAGTAAGAATTATATGAACGAAACTCTTTCTGTAAAGGATATCAGTTCCCATGTGTTTCTTTCTACTTCGTATGTATGCACATTCTTTAAAAGCGAGACCGGGCAGACGCTGAATCAGTATATAACAGAATATCGTATGGAAAAAGCCAAACAGCTTCTGAAAGATGCACGTTTTAAAATCACAGACATATCTTCCAGGGTTGGCTACAGTGACGGTAACTATTTTGGAAAGAGCTTCAAAAAATACAGTGGGCTTTCTCCTTCTGAATACAGGGAGCAGAATTTGAAATGAATAATATTATAAAAAAATGCCGGCAGTCTTATGGTGACATGAAGTTGAGTTACAAATTTACACTTGTACTGCTGCTCACTGCAACTGTACCTGTTGTAATGATGGCCTGCTTCTTCTATGGAAAACTTTATGACATGGTTGTTTCCTACACGATCCGCCAGGAACAGGATACTTCCGCCCAGACAGCTCCTTACATAGAAGATCTTGTACAGCAGATCATTGATGCCCATGACGGAATCACTGATCAGGAATTTTTTCAGATTCTGTTCCACCAGCCTGTTAACTCACCATTTCAGATGTTTCTGGATACAAACGATGCACAGTATTTCCATGAATATGTAGAAAATCTGATTGATTCTGATATGATCTCCGGTTTACAAATCTATATGGATTTTCCACCGCAATCTGTACGACTTTTCAGTGATGATCTTACGAAAGATTATTTTTCACCTATGAGCAAAGCTCGTGGTACCTACTGGTACGGTATCTTTCAGGGTACACAGCAGTCCTCCCTGTTCTGTCCTGCTTTCTATCTTGGTGAACGCGAGAAAAAAAAATACGGAGATCTTGCATATATTACTTCCACGACCTTTTATTATCAGGGAAAAGCCCGTCAGGCTTACATCGCCCTTTACAGTTCTTCAGATTATCTCTCAGATATGTTGAAAGATAATCTGACGATTGACGGAAGTGTTTCTTACATCATCAATGATCGAAATGCCGTGGTCGCATCCTCCGATATATCCCTTTCGGGTATCTATCTGTTGGATTACGATACAATTGAGGAATCTTTTATGTCCTCCAACAACTTCATTGAACGGAATATTTTGGATACTACCGTGTATGCCGGCTTCTATAACATCAAACAGCCCGAATGGTTTATGGTTACTGTCCTGCCTTCTGGTCCACTGATTCATCAGAGTAATGCCATCATGGTTCAGTATGTCCTGATGTATCTTGGTTTTCTGGTATTCGCCCTGGTTCTTGCACATTTTATGTCACACTCGATCACGAACCGAATCTCCTCTGTCATACATCAGATGAGTAAGGTACGTAAAGGAACCTTAAGTCCTATGGACAGTCCGGAATACCATGATGAGATCGGTGATCTTATTGATACTTACAACTATATGACGCGTAAGATGGATCAGCTTATGACTGATCAGGCTAAAGCTGCAGAAGAACTTCGAATCGCTGAATTTCGTTCTCTTCAGGCCCAGATCAATCCACATTTTCTTTATAATACCATGGATATGATCAACTGGCTGGCGCAGCAGGGACGGACAGATGAAGTTTCCCGCGCCGTTCAGAGTCTCTCCCGCTTTTATAAGTTGACTTTAAGCCGCAAACAGAGCATCAGCACGATTTACAGAGAAGCAGAACACGTTTCCATCTACCTGCAGATACAGAATATGCGTTATCATGACAGCATTACCTTTGTATCCGACATTCCTGATGAACTCATGGAATATCAGATTCCTAAGCTGACTCTGCAGCCAATCATTGAGAATTCTGTACTGCACGGCATTCTGGAAACCGCTGATAAAACAGGAACTATTGTTCTTACCGGATGGATGGAAGATTCAGACATTGTTCTTCTGATATCTGATGACGGAATCGGAATTGCTGCGGAGCAACTTGCAACGATCCTGTCCGGTGAAGGTGCAAGTTCCTCCGGTGGCACAAATATAGCAGTGTACAATACACACCGCCGTCTTCAGATCCTGTATGGTTCTGATTATGGACTCAGTTACACCAGCAATCCTGGCCAGGGAACAGAAGTTGAAATTCGTATACCTGCCCGAAAGCATTCTGCAACCCTTGATTCTATTCCTCCATTATACAGAAAATAAAAAAAGAGACCGCTTTATGCGATCTCTTTTTTTGAATATGAATATGTGTATAAAGTAGATGGCTTAAATTATCTTGTAACGATATCAACCGGAATATTGAAGATTTTTGCTACCTTCAGAATTGTATCGATATGTCTTCCTGTAGCTGCTGCCATATGATGTGTCGGGCCAGCTTCGCTCCAGCGGTTAACAAACTCTCTTGCTCCACATGTAAAGCGTGTTCTCATGTTTGTATCACCGAAGGAAAGGATAGGTCCTTCTTCGTTTACACCTTCTGCTACAACAAATTTGAAGTGTCCGTCTTTATCCTGTGTGATTGCAAGATAGGTAACCGGACCTGTGTATGGATAGAACTGTGTCAGGTATCCGCCGCCTGTTTTACCGTGGAATACCGGCACGATCTTCATGGTAGGTTTCTTATCGGAAATATCAGCATCTCCACTTCCGGAATGTCCGATAATGCAGATGTCCTCATTAAAGTCGATGGAATACATTTCTGACAGCTGACCTGTACCTGAAATTGTCTTCAGGATACTCATTGCCATGGCAACTTTCATATCACCTTCTACAGCGCATGCTGTACCCTGTTTGATCAGCATGGAAAATGCCGGAATCAGCATACTGTCAAGGACACCAGCTTTACCCTGAGCAAATCCGTCGTAATGAGAAGCAACCATGCTGAGGTGTTCATCTTTAACCCATTTTTCAAATGCTACAACGTATTTTGCCATATCCCATACTTTTTCGATTGTGCCGCCATCTTCGATATCGAATGTATCAAGAATATCCTGAGCTTTTGCGCGGATTGCTTCTTCATCTGTAATATCATCAGCGATAGCCCACATTTTTTCCCAGTCAAACTGTTTTGTGTACAGGAACATTCTGTTGTACAGGTTTGTCTCATCGATGTAAAGGTCCATCATACCCGGATATGGTCTTCCGATCTGAGCTATGTTAGTATCACGGAATCTTCTTCTGACCTGAGCAGCTTTACACCAGTCTTCAATCTCAGCCTGAACAGCCGGATCTCCACCTTCTACAACACCTGTGATAACAGCGTGTCTCTTGCCTGCTCTTTCAAGGTCAGCAACAGCTTCACCAACAGCACCGCAGGCATATCCTTCACCAAGCCATGCAGCGATATCTGTGTGATCGTAATCCAGTGCTTTCAGTTTCTGAACGTTAACCAGAACAACTGGCACATCCAGATCACGGATTGCAGGAAGCATATTGTAAGATGTAGCATAAGTCAGCATCTGAAGGAAAACGATGTCTACATCAGCTGCACGGAATTTATCTCCAGCTACCATAGACTGTTCTTTTGTTGTTACCATTCCTCCGTCAATGATCTCTACTGTATCAGGAATTGTCTTCTTGAATGCCTCATACTGAGCTTCAAACTCAGGTACCAGTGATGGGAACTGAGGAAGATATGCTCCTAATGCGATAGAAAATACACCAACTTTTGCCTTTGTGTTTACTAACATAGTAAAACCTCCTATTTGTTATTTATAAATTTTGATCCCGAAGGACTCGTGGATCGTTGTACGAGCCTCTTCTACGGATTTAAAATCTCCGGCTTTCAGCATCTGTGCTGTAATATTACCAATTGCTGTTGCTTCGCCAGGGCCAGCATGAACTTCTTTTCCTGTAGCTTTTGCTGTCAGTTCATTAAGGTATCCAGCGTTAGAGCCTCCGCCAACTACATGAATACGGCTGTAAGTTCTTCCTGTGATCTCTTCCAGTTCTTTTGCTGTTTTTGCATAGCATTCAGCAAGACTGGTGTAGATAACTGTTGCGATCTCGCCCATTGTTTCCGGAACTTTCTGTCCTGTTCTACGGCAGTAGTCTTTTACTTCTTCTGTCATATTTTCTGGAGAAAGGAAACATTCATCATTTGCATTTACTCTGGACGGGAAGTCTTTTGCTTCTTCTGCCATTGCGCAGATTTCTGCAAAGCTGTATTTGTCATTTACTTCATGACGTACAGACTGGATCATCCACAGACCCATGATGTTTTTGATGTAACGGAAACGTCCTTCGTATCCACCTTCGTTTGTGAAGTTCAGTTCACAGCTCTTTGCGGAGCAGTCCGGAGTTTTTCTTTCGATACCCATCAGTGACCATGTTCCGGAGCTGATGTAGATGAAGTCATCATCGTTTGCCGGTACTGCAAGAACAGCGGATCCTGTATCATGAGTTGCAGGTGCAACTACTTCCAGGTCAAATCCAACTTCTTTCTGAAGTTCTTCTGTCAGATGTCCAACTACTGTTCCAGGCATGATCAGTTTCTGGAAAATTCTTCTTGGATATCCAAGTTTGTCAATGATCTCATAATCCCAGTCTTTTGTTTCAGCGTTAACCATCTGTCCTGTTGTAGCTTCTGTATATTCACAAGTCTTCTGTCCTGTCAGAAGGAAATGGAAATAATCCGGTACATGAAGCAGAGTTTCTGCTTTTTCCAGATATTCAGGATGTTTTGTCTTAACTGCCATAAGCTGATAAATAGTATTGTAAATAGCTTTCTGGATACCAGTTCTTGCATACAGTTCTTCTACTGGAATGAATTTGTAAACTTCTTCATCCATGCCTTCTGTACGGTGATCACGATATCCTACAGTGTTTCCAAGTACTTTGTCTTCTTTGTCAAGAAGAACGAAGTCAACGCCCCAGGTATCAACACCCATACTTACCGGAATCTTGCCGATTTCTTTACATTTTTTAAGACCAGCAACGATTTCTGTAAAAATTCGGTCGAATTCCCAACAGAGTTCTCCGTCTTTCTTAACCATACCATTTTCGAAACGATGGATTTCTTCAAGTTCCATCTTTCCGTTTTCCATGTGTCCAAGAATCAGACGTCCACTGGATGCGCCCATATCTACTGCTGCATAATATGTTGCCATTGTTAAATCCTCCTAAATATGTAAGATGTGTATAGCATTTATTGTTGTGCAAAATGCTATGTCAAAAAGGTTCTTTCATATTTGATAATAACATAATATCCTAAAAAGCGATAAATGTTAAGAACCTCGTTTGTAAAAAAAAGTGTCCTCAGTTGCTTTATTGAAGTAAATTGTGAATGTGTTACTTAAAAAACCCCCAGGGCAAATGCCCTGGGGGTTTTCACCCTAAACTAAAGATTAGTCATAAAGGTTTGGAGCGATTTCTTCATCGTCCATGTTTGTAGAATCATACCAGTAACCATCTGTAGGAACATCTTCAAGCTCCTGTCCGTTAGCTGCTGCTGTCAGAGCGTAAATTGCATAGTAGCCCATCATCAGAGGAGACTGTGTAACTGCACCAAGGAATGTTCCGTCCTGAACTGCTGCTTTGATGATAGAACCAGCGTCGAAACCAACACCGATAACATCGCCTGCTGCTGCGTCAGATCCAAGAACGTTCAGGTTAGCGTTAGCTGCAAGAACACCTTCTGCTGCTGTCTGGTTGGAACCGAAGATAGCGATGCAGTTTTCTTTGGAAAGGATAGCCTGAGCTTCGTTAGAGCAAAGCTCTACAGTTGTCTGTGCCGGTACAGCAACCTGGATAACAACGTCTGCGTCAGCTTCTGTTGCATCAGCGTTTTTAGCTGCGTTTACATAGAATTCGTTTCCAGCAACTGCTACTGTTTTTCCGTCAGCCTGAAGCAGTTCGATCATTTTGTCGATGAATCCGCCACCACGCTGCTGGATGTTCTGAGCTGTAGCATCCTGGTTAACTTCACCGATGACAACCTGTCCTTCTGCGTTAGCTACAACATCTTTGATTGCGTTGTACATATTTTCAGCTGCTACAGAACCAGCCTGAGCGTTGTCTGTACAAACTTCGCAAGCGATAGATCCTTCTGGAGCATCTGCGATACCTGTATCGAATGTAACAACCGGGATTCCTTTAGATACACAATCGTTCAGAGCGTCAAGAACGGAAGATGTATCACAAGCTGCAAGTCCTAATCCTTTCGGGTTGGAAGCGATTGCTGTGTTGATCATGTTAACCTGGTCAGCGATATCAGATTCACTGTTCGGTCCCTGTGCTGTGTAAGTAACACCAAGTTCTTCAGCAGCTTTCTTCATACCTTCCTGTGCTGCATCCCAGTATGTGGACTGGAAAGATTTAACCATCATCGGGAACTCATAAGCTTCATTTGCTTTGAGATCTTTGAACTGATCCGGAAGATCAGCTGCCATAACTGTTGATGCGGACATTCCTGCTACCATTGCTGCACAGATGCTTAATGCTACTACCTTTTTGAAATTCATAATTTACTTCCTCCTTATAAATATAAATTATATAGTTTTTATGATGATACGTCAGTAGGAAATTGTCTGACGCCCCACATCCTTATGAAGTTTTAATAAATATTCAATTTCTTTTACAGCAGAGCGGATATCTATAATCCACTGTGCTGTTTAAATCATTCATTTATACTGCTTACATAGCAGCTTTTTTCTTTTCTTTGATGATATCAATCAGGACTGCTACGATAAGTACAAGACCTGTGATGATCTGCTGCCAGTTAGCCTGCAGGCCGATATATGGAAGACCTGTCTTCAGGAGCATGATAACGAAGATACCAACAAATGTTCCGATTACGGAACCGTAACCACCGGTTGCCGCAACACCACCAACGAATACACCGCCGATAGCATCCATTTCAAGTCCGGCACCTGTACCAGGCTGTACGGTAGGTGTTACTGCTGCATAAGCGATTGCTGCAAGTCCTACGAACAGACCACATACTACGTATACCATAACGTGGTAGAATTTTACATTGATTCCAGAAAGAGCTGCTGCTTCTTTGTTAGATCCGATTGCGATAGTGTAACGTCCGAATTTTGTGTGATTCAGAACGAATTCCATCAGCAGAACCAGAAGAACCATCCACAGGAACCCGATCGGATAACGGGAAGCACTTCTTCCTGTACCAACTGTGATCTTGAAGATTGAGTGGAACCATCCACCATCCTGTGTAAGTCCCGGCCATGGTGTTGCGCTGCAGAGAGAACCAGCACCACGGGTGATCATACATGTACAAAGAGTTGCAAGGAACGGCGGCAGGTTCATAACACCGATGAGCACACCATTCAGGGCTCCAATGACGAGTCCAAGTACCAGGCAGAGCACCATAGCTGCTGCTACCGGCCATCCATGGCTTCTTACCATTGTTCCGGCGATAAGTGCATAACAAACCATACCGGTTCCGATTGACAGGTCTACACCACCAGTGATAAGTGGGAATGTAACACCGATTGCCATCAGAAGATCATAGTAAGAGAAATCCAACATACTTAAGAGAGTTGTATACTGTCTGAACTCCTTACTCATAATGGAGAAGATCGCTGTCAGAGCGATGATAACCAGTAATACAATAAATCTCTGATCACTTATAATACTTTTTTTCTTCTTAGTCATGACTATCCTCCTTAATCGATATTTCTTGTGGCCTTATCCATGATGCGTTCCTGTGTAGCTTCGGAAATATCAATATTTCCAGTTACTTTACCTTCGCACATAACGATGATACGGTCACTCAAACGGAGAATTTCTGTCATTTCAGAAGAAATCATGATGATTGATTTTCCTTCTGCTGCCAGTTTACTCATTAACTTGTAAATTTCGTTCTTGGCACCAACGTCGATACCTCTTGTAGGTTCGTCGAAAATCAGGATGTCACTGTCGCGGGTAAGCCATTTAGCAATAACAACTTTCTGCTGGTTACCACCGGAAAGGTTAACTACCAGCTGATCACCGCTTGGTGTCTTAGTTGCCAGTTCTTTAACATATCTTTCGCTGACTTCTTTTTCTTTTGCCTTATTGATGAAGATTCCATTTGTGAACTCTTCCATTGTTGCCAGTGTTGTGTTTTCGTTAACAGATTTCTGAACTACAACACCATATCTTCTTCTGTCCTCTGACAGATAACCGATACCATATTTAACAGCATCCTGCGGGCTGTTGATTGTAACTTCTCTGAGCTGTCCGCTCTTGTCCATAATGGAAATCTTTCCACTCTGTTTCGGGTCTGCTCCGAAAAGTGCTCTTGCAGTCTCTGTACGTCCTGCACCCATAAGTCCCGAGAAACCAAGAATTTCACCTTTGCGAAGTTCAAAGCTTACGTCCTGAACCATCTTACCAGCGTTCAGATGTTCTACTTTAAGAACAACCGGTGCATCTGGTGCAACCATGCTGTGTTCCTTCGGATCTTCATAAATAACACGACCAACCATCATGTTAATGATGTCTTCTTTTGTACTGTCTTTTGTGATCAGAGTTCCTACATATCCACCATCTCGCATGACTGTTACACGGTCTGTGATAACTTTGATCTCATCCATACGATGTGAGATATATACGATACCGAGATTCTTCTCACGAAGATCACGAATGATTACAAACAGGTCAGCGATTTCTTTTTCTGTAAGAGCTGCTGACGGCTCATCGAAGATGATAACTTCTGCTTTGTGGGAAATAGCTTTTGCGATCTCACACATCTGCTGTTTACCAACAGTAAGGTTGCTCATCTTTTCTCTTGGGTCGATTTCAATGTTCAGATCCTTGAATAACTTCTTGGAATCTTCAACCATCTTCTTATCATCTACACGGATACCTTTTTTCGGCTCACGTCCGATAAAGATGTTCTGTGCAACTGTAAGGTCACCGACCATGTTTAATTCCTGATGTACGATTACGATACCATTGTCCTGTGCTTCACGAGTATTGTGAAAAGCAACTTCCTGGCCTTTGTATGTAATAGATCCGGAATCTTTCTGATAAATACCGGTAAGAACTTTCATAAGTGTTGATTTACCGGCACCGTTCTCTCCCATAAGTGCATGTACTTCACCGCGTCTCACTTCGAAGTTAACGTGATCCAGGGCATGAACTCCAGGAAAGGACTTATCAATATCCTTCATTGTTAAAATAACGTCACCCATTGTTTCATCCTCCCTTTCGATCAGTTCTTTCTACGTCTTGCAGAAACGTCGGCATATACAGCTACGATTACGATGATACCTGTGATGATCATCTGCTGTCCTTTACCAAGACCAAATGCCATGATACCCTGCTGCAGAAGAGAGATAATAAATACACCGATTACAGTACCACCGATGGAAGCAAGTCCACCAACCATGGATGTACCACCCATTACACAACCAGCGATTGCTTCGTTGTTGTACTGATCGCCATAACCTGGCTGAACGGTTGTATATGTTGCTACAAAGAACAGTGCTGCGATTCCAACAAGGAATCCACAGATTACATATGCAAGCATGTTCCATTTCTTGGTATCTACACCAGAAAGTCTAACTGCTTCGCTGTTGGATCCAAGGCAAAGGATGTAACGTCCTGGTTTTGTATTGTAAAGAACGATACCACATACAACTGCCATTCCGAGGAAGATTACCAGACCTACCGGGAATCCGTTAACTGATACGATGCTACGGAACCATCCGTTTTTCGGATCACTGCTCAGCGGCCAGCTTACAGACTGTGTTTTTGTAAATACAGAAGCGATACCTTTTGCGATATTCATGGATGCCATGGATACGATAAATGCCGGAACTGACAGATAAGATACCAGCCATCCGTTGAAGATACCGAATGCAAGGCCGATCAGAATGCAGATAACCATTGCTGCTGCACATGGAACACCATAAGATGTCATGCAGTAACCGGATACCAGTGCACAACAGAACATAACCGGTCCGATGGAGAAATCGATTCCTCCGGTTGCGATTACGAACGTAACACCAAGTGACAGGAAGCCCAAGAAGTATACATAGTTCAATGTGGACTTAATGCTGTCTCCAACAGGGAATTTATTTCCCAGCACTACCTTAAAAACTGCGAACATCACTATCAGAATACATACAAGTAAGATTCTGTTCAGTCCGAGCTTTTTGACTATTGGATTTTGTTTCAGCTTTTCCAATGTTTCACCCTCCTTAAAAGTTTTACACACAACTCTTGCGTTTTCTATATAATACCGTTAAACCCGCACAAATGTAATGGAATATCTTCCAAAAAAAGGTTAAATATTTACGGTTCGTACATAAATATTTAACCTTTTTTATAATAATTTCATTATTTACTTTATGAAAGCTTCAGCGTATTAAACGGAAAAAGCAGTTTTTCGATCTCACTATTGTACATATTGTCAGGTGTAACCAGTTCACAACCGGAATTCACATCTTTCTCATAATCTTTCCCTCTGAGCATACGTACAGTTTCCTTCACACCCATATACCCCATCTTGAAAGCTTTCTGAACAACAAGCGCTTTAAATACACCATTTTCCATCAGCTGAACAGCTTCCTGTGAACTGTCGACACCAACTACCTGAATCCGGTCTTTCGCTCCAGCTGCCTTAACTGCCCTTGCAGCACCTACTGATGAATATTCGTTCATTCCTGCGATCATCTTAAGATTCGGATATTTTTGCATAAGTTCATTTGTCAGTTTACGTGATTTCTCATACTGCGAATCACAATATACAACCTCAACAATATTATCTGCCAGATCTCCGAGTCCTTTGCGAAATCCCTCTTCTCTCTCCACTGCGGTGGATACACCCTTCACATGGGCCACGATCGCAATCTGATCATCCGGTCCGAGAAGTGATGCCGCAAATTTACCGAGTTTCTCTCCTGCTTCCAGATTGTCCGTTGCAACCGTCAGATCCTGCACCGGTTCTTCCGTATAGGAATCAATAAAACTGATCCTAATTCCTTTTTCCTTTGCTTCATCCAATATTTTGTTGGATTCTGTAAAACTGGATGGAGAGATCAGAATCGCATCCGGTCCCTCTTCAATCGCCTCTTTCAGTAGTTCATTCTGTCGTTCCACATCATTTTCTTCTGTCGGCGCCTTGATCTCGATTGTTGCATTGTACTCCTGTGCTGCCATTCTGGTTCCCAGGATCAGTGCTTTCCAGAAATCATTTGTCTTGTCTACGACCTTTGGAATATACACAAGCGAAAGCCTGCGCTCATCAATTCTTTTCTGGCGATACCAGATGCCACCTCCGATTCCGCTGATCAGACAGACTACCAGGAAGATACTCAGCCATTTTTTCTTTTTCATATCTGTCCCTCCTGTCTGCCTGGAATTGTGATCGTTGCAGTTGTTCCTTTACCCAATTCACTGGTATACGTAATTCCGTAATCTTCTCCATAATAGAGTTTTAAACGTTTCTGTACATTATAGACACCTACTCCGTTGGAATGATAATTCACTTTATGTTTATCATAAATATGAGCAAGAGTTTCTTCATCCATTCCAACTCCATCGTCAATCACCTGAAGGACTGCATTTCCATCCTTCATAAATCCTTTTACAATAAGAAGGCCCTTACTTTCTTTATATTTAAGTCCATGGTAGATTGCATTCTCTATGATTGGCTGAAGTACAAGCTTTATCAGAGGGATATATAATATAGAAGAATCTACCTCAATCTGGAATTCCAGTTTGTCCTTGTAACGCATTTTCTGTATCGTCAGATAGCCGCGCGCATACTCTACTTCATTCGCGATCGGAACAACTTCATCCTCATTGCTGATACTCTGACGGAGAAGTCTTGCAAGAGATGCCGTCATAAGAACAACTTCTTCATTTTTCTTTCCTTCTGCCATCCAGATGATCGAATCCAGCGTATTATAAAGGAAATGTGGATTGATCTGGGACTGTAATGCTTTCAACTCGCTCTTACGTTTTTCTTCCTGTTCGTGGACATTCTGCTCCATCAGTTCATGTATCCGGTGTGTCATCACATCAAAGGACTTTGTCAGACTGCCGATTTCATTTTTTGAATCTACCACAACATCAGAAACGCTGAAATCACCTTCCTGTACTTTTTTCATGGAATCACGGAGTTTCTGTATCGGAAGAGTAATACTCCTTGCCATAAATCTTGAAAAAAGAAGTGCCACAATGACCAGTATGATTGCCGTCAGTACATAGACACTCTGTGCCTGCCGACTTTTACTCAAAAGTTCCTTCACATTCGTACAGTCAACAACCGTCCACCCGGTCTTTTCTGAACGTGAGATGGAATACAGTTTTCCGTCGTTTCCGGTACCGGTCAGTACGGTATCTTCATCCGTATCCATGATCAGACTGATATTTTCGGTCTGCAGTTCATTGTAGAGCTGTTGCTGCTGTGGGTGATAAACAATATTTCCTTTTGCATCAAGAATAAACGCATATCCCTTTGTTCCAACTGTACTCTGATCACAGAGTCCACTGATCGCGCTGTAGTTCAGATCGATAAAAAAGACACCTTCTTTTTCACCGCTACCGCTCCGGTCACGGATTCCACGGCTCAGTGTGATCACCCATGGGCGTTCTCCACTAATGATGTGCTGTACATGGGAAGAAGTCAGGATCGGACCATTAGGCTTTTCGAGTGCAGTAGCATACCATTCCTGCGTATTGAGATCCAGATCCTGATTTACCGATTTACTTCCATCATTAATCAGCATCCGTCCATTCTTACTGATGATACCAACATTTCGAATATCACTCCGGCTGTCCAGAATTGTCTGGAACTGATTTAAAATACGGTATCTTCCTTCGTTATCGATTTTTTCATCAAAAAGGTAATCCTGCACATCCTCGTTACTCGAGATCAGATACGCAATATTCTCCATATAATCAATATAGGAATCAATATTCTGATTCATTTGCTGGATGATCGTATGCGTATATTCCGATGAATTTTCAAAAATAGATGTATTGGTAAATTTCATAGAAACACCGGTAACGATCACAACCGCACTCAGGACCAGGACTGCAACAGTTGCAAAGATAACGCTCTGGATACTGCTGAATTTTCCAATAAATCTCGCCGACAGATTTTTATTTTTCATCTACGCTTCTCCCTTGCATATTCCGTAGGTGTGCATCCGGTCATTTTCTTAAATGAGATTCCGAAATAATGTGGATCAGAAAATCCGACTTTTTCTGCGATCTCATAGTTCTTTAAGGTTGTATTTTCCAGCAGTTCTTTTGCTTTTTCCATTCTGGTCCGAATCAGGACTTCGGTAAATGTCTCGCCTGTCTCGTCTTTAAAAATCGTACTGAAATAGCTGGTGCTGATATTCAGATAAGAACAGATACTGTTCAGACTCAGATCCGGATCCATATAATTTTTCTGTATGTAGTCAATCGCAAGTCGGGCCTGCCTCTTGCTGCTGGATGTATTCAGTTCAGAAAGGATCTCAAAAATCCTGTCCGTATGTTTCTGTACAACTTTGCAGGCATCTTCAAAAAATTTCTGATCTGTTATCTGGCGGAGCAGTTCATCTCTGTCTTCTCTGATCCTGTCCATATCAGCAGATACATCTTCGCATGCATTGTCCATTGTACGGATGACCTGCTGCAGATACATGCAGGCACGGCTTTTTCCATAAGTGCCTGGACGAATGGAATCTTCAATCTTTATGAGGATCTGGTAAACCTGCTCCTTCTGTCCGGTCTTCATGGCTTCTTTGAGTTCTGCCAGATCATCTTCGATTGCGATTTCCTGAACGGGGTGCTGTTCTTCCATATCAATAAGAAGGTTTCCACCAAGGAGATAACGATACTGAAGGGTCTGTGCAGCCATATCGTGTGACTGGATCAGTTCTTCTGGTTTTTTTACCCATTTACCGATACCCATGGATACGTCAAATCCCATAACCTCTTTTGTTTTTTCCTGAATCTCATGACAGATTTCTTTTGTTCTGGATGTAAAATTACGGCTCCATTTTTCCTGAAAAAGGATTCCGACTCGGTTATTGCCTTCCTGATAGGCAATACCGGCTTCTTCTCTGGTGACGATCTCATCGCTGATGTTGAAAAGAACAAATGCCATCAGTGCGCTTTCCTGACGTTTTTCTGTATCCAGCTGGTACATGCCGGAATAGAGGTCAATATCAAAGATTGCCACGCGGTAGCTTGCTGCGGAGATGTCAATCCCCATTTCTGCAAGACGTTCAATACTTGCATTCACATCTGTCGTGCAGTTTACAAGTGCTTCTATATTTTTTGACCGGATTATCTGCTTATTTTTACGATACTCTTCCGAGTTTTGGGCCAGTGCATCCATTTTACTTTTTTCAAGACGCTGCTGTTCCACTTTTTTCTTCATTTTTTCAATTACCCCGGTAAGTTCCATCGCTGTCACCGGTTTCAATAGATATTCACTTACTCCATACTGAATTGCCTTTTTTGCATATTCAAATTCTCCGAATCCGCTAAAAATCACAATTACAATTTCCGGATAATTATCATGCAGAAAATTGCTCAGTTCCATTCCGTCCATGTATGGCATCAATATATCTGTCAACACAATATCCACCGGATGTTCTTTTACAAATTCTGCTGCCTCTTTGCCGTTTTCACAATCTCCGACCAGTTCACAGTCCATGCCCTTCCAGTCAATGTTTTCTTTGATTGCATCTCGAACAAGGATTTCATCATCTACTAGTAAAATGCGATACATACAGTTTGTTTTCCCCCTGCTGATAAAATAACGTTTTCCGTTTTTTCCTTCTGGTAATTCAGTTTACAGACAGAAAGATACCCCTCATATGATAGTTACAGAGTTTTCTCCCACTGTCTACCATAATAAGGAGCATCTTAGATCATATGCTTATTTATTTGAGAATATCTTCATAGCCTCATAAGCATTTTTCTTCATGGCTTTCATTCCCCAGTCTACGATGTCATGATAGTAAACCGGAATTTCCTTTCCCTCTTCCTGAAGTAAATAATGCATCTTATATTTCCTGCCCTGGTGAACAATTGGCATTTCTTTAAATGGAAGTTTGCTCTCTACACCAGTTCCGCCGGCTTTTGCCATATATGTATAGTAGTTGATCTTTCTTACGCCACGGGCGATAACTTTCCTGTAGTCTTCTTCACTGACACCAGATCCACCATGCATAACAAGTGGAATATTTACTCTCGCTTTAACATTCTCAAGTACAGACATATCAAGCTTCGGCTTGGTCAGATACAGACCATGTGCTGTTCCAAATGAACAAGCCAGTGCATCAATACCTGTTTCATTAACAAATGCTTCTGCCAGTTTCGGATCTGTATAGATTTTCTTCGGCTCATCGCCTGTCGGGATTCCGTCGTCATGTCCCAATCCAAGTTCTCGTTTGCCAAGCGTACCAATCTCTGCTTCTACGGATGCACCTTTTGCATGCGCAAGTTTGACTGCGATCTTAGTGTTAGCTACATTCTCTTCATATGGAAGAGCCGAGCCATCAAACATAACAGATGTAAATCCAATATTTAATGCCTGGTCAAGATATGCAAGTGTTTCGCCATGATCCAAGTGAACACATACCGGAACTTTGGCAGCTTTGGCTCTTTCGATCATGATTGGTCCAATCACACTGATTGGCATCATTGGCTCATGTACTTCCGCATGCATTATGATTACCGGTACATTTAATTCTTCAGCTGCACCAATAACAGCCATAATACTCTCAAGGTTTGGTGTGTTAAAAGATCCTACAGCACATTTCTTAGCCTCTGCAAGCTGTAGGATCTCAGATAACGTTACGAGCATTTTGTAACTTCCTTTCTGTCCACTTCGGACTACAACAATATGTTAAGATTATAACACAATATAAAAATATTGTGAAGAGTTCCTGTCATCTTATTTTTTCAAAATAAGTGCGATAAATTTGAGATCTTCTTTTCCATTATTCAGAAGTCCATGTCCTTCTCCATCATCACAAAAGACGACATCTCCTGCTTTTACCGGATACTTCGTACCATTGTCATTATAAATTCCGGTTCCGGTCAAAATATAATAGGTTTCTGATTCTCCTTCATGTACATGAAAAGCAAGATCACTGCCTTCAGGCATAACAACTTCTGTATACATTCTGCAGTGTTCTCCCAGCTCTTTGCCGTACAGCAAGGCATTTTTCTTTAATATACCGGAGCCTTCACCGGTCAGTTCTTCGATTTCAATTTCCGGTCTTGCGATTTTTGCCATAATTATCTCCTATCTCTTCTCAAATCAAGCCATTCTACTTCTTCTTTTGCAAGTACAATATCCAAAGCCTTCGCATTGCTTGCGATCCTGCTCGCCTTTTTGGCACTGACAAGCGGAAAGACCTCAAAATCCTGATTCAGGATCCATGCAAGTGCAATCTGCGGTACTGTGCAGTCCTTTTCTTTTGCCAACTGTTCTGCTCTTGCAAGGCGTTCAAAATTCTCAGGATAACAGTATCCTTTCACTGCATTCGGATCCAGGATTTTCTTCGCCCCTTCTATGTCATCGCTTTTGACGATTCCGGCAAACATTCCTCTTCCAAGACTGGAATACGCCAGTACAGGTATATGGTTATCCCGATACCACGCTCTTGCTTCTTCATTAGAAGGGCCTGAAATTGTTACACATCCCGGGCCACCGCCCCAGGGATCTCCGATCTGATCACAGAGCCCGAAATTTGGGCTTGATACAGAAAATGGAACAAGTCCATGTTCTACTGCATAACGATTAGCTTCTGCGATTCTCTGGTGTGTCCAGTTTGATCCTCCAAATGCACCAATCTTTCCTGCTTTATGATATTCGTTTAAAATTTCTACCATCGGCCCTGGTTCAACCTTCAGGTCATCTCTGTGCATCAGATAAATATCTATATAATCTGTGCCTAATCGTTCAAAAGACTGTTCAATATCATGTTTCAGATCTTCCGGAGTCACTCGGTCTCTCCCATCATATGGATGGCATCCTTTGGAAATGATCACGACTTTTTCTCTGTTTCCACGGTTTTTGAGCCAATGCCCCAGAGAGACCTCACTCAATCCATAATTTTCAGCTGTATCAAAAGTCGTAATTCCCTGTGCATAAACCTCATCCAGCAATTCATCTGCATCTTCCCCCTGAATCATTGACGGTATCGCACATCCAAAAATGATCTTCGATAATGGTTTTGTGACATATTTTATTTCCTGGTATTTCACTTCAGCTTTCCTGCCTTTTGTTTTTATTTTTCAAATAATTTTATATTTACCTGATATTCAACAGATTCACCCGGGTTCAGGAATTTCAGCATACCAGTCTTTCTCATGACATCTCTTCCATCCGGATAGCAGTTTCCACATTCCAGACCAAGAACATAATCACGTACCCCCATCATCTTCCATTCTACAAATCCATCCAGTTTGGAAGCGTCAAAGCTGATTTCCAGTCCAACATTTAATTTAGGCTGATAAATACTTGCTTTTCCATCGGATCCTTCAAATTTATGATAATAACATCTTTCCTGATAATTGCCCTGTGGTTTTTCCATATGCATCCAGTTTGCAATATCTTCTTCCGCATGAGCATCTCTTGCTTTTACTTCTACGGAAGGAATCTTAATTTCACTTTCTTCATCAAGGAGCGGATATCCCATATTCATATGATACAGAATCTCCATCGGTTCCGTTTTGCTTCCTGTATTTTCGATCTTATCCTGAATGGAAAATGTATTTTCTTCTTTGGAAATTTTTACAGTTCTTGCCAGAACCAATTTTCTTCCAAAGATCACTTCGTCTTTTGTCACTGAATGAATGCGGATTTCTTTTTCATTCTCGTCCCAGTAACTGTGTGCACATGGCTGATTTGCAATAGAACCATGAAGTGGAAGTTCTTCTCCATCATCTGTACATGGTGTTCCAACAGCCTGAAGACCACAGGTAGTTAAAAAACCTGCTGTAAATGACTGCAGCCAGTTTGAACCTGTTTTATCATAATATGCAGGAGCTACATAACCACATGGGGAAAAATAACTCATGTTAATGCCTTTATAACGAAGTCTTGTAATATCACCATTTCTGTCCGGGGAAAGTGTCAGCTCAAGGCCTTTTCCGTTCGTTGCCTCATAAAGGCGCATCCCGTCTCCCTTGCCTCCAACCAGGCGATGTTCCTCAACTCCACTGATCTGTGTTTCATGTCCAATATAAGGATTCATTGTAATCTCCTTTCCAGATAACACTTTATCCTCACAGAAGCCGCCCGTTTACACGAGCGGTCTTACTGCCTGATATACTTTCGCATATCTTTCAAAGATATGCATGTATTTTTCATGCATTTCCTTTCTTGGAAGGTATTCCACGGTTTCTTCTACCATATGTTCAGCCGCATCATTCAAGTCTTTGAATACTCCTGTGGCAATACCTGTCAGCATAGCACTGCCAACTGTACCTGCATCAACTGTTTTGAGTGCTGTGATCGGTACATTCAGCATGTCTGCTTTCATCTGCATCCATTCTCCTGACCTTGCACCGCCACCGGTTGCATTGAGCTTTTTGAATTTACATCCAGATTTCTTCAATGCGCTGGTGTTCACCAACATTTCATAAACAACACCTTCCATGCAGCCTCGATAAATATCTGCTACAGTCGTGTCTGTGGTAAGTCCAAGAATTGCTCCTTTGGATCCTGTGTCCATATAAGGTGTTGCCGCTCCGGCAAAATGAGGAAGAATCAACAGATTGCTTGGATTTTCTTCACCGCGCTCTGTTGCATATTTCTTTTCGAGATATTCATTCACTGAAAGGTCTCTGTCTGCTGCTGCTCTTTTTTCATCTTTTGCAAGATTATCCACACACCACTGGATCAGTGCCCCGCCGGTATAGGAAAAAGCATAAGCAACATATTTTCCGGGGATCACATATGGTACAATGGAAAAATATCCATCGTACATTGCATCTATATCCGGAATGGAATCATAAATTGGAGTTACACATTCAACAGTCCCTGCGCCATCCACTGCAACAGAAGAATCAAATGCACCGGCTCCGATTGCCGCAGATACCTGATCATGACTGATCGATACGATATGTGTAGACGGTGCAAGACCGGTTTTCTCTGCAGCCTCTGCCGTAATTGCTCCGGCATCTGTACCTGTCGGTACCGTCTTTGACATTTTATTCACATCAATGCCGGCTACTTCAAAAATTTCCTTACTCCAGTCAAGTTTCTTAATATCAAATGCCATAGTCCTGGTAGCCAGAGAATAATCAATCTGGCGTTTTCCAGTAAGATGATATACTACATAATCTTCCATCAGGAATATATATGCAGCTGCATCGTAAATCTCAGGTCTGTTTTTCTTAATCCACATCATTTTAGGGATACTGTACATCTGATGTGCTCGCAGACCGGTGATTCCGGCAAGTTCACGTGCACCGAACTTTTCTGTCAAAGCTTTGCATTCTTCTTCTCCACGTGGGTCTGTATAAAGCATGGCTGTATGAAGTGGTTTACCATTTTCATCTGTCATAACAAAAGTTTCTCCGAAACTGGTCACACCGATTCCGGCAATGTCCGGATATTCTTTTGCCATTTCTGCGACTACTGCATAAACCCCATCCATGATCGTAGATACATCTACTTCATGTCCGCTGACACTTCTGCGGACCGGATAATCTTTGTATGCTTTATTCAGATACCTGCCCTGTTCATCAAACACCGTACATTTACAACCGGTCGTTCCTATATCCAATCCTGCAATTTTCATATCATTCGCTCCTAGTCAATATCTACCCATTCATATCCCAGATATGTAGTAAATGCTTCTTTTAAGATGTCTTTCATATGTCCGACACCTACACATGTATGATGTTTAAATCCACCTCTTGCCAGACGGATCATCTTGTCTTCCATATTCGGGATCTGGCATACACCGGCGCATCCAAAGTATGCATCCTCGATCGGATCATCGGTAAATTCTGCTTCAGATGCATAGATTTTGATCTTACCGTCTACTGTCAGGCAGTTAGAAATTGTTGTCTTGAATGGACGAATTCTTCCTTCGTTGGTTCCCCAGCCACTTCCCGGATCACCTTTGTCAAACATCTTGTGGGATGTAACGGTTCCTTTCTTTGTCATCAGACTCTGTGCACAGGATCCACAGTGGAAAAGAATCAGTTTATCTTCTGCATCGCCGTAGTTGTTGTTCCAGTCAAGTACTGCTGTCGGCTGTTCGCTTGCCAGCTGCATTGCACGCATGGAGATTGCAGATGTCAGATCGATCTCGCAGGATGTTGCGATTCCACGGTCATTCAGTTCAGAAAGGAGTACGCATGGACATACGCGAAGGATTGTTTCCATTTCATTCCAGCAACGGATTGCAAGTGCATCCAGATGGTACTCTTCAACATATTCATCAATAACAACGGAGATCTTGGAAAGCATAATCTTCTTGTCTTCCGGAACATTTGAGAAATCTGTATAGTTCTCAAGGCGTTCTTTTTTAGCCAGTACGGCCGGATCGTTATCTTCTTTTGCGTTTACTTTATAGAATACCTCAGAAAGGTCAAATGCTTCTACCGTAATACCATTTTTCTGTAAACCAATCTCATCAAAACGTGTAGTCTTGAATGCTGTAGTTCTTGCTCCGATGCATCCGATCGTAAAGCGTTTCATACCGTTAACAACTCGGCAGATAGCAGCAAAATCTCTTAAGTTCTCCTGGAATTTCTCAGAAAGCGGATGAACTACATGTGGTTTTAATACTGTAAATGGAACCTGATACTGAGTAAATACATCTGTTACAGAAAATTTACCGCAGAATGCATCACGTCTGTGTGCAAAATCCATCTTGCCGATTTCATCCGGATATGCCTGCATCAGGATCGGAACGCCTGCATCCTGAAGTGCTGTGATCGCACCATTCTCATCTGCAAAGATTGGCATAGAGAAGATAACGCCGTCATACTGTCCTTCGTGCTCTTTGAGCCATTTTGCATAGAGAAGGCCTTCGTCTCTTGTCTCGATTCCGCCGTATCTTGTCAGGTCTGCATCCATTGCGATATAATCATATCCTGCGTCCGTTACAGCTTTGATCATATCCTCTCTTGCTCCGTAGATCAGCTCGCCTGGCATAAATCCTCGGTTACAAAATGCCAATGCAAATGTCATTTTTTTGCTCATATCTATATCCTCCTTGTTTCTTCTTGAGTGTTTTTTTCATTTTCTGTGTTTATTTTAGTGGATTTTCTTTTTCTTTTATATAGACTTTTGTTCTACTTACTTTGATTTTGTTCGCATTTGTGATATGATTTCCATATGATTTCGAATTAGATATGAACATAGAAAGGATTTTCTGAAAATGATATCCAGCTTTGATATTGCCAAATTGCATTCTTTGTTAAAAGACTTTTATCAGCTCACAAAAATCCGCATCACTGTTTTTGATGACTCTTTTCGTGAACTGACTTCTTATCCGGATGAGATCGCAGATTTCTGTAAGCTGATCCGCCAGACACCCGGCTGTGCCATGAAATGTCATCTGTGTGACCGCCATGCCTGTGATATTGCTTCGCGTCGTACTTCTTCTTATACTTATCACTGTCATGCCGGGCTTACAGAGAGTATCATCCCGATCCGTATGGGAAACATTGTGATCGGTTATCTTCTGTTCGGACATGTTTTTTCGTATACAAGTTATGACGAGGGTTGGAAAGTGATCCGTGAGAGATGTGCAGATTATGGAATTTCTTTTGATGAGCTTGAGAAATGCTGCCGGAAGCTTCCAAACCTTTCGGAAGAATATATTGATTCCGCTTCGCATATTATGAAAGCGGTCGCATCTTATCTTTGTATGGACCGTATGGTTTCGATGCATCAGCAGGAACTTCCAGTACAGATTGATGAATATATTCAGTCACACTACACTGAAAGAATCGACGCGGTGTCGATTGCACAGCATTTTCACATTGGAAAAACGAAGATTTATGAAATCGCCCGGCAGAATTATGGAATGGGCATCGCGGAATATATCCGGAAACTGCGGATTGACCGGGCAAGACAGCTTCTGGCGGAGCAGACGGATCTGTCACTTGCTGAGATTGCCTATAAGTGTGGTTTCAGTGATTATAATTATTTTATCACGGTATTTAAGAAGCTGGTCGGAGTTCCACCGATCGCGTACCGGCAACAGATCGTGAAGGCAGAGTAAGGGGAGAGCGGCCTTCGCAACTGCGAGCGCCCTCCCCTCGCAAAGTTTTTCAATTGTCAAAATGATTGACGGGTCTAAGGACAGTTCCCTTACTTAACAATAAATCCCTCTTCATCCCACAGATCATGCCAATCCTTTGCACCTTCCCACAGGAATACCTGGCCTTTAACCAGACGGTTTCCTCTTTCCAGTGTTCCAATCTTGGCCATTTCTTCTTCTGTCAACGGATCTTCTGTCACACACTTCAGATTACTTACATAATTATGTACAGAGAATGGAATAGAAATCTCACCTCTCTGATGAGCCCATTTCAGAGCGATCAGTGCAGGATGAACACCGTGTGCTTTGGCAATTTCCTGCATTTCCGGTGTCTGCATATCCGCAACATCTTCCGGACAGATATCTCTTTCCGGTCTTCTCGGTGAACCAAGTGGCATATAGCCTACCGGCTGGATATTATGAGCAACAAGATAATCATACTGTTCCTGCTGCTGGAAGCATGGATGAAGTTCCAGTTCACAGGCTGCCGGTTTGATTTTCATTAAAGGAAGAACCGCTTCCAGTTTCGGGATGGTCATATTGGAAATACCAATATAACGGATTTTTCCTTTTTCTACCAGTTCTTCACACTGACGATATGTATCCATGAATTCTTCTACGCTGAATGGTCTGGAATCTGGATTTCTGGAATCTACATCACAGAATGGTGCATGATAGTTCGGGAATGGCCAGTGAATGAAATACAGATCTACATAATCGCACTGAAGATCCTGAATACTCTTTGTGCAGGCTTCTTCGACCTTTCTGTGCATGTCATTCCATACTTTTGTCATGATAAAAAGATCTTTTCTTTCTACGACACCTTCATCAAAAGCTGTTTTGAAAACCTCACCTATCTGATGTTCATTTCCGTAGCATGCTGCACAGTCAAACATACGATATCCGCTGCGGATTGCACCTGCAACTGCTGCCGAAACATCTTCAGCGCTTACTCTGTCAGAACCAAAGGTTCCCATACCCATACATGGAACTTCTTCTCCTGACGGAAGTGTTACCTTCGGCACGATTGCCGGATCAATAAATTCTGCCATTTTTGTTTCCTCCTGGATTTTAATTATATAGTTTTTGTATAACAATCTGCGGAAGCAGTTTTTCCATATCTTCCATTACAAAAAATCCCGTTTCTTCACGCATTGCCGCAGCGGCTGAGATCGCACTTGCTCTTCTTAAAGTTTCTTCCAGAGAAAGGCCCTCGCTTAAACCAAGTGCAAATCCAGCGATCATGGAATCACCACATCCTACGGTATTTACTGCATCAATCTTTGGAACGATTGCCCGGAAAATTCCCTCTTCACCAACAGCAAGAGAACCATCTGCTCCAAGGGAAACTACTACGATTTCCACTCCGTTTGCATGGATTGTCTTAGCTGCATCAATGATATCCTGAATATCATCACAGTGTGTGCCCGTCAGCATACGAATCTCATCAATATTTGGTTTTATCAGTGTCGGACATGCTTTGATTCCCATTTCAAGCAGTTTGCCACTGGTATCAAGGATCACCGGTTTGCCGGCTTCTTTTACAATTTTGACCAGTCTCTGATATGCAGTTCCATCAAGACCCTTCGGTACACTTCCGGACATGGAAACAACATCTGCATCCTTAACAAGCTCTGTAAATTTCTTTTCGAATCCCTGGAAATCTTCTTCAGTCAACGTAAATCCCGGTTCCAGAAATTCTGTCTGGACATGATTCACTTCATCCCAGATATTGATGCAGGATCTGCTTTCCGCATCTACATGATAAAACTCACCTTTGATTCCAAACGGTTTCAGAGCATCTTCAATATAGTTTCCTGCGTGGCCACCTACAAATCCGGTTGCTACGACTTTCGCACCATAAATAGATGCCGGCTTGGATACATTGAGACCTTTGCCTCCGGGAACGTAAGAACATTCCCGGACACGGTTTACTTCGCCTACTTTAAAATCATCGACTACATATCGTTTATCGATTGCAGCATTTAATGTTACTGTCAGTATCATTTTATTCTTCCTCGTTTGATAACAGGATCTTACCTTTTACAAGCCCCGGTGTCTTAAATAACTGGAATGCTTCCTGTGCCTGGCTCATCGGAATCTTCTTATAAATGAAGCCCGGATCAAATTTCAGCTGACCGGTTGCAAAATAATGCGCGGTCAGATCCCATTCACGTCCCGGGAATGGTGCACTGTAAGACATCCATGAACCTGTCAGTTTGAATTCTTTACGGTTCATATTTTCCCACTGTTTTGGTGTAAAGGTCAGATTCTCATGCGGTGTTCCGATGAAGCATACATGAGCTTTGTTTGCAGCCAGTTCAAATGCCATATGCATGGTCGGAACCTGTCCGGCTGTCTCAAATACGAAACCATATCCTTTTCCGCCTGTAATAGCCATGGCTTTTTCCATATATCCTTCTTCTTTTGTATTGATGACTTCATCTGCACCAAGACGTTTTGCAAGTGCAAGACGTTCATCACTGATATCAAATACAACAACTTTTTTGGAACCGAAGATCTTTGTCCACTGCATAGTGAACATTCCGACTGTACCGCCACCAAGGATCGCAACATATTCTCCACCATGATAATCATTCTGGAATACCCCATGGATTGCAACTGTTGCAGGTTCAAACATAGCGCCCTGCTCATACGGAACTGTTTTATCAAACGGAACTGCATTCTGCTCCGGAACTACTACATAATCTGCATTGCTGCCCTGCTGTCTGGAACCAATAAAGCTGTAATGTTTGCAAAGAGAGAAGTTACCCTTCTGACAATCGTCACATTTCATGCACGGAAGAAGTGGAGCACCGGATACACGATCCCCAACTTTAACTTTGGTTACGCCTTCGCCAACTTCTACCACATCACCGGAAAATTCATGTCCCAGAACAATTGGATAAAAATGAACTCCGTGATTGAGAACACGAGGAATGTCAGAACCACAGATACCAGAGTATCTGACTTTGATTTTTACAGTTCCTTTGGTTACTTTTGGTTCTTCGACTTCCTGATACTGTACATCTTCATTTGCAACTACTACTGCTGCTTTCATAATATATATTTTCTCCTTTCGTGAAAGGAGGGAAAAGCCTTTTCTTTCACTTGAAAGTGGAGGAATCCCACTTGGTAGTGAAATGAATCCCGAGGGGGACGAGCGTCGCCCCCTCAGACTCCCCCTGCATTGGATGAATGTAAGCCATTTTATTCAAGACGGAAGGGAGTGAATAAGGTTGTTCTCTCCTGGTTGTTTAAATATGTAAGATGTCCTGTGTGGGGACATTCTATTGGTGATAGTTTCTCATACTGTTTATATATGTAGGCTGTCCTGTGTGGGGACCTTCTATTGGTGATGAGTTATCTGTCTCCCAAGACAGACAAATATATCATTTTTATTTCGCGGTCATCATGTGGGCCAGGGACTTATAGAGTTCAAGGTATGTCTGGTAAGTCTGGTCGTAGATGGCTTTGTTCTCCGGACTCGGTTCATGACGGCGGGTTTCTTTGACAGTAAGTGAAACTGCCTCATCATAATCCTTATAGAATCCAACTCCTACGCCTGCAAGGATTGCTGCTCCAAGTGTCGTAGCCGTATCAGATGCCGGAACAACGATCGGTTTACCTGTAATATCGGATTTAATCTGTGTCCAGAGTAAAGAATTCGCAGATCCACCCATGGCTCTCAGAACTTCTGCCTCCGCTCCGGCTTCCTCTGCAACTTCCAGGTTATGTCTCAGGGAAAGAGCCACTCCTTCCATACAGGCACGCACCATATGTCCCTTGGTCTTGGCAAAATCCAGGCCGTAGAAAACACCTTTTGCATACGGATTCCAGATTGGTGAGCGCTCTCCGGACATATATGGAAGAAATACCATTCCATCACATCCCGGGGCTACTTTTTCTGCGATTTCATTAAGCTGATCCAGTGATGAAGTTCCTGTCTCTTCTTTCATCATACGCTCATAGTCTGCAAATTCATGTTCAAACCAGCGCATGACTCCACCGCCTCCGGTAGTTCCTCCCTGAAGGAGCCACTTGCCCGGAACAACATGATAACTGAGGATCAACCTTGGATCAGCTTTGTACTCATCTGTACAAATGCTCATTCCCCCGGCCTGTCCTCCCTGTTCCTGTGTTTCTCCTGTATGGATCACACCAGCTCCAAGCGTTCCGCATGCAGCATCAAGTCCACCGGCAACAACCGGTGTTCCCTCGGCAAGTCCACACTCTGCTGCTGCCTTCGCGGTGACAGTGCCTACCACATGATCACAGTCACATATTTCCGGAAGGAATCCCATCGGAATTCCAAGCTGTTCACACATCTCTTCATCCCAGCATCCTTTTTTCATATCAAAACAATGTAATCCATAACCCTGAGAAACATCCTGTGTGATCGCATCTGTCAGTTTAAATGCGATATAACTGTTCGACTGAAGGATCTTATAGATTTTCTCGTAAACTTCCGGCTTATTTTCTCTGTACCAGATGATCTTTGCTGTAGAATAAGACGGCTGAAGGGAATTTCCTGATATCTTAAAAATCTTATCAGCCCCAACCTTCTGGTTCAGTCTGTCACAAATAGCCTGTGCTCTGGTATCCATCCAGATCGGAGTATTCGTAAGGACTTTTCCTTCCTGATCTATTGCAATTGCCGACCAGCTCTGTCCGTCAATTCCCACTCCGGCGATTTCTTCCGGTGCGATTCCGGCTTTCTGTATCGTTTCCTCTGTTGCCTGGCAGACTGCGCTCCACCATTCTTCAGGATTCTGCTCTGCCCATCCCTCATGCGGATAATATACCGGATAAGCACCATTTGCTGCTGCAAGGACTCTGCCTTCTCTGTCAAATACAGCAACCTTACAGGCACTTGTTCCGATGTCAATTCCAAGTAAATATGATTTTTTCATTTTGCTGCTCCCATTTTCCGAAATATCCGAATTTTCTTCTCTTCAGCTGACACTCCGATCTGTTCTCTCTGTATCATTTTAAAGTATTTACAGACTTGCCTTCTATGATTTCTGTCTGCAGTTTTTCTGTAAAAAACTCTTCTGATTCTTTTTTGCCATTTTCCAGATGTTCCAGCATGATTCTTGCCACTTCTCTGGCAATTCCATCCGTTGGCTGTGATACGATCGTCAGCTTTGGGTTACATGCCCTCGCAAACTGCAGATTGTCAAAACCAATCACAGAAAGCTGTTCCGGTATCTGTATTCCAAGTTCATTTACTCCGATCATGGCCCCCATTGTCATTTCGTAGTTGGTCACAAACACCGCTGTCATATCCGGATTTTTCTGCACCAGTTCCTCCAGACTCCGTACACCGCCCTGAATCGTATAATCTCCATGACAGATCAGGGACTCTCTGACCGGAATTCCGGCCTTTTCCAATGCTCTGTAATATCCGGCCATACGTTCCTGTGCAGTAAAAATCCCCTTCGGTCCACCGATGATCCCGATATAGCGATGGCCTCTTTCTATAAACTGTCGTACTGCATCCTCCGCAGCTTTTTTATTGTCCACCAACACACTGTCACAGGAAATTCCCTGTATCTTACGGTCAATCAGAACGATTGGTTTTCCTGTCCTCTGAAATTTCTTCAGATGATTTCCTTCTTCATCGACCGGCATATTAATAACCCCGTCAACCCGCCTGCGGATCAGGAACTCTATTGCCTCCCGTTCCAGTTTCTTATCGGTTCGACAGTCACAGACGATCGTGGCATAGCCATGACTTCGAAGGACATCTTCCATACCCGTTATAATTTCAGCACAGAATGTATTATTCAACTCTGGAATCACAACACCTATCGTTTTGGTCGCATTCGTCTTCAGCCCCCTGGCAACTTCATTGACTTCATAATGAAGTTCCTCGATGGCTTCTTCAATCTTTATTCTGTTTTTCTCTCGGACGTTACCGCCATTAAAATACGAAGAAATCGTAGCCAGACCAAGGCCAGTCCGTCTGGCGATGTCTTTCATTGTTGCCGCCATTATGTCTCACTGCCTTCTGTTTCCACTGATATTTCTGTGTACTGAATCATGGTTCTCATACTTTTTTATTTATTCTGCTTTTCCGTCACATCCGCAGACTTTCATTCTTGCCATAACCAGTTCCTTCACCGCTGCAATAGCTGTCTTACCATATGCCTTTGGATCAATGGTATCCGGTTTTTCTGCAAGAAGTTCTTTCACTGCCTTAGAATATGCTGCCCGAAGTTCTGTAGCAAAGTTTACTTTGCAGATACCACGTTTTACACAATCCATAACATCTTCATCGCTGAGTCCGGATGCGCCATGGAGAACCAGCGGAATGTCTACAACTTCACGAATCTCACTGAGACGTTCTTTGTCGAGAACCGGTGTTCCCACATAGAAACCATGTGCAGTTCCGATTGCAACTGCAAGAGATGTAACTCCTGTACGCTCTACGAATTCTTTTGCTTCCTGTGGATCTGTGTTGGTGTCTGCCTCTGCTTCCAGATCATCTTCTTTACCGCCGACCTTACCAAGTTCTGCTTCGCATGGAATATCAAGTGCTTTTGCTACATCTGCCACACGTTTGGTCTCTGCGATGTTTGCTTCAAAATCCAGTTTGGATCCATCGATCATAACAGAAGTATATCCTGCATGCATTGCCTGCATAGCAAGCTCAAAGCTGCTGCCATGGTCCAGATGAAGGCATACCGGAACAGATGCTTTCTTTGCTTCTGCTGCAACGATTGCCGCATAGGTATCTACGGTACCGTATTTAACTGTAGATGGTGTAGTCTGGATCATAACAGGTGCTTTGAGTTCTTCTGCTGCCTGGATGATTGCTTTGACCATCTCCATGTTCTCTGCGTTAAATGCACCTACTGCATAACCGCCTTTCTGAGCTTTGGACAGCATTTCTTTTGATGTAACAAGTGGCATAATGATTTTCCTCCTCATAATATATGTATGATTTTTGTTCTTACTGTTTCTGTAATGCCGGATAACATTTACAAAACCGAAACGTTTCCGTTTGAGCCAATCATACCTCTGTTCTCTGATTCTGTCAACCATAAAATATTCACTTTTCAATTTCTTCAAAACAGTGTAAAATATTCATCTTTTATCGGAAAATATTCTCTTGCAAAGTATCATAAATGCAGGTACATTCTTTATATAGAGGCTGTCTCTGTGCGAGATATGCCATAATTCAGTAAAAATTTGAACGGAGGCATAAAGATATGTTAAAAGGAATTCCTGAAATCTTATCACCTGAATTATTAAAGGTATTATGTGAAATGGGACACAGCGATCGTCTTGTTATCGCAGACGGTAACTTCCCGGTTGAATCTATGGGTAAAAATGCGATTACCATCCGCTGTGACGGACATGGTGTTCCGGAAATTCTGGAAGCGATCCTGAAAGTTTTCCCACTGGATACTTATGTAGAACATCCGGTTAACCTGATGGAAGTAATGCCTGGTGACGATGTAGAAACCCCGATCTGGGATACCTACAAAGAGATCATCCGTAAATATGATGACAGAGGAGATGCTGTAGTAGGAAACATCGAACGTTTTGCATTCTATGATGAAGCCAAAACAGCTTACTGCATCATTTCTACAAGCGAAAAAGCTCTGTATGCAAATGTTATGCTGCAGAAAGGTGTTGTTATCAACAAATAATCATCGGCCATCTTTTTTCCTAAGCTGCCCTGGAGATTTTCGAATCTTCAGGGTATTTTTATGTCAACTTTCTGTTTTCATCCGGTTGCTTTTATTCTCATATGTGTTATGATAAAAAAAATCTGTTTTCAAGTGCAGCTATAAACGTTTTTAAAATCGGAGGTTATTATGCATTACCATAAATCACCTAAAAACAGACGAGTCCTTGCACTGCTTCTTACTGGCTCGCTCCTTTTCGGAGGAATTCCCGTTTATGCCGGCGAGTACAGCAATGTTGAATTATCAGCCGAAGACGATGGTTCTGATCTGACAGTTGATTCTGATTCAGCAGCTGATATGGCTGCTTCAGATGACACAGTGGCTTCAGAGGATACGAATCTGTCCATTGATGCAACAGATTCCGATGTATCTACAGACGAGGAAGGTTCCTCTATTGCGGCAGCCAATTCTGATAAAGAAAATGAATCTGACGATTTTAGCAGTGATGACAGCCAGGAAGTTTTCTCAGACGGGACAGTTACTGACATTGACAGCGAACTGGATTATGTTCTCGGGCGTCCAATGACAGATGGAGAACGTGAAGCCCAGCTCGCCATGATCCCGGAACTTACCGATATGCCTGTAACGGATGAAGTCACCAGTGATCTGGATATTGTACCCTATGCACTTTATCCAGAAGAATACAACTCGGCAAAAGAAGGGCTTGTCACACCCGTAAAAAATCAGAGTTCGACCAGCCTCTGCTGGGATTTCAGTCTTACCTCAAATATTGAGACCTCTCTTCTTTCAAGAGGACTCGGATATTATGATCTCTCAGAAGAGCATCTTGCTTATTTCTGGGCCAATCGCGTAAATGATCCTCTTGCTAATACTCCCAACGACAAGATCACAAGAACCAATGCTGATTATCACGGAACCGGAAATGGTCAGGTGGCTTCCTTCTTCTTAAGCACCTGGTCCGGTATGACCACCGAAGAAAAGGTACCTTTCTCTTCCACAACCAAAACCTGGCCGGAAGATCTTGCATACGACAGTGCTGCATATATGGAGGATGCTGTCTTTTCGGAATACGATGAAGACCGTGTAAAACTGCTTTTAAGCGAATATAAATCTGTATCGGCGATGATGTACTGGAATCTTCAGAATTATACTGTCAATACCGCAGCCTATTACCAGGCTGTTCCTAAACTTTCCTCTAATGGTAAACAGATGGTCAATCATGCTGTGACAATTGTGGGATGGGATGACAACTATAAGAAAGAAAACTTTATAGATGGTCCCAAGCCGAGCAGAAACGGTGCATGGATTGTCAAAAACAGCTATGGCACAGGCTTCGGTGACAAAGGCTATTTCTATATGGCCTATGACAATGCAACCTTTTCCAACCTGGTCTGCAATACTGCATCAACTTCAGAAGAATATAATAATAATTATTTTTATGATGGTGCTTCCGCAGGAACCGTTGTCTTTCCAGGTATTTCCAATGGATACTATGCTTCCAATATTTTTAAGGCAACCGCCGGAAAAGGAAAAGATGAAGAGCTCGGTGAGATCGTTACTGCAGTTCCACAGGATAATACTGATTTTCAGATTCAGATTTATACCGATCTGACGAATCCTTCTGATCCGACAAGCGGCACTCCTGCTTATGCCACACCAATGGAATATACGCAGGCCTTTGCCGGAATCCAGACCATTCGGCTTGAGAAGCCGGTGAAGATTCCACCGGGAACTCTCTACTCTGTTGTTCTTCAAATTCCGAACGGTTCTCAGAGATATTATCTGGAAAAAACAAGCAGCAGCAGTTCCTGGTTTACAACAGTTGCCGGTATTGATGCAAATCAAAGTTTTTATTCCGCAGATGGAAAAAGATGGACAGATGCAGCCAAATCCGAGTATTGTTTCTCCATTAAGGCACATACCAGAACCCTGAGTACTTCGACAGTCGTAACTCCTGATCCTGACCCGGATGAAACACCGATTGTTTCTCCGGCAGTAACACCGGCAGTTAGTCCAGAAATAACTCCGGAAATTGAAATTCCAGATGACACACCGGATACACCGGAACCGACTCCTACCATGACACCAACACCGACTCCTGTAAGTCATCGGATTAATTACAATAAAAACAGCAGTCTTGGGGTCGGAAATATGCCTTCTGCATCTTCCGCACAGGAAAAACAGACTATTACAGTTGGAAATGCACCATATTGTAAAACCAGATTTTTTGCCGGATGGAATACCCGCTCCGATGGACGGGGAAAGAGCTACAGTCCGGGGCAGAAAATACAATTAAACCAGAATCTCACACTTTATGCCCAGTGGAATTTCACCTATGTTTCATCTGCAAGGCTGATTTACCGGGTTGTCGGAAAACAGGCAGTTACCTGCTATGGAACAACAAACAAAAGGATCACCAGGGCCAGCATTCCTTCAATAATCCGTTACAAAGGAATCACCTATCGCGTCACCTCAGTCTGGGCTAATGCCTTCAAAAACAAATCACGGCTCACCACTGTTTCCATCGGAAACAACGTCTCCGTGATCGGCAAGAATGCTTTCTATAAGTGCAAGAAGCTCAAAAAGGTTACCATCGGAACCGGCCTGACACAGATAAACTCCGGAGCTTTCCGCGGAGTCAAAAAGGGATGCACGATCACGATCAAAAGCTTAAAGCTTAAGAAGGTTTCCTCCAAGATCGACCAGTCCACCAGCAAGATGACCGTATGCGTTCCACGAAAGAAATACAAGGCATACAAAAAAATACTCTGGAAGAAATCCCGGACGGTAAAAATTAAAAAGTTTTAAACAGCAAAAAGGAACAGGGAAGATGAAATTTCATCTTCCCTGTTCCTTTTTGCTGTTTTCTTATTTCAGTGTAATCAGAAACTGATAGGTCGTATCCTTCTGAAGTTTCAGAATATCCTCCGTGCAAATGATCTCTCCGTTCTCCGATTTATACCATATATTATTTATTGTCCTGTCACTGTTCAGTGCATAACTGCCGCTGACACTCGGAGTTGACTGAACGATGAGCCATTTCTTTTTACCCTGCAGAATCAGGGTTGTCATCGCCTCTGTACTGATTTCATCCGGTGCAGCCCTTCCCAGAATGATCTCCTGCGTATCTTCAAATTCTTTTCCTGTTGGGACTTCCTTCACAACAGCATGACAGATTTTGTGAATGTTTTGCTCCTCATCCTTCAAATCTTCATAGGTAACCGTCAGACTGTAATTCGAATCTTCTCCATCCAACAACTTTTCTGATCCGTCCGAATACACCAGAGTCACAGAATATGCTGAAAGTTTATCTACATAATCAGAAAAAACGGCCGGAACTTTCTCCAGATCCTGATCCAAATTTAATTTTACCGAGCTAAGCGCTGCTTCATCTCATATTCACTTCTATTCATCAATGCGTCATTCTCATTGATTTTTCTCAATTTCATGTATATTTTCATCTTTTCAGGCTCTTCATGTATTTCTTCTGTGCTTTGTCAAGAACTCTTTTGCACAGAAAAAGACAGGGGATATCTTTCCAGAATATTCCCTGTCCTTCGCCTTGCGTTCATTTTAATCTTCTTATTATTTTATTTCTTCTTATTATGATAGACCAGCAATCCAATCACTGCAAGTACTGCAATTCCGATAATCCATGTGAACGGATTCTGATACCATTTTGTTTTTGCAGCTTTTACATTCTGCCCGGACGCCTCGCGGATGTCCTTTGTGTCAGTGTTTTCTGCTTCAGGCTCTTTGGAGTCTTTTTCTGTATTTTCAGCTTCATCTGCTTCTTCTGTAATTGTCGGTGTTGGTGTCTCGGTCGCTTCTGCAGTCTCTGTCGGGGCTGGTGTCTCTGTTGCTTCTGCGGCCTCAGTTGGTGTCGGTGTCTCGGTCGCTTTAGCTACTTCGGTTGGTGTTACACTCACTTCTGCCACCGCATCCACACTCTCCTCTACAGTATCCGGGTGTTCCTTCTTCCATTCTTCTGTTTTCTCCAGATCTACCCAGCCTTCTGTTCCGTCAACCGTAGTCACTCCCCAGTGACTTCCATCTACCATTTCTGCATCCTGTGTGATATGAAGAGTCTCGCCATTTTCAATATCGCGCACTCCCGGAACTTCTCCATATTTTGTTCCAGGTCCCTGATAAAGCTTCTGGAAACCTCCTTCTGCATCTGCCTTTACATCATAATCAGCATTGTAATTCACATAATCCTTACCTGCGATATAAAGTTCAGAATCAATTGCTTCTTTTCTGGAATCCGCCGGCCTGCACTCGTCAAGCGGGGCGTATCCATACATGCCATGATATTCTGTGTATCCCCACGTACGGTTATTCTCGGTATCCTCTACTTCTCCTTCTATATGAAGCGCCGTTCCATTCGGAATCTGCTCATCATTCAGCCTCGTAGATTCCAGATCCGGCTGTGAATAAATATCGATTCCTCCTGCCTTTGATTCTACGATCATATAATAGTCTGTCGGATAATCCGGTTCTGTCTTACCCGTCTGTACATCTGCCATGACATTGACGCTCATCAGAAGTCCCAGTATCATAACCAGAAAACTTTTCGTCAGTTTTTTCATTTTCTTTTTATCCCCTTCACTCGCGTGTTTTCCTGTATTTCGTAAACCATCATACCACAGTACCGTTATAATGATAATCTTTTTTTGTCATAAAAAAATGTAAAAATCAACAAAAAGCGGAAGTTTTTCGACATAATTTACGGAAAGTACAAAGACCCCGGAGTTATCTCCGAGGTCTTTGCTTACATCATGGCACTTTTGAGAAAAGCCAGTTTCATTATTTGTACAGAGGTCCGTAGTTCTTGCAAGCGCGGAAATCTGCACCTTCTTTGTCCATTCCGAATGCATTCCATGCTGCCGGACGATAAATATCTTTTTCCGGAACGTTGTGCATGGATACCGGGATACGAAGCATAGAGCACATTGTGATCAGGTCAGCTCCGATATGTCCATAGGAGATAGCACCGTGGTTAGCTCCCCAGTTGTTCATTACATCATAAGCTGTCTTGAACGGTCCTTCTTTGCCATCGCATCTTGGAGCGAACCATGTGCATGGCCATGTGTAGTCTGTACGTTTCCAGAGTTTGTCAGATACTTCTGCCGGAAGAGCTACTGTCCATCCTTCAGCGATCTGCAGAACCGGTCCAAGTCCTTTGACAAGGTTCAGACGGATCATAGTTGCAGGCATCTGAGCTTTTGTTTCGTAACGGCTGGAGTATCCGCCTCCACGGAAGTATCCGTTGTCGGCCATACACCATTCTGTGTTATCCATGATTGCTTTCTGGTCTTCTTCTGTGATATCCCACCACTGTTTCATAACAGCATTGCCGTTTTCATCTTTAGCTTCGCCGTTAGCATCGAGGCATGCAGCACCGGAGTTGATCAGGTGAAGGAATCCGCCAGCTTCTTTTGCAACACCTTCAAGGTCATATCCTGTAGCTTTCTTAACAGCTTCCGGGCTCCAGTATGTACGAACGTCAGCGAAGATCTGAGCTCTGTTTGTAAGGAGTTTCATGAACATCATTCCAAGGCCATTGAGAACATCATTCTCTGTAGCGAGGATGTATGGCTCACGAGCTCCGTTCCAGTCGAAGGATGTGTTCAGCATAGCTTCTGCGAAGTCACCGTTTGGATAGAAGTCTGTCCACTGTCTCTGTCCCTGGAAACCAGCTGCCAGAGCGTTGTGTCCGATTGCTTCTTCGGAGAATGCAGGATCAAGGTTATCACAGCCGTTCATCAGTTCTTTGATGATAACTGCCATCTTAACTACAAATTCAAACTGCTCTTCTTTCTTTTCTGGTGAGAACTGCAGTTCTTCAGGGTTCTTGTCCCAACCAATCTTACATGTTTCTTTCGCCCATTTGAGAGCTTTTTCGAATTCTGCGTGATCGTAGATACCTTCTGTCATACGACGGATGATCTCAACCTCATCAACGGATTCAACACGCATTCCAAGATAGGATTCGATGAAATCGGAATCAATGATAGATCCACCGATACCCATTGTAACGGAACCGATCTGCAGATATGATTTTCCTCTCATGGAAGCTGCTGCAACTGCTGCACGTCCGAATCTGAGTAATTTTTCTTCAACGTCTGCCGGGATAGATGTGTCATCAGCTTCCTGAACATCATGTCCATAGATACCGAATGCCGGAAGACCTTTCTGTGCATGTGTAGCAAGTACGGAAGCAAGGTAAACTGCTCCTGGTCTTTCTGTTCCATTGAAGCCCCATACAGCTTTGATTGTCTGAGGATCCATATCCATTGTTTCTGCGCCATAGCACCAGCATGGTGTAACTGTAAGTGTAATGTCAACGCCTTCTTTACGGAATTTGTCAGCACATGCAGCACTTTCACCTACACGTCCGATTGTTGTATCAGCAATAACAACTTTAACTGGCTCGCCGTTGGAATATCTCAGATTTTCCTCGAAAAGTTTTGCAGCGGATTTAGCCATGTTCATTGTCTGCTCTTCAAGAGATCCTCTGACATCGAGTGCTCCTCTACGTCCATCGATTGTTGGTCTGATACCGATAACCGGATAGCTGCCTACTAATCTGCTCTTTGCCATGATTCATTACCTCCATTTAATTAAGTACTTTATTATACGAGAAGTTTTTACTAAAAAATCTCGTTGTTTCCTATATTTCATAGTATACAATTGCCAAACGTTAATTACTTGTGTTATAATAGCAAAAAACAGTACAATATTCACTTTTTTTAATTATTTTGTAAAAAATCTGTGAACTTATGATAAGGAGGCACTTATTTTGCACGATCTGGACCGCAACGAGGACCGTTTAAGAGGAACTTATGATTTTCCATTTGAATTTCATCATATCGACCACAATCATCCCCGCTACGTGATGTCCTATCACTGGCATGTCGAATATGAGATTATTCGTATTCTGGATGGCTCACTCACTGTCACTTTAGACGAAAAAAGTTTTACTGCTACTGCCGGAGATATCATTTTTGTGCATAGTGGAATCCTCCACAGTGGAATTCCTGAGGATTGTGTCTATCAGTGTATCGTCTTTGATGGAAACACTTTTCTCAAAAATAATTCAGTCTGCGCCGGATACATGCAGAAGATCATTCATCAGGAGATTTTGATCTATCATCATTTCACTCCGAAATATGTGGACATTTGTGCAACTGTAAACAGTCTTTTTGACGCATTATGGAAGAAACCTTCTGGTTATGAGCTGTCTGTGCTTGGACAATTTTACCACTTTTTTGGTCTGATTTTTGGTAATCATTACTATCTGGAGAGTGTCACACGCGCACGCCGCGATTACAAACGAATCCTGCAGCTGAAGCAGGTCCTGGATTTCATCGAGCACAATTATGCTTCTCCACTGACACTGCAGCAGCTTTCTGCCTCTGTATCCATGTCACCGAAATACTTCTGTCGTTTCTTTTCCGAGATGACACATCAGACTCCAATGGATTATCTGAATCACCAGCGGATCGAACAGGCCTGTTATCAGCTTTCCACCACTGATGACTCGATCACGGAGATCGCATATCGAAATGGTTTCAACGATCTGAGCTATTTTATCCGGACATTCAAAAAATATAAGGGGATCACTCCCGGGAAATATAAAAAAGCATAGCATAGAAAAAGAGCTCTGAAGACTCACACCTGCGCGAATCTTCAAAGCTCTTTTTTTATTATCACATTTAAAACAGTTGTATTACAGTACCTCATTCAGTACAGATAATCCATATTCTGCAAGGCTGTGATCTTCTTCACCGGTACCACCGCTGATTCCCAGTCCGCCGATGATGGTATCACCCACTTTAAGTGGAACTCCACCGCCAAAGATTACGATCTTGCCATTATCCATCTTGTCTACGCCATAGAAAGTTCCACCAGGCTGAGCCAGAACGCTTAATTCTTTTGTGGACATCTTGACCGCAACAGATGTATAGGCTTTCTTAGTTGCCACATCAAAGCTTACAAGAAACGCTCCATCCATTACATGGACGGCGATTGGATTTCCATCCGGTCCACAGACTGCAATAACAGCCTTCTTACCGCGACGTTCTGCTTCCTGTTCGATCTTCTCGATCAGACGCTTGGCACTGGCAAGTGTAATTCTTCCCTGAATGCCCATTCTCTTTAAAACTTCCTGGATCACAGCTTCATTGACTGCTCCTGTCTGATTCTGGTTCTCTGGCATGGTTCTGACCTCATCTTTTCCACCGTCCGATGTTTTTTCTGTCGGTTTATCCACCTCTTCAGCAGACATTTCCTCCATCTTTGCATCGGTATATCTGGCAAGTATATAAAGATAATCTGCCAGCCGGTTCATATATTTCTTAGCTCCGTTGTCCGCTCCGAATTTCACACTGACTGTTGCAAGTGCTCTCTCAGCCCTTCTTGCTACCGTTCTGGCTACATCCATTTCAGCAGACAGACGACATTTGCCCGGCAGGATAAATTCCTTCGGTCTCTGAAAAAGGCCTTCCATCCGGTTGATCTCGTCTTCCAGATATTCTGTTTTAACGTCGTCAATCCTGTAGTCTCTCTTGTAAGGATCTGCCACCCCTGCCATGACCGTGATCAGTGTACGCTGGATTTTCTCCAGAAACTGTATCGTGTCTTCATCCTTCAGCATGGTCTTAACCAGGCCCAGATGGCTGGTCAGTTCATCAATGGTTCCCACCAGCTGAATGCGGTCATCTGACTTGGAGACATTTTTTGTATGGACAAGGCTTGTCGTTCCCTTGTCACCGCCTTTTGTATAAATGTTCATCTTGGCATCTCCTGTATTGTTTACTGGTAACTATTTTACTCTCGAAAAATAAAATATGCAACAGGTTATTCTCCCCTGTAAATTGCTTTAAATGGCATCTTTTTAACTGCTCTTGCACTGTTTGCCCCCAGATTCCGGCACTGCCAGAAACGTGGTGCATTCAGTTCAAATACGTTATGTCCTTTTGGAAGCCGTCTCATCTGCATGGCAATCCTCTGACCACTCATTCCGATCCCCGATCCAAGCATGGAATCTTCTGCTGCCGCATGAGCCAGTTCATCCAGCTCCCCGGATTTTTCATGCACTTCAAACAACAGCCCCTCTTCTTCAATTCCTGAACAGACCTCGTGAAGAAGATCTGAATCAGCTTCCTGTGTATAAATAATGATCGTCGGTTTATTTACAACCACGTTTATCCCTCCTGGGTACTTCCGATATAAGACAAAAGCAGGCCCGTTGCAACTGCATTTCTCGGCCCTTCTGTTCCGCGGATGTTTCCGCGTCCGCATACAATACGGTATTCAGAAAGTGCCTGCATCAGCATTTCCGGTATCTCAAAATCTTCGGCTGAACCACCTACCAGTACCACATTCGGAATAGAGCGAAGATCATGCTCCGGTGCGACCTGACGAAGCGCACGAATTGCATTTCGTACAAAGACTTTGCGTTTGGCATCTCTTCGTACTTCCAGAATCCGCTCCATAGGAATATCTTCTTCAATACGGAGCATTTCATCCGGTGCCAGCAAAACTACATGTCCATAATATCTTGGATCAATGGATTCCTCGAAGAACTGCATAGCTCCATTTTCCAGCCGTAAATGAAAAAGACTTTCCACTTTTCCCATCGGATATTTCTTGATCTGTTCGGCCGTTGTCCGACTTTTAAGTCCCAGCTCTGTCTGGATCAGCATAGTTACCAGTTCACCGGCACCAGCCTGATGTGTAGTACGTACTCTGCCATCCGATTCCAGAACTGCTGCATCGGTAGAACCGCCTCCCATATCCAGAATAGCAAGCGGAAGTTTTGTTCCAGGAGTCGTCATGGCTCCAAGGGATGCCATAACAGCTTCTACACCGGCAACAACTGCTCGGATGTGAAGTTCCTGTTCCAACCGCTCTGCGATCTTTTGCATTGGAAGATGCGCAGTTTTGACCATTGCTGCAATACCAACCGCTTTTTCCATGCAGGTTTCTCCGGCAAGTGCACCGGAAATTTCTACAGGAGCAAGTGTGTCAACAGCAAGAATATCTGTGATCCGCACATCGTGATTCTCAGATTCTGCGACATCCGCCATACTTGTCCGGATACGCGTCAGCATATTTCCTACATTTGTATTGGGCTGACCATCGATATCCCGGATTTCTCCGGCTTCTGCCAGTCTGTCCATGATCTCGTCAGCGCCTCGATCTATATTTATGGATAATTCCTGCTGTCCATGAAAAACAATTTCACCTGCAGGAAGAATATTCTCTTTTATGTTCCCGTTCGGAGTTCGGATCACAACAGCACTTCTTTTGCCAATCAGACTTTTTGCAATCGGTGTGACTGCTCTTGTCTCATCTGCATCCAGTCCCAGAAGTGTCGCAATTCCATATGGATTGGAAAGCATCCGGATACTCGTACCCGGAAGTGCGACCTCAATTGCTGCCAGTTTCTCCTCCGGCACCTTGTCGATATGTCTTACTTCATCGACGATCGGGATTTTTTTGTTTAATCTGTTCTCAACAAGGACTGCCTCATCTGCCTGAAGAATCAGTCCACGGATATCCAGTCTCTCTTCATACTGATTCAGCTTCGCAGCTACTTCTTCGTAAGAAAATTGTGAGGATGCAACCAGAATATATGGTGTATTCTGCATACCTCTGTCCATATTTTCTATGAAAAGAAGCCTGCCCACTGCCTCACCTGCACCAGCCGGCGTGGATGGGTTATGGCCGATCATAGAAGATTCTGTGATAATCGTCTCTGTAATCGTTTCCATCGCCGTATCACCAATGACCGGAGCCGCCTCATTAAGCCTCACCAGATCAAGCTTTTCCAGTGGCATGCCAATCGCACTCATGGCTTCCTCAAGAGCTGCCTTGATTCCGTGAACATTCGGAAGCGTTCCCTTTGTTCCCGTGGTAATACGTGAAGCACTGGAGAGAAAACGGAAACTTCCATCCTCTCCTACGCTTCCAATACATACTTCAGTTGTGGAATTTCCTATGTCAACACCTGCAATCAGTTTCAACGAAGAATTCCCCTTTTTTCGTAAATTTCTGCTGCCTCAAGTACCAGTTTGGCGCAATGAGGAGCGTTGTATTTCTGAAGAAGTTCCTGCGCCATCAGAATCAGTTCTTTCTTGGTTGAACGATTCGGACGCAGTTTGTTATACATATCAAGAATAATATCATCAGGTACATTGACAAGTTCAGCTGCCCTCTGGAAATTTGCATCCATTGTCGGGTTATCTGCTTCCTTTGCAACCTGTCCCTGTTTTTTTAATGTTTCAGCGGAAATCTTAATGTCATCGGCTGTGACATTTCCTTTTTTTACTTCATCCAGCGTGATCTGAGAAAGCTTTTTGCCGGTTCTTGAAGTAATGGTATCCGCTTCACTCTGTCCTAAAGGATAGCTGCTCATTTTGTACCCTCCCATTCAATCATGCCTTTTTCCGGATCCAGCTGCTCTGTCTCAATAATATGAAGAAGTGCTGCTTTTACCTGATATTTTGCACGTACCATTGGATCGTTGGTACATTCGATCGGTGTTACCTTTTCGCCTTTTACATATTTGGCAGCATTACGTCCAATCTTACGATAGGTATCCAGATCCATCAGTGGTGCCTGTGGAAAAAGCTCCAGATTGGACAGTGGATACAGATCTTTCTGATGGATGACAGTTGTTCCTTTTGACTGCAGACCAATGCCGATTCCGGATCCGGAAAGCTTCGCTGCTTCCAGTCCCATAAATCCTACATCTGAGGTATCCAGCACTTTGACAACTCTTGATGTCATACCTTCTTCCTCGATTCCTGCACAGATATTGCGAAGAACTTCCTCCAGTGGAATGCCACTCATCGTCTTGGTGATCTCTGTTTGGAATGCTGCGCCGACTCCGATCACAACTTCTTTCGGATCAGTGCCCTTTGAGGCCCTTACCGCACCTTCATAAGAATGTTTCGGACGCATTCTTGTTTTTCCGGCAAAACTTCCTGTTCCTGCCGGTGCCGGTGTACTGCTCACATTCTGAGGCTGTGCACCGGATGCCATAAGCTGTACAACGACTGCCTGTGTTACGGCACGTACCAGCTGCTCATTTACTTCCATGGTGCACCTCCTTAAATATCATTTGCGTTGATTCTGTGAGGAATCGCTTTGATCTCCTCCCAACGCTTACCTGAAACCCGATAACCGGTTCCCGGTCCCATGTAATCGTTTGGTGTATTTACTCCGGACATTACCTGGAAATTTTTATCCAGAATTGCTGCCGTCTGCATATAATCACCGATTACTCTCTGTTTCAACATGTTGAGAATATTGTCTGCAAGAACAGTATAGCCGCTCTCCGCAAGCGCTTTGACTACATCAATTCCCGTGATACCTCTCTTCATCATGTCATCTGCAGCCATAAGGTCGGATGCCACATCTCGTTTGAGTGTATCTTTGCTTCCATGCGCATAGGTAACTGCTTCAACCTGCTCATCTGTCACTTCTGTAAGGCCCAGATATTTAAAGACTGCCTGAACAGCTTTGCCTGCTTCATGACGAACACGGATGACATCTTCCTCTGTAACAGGACGAAGACCGCCATCCACCTGCATATCTCTCTGCAAAACATTATAATCATCAAAGTCCTCGGCATCAAAATTGGATCCCGCGAACATATTGTCGTAGTTTGGTTCTGCTGCATATCCGGAGAAAATAAAGTCTGTTCCCGGCATAAACTGCAGCATGGTTCTTGCTGTTCTTCTCATATCGGAGTTTGAGAAACTCTGGTCATTGGAAGATGCACACTCGAGTCCGAGAAGCGCTGCAACCAGATTCTCTCCCATAACTTCACGGATACCCGCCGGAACACCGGCAGCAACACCGATACAGCTTACTGAACCATTCTGGATTCCCTGGCTTCCACAGCCCTTTGTAACATAAAGGCAGCGGCATTCCAGATAAAGCATAGATTTCTTTTCACTGCTTCCCATCAGGACTTCAGATCCGGCACCTGAGGTAAAACGTACCTTCAGACCTCTTGACGCATAAGCAGAATTCAGAAATGCTTTAGAATATGGGGTGTCATCACCATCAATAAATACTTTCTCGGTACCATATACAGAAAGTGTTTCTGCATACGTTGTCAGGCCTCGGATACCAAGTTCCAGTTCCGTTGCCTCTTCCGCAGAACACTGCGTCAGGACACCCGGACGACCTGTCTGGGATCCGATCAGAAGTGCCATGGCACTGAACGGAGCGTATCTGGCAACACCCATTGTTGTCTCTTCTTCACTGAAACCTCGAAGGGCTCCCTCTGCTGCATCTGCTGCGATCTGTACCGGATCATCTTTCAGGTTCGTGATATGGGCCTGATTTCCAGGTACTTTTCTGGCACGCATTTTCTGCATACCCATCATCAGCTCAACAACATTCAGATAATTAATTACTTCAACCATTTTGGCCGGTGTAATACCGGAAACGATTTCCAGTATTTCTTTACGTGATACATGAATGTCCACGATCTTTCTGGCAATCTCCAGTGATGGAATTGCCATGAATGCTTCCGCCCGGTCCGCACGGATCGCATAATCAGCAATAAACTGGTCCAAGAAATCAAACTCATCGCGTTTCTTTCCGTCCAGTTCTGTGATGATACCATCTTCTATTTTTACAGAAGGTTTTGGATCGTATGGGCTGTGCATTGACACAAATCCCATTTCCGGCCACTCATCGATGAATCCATCTTTGTTGACCGGTCTATGATCCAAAACCTCTATTCTTTTCGATCTTTTCATAGGTCTACCTTCCTGGAAAAGTCATGTTTTATAAAATTAGAAAGACCAGAGTTTCTTGTAAATCTTCATAATATCCTCTTTGGTCGGGGTTCTTGGATTGCTTGGCGTGCACGCATCCGCAAGCGCTGCATCTGCCATCTTATCAATTGCTCCGAAGTATTCGTCCGGGCTGATTGTTCCAATCTCCTGGATTGTCATAGGGATATTCATTTCTTTCTGCATAAACTGAATCCAGTTTACAAGAGAACGAACGCTCATTACCTGGTTGTAATTGCTCAGTCCCAGGATATGTGCTACAGATGCGTATCTCTCTACTGCAGGAAGATATGTTTTCTGGCTTCTGCTTCTCTTGTTGATATTTGCATTAAACTCAACAATATGAGGTAAAAGCATTGCATTAGCTCTTCCATGAGGAATATGGAACTGTGCACCAAGCTGATGAGCCATACTGTGTGTAATTCCAAGGCCCGCTGTATTGAAGGAAAGACCTGCCAGGCAGGATGCTACATGCATTTTCTGTCTTGCATGCATATCGCTTCCATCAAGATAAGCTCTCAGAAGGAATACGCCGCAAATCTCCATCGCTTTTTCTGCAAGTGCTGCTGAAAACTCATTATGTCCTGTACTTACATAAGATTCCAGCGCATGGGTAAACACGTCCATACCTGTATCTGCTGTAATAGCCGGCGGTACGCTTTTAACTAATTCTGCATCCAGGATTGCTTCATCTGCTGTAAGGTCTGGTGAAACAAGTGGATATTTTACTTTTGCTTCTGTATCGTTTACGACTGCAAAGGATGTAACCTCTGAACCAGTTCCACTGGTAGTTGGAACGGCAATCAGTCCTACTTTACCGTAGTTGTTGATCTTCAGTGCAAACTCACGGATTGCTTTAGAAGAGTCGATAGCGGAACCGCCGCCAACAGCGACAACTGCTTCCGGCTGATAGCTTAAGAACTTTTTAACTCCGTCTGCAATCTTATCTACAGGCGCATCCGGTACTACGTTGCTGAAAATATCATATTCAATGCCGCCTTTTGCCAAAGGCTCTGTGATCAGATCAATCATTTTGCTCTGCACAACAAATGGATCGGTGATAACGAGAACTCTTTTATATGGAATCTCTCTTAAGCGATCTAGAGCGTTGTCTCCAAAATGAATGACTGTTTTCATTCCAAAGGTCTTCATATCTGTTGCTTCCTTTCTATGGCTGCATACCAGGATAACGGCACTCTACGCCTTCTTCGGCAAAATGTGCCAGCCACTTCTCAGATGGCTTCCTGTCTGTTACAACCACATCTATATCCCGCAGTTTTCCTGCAACGGAAAATGCGGTCTGATCAAATTTTGTACTGTCTACTACCAGAATCTTCTCACGGCCGGACGCAATCATTGCTTTTTTGGTCGTGCCAAAAGCTTCCTGCGATTCCATGATCCCCCATTCATGATCCAGTGCCTTGCAGGAGATGATTACTTTGTCCACATAATAGGAACGAATCGCATCTTCTGTCTTTGACCCAAGAAAAGCAAGATATCCCTCTTTCATAACGCCACCGGTGGAAATGATATTCCATCCCGAAACATCAGATAATTCCAGAAGGATCTCCATGGAATTGGTGATCACGGTGAGTCTTTCTTTTTCTTTCAGTGCCTTTGCAATAAATACTGCAGTGGTACTCGCATCAAGAAAAATATGATCACCTTCCTGCACCAGAGAGGCTGCTAGATCAGCCATCTGCTGTTTGCCGCTTACATTCTGGTTTTTTCGAATATTAAAGGGCAAGTCAATGCTTACATCCTCATTTATAACAGCACCACCATAACTTTTGGTGGCCAGTCCCTCTTTTTCAAGCTTGTCGAGGTCACGGCGAATTGTTTCTTCAGAAACCTCATAAAGCTGACTGAGTTCGCTTACAACGACCCGTTTCTCAGCCTGTAATTTCTCAAGAATTAAATTTCGTCTTTCTAATGCCAGCATTTACTTTGCCCCCTTTTGAGAACATTTATTTTATTTCTTTTAATTCATTAAAGAATAGAATCGATCATTCTCTGATCCGGATGAGCAATTACTGAAGAATCCAGATACATTCCCTTGGATGCTACAAGCTGTTTTGCTTTTTCGATGGAAGCTTCTACTGCTGAAACTTCTCCGGTAAGAAGCATGTAGGATTTTCCACACATACCTTTTGCAATACGTAATTCGATAACATCTACGATTGCTGTTTTTGCTGCCTGGTCAGCTGCTTCGATGATAGAAGCTGCATCATATGTTTCAAGGATTCCCAGAGCGCTGATCCCCTCGATCTGTGTTGTTCCATACATAGCCGGGAAGAGAGACTCATGAGGATTACCAAGTACAAAACTGTCGATGCATTTGTCCTCGTAAGTAGTTACTGCAGCGTCAACTGCTGCTTTTACTGCACTTAAATCGCCTGTGATAATTGCAATATATTTTCCCGGACATACGGTCTGTGCCTCGACGATCTCTACTTCAGATGTCTTAACCATGGCATCCGCTGCTGTGATACCTGTGGCAGTGGTTTTAAATTCAATCATTCCGATTGCTTTACTCATTTTCTGCACGTCCTTTCTACTTTGCTGCAATTATGATGTGGCGGTCTGTTACTTCAGTTACTTTACCAGAGATACTTGCATGAATGCTTACGCTTAATCCGTCAGCATGCTGTGCGATCATCTGTCCCTTGGTTACCATGTCGCCTGTTTTCACAATTGCCTGTGCCGGTGCGCCGATATGCTGGCTTAAAAGGATCTTAACCTTGGATACCGGAACTACATTCTCATCCATCGGTGCATCCTTATCGTATTTTGTCAGTCCGAGGCGAGCCATCAGACGTTCTTCCGGAACCTTACGATATTCTCGTGAAGGCTGAACCGGTACCGGCTGTACTCCCTGAGGAGGTCTGATACCTGCTTTTCGAAGTCCGCCCTTCATGTCTGCAAGAAGTGTTCTTGGCGCCAGACTCTGTGGGCAGGCATACATTTCACATACACCGCAGGAACTGCAGAATGCAGAATCGATGTATGGATTTACATCTCTGAAATCTCCGGCAGATGCTGCTCTCATAAAGCGGGCCGGATCGATCGGATGTCCAAGATTATGTCTTGGGCAAAGGTCCGTACAGGTATTACACTGGCAGCAGATAGATGCTGCACGTTTTAAATCTATTGCTGATGTTCTCTGTTTCTTCATAACGATCTGATGATCTCTTGGAAGAACGAGAACAGCGTTTGTTGTTTTGGTCACCGGATCTGCTCCGTTGCCAATGCGTCCCATCATAGGTCCGCCAACAAAATAAACAGGATCTTTGGTAGTAATATTACCAGCCTGTGCTACTACTTCGTCTAAAGTACATCCAAGCGGTACTTTAACTGTAACCGGATGTTCAACTTCTGCTACGACTGATACGTATTTTTCTGTAACAGGTTTCTGGGATTCCAGTGCCTGATATACATTGTAGATCGTCTCTACGTTGAATACGATGACGCCCTGCTCAATCGGCAGTCCGCCTGGTCTGCATACACGTCCGGTTGCTTCATAGATCAGCACAACTTCATCACCCATCGGATATACTTCATCAAGAAGATGAAGTTTCAGACCAGGGAATTCTTCAATGTGCTGCTGCAGTGCTTTAACTGTCTGTACATATGATTTCTTGATTCCGATAATGGCCTGTGAAGCACCAACTGTCTCCATAACCGTATGGAAAGTTTTCATGATCTCATATGCATGTTTTTCAAGCAGCTGTCTGTGAAGTTTCAGCAATGGTTCACACTCGGCACAGTTCAAAAGAATTGTGTCCGCCTTGTCTGTAAGCTTGGCATATGACGGGAATCCGGCACCACCTGCACCTACAACACCATTGTCCTGCATAATTTTCTGTAAATCTTTGATTTCCATGGCGTTACTCCAATCCTGCACCATCATCGACGATTCCGACTATTGCCGCATCGATCGGTGCTGTTTCTTCGCCGCAGCCAATTCTTGCTGCGCTTCCTTGTGCCACCAACACATATTCCCCGATACCTGCACCGATAATATCGATTGCAACGATCTGGGATAAGTCAGCTTTCATATGATGCACCGGCTCCACGATCATGAATTTCTGTCCTATTAACTTGTCGCTCTTCCGCGTGGAAACCACGCTTCCAACTACTTTACCTACTATCATGTGTGTGCCTCCGCATGTTATTCCTATAATCCCTCTATGCCGGTGGCGTAACTGCCACCGGCTGATTCTGAGGAATTATTTACTTTATGATGGTAACTGTATTGCCTGTGGCAATCTTTGCTGCATTCGCTTCATCTGTATCAATATGCATTTCCAGTGTAAAGCTGTCGTCTACACGAATTGCAACATGATTAAAGATTGTTCCGCGCTCATTATCTGCTTTGACAGATACGATATCACCGTTTTTCACTCCGGCTGCCTGTGCATCCTTCGGAGACATATGGATGTGACGCATAGCCACGATACATCCCTCTTTCAGATAAATAGCACCCTTCGGTCCAACGATCGCAATCGGTGCGCTTCCTGCAATATCTCCGGACATACGTACCGGAACGTTCATTCCAAGTTTGATAGCATCTGTCGCAGATACCTCAACCTGTGTTGCACTGCGGACTGGTCCGAGTACACGAACTTTCTCGATCGCACGGAGCTTCAGACCAACGATCGTAACAGTTTCATTTGATGCAAACTGTCCACCCATAAGATCTTTTTTCTTTGTGAGCTGATATCCTGGTCCAAATAATGCTTCTACGTGTTCCTGAGTCAGATGAACGTGTCTTGCAGATACACCGATTGGAACCATGAAGCCGTTGCCTTTGTCTTCAGACTGATTGATGGCATCAATTACCATCTTTGTGATCAGTTCGATGTTTTTTGATTCCAAGATTACACCTGCTTTCTTCCGTTTTCAGGAAATATATTATTTCAGTACCGGAAGGATTTTTTCTACGTCTGTGTGTGGTCTCGGGATTACGTGTGTAGCAACGAGTTCTCCAAGTCTGGATGCTGCTGCGCTTCCGCTTTCTACTGCAGATTTAACAGCTCCTACATCTCCACGAACCATAACTGTTACCAGTCCGGATCCGATTTTTTCTGTTCCAACGAGTGCTACGTTAGCTGCTTTGCACATCTGGTCAGCTGCTTCGATTGCTGCTGTAAGTCCTCTGGTTTCTACCATTCCTAAAGCTTCCTGTGTCATGATTATTTCCTCCTTATGGATAAATGAAAATTATTATTTATTTTCTTTTTTTGTTTCGTCAGTTTTTTTCTTCCAACGGCTTGCACTTAACTCCACGAGCTTGACAATTTCTTCGTGAGGCCGTGCGATTACTGCATAACTCGCCGGTTTCTTTATTGCGCCTGCCACAGCAGCTTCGACTGCTTCGTTTACTGCTGATACATCGCCTTCTACAATAAGAGTTACCAGTCGTCCGCCCAGCTTACGTTCCCATGACGCCAGCTCAACGTCTGCAGTTTTACACATGATATCGAGTGCATTGATCGCAGCTACGACACCTGTGATTTCGATAAAACCATATGCTTTACTCATGAGCGAACTCCTTCAGATAAGATATGTAACTTATCAGATCTTTGGAAGAATTTTTTCTACGTCTGTGTGTGGTCTCGGAATTACATGTGTAGCAACCAGTTCTCCAAGTCTAGATGCTGCTGCGCTTCCGCTTTCTACAGCTGCTTTAACTGCTCCGACATCACCGCGAACCATAACTGTTACCAGTCCGGATCCGATTTTTTCTGTTCCTACCAGTGCTACTTCTGCTGCTTTTGTCATTGCATCAGCTGCTTCGATTGCTGCTGTCAGTCCTCTGGTTTCTACCATTCCTAAAGCTTCCTGTGCCATTGTTTCTTCCTCCTGAATCATTGTTCGTTAATTGATTTCTAATATGCCAGGGATATCAGCTGTCAGCTTTTATCCAGGGCGCTGATTTTCAGCATCTTTACCGTATCCTCGGTAGGATTCGGTATTACGTAGTGCTGCACTACACCAGTTCTCCGGTTTGCTTCTGCCATTCCTGCTTCCACAGCTGCGGTTACGTCTTCGACGCTTCCGCGGAATTTGATGCATACCAGAAGCGGTACTGGCAGGCTGTCAGCGTTTGCAGGTTTGTTCTTATCGAACACCTCCAGGCGGACATTGGCTGCCTTGCATCCTGCATCTGCCGCTACAAAGGCTGTCGCCAGCCCGAATACTTCCAAAATTCCTACAGCTTCTGCCATTTTGCTTCTCCTTTATTTCCGGATTATTTATTAATGATCGCGATCTTAAGACCTGTCATTGCAAGGTTAGTCTTATGAGCTTCATTGATCTGCTCAAGCGGGAATCTGTCTGTGATCAGATCAGACATCGGAAGTCCGATTGCTTTTGCTCTCTTGAGGAAATCAAATGTTGTAGCATAATCTCTCAGTGTGTATACCCAGGAACCAACCAGGTTGATTTCTTTGGAGCAGAGATCGAAGTGCGGGTTGATTGTAGCATCTCCACCATTGATGAAGAAACCAAGTTCGCAAAGACCGCCGCCGTTACGGATGAATTTGTAGATGTTTGCATGTGCGTGCGGGTTACCTGTGCACTGGAATGCAAAGTCTGCAAGATGTCCGCCCTGAGCTTCTTTAACAGCTTCTGTAAGAGCTTCGATTCCTTTGTACTGTGTGAAGTCTACGGATACTTCAGCGCCCATCTTCTTAGCGAATTCAAGACGTTTTGCGTTTCCATCTACTGCACAGATGTTTTCAACACCCATTGTACGAAGGATAGCGATGCAGATAAGACCGATCGGTCCGCATCCCTGAACAACAACTCTTGAGTTGAATTTCAGGATTCCTGTTGTTTTTGCTCTTTCAACTGCATGGATAAGTACTGCACATGGCTCGATCAGGATACGGGAATCCAGATCCAGATCACTTACGTTGAAGAATGTAGATCCGAAGGATCCGCCTCTGATCAGGATGTAATCAGAGAACCATCCGTTAAGATGTACATCATCATCTGGAAGAAGTCCGTATACATCAGCTCCACCAACGTTTTTCTTGTTGAGGTCGAACATTGTGATTTCCGGATCATCTTTGAAGATCATACATGTAACAACTTTATCGCCGACTTTAACTGGTTTTCCAGCTGTATCAACTTTAACGTTTTTACCCATTTTTACGATTTCACCAGTTCCCTCATGTCCAAGAGCAACCGGAATCAGGCCAAATGGATCTCTTTTGAATTCGTGTGCGTCAGTACCGCAGATACCGCATCCTTCTACTTTAACAAGGATATCGTCATCGCCAACTTCCGGCATTGGGAATTCTTTGATTTCATAATGTTCCAGTGCTGTAAGCATTGCAACATGTGCTGTTTTTGGGATTACCGGGTCAGCTGTCGGAGCTACTGGAGCTGCTGCTGCCGGAGCTGCTGCTGCAGCCGGTGCATTTCCGGTCATTCCGGAAAGAACCTGTTTTACAATTTCTTCGATATTTACATTGTTCATATCCATTTTAATATTTCCTCCTGATTAGCGAATGCAAAGGCTGTCTGACATTACGCAGCGTCTTCTCTTTGTAAAGGTGCTTGCACTTGTAAGTCCCTCACCTGTACGGCTTGCGATTGTGAAAGTACAGTAACCTTCTCCACCAAATCCAAGTGCAGAATAGGACGGGCCATTCTTAACAAGGATTGCTGTATCGATTGCTTTCGCATATTTGGTAATGTTGTCAACATTCTTGGAATGGATGTGTGCTGAATGACGGTTGCCATGTTCAAGCCATACAGCCTGTTCTACAGCATCATCAAAATCTTTTGCTCTTACGATTCCAAGGATTGGCATCATAAGCTCTGTTGTGATAAGCGGATGTTCCTTCGGTCCTTCGAAGATGATGCAACGGATATTTGCCGGTGCGTTTACTCCGATCATGGAAAGAAGTGTTCTTGCATCACGACCTACACATTTACGGTTCAGTTTACCGCCTGCCAGAACAACTTCTGTTAATTTGTCCTGTTCTTCTTTGGAAGCCAGGTAGCAGTCGTTTTCTGTCAGCATGTAATGCATCAGTTCATCTACTACAGAAGATACAGCTACAACTTCCTTCTCTGCGATACATGGAAGGTTGTTATCAAATGTACATCCGTTTACGATGTCCTGTGCTGCTTTACGGATATCAGCTGTTTCATCAACAACTGCCGGTGGGTTACCTGCACCAGCTCCGATTCCTCTCTTACCGGAGGAAAGAACTGCTGTAACAACTCCAGGGCCGCCTGTTGCTGCGATCAGCGGAATATCTTTATGTTTCATCATGATATTGCTTGTTTCAAGCGTAGGTTTCTCTACTGTTACTGCAATATTGTCCGGTCCGCCAGCTTCAAGAGAAGCTTCGTTTACCAGATTGATTGCAAAGATAGAGGTCTTGATTGCTGCCGGATGCGGGTTGAATACTACTGTATTTCCGCCAGCCAGCATACCCATTGTATTGCAGAGGATTGTTTCACTCGGGTTGGTACAAGGTGTGATCGCACCGATTACACCAAATGGTCCCATCTCGATCAGAGTAAGTCCTCTGTCTCCTGACCATGCAGTTGTTGTGATGTCTTCTGTACCAGGTGTTTTGTCTGCTACCAGATGATGTTTCAGGATCTTGTCTCCTACGTTACCCATTCCTGTTTCATCAACGCCCATACGAGCCATAACTTCTGCGTTTTCTTTGATTTTTTTACGGATGCAGGTGATGATTTTTTCTCTCTGATCCATGGACATCTTCTTAACGATCAGTTCAGACTTCTTAGCAGCCTCAATTGCATCGTTCATATCTTTGAAGATACCATGTTTTCCTGTCGGAGCATCTGCAATCTGCATTTTTGCCATTACTTCCTGTACAATGTCCTGTACCATGCTCTCACTAATTGGCATGAGATTGTCCTCCTTTAATGTCTACCACTTAATATGGAATGGATTATTTCATTCCAAGCTGTGCCATAACCTGTTTTGTGATGTTTGCAACCAGTTCTGCATCAGCTGCTCCTGTAGCTGCCGGAGCTTCTGCTTTAGTTTCGCTTCCTACGAAATCATACTGATATCCCGGGAACTGTTTGTAATCCTGGCTGTGACAAGCGCCACCGCAGTTATGACAGTTAACACCATCTTTGTTCTGGCAAAGGTTTGCAGGATGTTTTCCTGGCATACCGAATTTACGACGGATTTCATACAGTTTCTTGATATTTTCTTTGTCGAATTCCTTCGGGCCACCGAGCAGTTTGCTCTGATACAGCAGCTGTGCATAGAATTCAACGGATTCCATCTTCATGTATGCAGCGTTCAGGTCTGTGCTCCATGTAAGAGCTCCGTGGTTCTCAAGAAGAACTGCATCGAAGTATGGAAGATATTTTTCAAGGTTGTCCGGAATTTCCATTGTGGAAGGTGTACCGTACTCAGCGATCGGAACACATCCAAGAGCGATAACTGCTTCTGGCATGATCGGCTGTGTAAGCGGGATACCAGCGATAGCAAAAGATGTTGCATAGATCGGATGAGCATGTACTACAGATCCTACGTCCGGTCTCTTCTGATATACTCTCATATGCATTTTGATTTCAGAAGATGGTTTGAATCCCGGGTTAGCCTGAATTACATTACCCTGAGCATCTACTTTACAGATGAACTCTGGAGTCATAAATCCTTTGGATACGCCTGTTGGTGTGCAAAGGAATTCGTTGTCATTCAGCTTTACGGAAATGTTTCCGTCGTTAGCTGCAACCATGTTACGGTTGTAGATACGTCTTCCGATGTCACAGATCTGTTTTTTGATTTCAAATTCGTTTACCATGCTTATTTTCCTCCTAAAGCAATTTGGTTTTTTGCAGCTGCCCGTCAGCTGAAATTCAGTCCCTGGACAACCACTTTGGTTTTATTGTACTTCTAAGGAGATTTTACTCCTTATAAACAAGATTGTCAAGATTTTATCGTTGTTTTGTGTTGTTTTTATCACGATAAAAATGTTGTTTTTGTTGTTTTCTGTTCATCCACCAATCTGAACATGCAGAGAACTTACGGATTCTGCTGCTTTCTTCAACGTCTGCATATGTTCCTGTGTTGGTGGAAGAATTCCTTCCATTAAATAAGGTCTTCCAAGTCCGATGTATTTATCCTGACCAAGTCTGTGATACGGAAGCAGGTGAAGCTGTTCCACACCCGGAAGTGTATCTGCAAAAGATGCAATTCCCTGGATTTCTTCCACTGTATCATTAAAAGTCGGAATGACCGGAACACGGATGATCAGCTTACATTTACCGGAAAGTGCTACTTTACGGGCATTTTCCATCATAAGGTCATTTGCCCGTCCGGTAAATTCTTTGTGTTTTGCCGGATTGGTATGCTTGATATCCATCAGATACAGATCCAGATACGGAAGGATTGTCTCGATCGTCTCAAATGGAGCACAGGCCATACTTTCCAGTGCAGTATTGATTCCCCGTTCCTTTGCTGCCCGAAGCATATCTCTGGCAAATTCCGGCTGGCAGAGGCTCTCACCGCCCGAAAGAGTAAGTCCCCCTCCGGAGCGGCGGTAGTACGGACGATCCTGTTCGACTACTTTGATCATCTCTTCTACTGTAACATCTCGACCGATCACCTTGTCTTTGCCAAGGACTTTCATTGTCTGGATTCCGTATTCCTGTGATTCAGGGTTGCAGCACCATCTGCATCTCAACACACAGCCTTTCAGGAAAACAATCGTACGGATTCCCGGGCCGTCATGGATCGAATATCGCTGAACATCAAAAATGCGGCCTTTTGTCTGTAAATAACTCATAGTTTACCTCTTAGAAGCCCTGTTCTGTTCTTCTGATGATATCGTCCTGAAGAGAACGTGACAGTGTTGTAAACAATGCACTGTAACCGGCAACACGAACAACCAGATGTGCGTATTTCTCCGGATGCTTCTGTGCATCGATCAGAGTCGCTCTGTCAACAACGTTAAACTGCATATGCATTCCCTTCTGATCAAAATATGTTCTGATCAGAGCCACAAATTTCTCCAGTCCTTCTCTTCCGGCAAGTGCTGACGGATGGAATTTCTGGTTAAACAGTGTTCCGTTGGATACGATAAAGTGATCCAGTCTGGAAACAGATGTTGCTGCTGCCGTCGGACCGTTGACATCTTTACCTGCAGAAGGAGAAACACCATCTGCTACCGGAGTATGCGCATAACGGCCATCCGGAGTAGCGCCTGTCTGTCCGCCCAGCGGAACATTCGCAGATACCGGATAAAGTCCTGCATGGAACTGTCCTCCACGTGGATTATGATATTTCTGAAGAGGACGTGTATAGGTATATGCAACATCTCTTGCAAAATAATCCACATCATCGATGGCATTTCCGAATTTCGGAACTTCATCGATCATATCATGCAGTTCTGTAAATTTCTGAATCTGCTCATCGGAAGGTTTCAGTCTCATAACTGTCTGAAGAACTGCTTTTGCTGTATCTTCGTTGACAGTCATTCCTGCATCCTGCATTCCCTTGAGAATCATTTCTGACATATCGGCAACAGATTTTTCATCAAGGCCTTTGTCGTAGTTCCATGCGAGCGCTTCTTTATAAGTCTCCATGGAAACTTTCTTATCTTCATAAACAAGCTTGCGGATCGCATACAGGGAATCTGCCATATTCGCAATACCAAATCCCTGCGGACCGGTAAAGTTATAAACTGCTCCACCCTGCTCTGCTGTAAGGCCACGGGTCAGACAGTCATCTACCATGGATGCAAGGAACGGAAGCGGACATCTCTCTGCATGTGCAACATCGATCGCATTATCTGCATTGACCATCAGAGAAATACAGTATTCCATCTGTTTCTTGTATGCATCATAGAATTCGTCGAAAGTATTCATCTTGGTAACATCGCCAGTCTGAATGCCAACCTGTACACCCTTGTCCATACCATTTGCAAAAACAAGTTCAAGCGGACGGCACATATTAAAGAACGCTGCATCATGCCAGCCGTTTGTCTTACCGGATTTCTGCGGTTCAACACATCCGATGATGTTGTATTCTCTTGCATCTTCCAGAGTGAGGCCTCTGTTCTGCAGTGCCGGAATGATAACTTCATCATTATAGTAAGCCGGAAGTCCGATACCGGTTCTTGTAAGGTCAGCTGCCTTCATCAGCAGTTCATGCGGAGAACCATTCCATACACGGATCGACAAAGACGGCTGCGGCAGGAATACCTGCTTGGACGCCTCGATGCACATAAATGAAAGATCATTGGTAACATCTTCGCCGTATTTGTTCTGTCCGCCTACGATCAGGTTCTGGAAAAGGCTGTATCCCGCAAAGCCCTTAGCTGATTCTTCATCACGACACTTGTTCAGGTCATTCATCTTAACCCAAATACAGTCGATCAGCTCCTGTGCAAACTCTCTTGTGATCACACCTTTGTCTATGTCTTCCTTATAATAAGGATACATATACTGATCAAAACGTCCAGGTGAAATGGAATGTCCACTGGATTCAATCTGAATCAGCTGCTGTACAAACCAGAAAGACTGGCAGGCTTCATAGAAGCTTGTAGCTCCGTTCGCCGGTACACGGCTGCAGTTTTCTGAAATCTGCAGAAGTTCCTGTTTACGTACTGGATCTGTACACTCTGCTGCCATCTGGGATGCGAGTTCTGCATATCTTTCTGCGTATTCGATTGCTGCCTGGCAGGAAAGGATCACTGCATTTAAGAAATGGCTCTTCGTAACATAGTTGGCATCTCCAACCTGGCATTTGTCCAGCTCTGCCTGTGCTTTGTCGATGATTCCCTTGTATCCGATTGCAAGGACTTCACCATATTTAACAGTTACGTGACCTACACCATTGTAGAAATAGTTTCCAGGTGTAAAGATATTGTGTTCGATTGCTTTGATTGCTTCCGGATCCATATAGGATGTAGCAAGTTCACTGGATGTCTTACCCTTCCAGTATTTATGTACTTCTCTTAACTCCTGCTTGGTCTCTTCTGCAATATAAAACGGGTCCGCGCTCCTCGTTTCAACGGTATCCAGCTCATCTTCCAGCCACTGGAAGGAAAATTCCGGGAATGTCTGACATCCTCGCGGTGCGATCGTGCTGCTTCCGACGATCAGTTCATTGTCACGAATGATGATCGGAATATTACAGAGAATGTGAGCAAAAGCTTCCGCACGCCGTGTGACCATCGGCTCACCTTCGGTAGCCTTATATGATTCAGTAAGCAGCTTCGCTCTGGCAGACTCGATTACCGGCATATTGGCATAAAGTGCCTCAACCAGTTTCGGAATCCTGGATGACTTTGGAACATCTGTGGTATTAAACATCTCCACGCTTCTCCTTTCTTATGGTGTCACTACCTTAAAGGTATCTCTTACACCATATCTCATATGCAATCAGAAGGCGCTAAAACGCCACGATTCATATAGAATCATTATACTCTACGTGCTCTTTCATGTCAACGAAATCCAACATTATTCTTCTGTTTTTTACGAGGTTTTTGTTGTGGTTTTTATTGGTTTTGTGTTGGTTTTTATTTTGAACTGCATTTTTCTGTTGACTTTTGTGATAGTGACTGCCATACTGGAGTTAATGATATCTTTGCGGTCAGATTTTATATTTATCTGCCACATTTTTTCGATTTATTTTCGATCTAAGGAGGGATCTTCATGTATCTTTCTGATATACATACGCATTCTATCGCAAGTGGCCACGGAACCACCTGTACGATTTCTGATATGGCCAAAGCAGCCTCCAGAAAAGGGCTGAAGTTGCTCGGAATCACAGACCACGGTCCTGGAACGCTGGCCGCTGGAACTTCTTCTTATTTCCGCAGTCTGACTTATGCGCCGAAGAAGCGTTTTGGAATTGAATTGCTTTTTGGAGTGGAATTAAATATCCTGGATATTGACGGGCATCTGGATCTGAACGATGAACTGCTCGGAGAACTGGATTATGCGGTTGCGAGTATGCATGCACAGAATTACAATAGTGGAACGATTGCGGAAAACACCAGTGCGTATCTGAATGCCATGACGCATCCATGTGTCAAAGTCCTGGGACACTGTGATAATCCAGCTTTTCCTGTAGATTATGAGACTCTGGCAGTCGGTGCTAAGGAGAATGGTGTTATTTTTGAGATCAATGAAGCTTCACTCGCACCGTATGGGTATCGTGGGGATACACGGGCGAATAACCGGGAGATCCTGAAGTATTGTATGAAGTATGAAATTCCGATCGTGCTGTCGAGTGACAGCCATGGAGTGGAGCATATCGGGGATTTTACGTGTGCGGCGGAGTTTGTGCATGAGATGATGTTTCCCGAAAAAATGATATTGAATAATGATATTCCTCGGTTGAAGATGATACTGAGTGAGAGGTAGGAATCTTAGATTCTATAATAAATAATAATAATATATATCACGAAAAAGCAAACAGTCTCCTGACTTGTTGACACGCTGCATTTCCGGATTCTTCCCGCGCATCTATCGATGACTGCTTTTGCAAACTCGCACCCAAGGGTGCTCAGACAGTGCAACGCAGCCATCATTAGCGCAGTCAGAATCTACGGAAATTTGCTGAGTCAAAATGTCAGGAGACTGTTCCTTTTTCTGTGTATAGGAATATGAAGTTAAATTAAGATATTTTCTATATTTATCTGAAGATTTTAAATATATGTATACTATTAATTCCTCTTCTCTCATTTTCCATATCATCTTTGTGGTGCCACCACACCCCGGCGGAGGTTCACGGCCTTCGGCCGCTGCCCCGAGAGGCCTTCCCGGTTGTGGGGAAGCGGAACTGTCGCAAGAAAATGATCCTATAAAAAGCTTTGAACTGATAAAGCATGCATCCGATATTCAGGAACCCAGCAAGGCTTTCGAGACTGCGACTGTGCTAGTGGCGGTTGTGGAGCATCTGTCTGAGCGACAGCGAGTTATGCGGAGCAATCGCTAATAAGCGCACGGGAGCAGCCCGAAAATGAAGCGTGTTCCAGAATATCGGATGTATGTCTATATCATAATCCGTCTTTTTCTTCTCGTATCTTCTTCATCAGTTCCGCCAGCTCGCTGTATTTCCCGGTTACGTATCCGTAATTTTGTGCTTTATGTGGCAGCTGGCAGTTCGTGCAGTCTTTTATTCCTGTTTCTGTCATTCGAAAATTCCCGCCGCATTTATCGCCCAGTGCATACAGCGGGCAGTAGCAGAACAGACAGTTGAAGTTCTCCGGATCTGCGCCTGCATGACACGGAAAATATTCACATTCCTTATTGCTGAAAAAAGCATAGTGTTTCCCTTCCCAATATGGTTTTTCCATTTACTTTCACCTCATTATATAAAAAAATCCAGTCACGGCACTGCCGAACTGGTCATCTTCAAAACTTATTTCAGAGGATTTGCGATACTGCTCCGGGGTAGACAATGAATCCGTTCAAATATGCGGAGGGAACGAATGCATCCGGAGTAGTACCGCCTGCCATTTAATCATACCCTTTAAGGGGTCGTATGTATGTGGCGGCCACCACGATACATATAGGTATAATTCATACGAACAGGCGAATTCCATAAAAAAATGCCTGCTTCCAACAAGCAGACAACACTTTGGGTTGCGGATACCCTAAGTTGGTTGTTACACTTTACACGGAAGTTTAACCTCGCCATACAAAGCAGGTTTCCTGACTTCAGGATCATCACTTCTTTTCCCCTTCTCATACTATCGTACAATGGGATATCGAAAAGTCGCTCCTCTGTTACAGTGACCGGATCGCTCAGGATTCTCACCTGATTCCCTCTTCTGACTGCTACGCGGATTACAGTCAGCACTTCATATGTTCAATATGGAATTATACTGACATTATAATAGCACGATGTCAGTATGCTGTCAATAACCCGCATAACATTTTGTCAAATTTTTATCATTTTATTTACATACCGCATTTCTTATATAAACTCCTCCCTTGCATTTTCCCAACACCTCACCTATACTGAATACAGTCTGATAAAGCAGTAAATACAGCTTTTCGATAATACAGCTCATCGCCAGACAATAAATTGCACTCTATTTTTCAGGAGGTTCCTTATGATACAGGATATTGCACCACATACTTATCACAATGAATACAGACCGGTTGCTCCGGATGGCAGCAGTTTTGTGCTCGCTTATGAAAACGGAAAGAGTTTCTTTCATAAAAATGATACAGACAATTCTATAACGCTTCCCCGTTTCCGCGAACTGGAAGGAAACGTAAGCGACCTGTACAAAAATTATATCTATCTTTTCTCGATAGATGACGAACGTTTTTATCTGATTCCGGGACTGGATACTTCCCTGCTGCCAGGCTATGAATTCCACGAAAACAGAGAGCTTCGTTATGTACAGCCACAGTATCTTGCTTTTGCTTCGATTACCGGATATCAGCTCTGGTTCTGGTACAGAAACCGCCGTTTCTGCGGATGCTGCGGGTTCCCAATGAAACACGATACAAAAGAACGTATGATGTACTGCCCTTCCTGTGGCCGTCAGGAATATCCGGTACTTATGCCGGCTGTGATCGTCGGTATTACTAACGGAGATAAGATCATCTGCTCCAAATATGAGGGCAGAAGCTTTAAGCAATATGCCCTGATCGCCGGTTTCGCGGAAATTGGTGAAACAATTGAAGAAACCGTTCATCGCGAAGTCATGGAAGAAGTCGGTCTGAAAGTGAAAAATCTCCGTTATTATAAGAGTCAGCCATGGTCCTTCTCCGGTACATTACTTTTTGGATTTTTCTGCGATGTAGACGGGGACGATACTCTCACGGTGGATCATGAAGAGCTTTCTGTAGCACAGTGGTTTGACCGTGACAAAATTATCTGTCAGGACACCGGCAGCAGCCTTACCAATGAAATGATGATGGTCTTCGCCGCCGGGAAAGAGCCAAAGTGATTTTTTTCTCCATGTTCCAATTGATTTTAAGTCAATTTTTTCGAATATTCAGATTGACATTTTCTCTCCAATATTTTATCATCTATATAAAAGAAATGGGTTTTGTATCGTGTACAGCCTTACGGCTCAAGCGAGTTGCTCGTTTCTTTTTTTATGTCTATGATATCATACAAATACATTCTATTATCTTCCGAATATCTTACTATAAGTGATGCATGAAAAATATTATATCTTTCTATCTCATCGTCTTTATACACAGGAAGTGCAAACCTCGAATTATAGCGATACCAACCATACCTCGCATTTCTCCAATGCTTGCTCTCTTTATTTTCTCTATAATATTTACCCAAAGCTATTTCTATCATTTCAGGAATTCCCTGTGTTGCATTTGCTTTCGCCTTGGCATTTGTTCCCTTAAGACTATGTGTATATTTCGAACCACTATATTCATTTGGTAAATCAGCTCCAATATATATAACATCTCCAGTAGAAGCCACCATATAAAAATCCCCAACATATTCTTTCAAGTATGCACGTACTTCCCTCCAATTGATGGAGCGTTTTCCCTTAAATCTAATATCATTGATCACCACAATATTATTTCCATCAATATCCTGAATGATCGAAACATTTCGCTGCCGTTTTCTAGACTGACAGGCATTGTTGATTTGTTTACAAACTTCAAGAAGTTCAATATAGCTGATTATTCTCCTCTTGCTCTCTGCATCTGATTGACGAAACAATTCAATCATATAATTTTCATTTGTCAAGCAATCAATCTGGGCTGCCGGTTCCACAGTTTCTTCATCACAAAGCAAATCCACAAGTGACATATCAAGCGCTCTACATATAGACACTATTTTATCCGCTTGTGGATTAATTTTTTTCTTTCGCCAATCGCTAATCGTACTGGTTGCAATTCCTGTTCTTCTAGACAGTTCCATTTGACTCATATGTAACTCATCAAGTCTGTCAAAAATCTTTTCATATATCTTCATGCCATAACACCCTTCTATTGATTATTTCCGACTTTTCGGATATTGTATCATGATTAATTATAGATATCAACCTTTATCTACATTCCACCGATATTTCCAGGAAACTCCTTTATAATACATTTTTTGTTATTTATATATATTTTCAAAAAATAAGCATCCGCCCAGACGTTTTTTTGTATGTTATACTTCAAAAAGCTGCCATTGCATTCCTGTCAATCCGGCTGATCATGGACAATACGTTGCCGATAACATCCTGACCGACTGGCTGTCGTATATCCCCGCAATACCATGGATTCGCTTGAACTTGACCGTTCAAAAGGCTCTCTGCTTCCACATACTGTAGTTTCTGCGAAACAAAATGTGTATTTCTTTTCACCGGTTCATTTCCGTGAACGTGAGATTGGGTATCTTGTTCTGGAAAACTGCGATTACCTGCTGGATCATCAGTTTCTTTTTGAGACGCTCAACACCTTCCGTACATCTATAGAAGCGCTCTATGGAAAACTGATCCTTCGAAAGAAAAACAAACAGCTTTCTCAGCTTTATATCCACGATTCCCTTACCGGACTCTACAACCGTATGGCTTATGAAAAGCTTGCCCTTCCGCTCTTTCAACAATATATGCAGAAAGGCAGACCTGTCGGAATCCTGTTCGCAGATGCAGATCATCTGAAATATATCCAACACCGACGAATCCCGCATCGGAATGTTCCATGAAATCGGACAGCAGGCAGCAACTATGCAGAGGCAGCCGGACTGGATCTGGAACTGATCCTGGCTTCTGTCAATTCACGCAATAAAAAAGCCTTCCTGGAGAAAACTCTGGATAAGCTTTCTTCGGAAGACCTTGAATTGCTTCGTATTTATTTTTCCTGCGATATGTCCCTCAAAAAAAACTGCGAAGAAACATTTCTGCATAAGAATACCATTCAGTACAGGCTGAACCAGATTCATAAAAAAAGCGGATACAACCCGAGAGAATTTCAGGATGCTGTGCGATTATATCTGGCATTAAAAATGTAAGGTCATAGATTTGCAGAAGACAAATTCTAATACTAAAAAACTCCGGTCACAAATTTCTTCATGACCGGAGTTTTTTATTTTTACAGAGTTTCTATTTTCACTCTTACATCTGTATTTATTTCTTTTTTGAGATCATATACTGTATTCGTAATCACCGCTTCACCATTGTTTACAAAAACACTGATCTGGTTCGGGTTCACATATGCCTCAATCTCGAACCCGTCTTTCAGCTCCGGTGTCTCAAATTTCACTCTGTGATTCGGGAACTTTTCAAAAAGGGCACTTCTGTCGGTACAGATTTTATTCCCTTCTCTGGAAATCACATATCCACCGACATTTACTTTATCCCCATCCTCCAAAGAAAAGCGCAGACGATATCCACTTTCATCTGCCTCGGATGGTTCAGAGATTTCCTTTGTATATACTGCCTGTACATTCGGATGAACGCGGAAATAAATGTGATCTTTCTGCACTTCCACAACACGCGGAATACACATCATTCCCTGCCATTTCCCATCCACCGGTTCCGGCATATGGAGCCATGCTGTCAGGATTCTTCTGCCACTCTCATCCAGAGTGCTCTGTGGTGCATAAAGGTCTGTTCCATAATCAAGGAACTGGTATTTTTCCGGCAGTTTCATATCACAGGTTTCTTTATCAAATGTTACCTGCATGCATACTGTCTGTGCATCGTCTGCCTTACCATCTTTAAACAACTGCATCGGTGAAAAGATCACTACCTGGCTGTTATCCACTTCAAAATAATCCGGGCATTCCCACATCCAGCCAAAGTTTTCTCTGGTTACAGAATTTTCAAATTTCCATTCTTCTCCATCTGTACTTGTGAAGAACAAAAGTTTTCCCTGTTTATCATTGATGGTACTTCCAAGCACCATGTACCATATGTCCCCGTCTTTCCAGACTTTTGGATCTCTTGTATGGCGTGCATCTCCGATATCTGCATCGTGAATAACCGGAATCACGGTCTTTTTGTCTTTGATGTTGTCAAAATGAATACCATCCTCAGAAGTGATCATGAGCTGTGCAGATACAAAATGTTCATCCACACATAAATTGATATCCTCCGGATTTTCTGTAAGATAATTCACACCTGTATAATACAGCTGCATTTTTCCGTCTTCTTCAATCGCACTTCCGGAAAAACATCCGCTCCGATCATCCGTTTTGCTCGGAAACAGCGCAATTCCCTGTTCTTCCCAGTTCACCAGATCTTTGCTGACAACATGTCCCCAGTGCATCCGTCCCCAGCGCGGCCCATACGGGAAGCACTGGTAAAACAGATGGTACATGCCTTTGTAATATATAAAGCCATTCGGGTCATTCATCCAGTAGTCTTTCGGTTTTACATATATTTTCTGCATATTCTGCTCACTTTCTTATTTTTCTATGAATGGATTAATTACTTCCATCGCTTTTTCTGCTTCTGCACCTTCTGCATGAATTCTCAGATCTACCGCTTTTGACAGATCCACACTGAAAATTCCCATGATTGATTTCGCGTCAATCACATATCTTCCGGAAACAATATCCACATCACAGTCCAGACGTGTCACAGCATTGACAAAATCTTTTACTCTTTCTATTGTTCCTAAAAAAATCTTTACTTCTCTCATTATCAACGTCACTCCTATAAATAATTCATCTCAGTTTCTTTATCAAAGAAATGAATCTTGGATGGCATAAATACAAATTCAATTTCATCTCCAACCTGGCTGATCTCATATTTAGAAACTCGTGCAACTGCCTGGCAGCCTCCGAACTGGAAGTACAGGTTATTCTCATTTCCCATGACTTCTGTATCTGTGATCACAGCTTTCATTTTATTTTCTTTATAAAGTTCCAGGTTCTGCGCATCCATTTTAAGATCCTCTCCACGGATACCAAGTGTCATCTCGCCTTCTTTACCATTCAGTTTCTTAAGAATAGCTTCCGGAAGCATCAGTTTATTTCCGTCTTCAAATGTTACTTCGTTTCCTTTTAAGGTAACATCAAAGAAGTTCATCTGAGGAGATCCTATAAATCCTGCAACAAATTTGTTTACCGGATGATCATATAATTCCATTGGTTTTCCAACCTGCTGGATCACACCCTCTTTCATGATAACGATACGATCAGCCATAGTCATGGCTTCAACCTGGTCGTGCGTAACATAGATCGTCGTTGCACCCATTTCACGATGCAGCTTGCTGATCTCTGTTCTCATGCTGACACGAAGTTTTGCATCCAGATTGGACAGTGGCTCATCCATCAGAAATACCTTCTGATTTTTTACGATTGCACGCCCCAGTGCCACTCGCTGTCTCTGACCTCCAGAAAGATTCTTCGGTTTTCTGTAACGGAATTCCTGCAGTCCCAAGATATCAATTGCCCAGTCTACTTTTTTCTTGATTTGGTCTGCTGGCATCTTCATGTTCTTCAGCCCGTATCCGATATTTTTTTCTACGGTCATATGAGGATACAGAGCATAGTTCTGGAATACCATCGCAATACCACGGTCTCTCGGTGCTGTCTCGTTCACTCTTTTGCCGTCAATATACAGATCTCCTTCTGTAATCTCTTCGAATCCGGCAATCATACGAAGTGTTGTGGATTTTCCACATCCAGACGGTCCTACAAATGCGATAAATTCTTTTTCTTCTATATTAAGATTAAAATCATCTACAGATTTGTGTTCTGCTCCTGCATATTTTTTTCCGATATGTTTAAATTCTATAAAACTCATAATTCATTAACCCTCCTTGGAACCAGTTGATGTTACACCTTCTACAATCTGTTTGGAGAACAGTGCATAAATAATAATAACAGGGATTGTGATCAGTGTGATTACTGCAAGTGTCTGTCCCATTGTTGTATTGTCATTGGATGTTATGGAGTTCAGACCAATCTGCGCGGTCAGAAGATCACTGGATGTAAATACAAGTGACGGCCAGAGATAGTCATTCCATACTCCAAGGAATGTAAACACACTGACAGTTGCAACGACTGTCTTTGACATTGGCAATACCATGGTAAAGAAATATTTTACCGGACTGCAGAAGTCAAGCTGTGCCGCCTCATAAACATCATCCGGCAGACTTACGAAAACCTGTCGGAACAGAAAGATATTAAACGGATTCACGATCATTGGAAGTACATATCCAATCACGGTATTCAGTAGTCCTGCTTTTGCAATGATCAGAAAGTGTATCGTGATAACGGTTTCTGTCGGTACGATCAGAAGCATCATGATGATCAAAAGCCACTGGTCACGGAATGGAAAGTTGATCTTTGCAAGTGCATAGCCTGCAAGTCCGTTTACAATAACCCCAAGTACGATCAGCAGTGCCGCATATCCCAGAGTATTAAGCATGTAACGAAGGAAATTGGTATCTGTCAGAATCGTAATATAGTTTTCAAAATAATTTCCATTTAAAGCAGGAGGAATAAATGCTGCTATGGAATTCATATCTGCTGTGATCGCTGCATCTGGTTTAAAGGAGTTTGCAAGCATCCAGATCACCGGAAACAGGAAGAATATGGAAAGTACCAGCAAAATAACTGCCAGTATCCAGTTAATTGTTTTTTGCTTTTTTGTTAACATGTTTTTTCTCCTCCTTTCCTTTGGTCAGTACATTCTGTATAATTGTCAGTATGACAACAAATATAGTGAAGACAATTGCCATTGTTGATGCAAGTCCCATCTCCCAGTTCATTGTACCGGTTTCATAAATATCATATACAAGTGTGTATGTTGAGTGATCCGGTCCTCCACCTGTCATGACCATCGGCTGTACCAGCATACGGAACGCACCGATCGTAACCGTGATAAATACAAACACACAAAGTGGTTTCAATTCTGGAAGTGTGATATCTTTAAATTTCTGCCATCCACTTGCATGATCCATTTCTGCTGCTTCATAAAGTGCTGGATTGATATTCTGGAGTCCACCAAGGAAAATGATCATCTGATATCCGACACCCTGCCATACACTCATAACTGCGATGGATGGAAGTGCCTGTTTCGCACTGTGAATAAATGGCTGTGCACTGATTCCCAGATGAGCAAGCAGTGTGTTCAGGATTCCTTCCGGACTGTAGATATCCATCCAGAGTGTGGATACAACCGCCAGCGACATAACAACCGGAATAAAAAATGCCACTTTGAAGTATTTCTTACAATGTGTGACTTTGTTTATCGCAAGTGCCAGAACAAGTGCTCCGATGCACTGACACGGTACGATAATAAGTACAAATTTTACCGTGTTAAAAAATGATTTTACAAATAATTCGTCTTTAAAAATGTTTATATAGTTTTCCAAGCCTACAAAGTGTGTCATATCCGGATTCAGTGCAAAGTAATCGGTAAAACTGAACACCAGTGTCAGCACCATCGGCAGAAATAAAAACAATGTAAGAAGTACCAGTGCCGGGCCAAAGAAAGCCATTCCTAAAATTGATTCTTTTTTCTTCATTATTCTCTCGTATAACGTTCCAGTTTCGCGTTAATCCTTTCTACAGATTTATCCAGTTCTGCCTGCGCATCTTTACCGCCCAGTCCAACACTTTCAAGTGCCTGCTGGAAAGATGTACTTACCTGTGGATATACAGGAGTCTTTGGTCTTGGGTGCCCATATTTACTCAGCTGCTCGTACAGTGCTTTGTAATTTTCGTCTGTCTGGAATACATCGATCTGTTCAAATGCTTTATATGTAGACGGAAGTGATTTTGCTTCATTCCAGATCCTTACACCACTTTCCACACCACTCATCCATTTGACCAGCTCTGTTGCACCTTCAATATTGTCTGTTTCTGAAGATGCTGCAAATGCCCAGGAGCCTGTCGGTGTATATCTTTCACCATCCCAGTCATCACCAACTACATAAGGTGCAACGCCAAGATTCACATCCGGATAGTTCTCGTAGATTGTGTTGACTTCCCACGCACCGTCAAATTTGAAGGCTGCTCTTCCACTTTCAAACAGATTCTCGATCGGAGCTTCGGACATGTATTTGTTCTCTACGATCTGGTGGAAATAATTCATAACTTCAACATTCTTTTCTGAATTGAAATATCCGTCCACTGTCAGTCCGTCTTCGCTTACCAGGTTTCCACCATTTGCCCAGATAAATGGGGCATAATAATAAATACTTGCTTCACCTACAGGGAATGTCATGTCGATCGGATAACCATTCTTCTCATCCATCAGCGGTTTCAGCTTAGCCAGAATATCCATAAATTCAGTCTGTGTCCACGGATGATCTGCATCCGGAACCTCAATTCCGGCTTCTTCCAGAATATCTTTGTTATAATAAAGCCCTACACTGGATTCCATAACTCCAAGTGCATAAAGCTTATCGTTATAAGTGCCCTGATCCAGAATGGATTCCAGATATTCGCCTCTTTCTTCCTCTGTCAGCTCTGCCAACGGCTGTATGATGCCATTCTCTGCATAAGCAGCCACATTCGGTCCATCCAGAGTAAGAACATCCGGAAGTCCTCCTGACAGTACAGAAGAATTTACCTTGTCCGAATATCCACCGCCGCTGTCATTTCGCGGAATAAATTCAATATCTGCGAAATATTTACCATTATATTTCTCATTAAAGCTGTCTACAGATTCCCTGTACACCTGTCCTTCCAGAGTATCTTCAATACTATGCACCCAGATTGAAAGATATTGTTCTCCTTCATCATAGCCTGCTACATCGCCAGGCTTTACTTCTTTTTTCTGACATCCTGTCAGGCTGACTGCAATTGCCAGACCGGCAAGAAGAATCAGTTTTGCTTTTTTCATGTTCTCCTCCTTTTCCATCTTTCCGTTCTTCGTGACCGGTAAAGTAACCGGTTACTTTATGTGTTGATAATAGCATATACTCATTTTTACGTCAAGTATTCTCTTACATTTCATTGATTTTTACAATTTTAATATACAAGTTTTGTAAAATCTGTACAGAACCGGTTACTTTACCAATTCTGTTACTGGTTAACCTTGTTCTGACTCTCTTTTTCTGTTATACTAAAACTACAATTATTACTGAGTTTTACTGAAAGGAAACTACCATGGGCAAAAAAAATATAACCTTCAATGACATTGCCAAATATACTGGTTTCTCAAAAACCACTGTTTCCAGATATTTCAACAATCCTGATTCCCTCACATTGAAGAATCAGCAGATTATCTCGGATGCACTTGATAAACTAAACTATCAGGAGAATAAAGTTGCCAGGATCCTGGCAAACGGGAAAACCGAATTTATCGGTGTTATCATTCCAAACCTTTATTTACATTACTATTCTGAAATGCTAAACCAGATACTGAAAACTTATGATACCTATGGCTACAAATTTCTTGTTTTTACCGGTGATGATCATAAATCAACTGAACGCGAGTATATTCAGGAACTTCTTTCTTATAAAATAGAAGGAATGGTTATTTTAAGCCATACCATTCCTTCCAGAGAGCTCGCCTCCTACAATCTCCCAATTGTAACGATCGAGCGTGAAGATCAGTTTGTGAGCAGTGTCAATACGGATAACTATATGGGTGCGGTGCAGGCAACCAGTCTGCTTGCAAAGACTGGAGCAGATATTCTGATCCATATCAATGTTGAATTATCTCCACAGGTTCCATCCTATGGACGTATAAAAGGCTTTTCTGATATCTGTGAAGAATATCAGATTCCACATGAACTGATTCTCACAGATACCGGCCACAGTTATGAAGAAAGTTCTCTGATTCTCAAAGATTTGCTGGAAACAATTGATTCTAAATATCAAGGCAAAACAAAGGGAATTTTTCTTCCAAACGATACATTTGCCAACATCATGCTCAATCATCTGATTCAAAAGTATGGACAGCTTCCAGATGACTACAAGATCATTGGTTTTGATGATTCTCCAGTTTCCAGAGAAGCTATTGTTCCGATCAGTACTGTCGGACAGCAGATTGACAAGATTGCCGCATCTGCCATGAAAATCCTGCATGAACAGATTACAGAAAGACACAAAAGAAAACCGGCTCTGTCTTCTGAGCCGGTTCACAAGATTATTCCTCCAATTCTGATCAATCGAAAAACAACTGAGCCTTCTCATTGAAATCTGATATTTTTTATACATAACAAAAACGCTGCAAAAAATGAATTTTAATTCACTTAATGCAGCGTTTTGTTTGCCAAACAGGCGGGCACCGGGCAATTCCCGGCATCATGCATTTCTGAAACGACTCAAAAATTCCTTCGTCATCTCATTTTGTGGATCTTCAAAGATCTGCTGTGAAGTTCCCTCTTCTACAATAACTCCATTACCCATAAAGATTACATGCTTTGCCACATCCCGGGCAAATGCCATCTCATGTGTGACAATGATCATTGTCAGTCCGTCTTTGGCAAGCGTTCGCATAACCTCAAGGACTTCTCCGACCATCTGCGGGTCGAGTGCTGAAGTAGGCTCATCAAAGAGCAGGATCTCCGGTTCCATGGCAAGCGCTCTGGCAATTGCTACCCTCTGCTTCTGACCTCCGGAAAGCTGCTTCGGCTTTGCATTGATATATGGAGCCATACCAACCTTCTCAAGATACATCATTGCGTTTTTATGGGCTTCTTCCTTGCTCTTTTTCAGGACTTTCTCCTGCCCCACCGTGCAGTTTTTAAGAACTGTCATGTTATTGAACAGGTTAAAGTTCTGAAACACCATACCAACCTTTGAACGATATTCCGGCACATTCACATGCTTATCCATGATGTTCGTTCCATGGTATCTTATCTCTCCTGAGGAAGGTGTTTCCAGAAGATTCATGCAACGCAGCAGCGTGGATTTACCGGAACCGGAAGGGCCAATGATACAGGTAACATCCTTCGGCTTCACTGAGAAATCGATATCTTTCAGAATCTCATTATTTCCAAAAGATTTTCCCAGATGCTGTACTTTCAGAATTGTCTCACTCATTCTCTGCTGTCCTTCCTTTCTTTATAAGAGTACATTCCGCTGGTATGTGTCAGAGTATCAGCGGTTGCAAGATCATAATTATCCGGTCCGTCCATCTTGTGTTCGATCACACGCAGGATTCTGGAACAGGTAAACGTCATGATAAAATAGATAACCATTGCAATTGTGAAGGACTCAAAATATGTATACAGTGCTCCTGCAACACCTTTAGTCGTGTAAAAGAGCTCTACTGTACCAATGATTGAAAGTACACAGGTATCTTTGATATTGATGATCAGGTTATTTCCGATCTGCGGCATGATATTTCGCAGGGCCTGCGGAAGTATTACATTTATCATCGTCTGAACATGTGTCATGCCGATTGCCTTGGCGCCTTCTGTCTGTCCGGGATCGATGGAAAGAATACCACCTCGAACTGTCTCTGCCATGTATGCCCCTGTGTTGATCGATACAATAAAGATTGCTGCAAACCACATAGACATATTGATGTTAAATAGATAGGCACTTCCAAAATAAATAAACATTGCCTGGGCCATCATTGGAGTCCCACGAAAGAACTCCACATAGCAGGCCATAATAAATTTGACAACTTTGATAATTACTTTTTTGGCTGTTGAATCATTTTTGTCCACCGGGATCGTCTGAACGATACCAACCAGAAAACCAATGATACATCCAAAAAGTGTTCCTACCAGCGCCAGCCACATGCTGACACCGGCTCCCTTCAGGAAAGAAGGACCATATTGCTGAAGAAGATATATAATTCTTCCTCCAAAACTCTCAGGCAGCATTTCGCTCCTCCTTTATGATTCTGAAAGTGGCTGTACGGAAATAGCCTCATCCATCATTTTATTATAATCATCTTCGGTCATATCTTTAAGCACGCCATTGATTGCATCCTTAAGTTCATCGTTGCCCCTCTGTACTGAAATACCAATATTGATATCTTCATCAGATACTTCAAATGCTCCGTCTGTTCCACTGAAGTCCAGCAGTTTGAAATCCGGATATGCTACGCATGCAGCCTTTCCTGTAGGCATGTCAGTGACAACTGCATCACATTTGCCGGATTCAAGAGCAACCAGCATTGCCGGTGCACTTTCCTGTGCCGGAAGGATATCAGTATCTGGAATCTGAGGCAGGCAGGAATCATACCAGATCGTATTCTGCTGTGATGTCACTGTAGCTCCTTTAAGGTCTTCTACGCTTGCTGCGTCCTTGTAATCTCCATCATTCTTAACCAAAGTGATGATGGATGCATAATAATATGGATCTGTGAAATCAACCATCTGCTGACGTTCTTTTGTAATAGACTGTCCTGCAATAACACAGTCAACCTGACCGGACTGTACTGCCGGTACAAGAGAATCCCAGTCAAGCTTTACGATTTCAAGATCATAGCCTAATTCATCTGCAATTTTCTTTGCCATCATAACATCATATCCATACGCATAATCAGAACTTCCGGAAATCTGTACTGCTCCATTGGAGTCATCTGGCTGTGTCCAGTTGTAAGGAGCATATCCGCATTCCATTGCAACTTTCAGAGTTTTCTTATCATCCGCACTTACACTCTGTACACCTATAATCCCACATGTCATTGATGCAGCTACTGCAGCTACTGTCAACATTCTCCACATTTTACTCTTTCTCATTTTCGTTTCCTCCTGACGTTTAAATAAAAAAGAGCGCACGGAACCATGAAGTGCTCCGTTGCGCTTTAAGTCATATTAATACTTTTTCTTTTAAAAGTCAAGAAAAAAAAGCAGCTCCCGAAGGAACTGCCCTAAAATCATATTTATGAAGGTCTTCTTACAGACAGGATTGTTCTGTAAGCAGCGTTGTTGCTGATCTTAATACCATCTCTGGAGTTGGATGCATGTACGATCTGTCCGTTACCCATGTAGATTGCGACATGTCCACCATAGCAGATCAGGTCTCCTGGCTGAGCATCTGCATAAGAAACTTCTGTTCCCCAGTTCTGCTGCTCATAAGATGTTCTCGGAAGGCTGTAGCCAAACTGAGCATATACACTCTGTGTAAATCCAGAGCAGTCAGCTCCACCTGTAAGACTTGTGCCACCCCATACATATGGGTTTCCAACAAACTGTGTAGCATAATCTACGATTGAAGATCCTGAACCACTGGATGAAGAACTGCTGGAGCTTGAAGAGCTGGATGAAGTATCTACTGTATCCGGATCAACTGTGTTGTCACTGTCAATCACATTTCCATATTCATCATATTCTACATCACTGCTTCCACTGTCTTCTGTAGTTGTTTCTGTTGTAGTCTGGCTCGGATCAACCTCGTTTCCATCTTCGTCATATACAGTATCTCCGTTTTCTGCTGCTTCTGAAGCATCAACTTCGTTACCATCTTCATCATATACTGTCTGATCTTCCTGTTCCTGCTGTGCAGCTTCTTCCTCGGCTGCTGCAGCAGCTGCCGCTTCAGCTTCTGCCTGACGTCTTGCCTCTTCTTCGGCTGCAATACGTTCTGCTTCAAGCTGCTCAATCTCTGCCTGCTGTTCCTGAATCAGGTTTGCATATTCATTTGCCATTTCCTGTGCATATGCAATTTCATTATCACAATCTGCAGAATTTGCTTTCTTTGTATCAATCTGATTCTGAAGATCTACAGACTGTGCTTCATATTCCTGTTTCATACCTTCCAGTTCAGCTTTTTCCTGCTGATACTGATTTCCAAGGTTTGTTACCTGTGTAATTGTGTTTGCATATTTTTCAAGGCTCTGTCTGTCATAATCATACATTTTCTGAGTATACTCAGCTTTTGTAAGAAGATCAGAAAGATTATCTGCACTCATCATCATCTGGAACCAGGCTTCATTTCCACCTTTTTCGTACAGATACTGGATACGCTGTTTCATTGCTGCGTACTGTTTGTCTTTGGCATTCTGTGCCTTCTGCAGGTCAGCCTGTGTCTGCTGAATGTCTGCTTCTTTATTACTGATATCCCCTTCCAAGGTCTGAATGGAAACCATGACATTCACAAGATTTGCGTCCAGGGAGTTGATCTCATCCTGTAACTGCTGCTTAGCGGAGTAGAGCTGATCAATCTGAGCATATGTAGCATCAAGCTGTGCGCTTGTAGCTGCCTGTTCCTCTCTCAGTTCATCTTCTCTTGACGCGCTTACACTGACAACCTGTGTTGCAGTCATCATTAATGCCAACGTCAGGCAAACAATTCTTTTTTTCATGTTTCTCACCTCATAATCATTTTAACTCTATTTTGTAACATTTGTGAAATATCTTTCTTAAGTTCTTATACATATTAACACAAGGTTCTTTTGATTGCAAGAGTAAATCGATAAAAAGTTTAATATTTTGTAACATTTATTAAAAACTCCGCAAAAGAAAGGAGAAGTTCCCGTGTCTGGAAACTTCTCCGTAACATTTCATTCTTATTTAAAATCCAAACAATTCCTGAAGAATTACATCTGCAGTCTTGTTCTTAAAGTTATCCGGATCAGAAAGAGTGGAGCTGTACCATCTCATATAATTTCCTCTTCGGATGTAGTTACCGCAGGATGGACGATAGGTATACTTCTTAAATCCTGCATATCTGGACATGTATTTATTTGCAAGAGCTACTGCCTGGCTGTCATAATCACCATCCGGTGTACAGGTTCCTGCAATCTGGCATCCTGCATTCGGAGTGGAATGAACGATCACGGCACTCTTATCGGAACACTGTCCGAGGATAATCCATGTATGACCATCATCATATCCGATATCACCAGGATATACTTTCCATCCTGTTTTGGACAGATAATTCTGGTTCACATAAGTTCCCCATTTTAATGTATTCTTATAATAACTGCCGATTTCTCCTGATACAACCGTATAACTATTTCCATTTCTCATAACCTGCTGTGCTGCCCATCCTACAAATCCAGAACAGTCAAGTCCTTTTGCTCTGTTTGCAGTACTCAGATCACGATAATTATTATAGTTATAACTACTTGTCTGGCTGAGATAAAAGCTCTGCCAGGTCGGGCTGACACCGATCCTTGTGGAATCATACCAACCGCCGCCCCAGATATACAATGCCTGTCCAACCGGTTTCAATGCCCCGGCAAGATAATTCTTGAGCGTTTTGATCCCGGTCTGCTCAACCGGTTTCGGATCATTTGCAAAATAGGTATTGCTTGTCGTACTGCTGTCATTTGCAGATGAATAGGTCATAATACCTGTTGAGCTGAATGTATAGGTCACACCATCAATCGACTTGGTACCTGTAACCATCTTGAAACTACTCTTGTCAAAGTAATATTTATTTCCACTGATCGTTACCCAGCCGCCCGCTGCGATTCCTGTACTTGGATCAAAATAGTACGTAGCGCTGCCAACCTTTGCAAGTCCCTTGGCCATAACACCATTGCTGCCAAAGTATCTTAATTCTCCTTTGGCAGATTTTGTCCAGCCGGTAACCATTCTTTTGTATTTGGCATTGAAATATCTCGTCTCATTTCCAGTATTCACATAACCGCTGGCTGCAATTCCTGTACTTGGATTGAAATAATAATAATATTTGCCGATTTTTTTCAGTCCCATATACATCTTACCATCGCTGGCAAAATACCACTTCTGCCCCTTTGCATTTTTCAGCCAGCCTTTTGCCATCGTATAATTCGAGGGCTGGAAATAACGGACAACTGCGCCATTGGCAGATCTTACAAATCCCCTCTTCGTGTAGCCGGTCTTGATATCGAAGTAATAATATTTACCGCCGATTTTTTTCATTCCGGTATACATAACACCATTTTTTTTATTAAAATAGCGCTTTGGTCCTCTGGAACTTCTCTGCCAGCCTTTCAGCAAGACGCCTGTCCTTGTATTAAGGAAGTATTTCTTTCCATTTAAAGTAAGCCATCCCTTAACTTTCTTTCCGTTTTTATAATAGTATGTTTTTCCTTTTACGGTTCGAAAACCAGTTGTAGCAGCCTGCGCATCTACCGTGGATGCCTGAAACGCAAAGCCTGCAGCAAAAAGCATTACTCCTAAAAATATGGCTGCGATCCATGACTTTTTGCACACCTTTCCCATACGGTCAACCTCTTTCTACGAGTATAAATATTCGTATTTTTTACAATCTTGTTACAATATTATGTAGGTATTATATATCATGTTTGTAACAACGTCAATAAAAAAGTAAAAACCTGCCAATATATTCCCCTCCTGGAGCGCAAAAAGGACCGGGGTAAAAACCCGATCCTTATTTTTTACAATTTCATTTCATATATTACAGAAGATGTTTTCTCAGTTCAGCGCCATCCAGTGCACTTAAATATGCCGGTGCAACATCAAATACTGTTTTGCATCCTTTCTGTCCTTCCTGGCTCATGCGATATGCAGCTCTCGCATATGCAACAATTACGGAAGATGTAAATTCCGGATTGGAATCCAGCTTCAGGCTGTATTCGATCACATGACTGTTCTCATCGTTCCAGCCGGTTTTGCCTGTACGGATCACAAATCCACCATGCGGAATTCCACTGTGATCACGTTTCAGTTCTTCTTCAGAAATGAAATGTACTGTTGTATCATATTCATCAAAATAATTCGGCATTGTCTTAATCTCATTTTCAATGCGTGCAAGATCAGCACCTTCCTCAGCTACTACGAAGCATTCTCTTGTATGCTTCTGTCTTGTAGTCAGTTCCGGATTTTCTCCGTTTCTGACTGCTTCCAGTGCAGCTTCTACAGGAATTGTGTACTGTTTTCCATCTTTTACTCCATCAATTCTACGGATTGCATCGGAATGTCCCTGGCTTACACCCTTGCCCCAGAATGTATAATCCTTTCCATTTGTAAGGATTGCGTTTGCATACATTCTGTTCAGGGAGAACATTCCCGGATCCCAGCCAACAGAAATGATTCCTACATGATTGCTTTCAGATGCTGCCTTGTCAACATTTGCGAAATGTTCCGGTACTCTGGCATGTGTATCAAAACTGTCTACCACATTGAACCACTGTGCATATTTCGGTGTCTGAACCGGCAGATCTGTTGCACTTCCACCGCAGAGAATCATAACATCAATTTTATCTTTCATCTTTTCTGCTTCATCTACATGGTAAACAGATGCTGAATCTGTAAGAATTTTTACAGTTGCAGGATCACGACGTGTAAATACTGCAACCAGTTCCATGTCCGGATTATGTTTAATTGCACATTCTACGCCTCTTCCAAGATTACCATATCCTAAAATACCAATACGAATACTCATTGTGATTTCCTCCTGTTATTTCACTTCGGTAGTTACTGTTCTGTTCACAGCAGCTTCCCATATGCTGTTCTTTGCCGCTACATCGCTTTAGCATGACAGCACACCCATTATCATAATATCCCAATCGACAATTGTCAATTTTTTTATAAAAAACCTTCTAAAATATTTTATTGATATTCCAGAAGGTCTGTTATTTCTTTTCATTATTGACGATTCTTCTCAGCAGCAGAACATTCCACCCGGACAGCAAAGATTACATGCCAGATTGGCCAGGCAAAGCTTCATACAATAATCGCTTCCGTCACTTGGCATTCCTCCAAATGGATTCTGTTGTTCCTGATACCAGGTTCCTCCGCCTTCCAGTCTCTGCAGCAACATTCGGTACTGCATATTATCCGGTTCCATATTTACTGCACTTCGTGCATCATTTAACGCATTTACATTATTTCCCAGTCCCATGTTCGCCATTGCGGACAGATAATACCACTGGCCGTTTCTCTGCTGAAGCGACGAAAGCACATTCATTGCCTCTTTGTAATGTCGACTGTTGATATAATTTGCCGCAGCCTGTCGGCGCACTGCCTCTTCATCCTGATACGTATTCTGGCCCTGTGTACCAAAGCCACCAAAACCACCATATGAATTATAGTTTCCTGAAGAACCATATTCCCGTTCTTTCATGATCTGTTCATATGCCTGCTGGACTTCTTTAAATTTTTCTTCTGCCTGTGCTTTGTTCGGATTGTTGATATTAGCATCCGGATGATATTTACGGCTCAGCTTACGATATGCCTTCTTTATTTCATCATCAGATGCATCTCTCGAAACACCCAGCACACTGTATGGATCAAACATCTTCTTTCTCCCGCTCTTCCCTGCGCTTTCGCGATATACTCTCAAATCTGCACCATACTCCGGAATATAAAATATTCCGCAGGATGTCTGCATATTTTATAATAGGAAGTTTTTCAAATTCCCGACAGGTTTCTGCCATCATTAGCAGCAACATATTTTTTATCCTGTCATCAAACCCTTTTATTATATAATCTTTTGCAAAAGGGTTGTAATTTCCTTTTTTTACATCATCTTCCACATCATCGTAGGCATCCATCAGGTAAATAAACTTACCCAGATAAAATCCCATGCGGCGAAGTGTTGGTTCCCAGACATCTTCTCTGTATGCAAAGATTTCTGCCATGATTCTTCCAAAACAGCCCGAAACACGATCGATATCTGTCTCTCCCTCCTGTTCCATCTCTGAAAGTTCATTCAAACAGGAAATGATCACATCGATTTTTTTCTTCCATTGCTGTTCGCTTTTTTTCTCTTTACTCTCCAGAAGCTTCCCATATGCAAGACTTAAGATTTTTTTCTCGTCATTCCAGTCATCCTTACACTTATAGTAAGTCAGAAAGATATTCATATCTGCTCCGTATTCTGTTATGGCATTTTTCCGTACCGTCTGTTTACGTACCGGATGTACAATACATCTGGTCGTACCTTTTCTGGTCGGCGGCTCATACAACGCACTGAGCAGAAGAATCACAAATGTCATATCATAGCTCAGTGTGATCTGCCCGCTTATCCCGTAACGCTCTCTCAGCTCCCTGCACAGTCCGCAGTAAAAAGAACGGTACATATCAAAATCTTTAAATTTAATTTCCGGCTTATTCAGCACCACATACCCAAACATACAGATACCTCTCTGTCAGTTTATCAGCTTCTTTTGACAAATTTCGTATGACATTTCGGACATTCGATTTCAATCTTGCCTTTGCCTTTTGGAATACGGATCTTCTGACCGCATCCCGGACATGAATAAATATGATGGGTCTTTCTCTGGTTCATCATATTTTTTTCCCGGTTAAATCTCTGTCTGAATTTTGCTGTTGCTGCAAGATATTTTTCATTTTCTGCATATCTCTTCTGAATATCTCTGGACAACATTCGATAGTATGTATATAAAAGCACCAAAAGCCCTATCGTGTCAAATAATGCACCAATTCTGTTTCCACCCGGGAAAAAGATAGAAATAATGATTGCTACAAGTGCAACTCCCATTGTGAAACGTGCAAATGCGTCCACTCCATAACGTCCTTGCATAAATTTATTAAATTTATCTCTCATTTAAGTCCTTCTTTCTGTCTGCTCATCCGACTATTTCTCATCACATACCTGGAAGATATAGAATTTCAGATAATAAGATTCATCAGATGCCCAGAGAATCGGGTGATCCGGTGCCTGTGTTCTGTATTCCACCTGACGCAGTCTCTTATGTGCGCTTCTGGCAGCCTGACCGATCGTTTTGGTAAACAGTTCATATTCCATAAAATGGGAACAGGAACAGGTCGCAAGGAATCCTCCGTCCTTTACCAGTTTCAGTCCGCGAAGATTGATTTCCCGGTATCCCTTGACTGCATTTTTGACAGAACTGCGTGATTTGGTAAATGCCGGTGGATCCAGAATCACCACGTCATATTTTTCTCCCTCTTCTTCCAGTTTCGGGAGCAGTTCAAATACGTCTTCGCAAATAAATTTTACTTTGTCATCCAGCCCGTTTAATTTTGCATTTTCTGTTGCCTGATCCACAGCAAGCTGCGATGCATCCACACCTGTAACTTCTTTCGCTCCGGCGATTCCCGCATTCAGGGCAAAAGAACCTGTATGTGTGAAACAGTCCAGTACTCTTGCATCTTTGCAGAGTTTCTGGATTGCAAGACGGTTGTATTTCTGATCAAGGAAAAATCCTGTTTTCTGTCCGTCTTTGATATCTACCTGATATTTTACACCATTTTCCACAATTTCAACCAGTGTAGGAAATTCCGGTCCGATAAAGCCTTTATACAGTTCCATTCCTTCCTGTTTGCGGACCTTTGCATCACTTCTTTCATAAATACCGCGAATCTGGATTCCGTCTTCTGCCAGAACTTTTTTGAGCAGTTCCAGAATCGTATTCTTCAGACGGTCAATTCCCAGTGCCAGTGACTGTACGACCAGAACATCTTCAAATTTGTCTACAACAAGTCCGGGCAAAAAATCTGCCTCTCCGAAGATCAGGCGGCAGCTGGATGTATCTGTTACTTTTTTTCTGTACTCCCATGCATCGCGCACTCGTTTCTCAAGAAATTCTTCATCAATTTTCTGATTTTCATCTCTTGTCAGCAATCTGACTGTAATCTTAGAATTCGTATTGATAAATCCTCTTCCCAGCGGATATCCGTCAAAGTCATGAATCAATACAATATCTCCATTTACAAAACTGCCCATGATCGTTGCAATTTCATTATCAAATATCCACATTCCGCCTGATTTCAGAAGACGGCCCTCTCCCTTTTTCAGTGTAACCACAGCAAGACTCATAGTTTTTCTCCTTTCGGATCCTTCTCTTTTGGTTTTCAAAGTTATATCTGAGATAAAAAACTCTTTTTATTTTAGCACAGAAAGATATGGATTTCCAGCTTTTCACAATCTCTTCACAGCACAGTTGCCTCTAAAGGGACAAAAAGGATGCCTCCCCAAAGGAGACATCCTCATCTTGCATCGCTGTTTTTTATCTTTAGTAAGTTTCTTCTGTAGTTCCATCTTCAGAATTTGCTTCTGTATTTTCGTCAGTTCCGGCTTCTGCGGTATCTGTGGAAGTATCTTCCGATGTAGTTTCTCCATAAAGGTTTGCAAAGAACTTCATTGTATCATCATACAGTTTCTGTCTTACTTCAGCATCTACATTTACAAGCAGATCATCATCTGCAATTTCTGTATCAATACTGAAGACTGTCTTCAGCTCTTTATCCAGTACGTTCAGCTCAGCTGAGAAGTATTTGTCTGTGTCTGCCGGTACATAAGAAGCCCCTGCATCATTTAATACTTTGATATAGGTTTCCAGAACTTTTTTGCTGAGTTTGGAAGCCACATCCTGATCAAGTGTTACCGGAAGTTCTGTCACATTCTGTACAACGCTCTGAAGTACAGCAAGATCTCCCTCATATTCTCCCTTACAGAACTGCTGTGCCTGCTCAAATTTTGCTTTGCCTTCTTCTGTCAGTGTTTCTGTATTCAGAGTATCTTCTGTAGAAGCATCTGTGTTTTCGTCTGTTCCTTCTGTGGAACCATCTGCATTTTCTGTTGTTCCATCTGCAGAAGTATCTGTATTTTCAGTGCTTCCATCCTCTGTTGCTGCTGGGATTTCTTCACTGCTGCTGTTATCTGTACTGCTGTCTGTGCTTTCCTGAGGTGTGTCTTCTGTAGTTCCATCTGAACTTCCATCTGTATTTACGGTTCCGTCTTCTGTCGCATCCGGAATTCCTGTGGAACTGTCACTGCTCTCACCTGCATTGTTTGTATCTGCACCTGTCTGCTCTGCAAGTCCCGGATCCTCTGTAGATGTCTCTTTGACATTTCCGCCAAGCGCACCACTGTCTACATTCGTTGTAATATCTTCACCGGTACCTTCATCAGCAACGTCGCTCTCGATCGGAGTTGGTGTAGGCTGCCCTTCTGCTTCTGCTTTGCTCTGTTCCAGATTCTGCTGAATATTTGCAAGAGTCTTTTTCATTTCCTGAATATCATAATTCTGCTGTGCGATCTGCTGAAGCAGTGATACGATCGTGTCGATTTCATCCTGACTTAAGCTTACGCCATTCTGCTCAGCGATATTATATACAATATTGTAGATTTCATCTGCATTCTGAATATTGTCACCAATGATCTGCATCTTTGCCTGGTTGATGATATTGGTTGCATTATCCTGTCCAACCTGCTGAGCCACATCACCTGTAACTACAACTTCTTTGGCTGCAAGGTCTTTCTTGGTAGAATCCAGTTCCTGTCCACTTGCAGACTCGTATGCTTTCATGACACCGGTAAGTGCACCAGTACCGGATACTTCATACGGGCATGCGGCAACAACTTCACAGTTCGTTACTCCTGCTGTAGAAAGTGCTGTTGCGATCATATTACATGTTACATAATTCAGATTGGCTGTACGCACCTTGATGCCGCCGGACTGTGTAGGTTTTACATAGGCACAGCTCAGTGTTCTCGTTCCAATCTGTTCACTTGGGATATATTTGCCAAGCAGATCATGCTCATCCTGGTTGGTAACACTGATAACCTGCACCTGGCTCGCATCTGCCTTGAAATAGTTCATCATTGTATTTTTCTGTTCGTCAGTAAGATCCGCTCCAAGTGTAACTACCTTTGACGCATCTGCCATTGCAGGAATCGGTGTGCTGACTGCCAGACACATACTGCAGAGCATTGCAACGATAACACTTCTTTTCTTCATATCTTCATCCTCCATTGTTCACGCCGACAGAAAATCCGAGTATCTTCCGACCGGCAATTACATCTTCTTTTTAATATCCAGTATTATAACACACATTCTGCCATAATTGTATTTTTTATTTTCTGATACCAGACAGAATCATGGGCATGCACAGCACGAAACAATTTTCAGATATCATATTACTTCCATAAATACCTGGATCGTACCGCCACATACGAGTCCTTCCTCTTCTGCCTGTGAAGCAGTCATATCTACTGTAAAGATCTGCCCCTGTGCCCTCTCTTCATGAAGCATTCGCAAACAGAGATGCTGTACTTCACTTTCCATGCATCCGCCTCCGATCGTTCCTATGATTCTTCCATCTTCAAGGACCAGCATCTTTGTTCCAATGCCTCTGGGTGCTGAACCTCTTCTTGCAACGATCGTCGCAAGTGCCTTCTTTGTGTCCGGCTCCTTCTCACCAGTCAGATAGTCCAACAGTTCTGCGTCATAACCACTCGTCTTACGCACACTGTTTTTCTCTTTGATCAGTTCTGAAACAATGGAGACTGCAATTTCCTCCGGTGTTTCTGCATGGATATCAAGTCCTACCGGTGTATGTATCTCATCCAGAACCTTTCTGTCAAAACCATCTTCCTCCATCTGTTTTTTCAGAAGAGCCGATCTTCCTCTGCTTGCCATCATTCCGACATAAGCATAGGGTTTCTTCAAAATTGCCTCCAGACATACCCGATCATAACGATGCCCTCTGGTCACTATCAGAAAATACGTATCTTCACTTCCCGGAATCTGCTTCAGTGCATTTTCAAAACTGTCACAGATCACCTGATCCGCTCCTGCGCGTAGTGCTTCTCCTGCAAAACTCACACGGTCCTCCAGAACAGTCACCGTAAATCCAACTTTTCCTGCCAGAAGGATCACCTGCTGTGCCACATGTCCCGCTCCACAGATTACCAGATGTGCCGGCTGTTTCAGTGATTCCACAAATAATCTTCTCCCATCTGCTTCTGCAATACCACTCTCCCCCGGCTGCACCAGTTCCCGCAGCCGTTCTGTCTCTATGTCTCCGCTGCCGCATTGTGCTTTCACTTCTCCGTCCGCCAGGAAATATCTGCTTCCAGTCCCATTTCCCTGTATCACGGTCACCAGAAAATTATTTCTTCCCTTCTGTCCGTCTTTCAGTACATTATATAATTCAAAAAGATTCATCCTATCCCTCCTGCGGATCTTCGGCTGTTTTATCTGCTCCAAAGTATAGCATGTCACAGGACAGTTGTATAGCAATTCTCTGTAAATAAAAGAAGACATACCGATGTTTCCACATATGGACTACATCTGTACGTCTTACTTTTACAAAACGTTTATCTTCGGCATATTTATCTTTTATAATGCCTTGTAATACAGCGCAACAATATCCTGTTTGATGCCATAATTCATATAAGACATTACAGCACCTGCTCTGCACCATCCTGTCTGTACTTCATCGATCAGAAGGAGCATATCGTTTTCATCACAGAATTTACGAAGTCCCTGCATAAATTCCATTGTTGCAGGATGTACACCACCTTCGCCCTGTACCGGTTCGACCATGATCGCGATCGTATTTTCGGTACATGCATCTTTGAATGCCTGCAGATCGTTGTACGGTGCATAGGAGAATCCATAAGTCATTGGTCCGAATCCAACCTAACATCCGTTAGCCGGCTGACCTGTTGCTGACATGGCACCGAAAGTTCTTCCATGGAATCCCATCTTTGCAGTTACGATATGATAACGGTTCGGTCCGTATTTTTCAATACCATATTTACGTGCCATTTTATTTCAGGAATTCATCGACATCTATTCCTCTGAATGACCGGATTGTCGGGAAATATCTGTGTTCTGACGGTTCTTTTTCCTGGGTATACCAGATTCCTTTCATGCCGCTCTCCCATGCACCTTCAATATCTTTTCGGACATTATCACCGATGAATGCACATTCTTCCGGACGAACTCCCGCTTTTTCCACACAGATGTCAAAAAAATGATAATGTGGTTTCTCTGCCCCCACTTCTTCACTGGTAACAATAAAATCAATATACGGTGTTACACCAATTGCTTCCAGTTTTCTGTACTGAACGTATGCAGTCATATCTGTACCGATTCCGATACGAATCTTTCTTTTTTTCAGTTCTTTCATAAATTCCAGGATTCCCGGATTTGACTGTATATGCTGAATAAATGTGTCCCAGTAGGCATGATACATATTTCTCGCATGCGGAAAAAGTGGCTGTTCAAGAAGCTCCAGCATACACTGCATCCTCAGCATACGGCTGTGGATTGCAGCAGTATCTGTTCCGATCCGGTCTGTCATGATCCGTCCGGCCTTTCTGTAGCAGGCCTGCATCTCGTCTGTTGTAATCCCAAACGAATCCCTGCAGTATACAGCCAAAGCTTCCATTCCATAAATATGATTTTCATCATAACTGTATAAGGTATTGTCTATGTCAAAAATGACCGCTTTTATCATCATGTTTCTCCTTGTCTGTTTTCCTGATTTCTATCTTACCCTATTCTTTTCCTTTTGACCATATAAAAATGCCGGTGCACATCTGTTTCTTTCAGATATACACCGACTTCTTCTTACTCTAAAATATGCTCTCTTCCCATGGAAATGATCGTTCTTACGTGATCATCGGCCAGAGAATAAAAAATAGATTTTCCGTCTCTGCGGGCCTTCACCAGTTTATTCTGCTTGAGGATACGAAGCTGATGGGACACTGCGGACTGGGTCATGTTCAGGACCTTTGCCAGATCACAGACACACACTTCAGATTCAAACAGCACAAACAGGATACGGATACGGGTAGAATCCGCAAACACCTTAAACAGATCTGCCAGATCATACAGCTCCTCTTCATCCGGCATGGTCTCATTCACGATCTTTAAAAGATCTTCATGAATCTCCTGGCATTCACAGCTGATCTCTTCTCTTTCTTCTGCCATATTTTTCTCGCTTTCTCTCTAAATTATTCAGTTCAGGTAACTACGGATTGCTTCGTGTTACACACTCTCGCAATCCTGCAAACATTCGGAATCCACAGATTTACTTTGTAGCCTGTAGTTACAGTTTCTTTACAAACAAAGTTCTGATCGCATTCAGCACTGCAATGATCATAACTCCGACATCTGCAAAAATCGCAACCCACATATTGGCAATACCCACTGCACCAAGAATCAGACAGATTACCTTGATTCCGATTGCAAAATAAATATTTTCATATACAATACGCATACATTTCTTCGCGATACGGATTGCCTTGACGATCTTCATCGGATCGTCATCCATCAGAACTACATCAGCAGCCTCAATCGCTGCGTCAGAACCCATAGCTCCCATTGCAATACCGATATCTGCTCTGGAAAGTACCGGAGCGTCATTGATACCATCCCCAACAAAGGCAAGTTTCTCTTTCTCTGTCTTTTTTGCGAGAAGTTCTTCTACCTTACTTACTTTATCAGCCGGAAGAAGTTCACTGTATACACGGTCTACACCAAGCTCACCTGCTACCTGCTGTGCAACCTTATCAATATCGCCCGTCAGCATGACCGTCTCTTTAATGCCATTTTTCTTAAGATTTACAATTGCCTCTTTTGAAGTCGGTTTCAGGACATCCGAAATCAGGATATGCCCTGCATAAGCTCCATCGATTGCAACATGGATGACCGTTCCGACCTGATGGCACTCTACTGCCTCCACGCCGATACGTTTCATCAGTTTTGTATTTCCGACTGCAACAGAGATTCCGTCCACCTTCGCCGTAACACCATTTCCGCTGATTTCCTCTACATCTGTGACACGTTTCTGGTCAATTTCCTTACCGTAAGCAGTTTTCAGGCTACGGCTGATCGGATGTGACGAAAAACTTTCTGCCAGTGCTGCATATTCCAGAATCTTTTTTTCTTCCATCGTGTTATGGTGAACACCTACAACTTCAAACACACCCTTGGTCAGGGTACCGGTCTTGTCAAATACTACATATTTTGTCCGGGCCAGAGTTTCCAGATAGTTGGATCCTTTGACCAGAACACCGGCATTGCTGGCTCCACCGATTCCCGCAAAGAACCCCAGCGGAATACTGATGACCAGAGCACACGGGCAGCTGATTACAAGGAATGTCAGGGCTCTGTAGATCCACTGGCCCCACATTGCAGGATTGTGAAGGAGCACAAGATTTACAAGCGGCGACAGGATTGCCAGTGCAAGTGCTCCATAACATACTGCCGGTGTATAATAATGGGCAAATTTTGAAATAAAATTCTCAGATCTGGATTTACGGGAACTGGATTCTTCAATCAGTTCCAGAATCTTCGATACGGTCGATTCGTCAAATTCTTTTGTTGTCTTAATCTTCAGTACACCGGTCATATTGATGCATCCGCTGATGATCTCATCTCCCGCTTTTGCACTGCGCGGAAGGCTCTCACCGGTCAGTGCACTGGTGTTGAGGCTACTGTTTCCTTCTACGATCACGCCATCGATCGGGACTTTTTCACCCGGCTGTACGACGATAACGGAACCAACCTCAACTTCATCCGGATCTACTTTTTCTAACTTACCATCGTTTTCAATATTAGCATAATCCGGGCGGATATCCATCAGTTCGGTAATGTTACGGCGGCTCTTTCCAACTGCATAGCTCTGGAAAAGTTCACCGATCTGGTAGAACAGCATAACCGCGATCGATTCGTTATAATCGCCGCTTTTTTCATAAACTGCCAGCGCAAATGCACCGATTGTTGCAATGGCCATCAAAAAGTTTTCATCGAAAACCTGACCATTTTTGATTCCTTTAAATGCTTTCTTTACAATATCATATCCGATAACCAGATAAACTGCCAGATAGCAGATAAATCTCGGAATTTCCGTAATCGGAACGAAATGCAAAACGATCAGTAACACCGCTGCTATGATGATACGTGCCAGCATTTTTTTCTGCTTTTTATTCATAACCTCTTTCCTCCCACCATTTATTTAAATGCCCTGCCGCATCCGCAGCAGAGCATTCTCATTTCATCTTATAAATAAATCTCGCAATCGTCTTCTACTTTCTTACAGTTCTTCAGAACTTCTTTCATTACGCTGTCCGGATCCTGTCCTTCTTCAAATTCTACTTTCATCTTGAGCATCATGAAATTAACGCTTGCATCTTTAACACCTGCTGTGTTCTTAGCTGCTTCTTCCATTTTATTTGCACAGTTTGCACAGTCAACTTCAATTTTGTAAGATTTCTTCATAGTAGTATTCTCCTTCTCATATATGTTTTATTCACGTTTTCATATGAACATTCATTCATATGTTTGATTGTATTATAACACTACCCTCATATATGTCAATATATTTTAAAGAACTTTTCAGACGATTTATGCACAAAAAAATCCTCTCAGTATTGTAAAAATATACTGAAAGGATTTTCTCTCTTTTATTCCTTCACCAGCAGTGCCACTGCTTCTGTCCACACGGTCTCGCAGAACTGGTCTACACAACAGGCTTTTTCAAGTCGATATCCCGCCTGCAAAAATGCCTCCAGATCACGTGCAAGGCTGGTTGCTTTACAGGAGACATACACAATACGTTTTACCCCATAGGAAAGGATCTTCGGCAGCGCTTTCGGATGGATTCCATCGCGAGGTGGATCCAGGACGATCACATCCGGCTTCTCAGTCAGATCATCCAGAACCTTCAGGACGTCACCGGCAATGAATTTACAGTTATCCAGTCCGTTCAGCTTCGCATTCTCTCTTGCTGCTGCAACTGCATCTTCCACGATTTCCACACCGATCACTTCTTTTGCCACCGGAGCAAGCAGCTGCGCGATCGTTCCGGTTCCACTGTAAAGATCAAACACTTCCATTCCACTCGTATTCTGGATATAATCACGCACAATATTGTACAGTACTTCCGCAGCCAGTGAATTCGGCTGGAAGAAAGAAAACGTGCTGATACGGAATTTCAGTCCGAGCAGTGTCTCATAGAAATAGTCCTGTCCATAAAGTATCCTTGTCTCATCGCTCTGAACTACATCTGAAAGTGAATCATTGAGAATATGCATGATTCCAACAATCCTGCCCTCCAGTGGAAGAGCCAGAAGCTGATCTTTCAGCGGTTCCAGATCATACTCTTCCTGAGTGGTCGTTACAAGATGCACCAGAATCTCACCGGAAGTAACACCTCTTCTCAACATCAGATGCCGCAGATAACCGGTGTGCTGCAGTTTCCTGTAATAAGAAGCTCCTTTTTCTCTGAAAAATTCTCTTACACAAGTCAGGATATCCGTCATATCCTTATGCACCAGCTTACAGTCGTCAGTATTCAGGATATCATACGTACTTCCTTTCTTATGCAGGCCAAGGGACAGTGGTCCGTCTTTGACCTCATCTCCAAAAGAAAACTCCATCTTATTGCGGTATCCGAATTCGATCGGGCTTCCGTGAATACCCTCCCATTCAAAAGCTGCATTTCCATTCTCATCTATCTGACCCCCCTGGACCAATGCCTCTTCCAGAAGCTCTCGTATCTGTATCTCTTTCATATGAAGCTGGTCTTCATAGGACATTGTCTGATACATGCAACCACCACATGCCGGAAAATTGCTACATACCGGTTCTCTTGTCTCCAATGGTGATTTTTCTATTACCTCCAGGATACGTCCCTGTGCCCTTCCGGAACGTTTCTTCTGAATCATAAAGCGTACCTTCTGTCCCGGAATTCCGTTCTTGATCAGAACCTTCTGATCCTCCACAAAAACATATCCCTTATTCGGGAAGTCCACCTTCTCTATTACACCTTCGTAAATTTCACCTTTTTTCATGCTTTCTATTCCTCATTTATATATTTGAAACACTTGCATCCAGCTGTCTCTTCGTAACCCTCACTCTTTTGTCTTTGACAGAGCAGTAAAACAGCCCCGGTTATCTGCCGGAGCTGTTTGAACTTCATGCTACGCTTACTCTGTTGCCATTCTCTCTGCAAGCAGTCATCTTACTCTTCTTCATCCTCGAAGTAATCATCAAAATCATCATCGAAATCTTCTTCAAAATCTTCCAGATAATCCGGAGCAAAGAAGCGATATACTGCAAATGCGATTCCTGCAACTGCTGCAACTGCGCCTATGATAGCCAGTACCCAGAGGACTGTATTTTTTTCTTTTTCGTCTTCTTTTTTCTTTAAAGCAGCAAGTAAATCCTCAATTTTCTCGTTCAAGTTTAAATTATTCAGATTCATGACGGGCACCTTCCTCTCACTTATTTATAGGTCATAGTATACCACTAATCCATCCATTTTACCATATTTTCTCGCAAATTTTCGATTATGTTTCTGCACCTTATCACTCCAGAACTTCTGATACACCAATCCGCTCCCCAAGTTTTACTCTTGTCTCAATTCCATTTTCGGAATTCATAAAAATGTCTGGATCAGGCAGTACCCGTTCCTTCTGTGTCATCAGTATAACCGTCGAACCACCAAATGCGAAATTTCCTTTTTCTTTTCCCCGTTTTACACGGCCACGAAGTGGTACATTCTCAATCCTGCCGACCATCAACGCTCCGACTTCCATCATCAGAACAGTTCCAAAATTCACAGTCTTCAACAACGCATATTCTCTTGTATTTTCTTTGTAGATTGGATACACATCATTGGCGACCGGATTGACCGTATGCAGTTCACCTGGAATATGCACTCTCCGGGATTCAAATCCATCATCTATATAGATATATCTGTGATAATCGTCCACACATAAACGGAACACCCAGAGAAGTCCGCCTTCGTATCGTTTCACCAGAACCGGATTCTTCAGAAGTTCAGCAACTGTATAGGATGTATGTTTGATTTTTACATGACAGTTCTCACTGATCGGATAAACACTCACCCTGCTGTCGCAGGGACTGACAAAAGCTTCCGGTACCATATCGATTTCTCTGGCACCCTCTCGAATCTGTCTAGTAAAAAAATCATTGTACGACCAATACTTTTTCGGTTCATAATCTCTCATATCAATTCCTGCATGTCTTATAAATGCCGGAACCGCCAGTGCAGATACTCTGGAGTCCAGAATTCTGCCCCCAATCTCTGAAAGTACAGGATTTACAAGCGGTTTAAGTAAAGCCCTGCCAATTGCAGAGCCATACATTTTTTCCAGGAATCTGTCCTGAAACGAATCATTTTCAGTTACATGACCTTTTCGGTCTGCCGTATATGTTGTCATGCTGCTGCTCCTTTCAGTTTCCTGATCGTATGGTAATGAGCCCACCATCCTTCTTTGTAAAAAAGAATAAACAGTACTGCCACTGCCACAACTGCAACCAGTACCACCAGTTCCTGATTGGTCGGCTTGCGGAAACGGAAATTAAAAATAAACAAGAATCCTACGATCAGCATCGCTGCATGAAGCAATCCCACAAAATAACGAAATCCCGGAAAAAATACCGATGCCACAAACAGAAGCGGCATGATCACAGCCATAGATGTGATCGGAAGTCCCTGATAGTACTTGCGGTTCTCAGATGTCTCGCTCTGGCGTTTTGCCTCCATCACATTAAAATATGCAAGACGGATCACTCCTGCCATCCCGTAAAATGCAAGGATCGCAATGCTGTATGCTTTACACATTCCAAGTTTGTAGCCCAGAATGATTGGAAAAATCCCAAAACAGACAATGTCACAGAGAGAATCGATCTGAATACCAAAGGATTTCTCATCATCGGTTCTGTTCTTCTTTGTCCGGGCTATCTTTCCATCAAACATATCACACAGTCCGGAAAAAGCCAGACAGGATACTGCCAGCGTAAGCTTCCCGTCGATCGCACAAAACATACCCAGGATGGATGAAACAAGACTGATATATGTAACAACTACTGTATAATCATAAAATCCTATCATTCGTAACTCTCCTTATTTTCTTTGCCATGCCCCTGTCCGATCGTAAGCTGTGCCACAATCGTAAAAAGTGCACTGATCAAAAGCTCTCCATAATAACCAAGTCCTCTGCTGAGAACCATCCCCGGCAGAAGTAATGTGCCAAATACCGGGGTGAATATTGTCAGGAACAGTGTCTCACTGATTCCCATACCTCCCGGAAGCGGAAGCATATCTACGGAAACAGAGATCACTGCCTGAAGAAACAGCACCGCCCAGAATCCTGTCCCCGACAGTGAAAATGCTTTATATACAAACCATGTTACTGCAAACATTGCCATTCTCTGTACAAATGTGATCGCAATGACATTCACGATCACTCTCGGATGTGTCTTCAGATAAGCAGCTGTATCTCTGTAAGTATCCATGGAATTTTCCAGTTTTTTCAGCCTTCCTTCTTTGTGACGCAGAATATGGAATTTCTCTAGAATCGAAAGTCCCCATACAAGAGCTGATCTGGCAAGCAATGGATGAAACACCAGAATCGTCATAAAAGTCACACAAAAAATATTCAGTCCCAGTCCCAGATAGAAAACAGGAAGAATTCCTTCCAGATACTGATGCAGGAATCCTCTTCCAAACACAGCTACTCCGATACCGACCACCACCAGCACCAGCTTATAGGTGATCGTAATGATCATCAGAATAACCGCAGAAACCGGGATAGATATATTTTTCTTTTTCATATAATATGCCTGCATTGGCTGTCCACCACTCGCAGATGGTGTAATACAGCTGAAAAAGAATCCTACCGATGAAAAGAGAAAACAGGTTCTTTTTTTCAGTTTTATTCCATAGGACCGCATCATATACCATATGATGATCGACTCACCCCAGATAAAGAATGCCACCAGTGCAAGTCCGGGCACGAGCCATCGTTTATCCGCACTCCGAATGGCATCCATCATAGCCCCGAGGTCTTCTCCATGAAACACTCCATAAATTGTGAGCACAAAGACAATGAGCAGGAAAGCTCCATTAAAGATCACTCTTTTATTTTTTTTCATAAGCAGCTCACCCTTCTGTAGATTTCAGAATCTTTTTCTCAATCCTGCTGCCAAATCTTTCGTAAATTTTGTATAGATTTGTGTTTCTGCCAATACAGAAACACAGTTCTGCAAGAAGGATTCCTCCTGCCACGTCCACCAGGACATGCTGTTTCGTCAGCAATGTAGAGACAAATACAAGAATTGCAAGCACTGCCGACACTCTCTGGTACCATACCAGAATTTCTTTTTTTCCGCGGATGCCCAGATAACAGAACCAGCTGACCAGACAATGAATAGACGGAAACAGATTATCTGCTGCATCAATAGAGTACAGCCACAAAGCAAGCTGATTCCATAATCCTCCATCTGTTATCACTGGTCTAGTATTCGTTGTGGGATACAAAAGAAAGAAACCAAGGCAGATACATCTTGATATAAAATCTCCTGTAAAAAACTGGTACACACTGTGTCGTTCCTGCCTGGCAATCAGAATGTAATTGACGGCCCAGAAAAGATAGCATCCAAAATAGATGATCAGAAACTGCGGAACAAAAGGAAGGCTCCTGTCCACAGCAGTTTCTATATTGTGGTGGTACCATCCACCTGCGATCATTCTGGAACCTGAATAAACAAGACAATTAAATACAAACGAAAAAATAACCGGGAAAATTCCATATGCAGGGAGTATCCTCGTGAGGCCTTTTAAAATTTTTTTCATTCTGTACTCCCTTCGAATTTTCATGTATCCAGTATATCATTCATTAAAAGGTAAAACAACTAAAGTACAGAAACTTTAAGATTTCTTAAGAAAATTATAAAAAGTTATATTTTCTTAAGTTTTGCAAAGGCAGCGAACATTTTTTTGACTCCGACTTTGTCAAAATCTACAGTAACCTCATAATCTCTGCCGCCTTCTACGATATCCTTAACGATGCCAACACCAAATTTAATGTGACGGACCGTATCCCCAACACCGTAATCCAGGGAATCCGCTTTCGTTACCTTAAAATTCTGTGGCTGAAATGCCTTCGTATGGAAGCTTTTCTTCATCTGCAGATAGCTGTTGAGCGGAGATTTTGCCTCCGGGATCTTTGGTTTGTGTTCCTGAACAGTATGTCCAAGATCCACCAGTTCCCGTGGAATCTCTCTCACAAATCTGGAAACGCGATTATACTGCGTTTCCCCACGCACCATACGCTGCTGTGCACTGGTCATAGTCAGTTCTTTCATGGCTCTGGTGATTCCCACATAACAAAGCCTGCGCTCCTCTTCCAGATCCGACTGGTCACCGGAAAAGATGCACATACTGCTTGGGAACATACCATCTTCCATTCCGGCAAGATATACATATGGAAACTCCAGTCCCTTTGCACTGTGCAAAGTCATCAGTACCACATAATCCTGATTCTCATCTACAGAATCAATATCCGCGATCAGTGCAATTTCTTCCAGGAATCCAGATAATGTTGCCTCTCTATTCTCAGCCTTCATTGTCTCTTCATAAGAAACCGTTTTGGATATCAGCTCATCGATATTCTCCACCCTGGCTCTGGCTTCTTCTGTATCTTCTGCTTTCAGTTCATCCACATAACCAGTCAGATCTATGATTTCCTCCAGAAGCTCCGATACAGAATATGCCTGTGCTTTACTCTTAAGTGACTGGATAAATGTAACAAATCCATCCACTTTTGAAAGACTGCGTCCGATCGACGGCACTTCCTCTGCCACACGGAGTGCATCATAAAAACTGATATTCATCATGTCGGCATAATCCTGAATTCTGCCGACCGTTGTTGCTCCGATTCCACGCTTTGGTACATTCAGGATTCTACGTACCGCAAGATCATCCGCTGCATTATCTACCGTTTTCAGATAGCAGAGCAGATCTTTGATTTCTTTACGCGCATAGAAGTTCACTCCCCCTACGATCTTGTAAGGAATATTTGCAAGCAGACACTTCTCTTCAAAAAGACGGGACTGTGCATTTGTTCGATAAAGTACTGCGCAGTTATGATACTCTGCTGTCCCTTCTCTGTGTCGTCGGGCAATGTCCCCTACAACAAATTCGGCTTCCTCATATCCATTCATAAACTGTCGGAAATGGATTTTCTCTCCCTCCGGGTTCTCGGTCCAGAGTGTTTTTTCTTTACGCTCTGTATTATTTGCGATCACACCATTCGCTGCATTTAAGATATTCTGCGTAGAACGATAATTCTGCTCCAGACGAATAACTTTAGCATCCGGGAATACCCTCTCAAATCCCAGGATATTTCCAATATTGGCTCCACGGAATCTGTAAATGGACTGGTCATCATCACCGACTACACACAGATTCTCATACCTGGATGCCAGAAGACTTACAAACTTAAACTGTGCCGTATTGGTATCCTGATATTCATCTACCATAATATAGCGGAAACGTTCCTGATAACTCTGCAGAACATCGCCACAATTCTGGAACAGTTCCACTGTCTTGCATATGAGGTCATCAAAATCCAACGCATTATTCCGACGCAGTGCCGCCTGATATTCACGATAAACCTGCGCCGCTCTTTTCTGGTTAAAATCAGCACCTGCATTCATTTCCATCTCATCCGGATTCAGCAGCTCATCTTTTGCATGTGAGATCTGAGCCAGGAGTGCCCGTTCCTTCACTTTCTTGGTATCAATATTCATTTTGCGGCAGATTTCTTTGATCAGGGTCTTCTGATCGTCCGCATCGTAAATCGTAAAATTATTATCATAACCGAGACGGTCTATATGGCGTCGGAGGATCCGTACACATGTCGAGTGAAAAGTTGATACCCATACACTTCCCCCTTCGCTTCCTGCGATCTTGTCCACACGTTCTCTCATCTCGTGGGCTGCTTTGTTGGTAAATGTGATTGCCAGAATATTCCACGGATTCACACCCTTTTCTGCAATCAGATAAGCAATCCTGTGTGTCAGAACTCTGGTCTTTCCTGATCCGGCTCCTGCAAGAATCAGAAGTGGTCCATCTGTATGCAGAACAGCTTCTTTCTGTCGGTCATTCAATGTATCATAAATTGTATTCATCAATTATCTCCTGTTTCTTTGTGGTTACTTATTTCGAACTGATGTTTTCTTGCTATCTTTTTAATTATACATGAAACCTGGTATGGGGTAAAGGAATTTTAAAATCATTTGCAAAAACCATTTACAAGTAGTATTTAAAACTATATAATAGAGCGTGCAGGTATTAGAAATACCATTCTGCCTTTATTTCAGGCAAAGGAGATGAATTTATGTCAGTTAATACAGACTCCATGATCCGTAATATTCTGGATCGTGTTTCCAGAATCGGTTATGTAAAACCAGAGGATATTCCCAATATAGATCTTTATATGGATCAGGTCACTACTTTTATGGAAGCACAGCTTGCTCATTCCAAACGCTATGAAGATGACAAGATTCTTACAAAGACCATGATCAATAATTATGCCAAGAATAATCTGCTTCCTTCTCCTGAGAAGAAGCGCTATTCAAAAGAACACCTGCTGGTTCTGATCTTTATCTACTATTTCAAAAATATTTTATCGATCAGCGATATCCAGACTCTGCTCGGACCACTGACCGATAAATATTTCAAATCTATGGATGATATGGATCTCACTGCTATCTACAACGAAGTATTCAGTATGGAAAAAGGACAGATCGAATCTCTTCAGAAGGAGCTTCTGGAACGCTATGAAATTGCTCAGGGAACTTTTGAGAATGCACCGGAAGAAGACAGGGATTTCCTGAAATTATTTTCTTTCATCTGTCTCCTCAGCTTTGATGTTTACGTAAAAAAAATGCTGATCGAACAGATGATCGACGAACTCCGTGCTTCCACGGATACAGACCCAAAACATAAGAAAAAATAATACAGCATCAGAAGTACTGATCCTGTATTACGTAAAAATTACCTGCATCACTGCAGGTAATTTTTATTTACATAGCCGCTCTTTCCAAGTCTGGAAGAATATACATACCAGTAAGTACTTCCACTGGAATCCTGGACCTGAACGGTATCGCCGTTATTCAACTGTCCGATCTCATTTGCATCATCATACGCTTTTGCATTACGAAGTGCTAGATAGCCACTCTTGACTTTCACTGTCTTTGTAACAACCGCAGATGCTGTATTGTCTTTATTTTTTACCAGATAATCTTTATTTACATATCCGCCCTTTCCAAGTCCCGGTACATATACCAGCCAGTAGGTACTGTCACTGGCATCCGCAATCTGTACCTTATCTCCTGTATAAAGTTCTGCAACTTCATTGGACGATTTAAACGCCTTGGCATTACGAAGCGCCAGATATCCACTCTTGACACTTACATAACGTTCACTTGAAGAATTCGCCAGATATCTGCGATTTACATATCCGGATTTCTTGAGTCGTGATGCATATACATACCAGTAGGTGCTTCCACTGGAATCTGTCACATCAACGGTATCACCTGTATAAAGCTTACCGATTTCATTCTTGTCATCATAAGCCTTTGCATTACGAAGTGCCAGATAGCCATCCGCTACTGTAACTGTGTAGGAAGTGGTGGCCGCCCATCCTGTCTGCACCGTCATCGGCATAGCAAGTGCAAGTGCGATCACACATGTGAAAATACGTTTCAGGACTCCTGACCTCTGCATTGTGGAAAATCTCTTCTTCATAATGTTGCCCTCCTTTGTATTTAGTTTTTGCTCCCCGTGACAAGTCTTCGAGTAAATACGACACCGAACCGTTCTTGTCAAATTTTTTATTATAGTTTATCATATAGGAAACAACTTTTTGTAAAATAAAATTTCTCGGGAGGATATATATTCATGCGCAAACTATTATCTGTTTTTCTTGCCGGATGTCTGCTTTTACTGCTTCCTGCCACGATCTGGGCTTCTGCGGAAACCACCTATGAAAGCGAACAGGGACAGGCCATGATCAAGGCTCCATCTTCGGCTTCTCCAAATGCTTCTGCCAATACTGAAGCCGATGTCGATTCTTCAGATGACTCCGAAGGTACTTTGAGTCCTTCCGGTTCTTCCTCAGGCATGGACTGGTCTGCCGCAAACACGGCTTCAACTCCGTCTTCCGCTTCCAGACAGTTTACCGTCTGTATTGATCCGGGACATCAGGGAAGCTGGGTAGACATGAGTGCACAGGAACCTATGGCTCCAGGTTCATCTCAGACCAAAAATAAAGCTACGACCGGTACTGCCGGTAACTACTCCAAGGTTCCGGAATATGAAGTCAACCTTGAAGTTTCTCTTGTCCTTGAAAAAGAACTGACTTCTCGTGGGTACAAGGTTGTCATGACCCGCGAGGATAACGACAAGGCCATCAGCAACAAAGAACGTGCAGAATTCGCCACAGAATCCGGCGCCGATATCACGGTCCGCATTCATGCAAACAGTGACAACAGTGCTTCTGCTGCCGGTGCTCTTACCATGGCCCCAACCAGTTCCAATCAGTATCTGGACAAGGAACTCATCGAAAAAAGTAATACGCTTGCATCCTGTATCATCGACAGTTACTGCAATGCCACCGGACTTGCAAACAAAGGCGTCATCTCTGCCGACAATATGACTGGTACCAACTGGAGTACAGTTCCGGTTGCCATCCTCGAAATGGGATTTATGAGTAACCAGAATGATGATCTTTACATTACCAATTCCGCAAATCACGAAACTATGGCAAGGGGAATTGCCGATGGAATCGATGCATATTTCAATACTGTCGAACCGGCTATTACTACTGTCGGAGAACACCTCGCCGATCTCACCTCACAGCTGGAAAAGAACTATACTGATCCGCTTGAACAACAGGGAGAACTCTGGGCAATCGCAGCTATGGATCTGAAGACGCAGGCCTACAGCACAGTCAATGCCGAACAGTCCATGCAGTCTGCCAGTGTTATCAAAGCATTTATCATGGCCGCTGTTTATGACAAACTGATATATCCAGATGAAGGAACTACGGTTTCATCCGATTATGAAAGTACTCTGAAACCTCTCCTCACCAGTATGATCACAGTCAGTGACAATGACTCTGCCAACGAACTGGTCCGCAAGCTCGGTGGAGGCGATTTTCAGACAGGAGCTGCTATTGTCAATGAGTTCTGTCAGGAGCGGAACTACACCTCCACGCATCTTGGCCGCGAGTTCCTGGCTTCTGATCCAACCGATGACAATTACACAAGTGCTTCCGACTGCTGCCGACTGCTCTCTGATATTTACAACAGTTCTCTGGTAAACGCAGAAGCATCTGCCGAAATGCTTGCGCTCCTTACGAGCCAGACAAAGACAGCCAAGATTCCGGCAGGTGTTCCTTCCGGCACCGCAACTGCCAACAAAACCGGAGAACTTGCAGATTCCGGAAAACTCGGTGTTGTCGAAAACGATATTGCCATTGTCTTTGACAAAGAGCATCCATATGTGCTCTGTGTACTCTCCAATAATATCAAGAATAATTCCAGTGCACAGAATACGATCAAAAAAATCTCTGCAGGTGTCTATACATATATGACCACAAAACAAAAGTAATTTCTCACAGCAACAAAAAAGGAACAGACCTTTGGATTATTCCATTGCCTGTTCCTTTTCCCCGTATTTCTTTATTCTTCTGTCTTTCCTGCGGTTTCTTTTTCTTTCATTCTGGAAAAGACCATCTCATATCCGTCATTTCCGTAGTTGAGAGAACGGTTCACACGGCTGATCGTCGCGGTGGAAGCACCGGTCTTCTCTGAAATATCCAGATATGTGCGTTTGTCTGTCAGCATCTTTGCAACTTCAAAACGCTGTGACAGAGAAAGAAGTTCATTGATCGTACATACATCCTCAAAAAACGTATAGCACTCTTCCTTATTCTTCAGACAAAGGATTGCTTCAAATAGATGGTCAACCTCTTCTGTTCTGATTTTTTTACCCATAACCCTGCTCCTTTAGTTACATTCATTATATGTTCTGTTTCATATACATGGTATTTTAACACTTTAACATGTGAAAAGCAAGTGCTAATTTAGTGCATTACCAGTGATCAACATGTCACATTATCTTTCATTTTCCTTTATTTATTCCTGTTTACAGCAACTTGAATTTTGTTCTCATATCAAGTATACTTAGAACAAATGTACGTACTGAAAAGGCAACGTATTCAAGAATGCCATTTTTCAGTACATATCCAACTGATCATAGAATGGAGCATCTGCTATGGATTTATTTGAATATGCAAAATCAAAAACGCTAGACCGCGAATCTCCACTGGCTTCCCGGCTTCGTCCGACTACGCTGGATGAAGTCGTTGGGCAGGAGCACATCGTTGGCAAAGATAAATTACTGTACCGTGCGATCAAAGCTGACAAGCTGACTTCTGTTATTTTCTATGGACCTCCCGGAACCGGAAAGACTACCCTTGCCAAGGTAATCGCAAATACTACCAGTGCAAGTTTTACCCAGATCAATGCGACAGTCGCCGGTAAGAAAGACATGGAAGAAGTCGTAAAAGAGGCACAGGACCGTCTTGGCATGTATGGCAAAAAAACGATTCTTTTCATTGATGAGATTCACCGTTTCAACAAAGGCCAGCAGGATTACCTGCTTCCATTTGTGGAGGACGGTACGATCATTCTGATCGGTGCAACTACTGAAAATCCTTATTTCGAAGTAAATGGAGCTCTCCTTTCCCGCTCCATCATTTTTGAACTGAAACCTCTCAGTAATGAAAATATCCGCACGCTGATCCTCAGAGCCGTAAATGACTGCGATAAAGGCATGGGAAATTATGGCGCCGTAATTGATGACGATGCCCTGGAATTTCTGGCTGATATGGCAGGCGGTGATGCCCGCAGTGCCCTGAATGCGGTAGAACTTGGTATCCTTACTACCCCCAAAAGCGAAGATGGTTCTATTCATCTGACACTGGATGTTGCGTCTGAATGTATTCAGAAACGAGTCATCAAGTACGACAAAAAAGGCGACAATCACTACGATATCATATCCGCCTTTATCAAAAGTATGCGTGGTTCCGATCCTGATGCAGCAGTCTACTATCTTGCCAAGATGCTCTACGCCGGAGAAGATGTCAAATTCATCGCCCGACGTATCATGATCCTCGCCTCAGAGGATATCGGAAATGCAGATCCACAGGCATTGCAGGTCGCCGTTGCTGCCGCACAGGCTGTTGAACGTGTCGGCATGCCGGAATCACAGATCATCCTTTCTCAGGCAGTCACTTATATGGCATGTGCTCCAAAGAGTAATGCCGCTGTCAATGCCATTTTTGCCGCCATGGATTCTGTGAAACACACACAGACAACTGTTCCGGTTCACCTGCAGGATGCTCACTACGGCGGTCATGAAAAGCTCGGCAAGGGAATTGGATATAAATATGCTCATGACTATCCAGATCATTATGTTAATCAGCAATATCTTCCTTCTGAGATTGAAGGTTCTCATTTCTATGAACCAGGTGATCTTGGCTACGAAAAAACGATAAAAGAATATTTACAAAAGATAAAAGGGAGAACTGATTAAATCAGTTCTCCCATCAGCATTCCATAAATATCCTGTGATTTCTTAGCCCAGCTGTGGCACATCGCCTGTGCAGCTTCCCTGCTTGGTGCTGCCAGTGTCAGATCCAGCACTGTCGTATCTTTTTCAATGATCTGGCAGCGCACTGCATAATTTCCCTGTGGTGTCGTATAATAATCTGCCGGTGTCAGGATGCGTTCCTGCACCTGTCCGCCATGCGTCTGCAGATAATCTTTTACTTCGTTCTTAATCTCACCCGACAGTTCTTTTTCAAAATAAGAAAGTGTCTTTTTTCCCTCTTCCGTAATCTCATAATAGGAACTGTTGGAAATTGTTCGCTTTCTCAGAAGCTCTGTTTCTACCAGTTCAGAAAGTACTTTCTGAAGCTGAAAATAATCTGTGTAATCTCTGTCCAGTATAAATTCTGAAATCTGAGAATTTGTCAGTGTTTCTTTTGAATGTTTCGCCATATATAAAACGATCAGTTTATAAGTTGTAAATGGTTCTGCCATTTCAATCACCTCTTTCTCACACAAGTCAGGCTTCTCGCTTCTTATTGCAGCTGTTTGCCCTGCCAGCTGTTACGAACCTTCATTTCGTGATGAAGAAGATTCAGAACTTCCCGCTTCCGGCTTGCCCACAATGGTGCGATAAGCAGCTTCTCCGGTCCATCTCCCGTCATTCTGTGAATAACGATTGAAGGATCCAGATATTCCAGACAATCTATCAGTAAATTCAGATATTCTTCTCTTTCGTAGACCCGGAATTTCCCGGCCAGGTAATCCTCTGCCAGATCGGTTCCCTTCAGCACATGCAGAAGCTGCAGTTTAATTCCCTGAATATCCTGTCCATTCAGATACTGCATTGTCTCCAGAATGTCTTTTTCTGATTCTCCCGGCAGTCCCAGTATCGTATGCACGATCACCTCAATCTGGCGCTTCCGTAAATTCTGTACTGCATCTTCAAAACAGGAAAGAGGATATCCTCGTCGAATATAGGCAGCGGTACGCTCATGCATCGTCTGAAGTCCAAGTTCTACCCATACCGGTTTCCTCTGGTTCAGTTCATTCAGGAGATCCAGTACATCCTCGCCAAGACAATCCGGTCTCGTTCCGATGGATAATGCGACCACTGACGGATGCGCAAGCGCTTCTGTAAAGATTTTCCGCAGGTATTCCACCGGTGCATACGTATTGGTATATGCCTGAAAATAAGCAATATATTTATGGATCGGCCGCTTTGCAGAAAGCAATGCGATCTGACTGTCGATCTGCTCTGTTACCGACAGCTCCGCATCTGCTGCAAAATCCCCACTTCCACCGGCACTGCAGAAAATACAGCCTCTGCTGCCAAGCTTACCATCCCGGTTGGGACAGGACATTCCTCCGTTCAGAGTCACCTTATAAACTTTTTCTCCGAACCTTTCCCTAAGCATATGATCCAGCGAATGATACGGCTTTCCATTCCAGTTCTTCTGCTGTGTCACCGCATCTGTATTCATACTTCTGTGCCTTCGCTTTTCTGTTCTTCATTTTCTTCCTTCGGCATATAAAGATCAAATATTTTTACAAGGAAGAAGGAATTACAGTACGCGATCACTCCGAATCCCATGACCAGAAACAGAACAAACAACGTGGACTGTATCTGATAAGAGCCTATAAATAACAACAGCAGCGGACAAAGTCCGATCAGTACCATGACAACTGTATACGGAAGATGGCGGATTGCCATGAACAGTGCATTTTTGATCGTATTACGGATCGTATTGTAAAACCTGGCAAGAATCGGATAAACATATAAAAGCAGTACATAATATATGATCACAAATGCCATAAAGATTACATGAAAAATCTGACCGGCACTTCCAGGCATATTTTTTGCAACATTCAGATCCAGATAAAGAACCGCACCAACGGCGATCATGATCAGATTAATAATTGTCGCCTGTTTGAAATTATCTTTAAAAGATTTAAAAAAGCTCCGAACAATATAAGCTTCCTCATTCCGGACCATCTTCAGTGTCACATAATACATAGCCGTAATAGATGCTCCGGCAGTAACGATCGGAATACAGCAGACCAGACAGATAATATTCAGGATACAAAGATCTGCCACCTTATTCATAAATGTAAAAAACTTATTGTCCATACTGAAAAAACGTCCCATATGCACAGCTCCTTTGTTTTCCGGTACTGATACCCCAGTAATCCTCTGTGTGTCAGCCTCTGTCTTACAGTATAACGAAAATCCCGCGAAAAAGCAATCAAAACCCAAACGGTTGTTTTCTTATGTGTTACTATGTGCAGCATCCTGTTCTGGATTTTACGGCAGGATCAACTGGTCTACTGTCACCAGTTGATATCCCTGCGCCTTCAGATCATCAGCAACCTGCAGTGCAGCTTCGACAGAAGTATCATATTCATCATGCATCAGAATGATTGCACCATCCTCAATCTGTTCCTTCACGGTACGGACAATCTTTTCTGTGTTCTTCACTTTCCAGTCCAGTGTATCGATCGTCCAGAATACAGGAAGCATCTCCACACATAGTTCCAGATTTTTCTTCCAGGCACCAAACGGCGGGCGCAGGTACAGTGGATAAACACCTGTTGTCTCATAGATCAGATTATTTGTTTTCAGGATTTCTTCCCTTGCCTTCGTCTCATTCAGTTTATCCAGCTGTACATGATGATAAGTATGGTTTCCTACCAGATGCCCTTCTTTCTGCATCCGTTCTACAAGCTCCGGATACTGTTCAACCTTCTCTCCAAGAAGAAAAAAAGAAGCTCTGACATTCCGCTCTTTCAGACCATCCAGAAGAAGTGGTGTATATCTGATATCCGGTCCGTCGTCAAATGTCAGTGCCGCCTGCGGATGCTTCCATTCTTTCACAGCTATTTCCGTAACTGATGTTTTTTGTGCCTGGGCCTGCATGGATTGCTCCACCAGCCGCATCATCCCCGGACCTGCTATATTTTCAGCCAGGATTCTGCCTGAAATACGGTGTGAGTCCATACTTTTTACTCGCACCGCAGTTATGATCAGTACGATCACCAATATCCCAATTCCTGCTTTTCTTTTTTTCATATTCCGGTTTCAAATCCCAGACATAACTATCCTTCTGTTCAGTATATGAAAAGTGGCAGAAAAAAAGCACCGGGGCTCGTAAAAAGCCCTCAGTGCTCTGTAATGATCCTGTATTTTATTTACCAAGCATGATCTTCAGCTGTGTTTCAATTGCATCCACACATTTGTCAAATCCGAGTTTTCCACTGTTCAGACAGAGATCATAATTCGTGGCATCACTCCACTGACCACCTGCAAATTTACGATAATAATCCTGTTTACGCTTATCATCTTTGAGAAGGAATTTCTCGACATCCTCTCTTGATCCGGAGATCTTCTGAGATGCCTGCTCTACACGGAACTCCCATGGTGCATGAATGAATACACGCAATGTATTCGGTCTGTCCTTGAAAACATAATTGACACATCGTCCGACAATTACATAGGATTCTTTTTCTGCAAGATCATTAACAACTTTTGCCTGATAATTAAACAAATTTTCATCAGAAATAAAATCTTTATTTCCCGGAAGGACCAGATCCCCTTTATAAATGCTGCTCTTATTTCCGAACAGAGATGATTTGATCTTATCTCCTGCTTCAATTTTTCCAAAGAGATTTACATCAATCCCACTTTCATCAGATGCCATATGAATGATCTGTTTATCATAAAAAGAGATTCCCAGACGTTCTGCCAGCATCTTTCCTACGGTACGTCCACCGCTTCCATACTGTCTTGCAATTGTGATCACTACATGATCCATATTAATTTCCTCCCTACTCGCCCAGATATGCTTTCTGGACGGATTCATCATGAAGCAGATCATCTGCTTTTCCTTCCAGAGTGATACTTCCTGTCTCGAGAACGTATGCTCTGTCTGCGATAGAAAGTGCTTTCTTCGCATTCTGCTCAACAAGCAGAACCGTTGTTCCACTCTCACTTACTTCTTTGATAATATCAAAGATCTCATTTACAAAGATCGGTGACAGACCCATTGATGGCTCATCCATAAGGATGATCCTCGGTTTGCTCATCAGCGCACGTCCCATGGCAAGCATCTGCTGCTCCCCACCGGAAAGTGTACCCGCACGCTGGCCGGTACGCTCTTTCAGACGTGGAAATCTTTTGTATACCATCTCAAGGCTCTGAGCGATCTCATTTTTATCTTTTCTTGTATAAGCTCCCATCAGAAGGTTTTCGTATACGGACATATCTGCAAATACACGTCTTCCCTCCGGCACATGAGCCATCCCCATCTCAACGATCTTGTGGGCCGGTGTCTTTGTCAGGTCTTTTCCTTCAAAAACAATGCTTCCTGCTTTTGCCGGAATAATTCCTGTCAGAGTCTGCAGGGTAGTTGTTTTACCTGCACCATTTGCACCGATCAGAGCAATGACCTCTCCCTTCTCTACACGAAAGGAAATCCCTTTTAATGCCTGGATAACACCATAATAAACCTGGAGATCTTTTACTTCCAACATTGACATTTGATTTTCCTCCTATTCTCCCAGATATGCGGTGATAACTGTCGGATCCTTCAGGACTTTGGATGTCTCACCCTGCGCAAGCACCTGTCCGAAGTTCAGTACAGTCAGTTCTTCGCAGATACCGCCAACCAGCTTCATATCATGTTCGATCAGAAGAGTTGTCATATCAAAATGTTCCTGCACAAAACGGATAGTGTCCATCAGTTCCTGTGTTTCATTCGGATTCATACCGGCTGCCGGCTCGTCGAGAAGAAGAAGCTTCGGATCTGTTGCCAGTGCTCTGGCAATCTCAAGTTTACGCTGTTTACCATATGGAAGGTTTCCTGCAAGGGTCTGCGCTTCCTTATCAAGATCGAATACCTTCAGGATCTCCATTGCTTTTTCATTCATTTCTTTCTCGACTTTGTGATACTTCGGAAGTCTCAGAATTCCGGTCAGTGTGGAATAGGAATGGTGATTATGCAGTCCTACTTTAACGTTGTCAAGAACCGTCATTTCTTTAAACAGACGAATATTCTGGAAGGTTCGCGCTATACCTGCTTTGTTGATCTCAATCGTGCTCTTTCCTGTGATGTCCTGTCCATCCAGTTTGATAATACCCTCTGTCGGTTTGTAAACGCCTGTAAGAAGGTTAAAAATTGTTGTTTTTCCTGCACCATTCGGTCCGATCAGGCCATACAGCTGACCCTTTTCGATAGATACATTGAATCCGTCAACTGCGCGAAGACCGCCGAACTGAATAGCCAGATGATTTACCTCTAACATTGCCATAGTTAAGCTGCCTCCTTTTTCTTTGCTGTTCCTTTGAATTTTTCAACCATACGCGCTCTCCAGTTTCTTGCTGCAGGAGCCCAGTTAAAGAGCATCATAACAATCAGTACAATTGCATAGATCAGCATACGGTAATTCGCAAACCCACGAAGCAGTTCCGGAAGTGCATACAGAATAACTGTTGCAATAATGGAGCCGCGAAGATTTCCAATACCACCAAGCACAACATATACCAGAATCAGAATAGACATATTATAATCAAATCCTGAAACCTTCAGCATGGAAAGATTATGTGCATAAAGCACACCTGCCACTCCGGCAAGAGCTGCTGAAACTGTAAATGCAAGAAGTTTGAATTTTGTAACATCAATACCTACCGATTCTGCTGCAATACGGTTATCTCTTGTTGCTGTGATCGCACGTCCGCTTCTGGAATTTACCAGATTCTGTACGATAAATAATGTCAGAAGGACAAGCACAATTCCAATCGGGAAGAAATAATGCTTTACATCTTTATAAAGTGCACCTGTTCCTGAAATACCAAGTGCGCCCTTCAGGATCTGTTTACCACCTGTTCCAAGCTTGAGAGCTGCGGAACTTGTAGCTACGTGAAGGCCACTGTCATCAATTCCAACATAGAGGATATTGATCAGGTTTTTAATAATCTCACCAAAAGCCAGTGTTACAATAGCCAGATAGTCGCCACGGAGTCTGAGTACCGGAATACCGATAATGACACCAAATACAGCTGCCACCGCTGCACCAACCAGAATCGCAAGAATAAATCTCGGAACCTGCGGGATATCACTGGCAATATGAGAAAACAATGCACTGGAATATGCACCTACACACATAAAGCCTGCATGGCCAAGACTAAGCTCGCCTGAAAATCCTACGACCAGATTCAGGGAGATTGATGCAATCGTGTATACACACAATGGAACCATAAGTCCCTTCAGAAGGTTTGAAAGATTTCCTGTAGCTGAAAGTATTTCAACGATGACAAACAGGACTAATACCAGTCCATAATTGATCAGATTGTTTTTGGTTGTTTTGTTCATATTCTTCATATCGTCCACCCCTTATACTTTCTCCTGGATGTTCTTGCCGAACAATCCGGTAGGTTTTACAAGAAGTACCACGATCAGAACTGCAAAGCAGATAGCATCTGCAACCTGTGAAGAGATGTAAGCCTTGCCGAAGATCTCAATCACACCAAGGAGGATTCCACCGACCATTGCTCCTGGAATAGATCCGATACCACCAAATACAGCTGCTACGAAAGCTTTGATACCAGGCATGGCACCTGTATATGGTGTCAGAGTCGGATATGTCTGACAGAGCAGAAGACCTGCGATCGCAGCAAGTCCTGAACCAATAGCAAATGTCAGGGAAATCGTTGCATTGACATTAACTCCCATAAGCTGTGCGGCATCACGGTCTTCTGAGACTGCCAGCATTGCACGGCCAGGTTTTGTCTTTTTAACAAAAAGAGTAAGTCCTACCATGATCACAACACATGCAAGAATTGTTACAATCGTAATACCTTTGATCGTAAGTTCTCCATTAAACAGTGTAACGGATGGTACATCCACAACTGTTACGAAACTCTTTGCATCTGCACCAAAGATCAACAGTGCAAGGTTCTGCAGAAGATAACTGACACCGATCGCAGTGATCAGTACGGCCAGGTTGGAAGATGCTTTACGAAGCGGGCTGTATGCAACCTTCTCAATCACAACACCAAGAACTGTACAGAATATTACTGAAAGCCCTACGGCCAGAACCGGAGACATTCCTCCTCTTGTAACAGCGGTAAGTATCACATACGCACCTACCATGATAACGTCACCATGGGCAAAATTAAGCATTTTGGCGATACCATACACCATCGTATATCCAAGTGCGATGATCGCATAGATGCTGCCCAGGCTTATTCCATCTTTTAAATATGATAAAAAACTCATAGTGCACCTCTTTAATAATATGTCATATTAGCGCAAGAAAGGGGACGGCCCTGTGATAACAGGAAGCCGTCCCCCGTCCTCTGAATTTCAGTATCTGACTGCTTACTGCATTTCTACGTAAGCGCCGTCTTTGATCTCAAAAGCTTTTGGCTCTTTGTCACATTCACCATCTTCTGTCCATTTAGCTTTACCTGTCAGACCATCAAGCTCGATGTTCAGCATGGATGCAGACATTGCTGCGCTGATATCTTCGTTGGACATATCCGGTGTAATTCCTGCATCGTTTGCTGCAAGCTGCATAGCATAGATTACATCATATGCATCTGCTGCGAACTGGTTCGGAACTTCATCTTTGTTTGCTGCTTCATAAGCATCTACAAATGCTTTGGATTTTTCATCATCAGATGTAGCTGAGAATGGTGTCAGAAGCATAACGCCTTCTGCAAGTGAAGTATCAAAGTTTTCTACTCCAAGGATACCGTCCATACCATCTACACCGAATTTCTTCATATCATCCATTCCAGCGTCATGTGCCTGCTGAAGAATCAGAGCGTTGTCTGAATAGTAGTTAGGAAGGAACAGGAGCTCTGCTCCACTGTCTTTGATCTTTTTAAGCTGTACAGAGAAGTCTGTATTGCTGTCTGCTGTGTAAGCTTCGTCAGCTACAACTTCAAGTCCGTTATCCTCAGCTGCTGCAACAAATGCATCATTAACACCTGAGTTGTAATCTGCGGAAGAATCATAAAGAACTGCTACCTTTGTTGCCAGCTTATGTTTACCGATAAATTCAGCAGATTTTGTTCCCTGTGCCGGGTCTGTAAAGCACATACGGAATTCATTGCTTCCGGAGGTGATACAATCAACTGCTGTACCAGATGGTGTAAAGAGGAATGTGCTCTCTGCTGCTTCGGCACCAACTGCAATACATGCACCAGATGTTACTGTACCACAAAGCATCTGCATTCCTTTGTCGAGAAGGTCATTGTATGCATTGACTGCTTTTTCCGGGTCTCCCTGGTCATCTCCTGCAGCAAGAACTTCAACATTATATCCGTTGAATCCGCCGTTTGCATTTACTTCTTCAGCTGCAAGCTGTACTGCATGATATACACCAAGTCCATACTGTGCATAATCTCCTGTCATCGGTCCAATAACACCAATCTTAAATGTCTCCGCTTCATCTGCAAATACTGCTGTTGGCATCATTGCTGCTGTCATAGCTACTGCTGCTGTTACTGCAAGTACTCTCTTCATATTTTTCATAATAAGATCCTCCTATCTTATATTAGCTCTGCGTCGCTTTCACTCGCTAAAGCTTTAATGTATTTGATTATAGCATTCAGTTTCTACGATTGCAAGCAAAAATTTTAGATTTATTTAATATTTTGTATTTTTCTCAAGAACTCTTGTTGTCTTTGAGCGGACATTGAGTTCAAAAAAAGACCGTGGTTCAATATCGAACTCCACGGCCCCATAATCTTATTACTTATGCTACTGCTTTTTTAGCGATTTCAGCAAGTGCTGCAAATCCTTCTGCATCGTTTACTGCAAGTTCAGCAAGCATCTTTCTGTTGATATCGATGTTTGCAACTTTAAGTCCGTGCATCATTTTGCTGTAGGAAAGTCCGTTCATTCTTGCTGCTGCATTGATACGAGCGATCCAGAGCTGTCTGAACTGACGTTTTTTCTGTTTACGTCCTGCATAGGAGCTTGCAAGTGCTCTCATAACAGACTGTTTTGCTACTCTATACTGTTTGGAACGGGCTCCTCTGTAACCCTTTGCCAGTTTTAATGTACGGTTATGTCTTTTCTTTGCGTTTAATCCGCCTTTAATTCTTGCCATTTCTTATTTCCTCCTGTTCGTCTTCCAATATCATCTGCTGCTTATTATTATAAATAAGGCAGTGCTTTCTTAATGTTCTTAAGGTTTGTAGAATCAACAACAGTAGCTTTTCTCAGATTTCTCTTTCTCTTCTGAGATTTCTTTGTTAAGATATGGCTCTTATAAGCTTTATTTCTCATGATTTTTCCGGTTCCGGTTTTTTTGAAACGTTTTGCTGCTGCTCTACAAGTTTTAATCTTAGGCATAATTATTTCCTCCTTAATTCGTGGTACTGTTTTTTATTTCTTATTATCAAGAACACGTGCCAAAACACGCTGTCTGTGATAACTGCTTAACGCTTTTCGCTGAGAAACATTGTCATGCTTCTGCCTTCAATCTTAGGGGCTTTCTCAACAACTGCCACATCTGCAAGAAGTTCTGCAAAATCATCAAGTACATGTTTGCTGCTTGCCATATGTGCCATTTCTCTTCCACGGAAACGTAATGTAACCTTGACACGGTCTCCTTTAGAAAGAAATTTTCTTGCTGCATTGACCTTCGTCTTCAGGTCATTTGTATCAATGTTTGGAGAAAGACGTACTTCCTTGATGTCAATTGTCTTCTGTTTTTTCTTAGCTTCTTTTTCCTTACGGGAGAGCTCATAACGATACTTGCCGTAGTCGATAATCTTACAAACCGGCGGCTTTGCCTGCGGTGCGATTTTAACAAGATCAAGTCCGGCTTCCTGAGCCTTTGCAAATGCTTCTCTTGAAGAAACGATTCCAAGCTGTGCTCCATCCGGTCCGATCAAACGTACCTCTTTGTCTCTGATCTGTTCGTTAATCATTAAATTGCTAATTGTAGTACACCTCCATACATTTAAATAAATGATAAACCTGAATCTCTCAGCTACTGTATAGGAACAGTAACTCCACCCTGTCTTATGAAAACAAAAAAGAGTATGGACAGTTTCCACACTCTGCTATATCCAGGGATAACCAAATGAAATCTCTTTTTCATTTTTATCTCTGTGCATTCCCCGATCTCTGTAGATCAGCCTGCTGCGATATATCAACCTGAGCCGCATTATATGCGCTGAGGTGAGAGTGAAACTCTGCTTTGTTTTCCACGTACTTTAAAAAGATATCATGTCTTTTATATAATGTCAAGTTATTTTTTATACATATTTTTATTTTTTCAGCGCATACTATTCCTGCATGACGTTTGCTGTTATGCATAATCATATCATTATATAAGAAGGAGGCTTCTATTATGACAATTCTGAAATGTAGTGCCACAAAATGTCTTTACAATGAAAATGAGCTCTGTTCCAGAGGCGATATTGAGATTACAGGAGATAATGCTCATCGTGCAGATGAAACAAACTGTGGAAGTTTTCGTGACCGCGCGACTGCCGGTATGACAAACAGCAAAGCTCATCACTGCGGCTGTGAAAAAATCAACATCGACTGTAAAGCTCAGGAATGTACCTATAACGATCAGCGCAAATGTACGGCTTCTGCTATTGATGTGGTCGGATGCAGCACAGACGGATGTAACGAAACAAAATGTAATACCTTCTCCTGCAAATGCTGATCCTTACTCTCAAAAAGACGCTGCATCAAACAGCGTCTTTTTTATGTCTGAATCATTCAGTTTCTAATCCTGTCGCTTCCTATCTGTTTCTCAGGAAATCCGGAATCTGGATATCTTTCTTCTGTACTGTGCTGGTCGGAACTTTGCCTGTATAAGAACCATTGTTCATAGTCGGCAGACTGAAGCTTGGCATAGACATTGTACTGGAAGACGATGCAGATGTACCTGCTGCCGGTTTACGTACACCAAATGGTGTTGTATTGCTTCTTGTACCAAATGGAGTGGTCTTTGCAGCTGTATCGGATAATCCGGTCGCAATAACTGTGATCTTAGCATAGTCTGCAACAGAATCATCATACATAGCACCAAAGATGATGTTTGTATCTTCACCTGTCAGCTCCTGTACATAGCTTGCTGCATCATTTGCATCCATAAGAGAAATATCTCCGGAAATATTGATGATCACATGAGTAGCACCTTTGATGGTTGTCTCAAGCAGCGGAGAGGATACAGCCTGCTGAACAGCTTCCATAGCCTTGTCATCTCCTCTGGCCTCACCAATACCGATATGTGCGATTCCTTTATCTGTCATAACTGTCTGAACATCCGCGAAGTCAAGGTTGATCAGTGCCGGCAGATTGATCAGGTCTGTAATTCCCTGGACAGCCTGCTGCAGAACCTCGTCAGCTTTGCGAAGTGCTTCCGGCATAGTTGTACGACGGTCTACGATCTCAAGCAGTTTGTCGTTCGGGATAACGATCAATGTATCAACAGCTTTCTTCAGATTCTCGATTCCTGTAAGAGCATTGTTCATACGTGTTTTTGCTTCAAAACGGAAAGGTTTTGTTACAACGCCAACGGTCAGGATTCCCATTTCCTTAGCTGCTGCTGCAATAACAGGAGCTGCACCTGTACCGGTACCACCACCCATTCCACAGGTAACAAATACCATGTCAGCGCCTTCGATCAACTGTTTTACTTCTTCTATGCTCTCTTCAGCGGCCTTCTGACCAACTTCCGGCTGTGCACCGGCGCCAAGGCCTTTTGTAATCTTTTCACCAATCTGAAGTACTGTTGGAGCTTTGCAAAGTGTCAGGGCCTGTTTATCAGTATTTACACCAACAAACTCAACTCCTCCGATGGCTTCTTCCACCATTCTGTTAACTGCATTATTACCAGCCCCGCCTACACCGATTACAATAATCTTTGCAGAGGACTCAGCTTCATTTGACATAATCTCTAACAATGTACTTCCTCCTTTATTTACCTGATATCAGCGTATCAGGCTGCATATAGATATATCATATATTTTTTTTTCGAATTAATCAACTACTATTTTTGTTTTTTTATACTTTTTTCACTATTATTCGCCATTTCCATCACTCATAAGATTCCTCATCTGTATCTCCCTGATCCCAGCCATCCGACTCTTCATCACTGTAGCTCTCAGTATCTTCATCCGAGGAATCTGTATTCGTATCAGAACTGTCTTCTTCTGAATCTTCCTCCGAAGTATCACCTGAAGAAGTGCCGTCATTATCCGGCATAGGTCCCACGTAGTTGCCATCTTTGTCATACTCGCTGACACCGTCAAAGCCACCGGATTCATTATATCCGCCTGTCCAGTCTCCAAAGCTATCCAGAAGTTCCTGCGTCGGCTCCGATCCAACATAGTTCAGATTTTCATCATATTCACCGGAACCTGTATAATCGCCTTCTTCGTCATAACCGCCTACCCAGTTTTCTTTTGCATAATCAAGTGCCGTCTTTGGTTTTGCTCCTACATAATTGCCATTTTCATCGTATTCACCATCACCGGTATAATCACCATTTTCATCATAACCTCCGGTCCAGTTCTCTGCAGTTACTTCCTCTTCCTCTTTTTCAAAAGTCACTGTTTTAGAACTTTCTGTGATATTCTCCATATGAAGGATCCCCTTCTCACCCGTAATCTGTGGAAGAATCGCAACCATTCTGGACATTTTATCTTCCAGATATTTATCTTTTCCAAGTTTTACCATGATGTCTCCATAAATAAGGTCTATGGTGGAATCATCCTCCAGCTGGATATAATCTGGCTGAAGATCATTTTTTGCAAAAATCGTAGAAAGTGCAACCGCAGTATTTAGAACAGCATCCTTAATCGGAAGTTTTTCATTCATAACAACTTTTTTTACCTGAATACCCTCAAAATAGGGGACAGACTCATCCCTGGTCTTGTCGCCTTCTACAAACATTCCATTTCGATCAAAATACACATAGCTGTCAAGATATGGGATACAACCCACTACACTTTTCTCACGGACACTGATCACGATCGAGTTCCGACCGGATCTGCTGACGGAATATCCTTCAATATATGGCACACCCTGCACATTATTTTTTGAACACGTGATCGGTGCCAGAACAGAATTAGAAGAAAAAGCTCCTGTAAGAACCATTTCCTTCAGTTCTTCTTTTGTATAGTGGTTACTTTCCATCACTTCCACCTTTGACACATGAAAAAAAGCAAAGAAAAAAATAATCCCGGCCAGAACAGCAACAGCAGCAGCTCCTCCGACCAGTTTCGCCTGTTTTTTTGTTATTTTAAATTTCCTGTAATTGGATGTTCTCATAAAAAACTAATACCTGTATCCTCTGAACTCATATTAACTCAAACCGATAAGATATCCTCCATATAGATTTCTGCCTGAAGGTACCTCAAATCTCTGCAAATGTCTTCATACCCTCTTCGGATAAAAGGAACACCCTCTATCACAGATTCTCCATCTGCTGCAAGAGCCGCGATCACTAGCGCTGCTCCACCTCTCAGTTCCTCTGCCCGCAGCCTGCATCCCTTTAGTCTGCTTCCACAGATCTTTACTTCGCTTCCCCTAACTTCTATGTGTGCCCCCATTTTTGTAAGTTCACTGCATATCTTAAACCGGTTCTCAAATATATTCTCCCTTATGCGGCTTATTCCCGGAACTGTAGTCAGTACTGCCAGCAGTGGTGACTGAAGATCTGTCGGGAATCCCGGATAAGCTTCTGTTTCCAGAAACGGAACCGAAAATTGTATTCCGGCTCCATTCGCTATTAGTTTACCACTCTTCCATTCATATTGTCCACCCATTTTCCGATATACTTCAAGGAACGCCTCCATTTCTCCCTCAGGTGCATTCTCCACAGTCACTGATCCACGCGAAGCTGCAGCCGCGCAAAGATATGTTCCCGTAACGATCCGGTCTGCCGGTATTAGCATCTCTGTCCCGTGAAGAGAGGTCACTCCCTGAACCCGGATGCACCCTTCTTTCTCATGCCAGATCCGCGCTCCCATCTTTTGCAGAAATCTGCAAAGCCATGTAATCTCAGGTTCTCTTGCACAATTTCTGAGTACGGTCTCTCCTTCAGCCAGAACAGCTGCAAGCAGTGCCTGTTCCGTGGCCCCTACACTTCTGTCAGGAAAATTTATCTCCTGCCCTTTCAGCTTTTTGCAATCTGCCTGAATTTTTCCGTTTTTTTCTGAAATTATCGCACCCAGACTTTTCAGCGCATACAGATGAAGATCTATCGGACGTTTTCCGATCACGCAGCCACCCGGATAACCGATCACACCTCTTTGGTTTCTGCCGAGAAGTGCTCCCAGCAGAATCACAGAACAACGCATTCTTCCTGTATATTCCGAGGCAATTTCCATTCCACAGACTTTGCTGCAGTCAAGATACAGATCATGGCCCTTCCACCAGGTAACGACTCCCAGAATGTGAAGGATTTCTTCCATATAACAGACATCAAGAATACGCGGACAGCCTCTCAGAACACAGATTTCCCTCTGAAGCAGTGATGCAGCCATGATCGGAAGTACTGTATTTTTTGATCCCTGCACAGTTATGCTGCCCTTAAGACAGTTTCCCCCAATCACGTGAATTTCATCCAAATGATCCACTCCCACAGAGTCTCTTACAGTTAATATATGCAAAGACCAGACTTCCGTCACAGAAGTCTGGTCTTATATTACAATGCTCTTACATATTCTTTGAACATGTCTCCACGCTGTTCATAATTATCAAACTGTCCCCAGCTTGCACATGCCGGTGAAAGAAGTACCGCATCACCAGGATTGGCTTTTTCGGCACATATCTTTACTGCCTCCTCAAGATTTTCACAGAGAATGCATGGGCAGACACCAAGACGTTCTGCCGCCTCTTTGATCTTGTCACGCGTCTGGCCGATCAGCACCAGATATCTTACCTTCCCGTCAAAAGAATTCAGCCACTCATCATAACTGGAACCTTTGTCGTAACCACCACCGATCAGGAGCGTCGGACGGTTCATTGCCTGGATTCCTTTTATTGCTGCATCAGGATTGGTTCCCTTGGAATCATTATAATATGCAACACCATTTTTCTCCATGACATATTCAATGCGGTGTTCTACTGCTGTGAACGCACAGATGCTCTTACGGATATTTTCCACAGACACACCTGCATAATATGCCATTGCAGATGCCGCCATAACATTCTCAAAATTGTGCTGTCCGAGAAGTTTCAGTTCTCCTGTATGTACCAGAGGGATTTCTTCGTCTGCTGTTTTCAGTACGATCAGATCTCCATCCAGATAAATACCCTCGTCCAGTTTTCTCACGCTTGAAAAATACACAGTTTTCGGAACAATGTGTCTGCCAAACTCACGAAGCACTTCATCTTCATAGTTCAGGATACAGTAATCCTCTGCTGTCTGATTTTTGACGATCAGTTCTTTGACGCGGATATATTCTTCCATCGTATGGTGTCTGTTCAGATGGTCTTCCGTAATATTCAGGATTGCACTTACCTTCGGCGCAAACTCTTCGATCGTTTCCAGCTGGAAACTGCTGATCTCGGCCACTGTTGTGGAGCTATCTTTCATTTCCAGTGCCTTTGATGTATATGGAGTTCCAATATTTCCTACTACAAAAACAGAATCTTCTGCATCACTCATAATCTTTCCCAGAAGAGCTGTTGTAGTTGTTTTGCCATTTGTTCCTGTAATTGCCAATACTCTTCCCTTGCCGGTACGATACGCAAGTTCTACCTCACCCCATACCGGAAGTCCCTGTTCATAAAAGCTCTTTACAAGCGGAATATCCGTCGGTACACCAGGACTCAGCACTGCCAGATCCAGTCTCTTCTGCACTTCTTCCGGAAGTTCTCCTGCATATACTTCAATATTGTTGCAATCTGGAACTTTTTTTATTACAGTCTCTTTATCAAGATCTTTATTTCCATCATAAATGACAGGTTGCGCCCCTACTTTCGCCAGAAGCTCTGCTGCACCGATTCCACTTTTTCCGGAACCAAATACAAGCACTTTTTTCCCCTGTAAATTCATTTTAATTTCCTCCTTATTACCTATGAGCAAGCTCATGTGGATTTTGACCTTTTTGTCCGGACATCTTATAACGCCAGAAGTGCGATCAGGCACATAACAGCAGTAATTACAGAAAATACTGCTACAACTCTCGTTTCTGACCATCCACACAGTTCAAAATGATGATGGATTGGCGCCATTTTAAAGATACGTTTGCCATGAGTAGCTTTAAAATAAGTTACCTGAATCATGACAGAAAGTACTTCTACCAGATAAATCAGACCGATCAGCAAAATAAACAGCGGCATCTGCATCATATATGCAGCACCTGCCACAAATCCGCCCAGTGCCAGAGAACCGGTATCTCCCATAAACACTTTTGCCGGATATACATTAAACAGAAGGAATCCCATCAGTCCACCGACAACGGCTCCTGTCACAGGTTCGATCCCGCTCTTTGTTCCAATGGAAACTACGGTAAAAAATACCGCTACGATCAAAGTCACGCTGGAAGCCAGTCCATCCAGGCCATCTGTAAAGTTCACACCGTTTACAGTACCGATCACAGCAAAAAACAGCACCGGAATCGCAAACCATCCAAGGTTCAGATAATGATCCGGCCAGAATGGGATACGCATTGCAAGATCAATATTTGTATAGTTCAGGATATAAAAAACAAAAATACCGGTCACAACGACCTGCAGTCCAAATTTCTGCCATGCCAGCAGTCCGTCTGAACGTTTCAGTACAACTTTCAGATAATCATCCAGAAAACCGATGATTCCAAATCCAAGTGTCAGAAACAGTACCGGAATAATTGCCGGATAGTCTTTTACATAGAACAGAGAAGTAACCACTGCAGCGATCAGAAAGATCACTCCACCCATTGTCGGAGTTCCTGCCTTTTTCAGATGCGACTGCACACCTTCCACTCGTTCTGTCTGTCCCATCTTGAGTTTTCTCAGAAACGGGATGATGACTGGTCCCAGGATCACACTGATCGCAAATGAGATCAGTACCGGGAATACAACTTGAATATTCATCCTCACACCTCTTATCATTCTTTCGTTTTTTATTACGTTTGATTATAAGGCTTTTCGTCTGATTTATCAACTCCCAGATACGGGAGTATATTTTCGAAGATACTTCTCACAACGGGAGCTGCGATCGTTCCTCCATAATAAATTCCCTGTGGATCATGGATAATACACAATGCAAGAACTTTCGGATCATTTGCCGGTGCGAATCCCAGAAACGAAGAAATATAGCGATTTGCACTTCTGGGAAGCGTCTGTGATGTTGCAGTCTTTCCGCCGATCCGATATCCCTCCACTGCTGCATTGCGCCCGGATCCCTCCTCAACTACCTGCTCCAGGATATACCGGACAGTTTCAGAGATCTTGCCATCCAGAATCTTTCTGCCATTGGAATATTCCAGCGCCTTTACTGTTTCTCCATCTGATGACTCAATCGCCACTCCAAAATGAGGAGTGATCTGCGTTCCACCATTGATCAGGGAACTCACAGTTGCCGCCAGACGAATCGGTGTGATCTGAAAAGACTGTCCAAACGATACCGTCGCAAGTTCCACTTCTCCCATATTTTCTTCCTGATGCATGATCGTTCCCGCCTCTCCCGGAAGATCGATCCCGGTCTTTTCCATCAGTCCAAACTGTCGAAAATACTGATAGTACTTATCCGCACCAAGCCGTAATCCCACCTCAATAAACACCGGATTGCAGGAATTTTCCGCACCTTTCACAAAATTCTGTGCTCCATGGCCTCTTCGGTTCGCACAGTGGATTCGCCGGTCCTCCACCAGCTTATATCCCGGGCAGTAAAAAGAATCGTTCAATGATACTACTCCTTCCGCAAGGCCGGCTGCCATCGTAATGATCTTAAAAGTCGATCCTGGTTCATATGTATCATTCAGACACGGATTTCTCCACATCTGATTCAGAAGATCCTGTTTTTTTTCTTCACTCATCCCTTCTGCATCCATGCCTGAATTCAGTTCAAAAGGCTCATTCAGATCAAATTCCGGAACATTTACACAGGCATAAATTTCTCCATTCTGCGGATTCATAAGGAGTATGGAAACCCTCTCGGCCTGTTTTTCTTCCATCACTTTCTGTGCCGCCTGCTGTACATATTTCTGTATATCTGCATCCAGACTTATTCTCAGTGTATAGCCTTTTTGTGGTTCTTCTCTGTTTTCACCGATTCCGTCCAGTTCAATCCCTCTCGCATCCGTTGTTGTCAGGATTTTTCCAGGTTTTCCCTTTAGAATATCATCATATTCCACTTCCAGTCCAATGATTCCCTGATTATCCCCGCCTGTAAACCCAAGCACCTTCGACGCGAGTGTCCCCATCGGATAGTAACGCCTGTAATCTTCATCTACTTTTATCCCCGCAAATCCTGCATTTCGAATTTCATCTCCTGTTTCTTTCTCCACATTTGTACGTATTCTTTCTATGGAAGAAATTTTTTCTACTTTTTTCCGTACAGTCTGCTCAGATATCCCCAGTTTTTCTGTCAAAAGAGCGATCACTTTTTCCGGCTCTTTTATCTGACTGTGAATTACAGAAATCGTACACACTGTTTTATTTGCAGCAAGTACTTTTCCCTTTGCGTCCACAATTTCACCACGTGCGGCCTTAATGTCTCTTTCCCGTTCATGAAGATCCTCCGCTTTTTCATAATAATAATCCGAACGAAAGCCCATAAGATAGATCAGTCTGCCAATCAGACACAAGATCATCAGCAGACACAAAAAGAAAACGATCCACACTTTCCTTTTATGAAATGTATAATTTTTTTTCATAAAAAAATCCTCTGGAAAACAGTCATAATAATATATGACTGTTCTCCAGAGGAGATGTGTACGACTCTTTATTTAGTCCAGCCCGGCCTCTTCGTTTGTGATGCCTTCGCTTTCCATATCGTTATTTTCTGTAGTGTCCGATTCATCCTCTTCCGGTGGTGCAGGAACATTGGTATCTGAAATCGCTTCCTTCAACGTAGTGTCTGAATCCGAAGAAGACGTAATCAGATATGTGGACATGATATACTGTCCGTTATCATCCAGCTTGTGTTCTCCGTTGTCATTTAAAAGATAGCCATTTTCATCAATACGGTTTCCTTCAAGATCCACGCGGTTTCCACTGCCATCCACCAGATTTCCCTTTTCATCCACACTACTTCCGGATACATCTACCAGGCGGCCTTTAAATCCTTCCCAGAGTTCCGTCTCAGGAACACTGCCGTCTTCAGATTCATCCGGAGTAACATTCAGATACGGAAGAAGTTCTGACAGAATTCCCTGTGCGATATACTGTGGATATTTACTGTCCGCCTGCTCATCTGCTTTCGGCTCATCAACAACCACGTAGAGAAGGATCTGCGGATCATCCACCGGTGCAAAAGTGATAAAAGAAACCAGGTATTTGCCGTTGCCTCGCGGAAACTTTTCGGCAGTACCGGTCTTACCACCGGAACTGTATCCCTGTACCTTTGAAGTACCACTGGTACCTTCCTGCACACTGGCCTGCATGTAAGAACGGATATCTGCTGATATCTCTGAAGAAACTGTCTGTTTCATAAGAATCGGATCAAATTTCTTTACAGTTGAACCACTGCTGTCTTTGATCTCACTTACCAGATGAGGCTGATAATAGGAGCCTCCATTGATAACAGAGCACATGGCGTTGATCTCCTGGATCATGGTACAGGTAAATCCCTGTCCGAACGCGGAACATGCAAGCTCTGTCTCGCCCATCGTATCTGCAGTATGAATCACACCAGAACCTTCATTTGGAAGGTCGATTCCGGTACGGCTTCCGAAGTTAAACAGCGTCTGTGCCTTGAGGTACTGTTCCGTTCCCATCTTGGCTGCAATCTGCATCATCGCATCGTTACAGGAGTTCGCGATAACATCCCGCAGTGCCTCTGTTCCGTGTGCATCCGGCCAAACCGCACATTTGATGTACGTATCGCCATTCGCACCAAAGGTCTGTCCACCATCACAGACAAATGTATCGTTCTCCGAAATTTTACCCTTTTCCAGTGCACCCGCCATAACGATCGGCTTCACAACAGATCCCGGCTCATACGTCTCTGTCACACAGAAATTGTTCCACATGGCATTCAGGGCTGTCACCGTATCCTCATCATTCATCGCTGCAATCTGATCCTCAGAATAAATACTCGAAAGATCACGCGGATCATTCAGATCATAGCGGTCCCCGCCATCCATGGCAACGATCTCACCGGTAGATGGCTTCATTGCGATCACACCGATATTTTTTGCTCCCATGGCTTCTTTAAATCCATTAACATATTTTTCAACAATCTGCTGTACACCCACATCCAAGGTTGTTACAATACTCTGTCCGTCTTTCGGATCGATGATAGTCTGTTCCACATCTGCATTGTCATTGATATATCCATACTGACGGCCATCCGTCCCCATCAACGTACTGTTATAGTAACTCTCCAGCCCTACGTCTGCCGTATCTCTGGAAAGTGTAAATCCAATCGCATCATTTGCAAGCTCATTAAACGGATAACTTCTCAGATAATCTTCTTCAAACCATACCCCTTTTATATTTGCCCGCTCTGCTTTCTGTGCATCTGACAGCTCGCTGTCTTCAGCCGGAGATTCATAATCTTCAAAAGCTTTTTTCTCATCCATGGAGAGCTGCTTCTTCAGGATCTGATACTGGCTGTTCTTCGTATCCTCGGCGGAAAGGATCGACCGAATCTTGTCTTCATCAAGTCCCAGCACGTCTGTCAGTGCTCTTACTGTCGGTTCTACATATTTTTCATCAGAGTTGACGGTCTTGCAGTCAAGGATCACAGAATACACTTTCTGACTTGTCGCCAGGATATTACCGTTACGGTCATAAATATCTCCTCTTTTCGCTGGAAGAGTACTGCTCTGATACTTCTGCTGTGCCTGTGTCAGAACCTGTTTTTTGTATTTTTTGCCACTGGTAGCATTAATATAAGTAATTCTGCCCAGTAAACCAACTAAAGCTAGCAACACTACAGCGAATAGTCCTACTAGCTTTCCTCTCATTTTGTGATTAATTTTTTTCTGAGGTCTTCTTCGATTCCTCGTATTGGTATTGCTCAATGATCTATCACCTCTTGGACTCAGGAACTTCCTGATACTGTCTTACATAACTGTTACTCGGCATAGTATAAGTCTTTTTCTGGTCATCTTTCGGATAATTCATTCCCAGACGCCCTATGGCAAGCTTCTTGATCGTATTCAGATCCACATCTGAAGTTACCTGACTCTCATATGCATTGTTGTCTTCTTTAATCTGTGACAGTTCTGTTTCCAGAGAAGCAACTGTTTTTATCTTACCTGTCAGCTCCGATTTCAGCTGAAGATAATTGACACAGCAAAAAAGTACGGCAACACTTACCACTGCAAGGAACACCACAAAACCGCGTCCCATGCTCTTTGCTTTTTCTCTGTTTCTCTGTGCTTCCCGACTGAGCTGTCTCGGTTGAGCTGCCGGTCTCTCCGGCATATTTTCACGAACTCGTCGCGCGGTCTGCACTCCAGGAGCCTGATACGGTCTCGCAGGAACTTCCTGCAGTCTTCGCACCGCATTCCCATCCACATACATTCCACGGGCATTTCTGGCATTTGTTCTGTTTTTTCTGGATGTGACTGCTCTGTTCGTCCTCTCCATCTACATCTCACAACTTTCTACTTCTATACTTAATTAAAGATATCTTCTTTCAAAGATTCTGAGTTTTGCACTCTTAGATCTCGGATTCTCTTCCATTTCTGTCTCACTTGGCAGAATCGGTTTTCTCGTGATCACTTTTCCTTTGGATTTCTTGCCACATACACATACTGGGAAATCCGGTGGACAGGTACATGGATTTTCATTTTTTCGGAAAATTGTTTTTACAATCCTGTCCTCAAGAGAATGAAAGGTAATAATACAGATTCTTCCGCCATCATCCAGAAGATCGATCATCCCATCCAGTGATTCTCTCAGAACATCAAGTTCCCGGTTCAGTTCAATTCGGATTGCCTGAAAAGTTCTCTTTGCAGGATGTCCTCCAGTTGCCTGGATTTTCATCGGAATCGACTGTCGTATGATCTCGGTCAGTTCTCCGGTTGTCTGAATCGGTGCTTTGGCTCTCGCAGCCACAATATGTTTTGCAATGTTTTTTGCAAATTTATCTTCACCGTAATCACGAATGATACGGTACAGTTCTCTTTCATCATAACCATTCACGATATCCGCAGCTGTGCGGCTCTGTCTCTGGTCCATTCTCATATCCAGCGGTGCATCCACACGATAGGTAAATCCACGCTCTTCATTGTCTAACTGATAAGACGAAACTCCCAGGTCCAGAACAATTCCATCAACTTTCTGAATTCCCAGGTTCTTCAGCTCATTCGCCATGTAACAATAATTGCTGCGAATAATCTGAACTCTGTCACCATAGGCGGACAACCGTTCACTCGCAGCAACTATTGCATCTTGGTCCTGATCTATGCCAATAAATCTCCCCTTGGCAGAAAGTCTGCGGCACACTTCCTGTGCGTGCCCTGCTCCTCCCAGAGTTCCATCCACATAAGTACCATCAGGTTTTACCCTTAAACCATCGATGGTTTCTTCCAGTAATACAGATTTGTGTTTAAATTCCATATCCGTCTCCTGTTGGATTTCTTTCCGGCGTAATGCTTAAATGATGATACCCATGTCCTGCATACCCTCTGCAATACTGTCCATATCATCATAATCACAATTCTCGCTCCACTTCTCTTTGCTCCATACCTCAATTCTGTTGAGGTTTCCGGTGAGCACAACGTCTTTTTCCAGACCAGCGAATTCCCGTAACGTCTGCGGTACAAGAATTCTCCCCTGCTTGTCCAGTTCACAGTTTGTCGCACCTGCTACAAAGAAACGTGTGAAGGTTCTGGCATTTTTGTTTGTAAGTGGTAAGGCTCTGAGTTTTTCTTCAAAGGCATTCCATTCATCCATAGGATAAATAGAGAGACAACCATCAAGTCCCTTTGTCAGAACAAACTCCTCTCCCAGGAGTTCTCTGAATTTGGAAGGGATGATCAGACGCCCCTTCGCGTCGATTGTATGATTGTATTCGCCCATGAACATATAAACTCACCTACTCTCGTGAGATACGATTCTCCCCTTCGTATCTGCCGGCGGAAATGGATAAATATGCCACATTCCCTCCATTCGCCACCACTATTCACCACTTTCTACCACTTATAAAATCATTCTAACCTATTTACCTTGAAAATACAAGTGGGAATCGTAGTTTTTTTCTGAACAATTTTATACATTTTAAGCGGAAAATTGCCATATTTTACGAGAGTATTACAGAAGATTTTCTAATTTTCAAAGTTGTTTAAAAAGCGAAGGGGTCCTCCCTTTGGAGAACCCCCTTTAACTCTGTCACATGTCTATTTTCATGTTACCCGTTTATTATTTATACATCTTCGCGATCATCCGGTCCAGCCTCTGGCTCAGCCTCAGCTGATTCGGCAGATCCCTCCGTTCCCTTATTCTCTGATTCAACAGTTTCTGCAGACGCCGGAGCTTCTGCCGCTTCCGCATCTTCGACAGACTCTGAAACTTCCGTTTCTGTCGTTTCAGCAGTTTCTGCGGATTTTGAATCTTCCGACTCATTTGATTCCGTATTTTCTTCAGCCACCATCTTTCCCGCTCTATCCAGTTCTTCAAGAATGTCTCTGAACTCATCCTGTACATTCTCAAAGTTATGAATGTCTTCCAGTCTGCTGCCATCATTTTTCTCTTCTGCGGCATTACGCTCCTCTCTCCTGCGTCTGCTGACCTTCTCTCTTTTCTTTGAAAGAATCCTTCGCACTGTCGCAACAATGCCACAGATCAGGAAAAGTGCAGCAGACACAAGCAGGGAAACCGGTATCTTTGTCTTCGGAATATACAGTTTATCCGTGCGAAGCCACTCGATCACACACTTGCCCAGCCCGTATCCTGCAAGATATCTGAGAAAGATCTCACCTTCAAATTTTTTTCTCCAGGTATAAAGCAGCAAAATCAGAAGCAGTAGCAGACACCAGATACTTTCATAGAAAAACAGTGGATGTACCTGAATGTAATCCATATCTCTGAAAGTTACCAGATGCTGTTTCATCAGCTTTGTCACTGCGCTCTTCTGTACGGAATCCATCGGAAGTCCCATTGCAAACAGACTGTCTGTGTACTCGCCAAAAGCCTCTCGGTTAAAAAAGTTTCCCCATACACCTATTATCTGTCCGCTGAGCAGTCCCATACATACAATATCTGCCATTTTCCAGAATGACGTTCTGCTGAGCCGGCAGAAGAGAGCTGCCACAAGCACGCCCCCCAGAATTGCTCCATAAATAGACATACCACCACTGCGTATATCACACAGGATCTTCCAGGATTTACCACTGAACTGACTCCATGAAAAAGCAATGTAATAAAGCCTGCCTCCGATCACTCCACCAATCAATGCCGAGATTGACGCTCCCAGGCAGAGATTCAGATTCAATTTCTGCCATCTGGCGCAGAGAAGAATCATCCCCAGCCCAATAAGCAGACTTACAGCCATCAGTATCCCGTATATTGTGATATCAAATCCAAGAACAGAAAAAGTTCTGTCCTCATATTCAAACAAAAACCCCAGATTCGGAAATCTTACTGTTATCTCCATAAAACCCCTTTATCATATACTTCGTATTATCGGATATGTTGTACAGAAACCGATATACCTTTAAGGCTATCGATTTTTATACATTGAATCTGAACAGGATCACATCTCCATCCTGTACGATGTATTCTTTACCTTCCATACGGACAAGTCCTTTTTCTCTTGCACCTGCATAAGAACCACAGTCCAGAAGATCCTGATAATTCACAACCTCTGCTTTGATAAATCCTCTTTCAAAGTCTGTATGAATCTTACCGGCTGCCTGTGGCGCCTTTGTTCCGATTTTGATCGTCCATGCACGAGTCTCATCTTCTCCTGATGTCAAAAAGCTCATCAAGCCCAGAAGTCTGTAGCTTGCCCTTACCAGTTTCTCAAGACCGGACTCTTTCAGCCCCAGATCTTCGAGGAACATTTTTTTCTCATCATCATCAAGTTCAGAAATTTCTTCCTCAATTTCTGCACAGATCACAAATACTTCGCTCTTCTGCTCTGCTGCATATTTACGTACCGCCTGTACATGAGCATTGGATTCTCCGTCATCTGCAAGATCGTCCTCACTTACATTGGCAGCATAAATGACCGGTTTCCAGGTAAGCAGATTATAGGTTCCCATCCATGCTTCTTCATCTTCATTTTCAAGTTCCATAGTGATTGCCATATTGCCGTCTTCCAGATGCTTCTTCACTCTCTGAAGGAAATCCAGTTCTTTTGCAGCCTCTTTGTCCATACGGGCTGTTTTGGTAACTTTGGCGATTCGACGTTCCAGGATCTCAATATCAGAAAAGATCAGTTCCAGATTGATCGTCTCAATGTCTCTGAGCGGATCAATGCTTCCGTCTACATGAATGACATTCGGATCTTCAAAACAACGTACAACATGTACGATCGCGTCTACCTCACGAATGTTTGCCAGGAACTGGTTTCCAAGTCCCTCACCTTTGGAAGCGCCCTTTACAAGTCCGGCGATATCAACGAATTCGATCACCGCCGGTGTTACTTTCTTTGAGTGATAAAAATCTCCCAGAAGTTTCAGCCTCTCATCCGGTACAGTAACAACCCCAACATTCGGATCAATGGTACAGAACGGATAATTGGCAGATTCTGCTCCGGCTTTTGTCAGTGAATTAAACAGTGTACTTTTTCCTACATTTGGCAGTCCTACAATTCCAAGTTTCATTTCTCTATAGTTCTCCATTTCGTTATTTTATTAGATTTCATACTTATTCAATCTTATCACACATGTGTAAAAAAGTCTATATCCCCATAAATCCGATATCCTGCTTACAGTTACCCCCGGGGGATCATTTCCGAATTGCAATGATATCTTCTACTTTGATTTCTCAGGCATCTTTCATTCAAGAATGCCTCTGCATTCTTGCTGCGAGATGCGCGTCATGCAATGCATGACATACTTCTTCTGCGCATCTCTGCAATCCTGCCGGAGGCTATATCAGATGGGGGATTGACTCCCACCACTGATACTGATTTGTTGCTCGCCACCTACAGAGGTGGGAGTCATCTCACATCTGATATAAATTTATGAATGATCTCCGCCACTCCGTCATGGTTATTATCGTGTTCCGTCACATAGTTTCCATATTCCGCAATTCCCGGAAAAGCATTGCACATGACAGCTCCCACATGGGCCGCTTTAAGCATTTCCACATCGTTCTGTGCATCTCCGGCGGCTACAGAATTCTCAATCGGGATTCCCAGATAATCGCAGAACCATCGAACCGCAAATCCCTTGGATATTCCCTCTGGTACGATTTCCTGATAACAGTCATTAGAGAAAAAGCTGTGTACTTCTCCTGCATACTGCGAGATCACTTCTTTTTGAAAACAAATATTTTTCTCTTTTTGTTCTGCCGGTGTGATCGCGATCAGTTTATACGGATCCTCCGGCACAACATCTGCCGCACATTCTACAACCTTGTAGGGCAGCTGATTGATCTTTGCATATCTGTGAAGTTCTTCCGTATCCCTGGCAGAAAGAATATGTGTATCTGAGTAACTCTGAATATGCAGATCACGCTTCATAGCTTCCCCGATGATCTTTGCCGCAGTTTCCTTTGAGAAGGTTTTACCGTAAACGGTCTTTTCATGATATGGATCATAGATCTGTCCTCCGTTAAAGCAGATCACATAGCAGCCTTCTTTATCCAGTCCGGCTTTTGCCGCACAGACACGCGCACTCGCCAGAGGACGCCCTGTGCAGACTACGATCTTATGTCCACATGCCAGAGCTTCATCAATTGCCACCTGGTTTCCCGATGTCACTTCCTTATGATCATTCAGTAAAGTTCCATCCAGATCCGTAAATAGTATTCTTGTTTCAACAGACATTTTGTATTGTTCCTCCATTACTTCCTCTATGCTGTATTCTTTAACACAGCAGATCATTCCAAATAATATCTAATTTTCTCCTCGTTTAATTTTTCACCGATGATGATCAGCACATCCTGTCCTGCACCGATCGGTTTTAAGCTTATCTCGTGCTGCGTTGCATTCAGTTCCAGCCAGTTTTTTCCATCCTGCAAAAATCCTTTAACACGCAAAACTCCACCGCAGGCAGGATCTGCAAAGATTTTTTTGGCTGCATGTTTTGCTTTTGATACAGCAATCTTCTCATCCATAAAAAATAATGTCTGAAAAATTTCGTCCTGATCTACATACAGTTTCTCATAATCCTCGACCAAATAACCGGACTCCAGGATTTTTTTGAATTCTTTTTCTGTGAAGTCTTCCCAGTCCTTACAGATCACTTCGTCTTTCAAAACTCTCGAACAGTGAATCTCCTGCAATGCACGGTTCAGATGTGCAACTGTCTGTCGAATTTCTTCTTCAGATGCATCCTGTGTTTTGCTTAAGAGTACACATCCTGCGTTGGCAACTTCCGAAGCCAGCACGTAATCCGCTTCCTTTGAAAGTGTTTTTTCCAGACTCGCATCCACAACTGTGATCACATTCCCAATCTGGTACCAGCGGTCCAGTGGTTCTTCATGAAGTGCATCAAAGAAATCATCTACATCGAAGATTCCGGACGGTTCGATCAGAACTCTGTCGTAACCACACATTCCCATTGCGATCAGTTTTGTTTTGAAACGTCTTCTGTAACAGTCTTTATCGCAGCCACCGGCTACCATTTCCAGCTCACAGTTCTCACCTTCCAGCTCACGAAGAAGCATCATATCCACATTGATGGCTCCGAAATCATTTTCAAGGATGCCGATGTTCTGTCCCTGCTCCATCAGATAACGGGCATATTTTTTTATAAATGTGGTCTTACCAGAGCCAAGAAAGCCCGTGATCAAATCTACCTTTACCATTGTCTTTTTTCCTTATCATTCTTAAATATTTAATTCTTTTCGAATGTTTTCTGCAAAAATACGGTGTCCTTCTTTCGTAAAATGAACTCCATCGTAAATTGTCGGGATTTCCCATCCACTGGCATCTGTAAAAGCAATCCCAAGGCGCTTTGCAATCCTTTTATATTCTTTTCCCAGATTGCGGGATTCCGTCAGAAGTTCCGGACGGTCCACCCACTGTCCTTCCTGCATTGCCGGCGGTGCGATCAGACGAAGGCGCATCTTTCTGCTTGCAAGTCCTGCTTCTTCCATCATTCGTTTCAGAAAGCGTTCCATCCTCTTTGCCACATCCGCTGCTGTAAAATCCGGATTTTCCAGAAGATCATTTGTTCCAAGCATTACCAGAAGCCATACCGAATTCGGCTTTCGATGCCAGTCTCGAACCTGCTGACAGGCAAATTTTACAGTGCTGACCGTATGTGGTATGCTTCGTCCATTTACACCATGATTTTCGACTTTCCAGTCTGTCTCTGTATCCAGTATTCCTGTCCATCGGACCTCTTTGGTATATCTTCCTTCATTTGTATCATGCGGATCATATCCATATGTATTGGAATCTCCATAACAGATCAATGTTCCTGGCATGTTTTTATCCTCTTTTCTTGCATATTTTCACTATTGTTCTCTACAGTCTGCTCAAAAATGTCCACCTGTATACCATATCCAGGCGGCCAGCCCAAATTCTATGAGCAGAATCAGCGGAATACCTATATAAAATTTCGGTTTTCTTGTTTTGTGATGAAAAATACTCATCCCAAGTAAAGCTCCGATGCTTCCGCCTATAACTGCAGCCCCCATCAGAACTTTCTCCGGGATCCTCCAGGCATGACGCCGTGCTCTGCTCTTATCTTCTCCGTACAACAGAAAAGTAATGAAATTGACTGCCAGTAAATATATGACCATATTTTTCATCATGTTCCGCCTCCTTGCCTTAATATTATACATTACTTTTGCATGAATGGCAAAAAAACAGCCGGGTTTTATCCCAGCTGTTTTCCCATTTTTTTCAATTTTTCCCTTCTTTCGCGGTAATCCGGCAGTTCTTTTTCCACAACTGCCCAGAAACGCGGCGAATGATTCATTTCTTTACGATGTGCCAGTTCGTGGACAACCACATAATCAAGAAGTTCCGATGGCATCAGTACCAGCTTCCAGTTGAAGTTGAGATTTCCCGCAGAACTGCAGCTTCCCCAACGGGTTTTCTGTTCCCGGATCGTGATTCTGTTATAGGTAACTCCCATCCTTTCTGCAAAATATGCGGTACGTTCAGGAAAGATCCTTTTTGCCTGCAAAATTCCTTCCTGACGCTCTTCGTCTGTGATCACATGCATATTCTCACGATATTTCTCCAGTTTCTCCTGCTGTGCAAATATCCACGTTTCATGATCTTTTACAAATTTCGCAATCCTGTATTTCGCCAGCCGGACCGGTGCCCGTACGATAACACTTCCGTCTGGTTTTACCTGAATCGTCAATGTCTTTCTGTTGGAACGTATCAGTTCATATTCTATCAAATTTTCATCATCTCCGACATGATGCAGCCGCCGGATGCCCCACAGTCCATTACTTCCTGTATCTGTCCGGTTCCTGCATGAATTCCTCCTATAGCATACACCGGAATTGTTACCTTTGTACAGACTTCTTTCAGAAATTCAAGTCCACGTGGTGGAAGCCCTTTCTTGCAGTCTGTCACATAAACATGGCCCGCCGTCACATAGGCTGCGCCAGCTTTCTGTGCCCTGATCGCTTCCTCCGGAGAATGGATTGAAGAACCGACCATTCGAAAATCATTGAGTTTTCCACAATATTCTTCCAGTAAAAAAAGAGGCAGATGAATATATGGATGATGCAGTCGCCGCGCCACTTCTACAAAGCTATGGAGCATACATGGTGTGTCATATCTGCCACAGATCTCAAGAACCTGTCCCGCCATTACCTCATATGCGGACTCTGAAAGATCTTTTTCCCGCAGGATCAATGCTTTGGGATGCATCTGGCAGATTCTCTCCACCTGTTCAAGAAAAGGTTTTTCACAGAGTTTTCGGTTCGTTACTGCTATTATATTTCTATATTCTGCAGCACCAGCGTTTTCATTTCCGGTGCCATTTTTTTCTTTACAGATAGACATAATCGTTCATGACCGGCTGAAGATCATGATTCAAAAGGGCCTGATATACTTCATCCACAGATCTTCCGTCTGAAATTTCAAACTGGTCATCTCCCTTGTCTTCGATATCCTCTACATGGCTTCCAATACCTGTACTAACCCCGGCGGAAATTTTGGTTGCCGCAATATTAACCAGATTGTCACGAACTCTTTCGCACTCTCTGGTGGAAACCGTAATACTGGCAAATGGCATAAACAGCCGATATGCACAGACTACCTGCAGAAGCTGAGGTTCATGCACATCCATCGGATTGATCCGGTCATTATTAATGATCGGACGCAGTCTCGGGCAGGAAAATGCAATCTCAGCATGTGGATATTTTCTCTGAAGAAGCCAGGCATGATAACCGGTAGCAAAGGCATCTTTACGGAAATCATCCAGTCCCAGAAGTGCAGCAAAACCAACACCGCGCATGCCACCTTTCAATGCACGTTCCTGTGCATTCAGGCGATATGGAAAAATTCGTTTATGTCCGGCCAGATGAAGTGTTTCATACTTATCTGAATTGTAAGTTTCCTGGAAAACAGTCACATAATCGGCTCCACATTCATGCAGATAATGATATTCATCCGAATTCATCGGATAAACTTCCAGCCCGATCACTTTGAAATATTTTCTTGCGATCTTACACGCCTCACCAATATATTTCACATCGGACTTTATACGGCTCTCTCCGGTAAGAATCAGAATTTCCTGGAGACCGGTCTTTGCGATTGCTGCCATCTCTTTGTCAATTTCCTCTGCATTCAGCTGTGCACGGCGAATTTTATTGTGGCAGTTAAAACCGCAGTAGATGCAGTAATTTTCACAGTAGTTTGCGATATAGATTGGTGTAAACATATATACACTGTTTCCAAAATGTTTTCTTGTCTCCACTCTCGCCGCTTGCGCGATCTCTTCCAGAAGTGGAAGTGCCGCAGGAGAAAGAAGTGCCTGGAAGTCCTCAACCGTCCGATTGTCATGTTCCAGTGCTCTGCGGACATCCTTTTCTGTATACTTATCATAATCATAGGCATTCATCGCTGTGATGACCTGTTCCATAACATCGGACTCTTCCATTGTCTCCATTCCCGGAAGATATTTCATATGATCGATACGGTTTTTTTTCATATCTTCCAGAATTACTTCATTGACGATACTTTCATTAAAATGTTCGCCATGTTCTGTTGTATTTGATGACATTTTGTCTTCTCCTTTATCTGATAGTCTTTAGTCGTGCAGAAATCCCGTCAGCGGTGAAGAAGCACTGGCGCCCTTATCCAAAGTCCGTCCAAGTCCGGATAAATAAGCACTTCTGCCTGCTTCAATTGCTTTTTTAAATGCTTCTGCCATCACCTGTACATCACCTGCAGTTGCGATTGCAGTGTTTGCCATAACAGCGGCAGCTCCCATTTCCATTGCCTCACATGCCTGGGATGGTCTTCCAATTCCGGCATCTACAATGATCGGAAGATCAATCTCATCAATCAGAATCTGGATAAATTCTTTTGTGCAGATTCCTTTATTGGAACCAATCGGAGATCCAAGAGGCATCACACATGCTGCACCAGCATTGACCAGGTCTCTTGCTGCATTCAGATCCGGATACATATACGGCATAACTACAAACCCTTCTTTTGCAAGAATCTCTGTTGCCTTGATCGTTTCATAGTTGTCCGGAAGAAGATATTTGGAATCATGGATAACTTCAATCTTGACAAAATCACCACATCCAAGCTCTCTGGAAAGTCTCGCGATACGCACAGCCTCCTCCGCATTTCTCGCTCCAGAGGTATTTGGAAGAAGCGTAATGTTCTTTGGAATATAATCCAGAATATTCGCAAGGCCCCCCTGATTTGCACGACGAAGGGCAAGCGTAATGATCTGTGTTCCTGCTTTTTCAATACATGCTTTTACAAGATCCAGTGAAAATTTACCGGATCCAAGAATAAAACGGGATGTAAATTCATGTCCTCCAAGAATCAGTTTATCTTCTGTTCTGTCCATTTCTTCATTCTTGCCGCTTCCGCCGCCCATAAAACTAACGATTTCCATAACGTCTCCTTCTTTCAAAATTGTGCTTCCATAAAGTTCTCTTGCCAGGATCTGGTCATTTAATTCAATGGCAACCTGTACTGGTACATACTGGTTCTTCTCCAGATATTCTGTAACAGATAACGGCTGCTCCAGAGTTCTTTTTACTCCATTTACTGTGATCATATGTTGTCCTCCTGTGTGAAACCAACGTGTAATAGGAAAATTACGGAGTAATTTTCTATTACACAAAAAAAGAGTCCACAAAGAAATACACCCGCGGTGGTGCACCCCTTCATGAACTCTGTTCACTCTCATTGGTTTTCTTATAAAATTATCTTTTAAAGTATACCTCTGTCATTTTCATCTGTCAAGCGTATTCCCCTCGCTGTTTTTCAGTTTTTCAGTCAATCTCTTGTCATCAGCATCAGTAAGGATCCTGCGTCAAACTCTACACATGCCTCATCATCTGCAATTTCATTACTGACTGTAAGTCCACTGTCTGAAACTTTCAGATGATATTTATTCAGTGGATATTTGAACCCTCTCAGGGTCAGACCTGTCAGGTCTCCCTCCAGCGAAAAGAAAGAAACATATTTGCCAAACTGTTCCTCTTTCTTAAGAACTGTATGGCTTTCGATCAATTTCATATAATTCCACTGATCGACCAGTATGATATCCGCACCTCGGTTCCTTCCATGTACCAGCAGTCCGAAATTAGCCATAAGGTGATCGATCCGTTTTCCGGTCGCACCCAGAATCGTAATCCGCTCTGCACCATGGTCAATCGCAAAATTCACGGCAGACTGTGTATCCGAATCATCTTTTTCCGGCTTCAGACGCACAATCTCTGTCTCCATCAGTCCCTGCAGATACAATTCCCCCTCAGCCGAAAGGCTGTCAAAATCTCCTACTGCTACCTCCGGTTGCCAATCTGTTCCTTTAAAAAATTCAACACCTCTGTCTGCTGCGATCAGATCTACTTTTTCTGTTTTGTTTTTCTTCAAAAAATCGAGGGCAAAATCTCTCTGGATATTGCCCCCGCTTACGATGATCACATCTTTCATGCTCTTCCTCAATCAATCTCTGATTTAATCTTGTCCATCTTTTTCTGTATACTGTAAACATTTGTTTCCAGATCACCATTAAATACATAAGAACCTGCAACCAGAAGATTCGCACCGGCTTTCATCACAGTTTCCATCGTTTCATCGTTGATTCCGCCATCCACCTGTATATCTACATCCAGTTCTTCTCTGTCGATCAGTTCCTTCAGTTCCTCAATCTTCTCTGTACATTCCGGAAGATATTTCTGACCACCAAACCCTGGCTGTACAGTCATAATAAGAACCATGTCCACATCTTCCAGAAGATGGCTGATATCATTCACCGGAGTTGCAGGTTTAATAGAAACTCCGACTTTGACACCGGCATCTCTGATCAGTTCAATTGCTCTCTCCAGATCCTCACATGCTTCTGCATGTACCGTAATGGAATCTGCACCACAGTCCACAAAATCCTGAATATAACGCTCCGGTGCCGATACCATCAGATGTACGTCAAAAAACATTTTGGATTCTTTGCGGATAGAACGGATCACCGGCATTCCAAACGAAATACTCGGCACAAAATCTCCATCCATAACATCAATGTGAAGCCATTCAACTCCTGCTTTTTCCAAAGTCTGAATCTGTTCGCCCAAGCGGTTAAAGTCCGCCGACAAAATTGAGGGGCACAATCGATATTCCATTTAATATCTCCTTTTCTCTTTCAATTCTTCATATAAACTTAGATAATCTTCATATCGGAGTCTGCTGATCTCACCATTCTCCAAAGCTTCTTTTACTCTGCATCCCGGTTCATGGATGTGTCTGCATCCCTGAAATCTGCATGTATCCTCATATTTTCGAAATTCTGGAAAATAATTTTTCAGATCCTGCTCTTCCATATTCATCAGATATAAAGACGAGAATCCTGGTGTATCCATCAGAAACGTATCTTCTCCAACCGGAATCACCTGTGAATGTCTGGTCGTATGCCGGCCTCTCTTCAGCTTACGGCTGATCTCGCCGGTCTCCATCTGTACTTCTCCCTGCAAAAGATTCGTCAGGGAAGACTTACCGACTCCGGAAGGTCCTGCAACAACTGTTGTCTTTCCCTTCAGGATCCTGTGTATCTCATCCAGTCCCTCTTTTTCAAGTGCACTGGAAAGGATCACCTGATAACCGCAGTTTCTGTAAATTTCACATAATGTCCGGGTTTCTTCTTCCGATGCAAGATCTTTTTTATTAAAGCAGATCACTGCCGGAACCTCTGCCTGTTCCATCATGATCAGGAAGCGGTCCAGCAGCATAAAATTGGGTTTGGGATTTTCAAGTGCAAAGATCACAAACGCCTGGTCAACATTTGCAACTGCCGGACGAATCAATGAATTCTTGCGTGGAAGGATTCGGATCAGATTGCCCGTTTGTTCCTGCTGGTCAAGTATTGTGATTTCCACATTATCACCTACCAGCGGTTTCTGATTATCTTTGCGGAAGATTCCCTTGGCTTTACATTCATAGAGCACTTCATCTTCTCCGTATACATAATAAAATCCCGCTATTCCTTTGATGATCTTACCCTGCATGTATTACTCTGCTTTCTTGAAAGTAAGTGGATACTGTCCCAGCTGCTGGATCGTACCATCCACTACTTCTGACACATATAATGTACCTTCGCTGACTCCCGGAGCTCCGGTAACATCCAGTGTATATGGGAATGTTATCTGTTTGCAGTCCACAATGATCGAAGACTGTGTTTCTCCGTTCACATCCTGAAGAAGTTCCAGTCGAACCTGTCCTCCCTGATATCCGGTCGGTGTATTCAGTGTCTGTGTACATTTCCATACTTCACCATTTGCAGCTGCTGCACTCTGCTGTGTGCTATCTGTGCTCTGTGCTGATGCAGTATTATCTGTTGCTGATGTGTCTTCTGTATCAGAAGATGGAGCTTCATTTCCGCTGCTAACTACAATTTCAATCGGCTGATCCGGATCTGCATATTCATCTGCTGCCGGATCCTGAGAAATAACTTCCCCAGATGCCACATCGCTGCTCTGCTGCTCTGTCACCTTAATGTCAGTCCATTTTCCAAGTGTTGTGATTGCATCATTCTTTGTCATACCGACAACGCTTGGCACTGAAACACTATCGCCATAATCCAGACCACGGCTGACAACCAGTGTAACCTCGTCACCTGCAGAAACGCTGCTTCCAGCTGTCGGTGTGACAGAATCCACATAACCTGGATTTACCATTGGATAGCCTGTTCCATCATCTTCACTGTACTCTTTCTGTACCGTTACATTCAGTCCAAGATCTTCCAGTGTCTGCTGTGCATCTATACCGGTTTCACCGGAAAGATCAGGCATAACAACTTCCTGCTGACCTTTACTGAGATAATATTTCAGAGTTGTATACTGCTCTACTTTTGTTCCAGCCGGAATATCCTGTGAAGAAATTCTGCCTTTTTCCTGAGTAGAATTTTCTTCTCCCATCATCTGTTTGCCCAGCTTTTCTTCTTCAAGCAGAGCTGCTGCTTCATCTTCTGTCTTGCCTACCAGATTCGGTACTGTAACCATTCCATCTTCATCTGTACCTGTTGTATCTGTATTCTGTTCCTGCTGGTTATCTGTCTGTGTTTCACCACCGATGATACCTGCCGCCTTGCCGATAAAGAAAATTGCGATTACAAGGATCACTGCACCTGCAACGAGAGACAGGATTGTCAGTGCACTGTTCGGTGCTTTATGTTTCTTTTTATTTCTGGATTTCTTTTCTTCACGTCGTCTGCGGCGATATTCGTCCTCGTAATCATCATCGTCGTCATAATCTTCATCCAGTACTTCATCTTCCAGTTCAGCTACATCCTGCTTACGCTGGGAAGTACGGTTTTTCGGTGTATGCTTGATCTCGCCAAGTTCTTCATCAGAGATCACAACTGTTTTCGCTTCGTTGTCAACAGAAGATAATTTCACAAAATTCCCCTGCGGATCGATCAGAGAATGTTTCAGGTCGGCAATTACATCCTCCATCTTTTCGTATCGACGATTTACACTCTTCTGTGTACATTTCAGGATGATCTGCTCCAGACTGTACGGAAGTTCTTCTGTATATACACTCGGAGGTACCATTTCTTCCTGCAGATGTTTGATTGCGATCGCAACAGTTGTATCTCCGTCAAACGGTACACGTCCCGTTACCATCTCATACAATGTAATACCCAGTGAATAGATATCACTCTTTTCATCACTGTAACCGCCGCGGACCTGTTCCGGAGAACTGTAATGTACAGAACCCATCACATTGGAACTGATAGTATTTGAAGAAGCAGCTCTTGCGATACCAAAATCTGTTACTTTTACTTTACCGTCTGTTGAAATAATAATATTCTGCGGCTTTACATCTCGGTGAACGATTCCGTGATTATGCGCTGCCTCCAGCCCCATAGATACCTGAATCGCAATACTTGTTGCTTCTTTGATCGAAAGTTTACCCTTTTTGGCAATATACTCTTTCAGTGTAATGCCCTCGATCAGCTCCATAACGATGTAATATACACCTTCATCATCACCCACATCAAAAACATTGACAATATTCGGATGTGTCAGTCCTGCTGCCGCCTGGGCCTCACTGCGGAACTTGCGGATAAAAGTTGTATCCTCTCTGAATTCCGGCTTCAATACTTTTACTGCCACAAAGCGGTTCAGCTTGTGATCCTTTGCCTTATATACATCGGCCATTCCGCCGGTGCCTATTTTACCTAAGATTTCATAGCGTTCTGCTATGATCATTCCCGTCTTTAACATTTTTCCACCTCATTTGTGAATGGTTCTACCAGTATGACTGCTATGTTGTCCTTACCACCGTTCTGGTTTGCTTCTTTCAGAAGTTTCTCGCCCTTCTTCGGCAGTTCCTCTGTCTGGTCCAGTATGATTTCCTCTAATTTACTGTCCTCTACCATATTGCTCAGACCATCGGAACACATAAGAATCGTACTGTCCGGTTCCAATTTCAGGTCAAAAAAGTCAATATCTACGGTTCTCTCTGCACCAAGCGCCCTGGTAATGATATTTTTATCCGGATGATTTCTTGCCTCCTCCGGTTTGATCTCACCCATACGGACCATTTCCTGTACCAGTGAATGATCTTTTGTCACCTGATGAATTTCTCCCTGGATCACGTATAAACGACTGTCTCCTACATTCGCCACATATGCATAGTGACCGACAACTGTGCAGACCACGATCGTTGTTCCCATTCCCCTCAGATGTTCTTCTCTGCGGGAGCGTTCCAGAATCTCCGTATTTGCAGTCTCAATGGCATGACGAATCACCTTGATAGGGTTGAAATCCGCATCTCTCCGAATCTCGTCCACCAAAGTCTGAACTGCATGCGAAGATGCATAATCTCCGGCATTGTGTCCACCCATACCATCAGCAACGACAAACAGATTCGGAAGATTTCCAACCGGGTTTTCGGAAACAAACACATAGTCCTGGTTCATCTTCCTCTTCTGCCCTACATCCGTAGCTGAATATACCCTCATGTCACTTCTCACTTTCTGTTTTTTCCATATATCTTTTTCTTAACTGACCACAGGCACCGTCAATATCGCTGCCCATTTCCCTTCTAATAGTACCATTTATTCCACATTTTTCAAGATTAATTTTGAAATTCTCCACTGCCTCACGTGTGGAACGCACAAAGGAACGCTCTCTTACCGGATTGACCGGAATCAGATTCACATGACAGTTAAGCCCTTTCAGACGGCCTGCAAGTTCCTGCGCATTTTCTTTACTGTCATTCACTCCTGCCACCAGACTGTATTCAAAGGTGATTCTGCGCCCTGTCTTGTCAAAATAATTGCGGCAGGCTGCCAGTAATTCATCAATAGAATATTTATTGGCGATCGGCATTAACTCCCGCCGCTTTTCATCATTCGGTGCATGAAGAGACACAGCCAGTGTCATCTGAAGTTTTTCTTCTGCCAGTTCATAAATTTTCGGAACCAGGCCACAGGTAGAAACAGTAAGATTTCGCTGGCTGATATGGATTCCTCCGTCTTCCGTAAGAATATGAATAAAACGCAGCAGATTGTCATAATTATCCAGTGGCTCACCGGTCCCCATTACCACTACATTGGAGATACGTTCTCCGATAGATGTCTGAATGCGGTAAATCTGATCCAGCATCTCTGACGGAAGAAGGTTTCTGGTCAGGCCGCCAATCGTAGATGCACAGAAACGACATCCCATACGGCATCCCGCCTGAGATGAAATACAGACGGAATTTCCATATTTATAACGCATGAGAACACTTTCGATCATATTTCCGTCAGAGAGACGAAACAGATATTTTCTGGTTCCATCCACCTTTGAGATCTGAACATCCAGAGTTTCCAGTGCCGTGATCGGATAATCAGCCAGTTTCTGTTTCAGATTCTTCGGGAGATTTGCCATCTCATCATAAGAAGTTACCAGATGTTCATGCAGCCAACTGTAGATCTGCTTTGCACGAAAAGGCTTTTCTCCAATCTGCGTCATGAGTTCTTTTAACTCATCTATCGTCATTGATTTGATATCTGTCATAATTATTTCCTTCTGAATCTTGCAATAAAGAACCCATCTGTGCCATGCACTCCCGGAAGCATCTGCAAATATCCAAGTCCGGTCGTTTCTGAGCGAAGTTCTTCCGGTATGAATTCATCAATACTTTCCAGTTTGAACGGATGATTGTTCATAAACCACATCATGTTCTCTTCATTTTCTTCTTTTGCAATCGTACATGTACTGAATACCAGTACTCCTCGCGGTTTTACATATTCTGCTGCTTTGTCCAGGATCGTTCTCTGGAGGATCACAAGTTCTTCTTCCTTCTGTGTTGTCGAACGATATTTGATTTCCGGTTTTTTGCCGATCACACCATATCCGGAACACGGCACATCCGCAAGGACAATATCTGCTTTGCATTCCGATTCCACATCAAATATGGTTGCATCCTGTACCTTTGCCTGTACATTGATGGAATTCAGTCTCTGAATGTTTTCTTCAATCAGGTTTACCTTATACTGACTGATGTCGCGGGCGTCTACCGTTCCAAAACCTTCCATTTTATCTCCTATATGGAGGCTTTTTCCTCCCGGTGCTGCACACATATCGATAACATAGTCACCTTTCTGAGGATTGGCAATCTCGGCAACCAGCATAGAACTGACGTCCTGTACAACCATTTTCCCCTGAATAAATGCATCCAGTGCAAGAATATGATTATATCCTGAAATACGTTTTGCATAAGGAAGATATGGTGCCTGTTCTACTTTGACTCCCTGATTTTTCAGACTTTCACAGATCTTATCTACGGAATTAAGATATGTACGGCAGCGTACAGTCACCGGTTTTTCCTCCAGAAAATCCGCAAGCATTTTTTCTGTTGTCTCTTCTCCATAATCGGCAAGCCAGCGTTCTACCAGTTCTTCTGGCATGGAATAGCGAACCGAAAGATAACGTACAAGATTCTCTTCTCTTGGAGGATATTCCAGTTCATCCATCTGTCTTGCCACCGTGCGAAGTACACCGTTTACAAACGGTTTCAGATTATAAAATCCTTTTTTCTGTGCCAGTTTCACCGCTTCATTGCAGACTGCACTGTCCGGCACACGATCCATAAATTTCAGCTGATATACTGCACTTCGCAGAATCTCGCGGATCGGCGGTTTCATTTTATCAACAGGGATCTTAGAAAAAGAATCGATGATATAATCGATCAATATCCTGTATTCCAGTGTTCCCTCACAGACTCTTGTGATAAAAGCTCTCTCCTGTTTCGGCAGAAACTGATATTTGGAAAGCGCATTACGAATCGCAATATGACTGTGTTCTCCCTCTTCATCAATCTGAAGAAGGATCTCCATGATCATTTCTCTTGTATTGATTCCACTAGTCATCTCGTCTTCTTCCTCCTGCAAGTATCAAAAGTCTCAGCAGCTGCAGTATGGAAGCAGCCAGTGCAGCTACGTAGGTCATTGCCGCAGCTGTCAGTACTTTTCTTGCACCTTTTGTCTCATCACTCCCAAGAATTCCTGTACTCTGAAGCATTTTCAAAGCTCTGGAAGATGCATTGATCTCTACGGGCAGCGTCACCAGCTGAAACAGAACCGCAAGTGAAAAGAGAACGATTCCTGCTGTTACCAGTGGGCGGATTCCTGAAAAAAGTCCGATCAGAAACAACGGCCAGGAAAGCGTGCTCCCAAAATTCGCCACCGGAACGATCGCGCTGCGAAATTCAAGTGGTGCATAGCCGATTGCATGCTGAATTGCATGTCCGCACTCATGCGCAGCTACTCCAACTGCTGCCAGTGAAGTTTTATCATAGATATCCTCGGAAAGACTTACAGTCTTTGTCCTTGGATCGTAATGATCTGTAAGGCTTCCGGAAATTGCTCTTACATGTACATCTGTAATCCCTGCCGCACGAAGGATTCTCTCTGCTGTCTCCGCTCCGGTAAGACCGGATGCACTTCTGATTCTGCGATAATAGGAAAATGTACTTTTCAGCCTTGTAGATGCAGCAAGTGACAGCAGCATTCCAATGATCAGCAGCACATAGGTCCAGTCAAATCCATAATATCCGTATCCATATCCGTACATCCGCATCACTCCTTATGATCTTTCAACATCGTCCCTGCAGTTACCTGATATCCGCGAAGAAACGCATCTGTTTCCATCCGTTTCTTTCCTTCCAGCTGCACTTCCTTCAGAATCAGTGTATCACTTCCGCATGCAACATGAATGCCAGATTTATCCACACCAATGATCGTTCCCGGTGCTTCTTTTCCACATTCTGCACGCTCAACTGCACATTTCCACACCTTCAGCGTCTTTCCATTAAGAAACGTATATGCACTCGGCCACGGATTCAGTCCACGCACCAGTCTTTCCAGTTCAACAGCACTTTTTGAAAAATCCATCAGACCCATTTTCTTGCTGATCATAGCTGCATACGGTGTCGGGCTCTCTTCCGGCTGTTTTGTATAAACAGCAGTTCCATCTACAATTGAAGGAATCGTTCTGATCAAAAGAGCGGCACCTTCCTCTGCCAGTTTGTCAAAAAGGCTTCCACCTGTCTCATCCTCTGCAAGTGGTACGACTGCCTGAGAGATCATATCTCCCGTATCCAATCCAACCCCCATCTGCATGATCGTTACACCGGATTCTTTTTCTCCGTCGATCACGGCCTGCTGGATCGGTGCCGCACCTCTGTATTTCGGCAGAAGTGATGCATGAATATTCAGACATCCATACTTTGGCATATCCAGGATCGTCTTTGGAATGATCTGTCCAAAAGCGGCTACGATGATCATATCCGGTTCCAGTTTTTTTAAAGTTTCCACAAATTCCGGTTCACGCACTTTGAGCGGCTGATAAACCGGAATATCGTGTTTCATTGCTTCTTCTTTGACCGGTGTCGGCAGAAGTGTCTTGCCTCTTCCCTTTGGTTTATCCGGCTGTGTTACAACTGCAGTCACCTCATATCCATTCTGTACAAGTGCCGCAAGAGGCGGTACCGCAAAATCCGGCGTTCCCATATAAACAATTTTCATATAGTAGTCTGCTCCTCTTTTCTCCCATTATACATGGGGCTGTTTCATTATTTAATCTGTGATCACCTTAATTGCTCTTTATTGCAATCAGTCTTCCTCATAGCTGGTTCTGTGGAGTTCTCCCTCAACCAGATCTGTGTACATTTTTCCGTCAAGGTGATCGATTTCATGGCAGAATGCACGCGCCAGAAGTTCGGTTCCCTCATAGATCACTTCATTCATCTCTTCATCCATGGCTTTAACTTTGACATAGTTTGGGCGAGTCACCTGACCTGCCATTCCCGGTACGCTTAAGCAGCCTTCGTCACCAGTCTGTTCTCCGGAAGTTTCAAGGATTTCCGGATTGATCAGTACGATCGGGCCTTCTCCTACATCAATGACTACAATTCGTTTCAAAATACCGACCTGTGGTGCTGCAAGTCCGACACCCATTGCCTCATACATGGTATCCAGCATGTCATCGATCAGTGTTATGATCTTTGGAGTTACTTCTTTTACCGGCTTGCTGATTTTTCGCAAAACCGGATCTTCTTCTGTTCTGATTACTCTGATTGCCATATTATTCTTCCTCTCTTTTTCTTCTTTTGTGGTGCATATAAATACTGCGGATTGCTCCACAACAAATTGTTCTTGCGATCCTGATATTTATGTATAGTCAAACTGAATATATAATTTCCGGAATCCGGAATTTACTTCAATGTATTTCTCTGTTTTATTCTTTATGTCCTGAAGTACACGTTCATCTTTGTGTTTCAAATACAATACCTTTCGGTAGATATCATTTACCTTTCCCACGGATGCATATGCAGGGCCGATCACATGTACTCTGTACTTTCCGCTAATGCGCTCTACAAACTTCGCAAGATAGTCCATTCCCTGCTCCAGAAGCTTCTCATCTTCTCCGGATGCCAGCACAGACAGCATATGTGCCGCCGGTGGATAATCCATCAGCATACGGTATGCCATCTCTTCCTGGTAAAAAGCTTCGTAATCCTGCTTTGCAGCCGCCTGAATGCTATAGTGATCCGGATGATAGCTCTGTATGATCGCCTCACCGGCTTTTCTCCCTCTGCCAGAACGGCCGACGGCCTGTGTCAGCAGCTGAAATGTACGTTCTGCACAGCGATAGTCAGCAGCATTCAGCGACAGATCTGCCGCAATCGCACCGACCAGCGTCACATCCGGAAAATCATGTCCTTTAACGATCATCTGCGTACCTACCAGAATATCTGCTTTGTGTTCTGCAAAAGATGACAGTATTTTCTCATAACTTCCTTTTGTTCTCGTTGTATCGTAATCCATTCGAAGAACGCGTGCCTTTGGAAAAGTCTTTCGAAGAACCTGCTCAATCTGCTGTGTCCCGGCTTTAAAACCGCCGATATACGGAGAACCACACCTCGGACATTTTTCCACCCGTGGCTGTTCATAGCCACAATAATGACAGACCAGCTTTCCGTTGTTGTGTTCTGTCAGCGCCACATCACAGTGTGGACATTTCAACGCTTCCCCACAGGAACGGCAGGATACAAAACCGGCATATCCCCTTCTGTTCAGAAAAAGTACTGACTGTTCTCCTCTCTCCAGTCTCCTCTCAACTGCAGTCTTCAGACTACGGCTTAATATGGAACGGTTGCCGTTTTTTAATTCCTCGCGAAGATCTACAACAGTAACTTCCGGAAGCGGCCGGTCCTCATAGCGTGCTTCCAGCTTTACCAGACGATATTCTCCGTCTTTTGCCTTTGTATACGCTTCAAGTGATGGAGTAGCCGAGCCCATGACAAGGCGGGCATTTTCCATCTGTGCACGATATTCTGCCGTTTCTCTTGCATGGTATCTTGGGCTGTTTTCACTTTTATATGTCTGTTCATGTTCCTCATCAATGATGATCAAACCCAGTCTGGAAAAAGGTGTAAACAGAGCCGAACGGGGGCCAACCATAATCTGGATCTCACCACGTTTTGCCCTCTTGAACTGATCATATCTCTCTCCCTGTGAAAGTCTGGAATTCAACACAGAAACTTTATCCCCAAACCATCCATAAAACCTGCGGACTGTCTGATAAGTCAGGGCAATCTCCGGAATCAGTACGATAACCTGTTTTCCTTCATTCACTGTCTGTTGAATCAGTTTCATATAAATCTGCGTCTTTCCACTTCCAGTCACTCCATGGATCAAAACCGGACGTGGTGTTTCCTGCTTCCACTCTTCCTGAATCTGCAACAGCGCAGCTTCCTGTGTCTCTGTAAGCATGGACAGTTGTTCCCGTGGAATATCAGAACCGTCTACCGGCATTCGATAGACTTCATCCTGTGTCACCAGCACTGCACCCTGATCCACCAGCGGCCTTATCACAGCTGCTGTCATCCCAAGTTCTCTAGACGCTTTTGTATAATCCAGTTTCTTCTCTTTCAGAAGCGCCCGAACCAGTCTTGCCCTGGCTTTGCATCTGCCACTCTCCAGTTCCGCTTCCAGCTGCTCTGCCGCTGCCACATCCATATTCAGTACTATATAACGTTTTTCTTTTGCTTTGACCTTTTCCCTGACCGGAAGAACCGTTTTCAGCGCCTGTACCATTGTAGAACCGTATCGGTTCTTCATCCATGCCGCAAGTGCAATCAGGCGTTCTTCTGTGGTCTCCTCACTGCTGCAGATTCCATGAAGTTCTTTCATTTTGGATATATCAAATGCCGGTTTGTCAGAAAGGCCTGTCACATATCCCTTTCTTTCATGATTACCGTTTCCAAAGGGAATGGTCACTACCATTCCCAGTTGAATCTCTGCTTCCAGTTCTTTCGGAACTCTGTATTGAAAACTGCGGTCAAGCTTTTCGTGGGATATATCCACAATGATATCCGCGTAGATCATTTATCTGCTCTTTCTTTATCCTCCTGAAGAATCTCTGCGATCAGGACTCTTTCATCCATAGGATACTTCTTACCTTTGATCTCCTGGTAATCTTCATGTCCTTTTCCTGCCAGAACAATGATATCTCCGGGTTCTCCATGATGGATTGCATAGGCAATCGCTTCTTTGCGGTCACAGATCTCGACATATTTTCCATCCGTCTTACTGATGCCGATCTTAATATCATCAATGATATCCTGTGGCTCTTCAAATCTCGGGTTATCGGATGTGATGATCGTCAGATCTGCCAGTCTGCCAGAGACCTCTCCCATCTCATAACGGCGGGATTTTGCACGGTTTCCTCCACAGCCAAACAGGCAGACCAGTCGATGCGGATGATATTCTCTTAATGTAGTAAGCAGACTCTCCAGTGCCATTGCATTATGTGCATAGTCGATCATCAATGTAAATTCATCAGAAACTTTGATCACCTCGATACGACCCTTGACTCTCGCCACTTTCAGTGCCTTGATGATGTTTTCCTGTGATACATTGAAATGACGACAGATTGCGATTGCAGTCAGTGAATTATAAATACTGAATTTACCCGGAATATCAATTTCAACCGGGAATTCCATCAGTCCTTTCAGCTGATAAGAGATACCTAGATATCCTTTGCCGCCTACCATATGTGCATCTTCTGCACGCAAGTCAGCTTCCGGAGAAAATCCGTAAGTTTCCAGCTGACAGGTATGACCTTCGATAATTCTCTCAAAGTGTTCATCATCTCTGTTGACAATTCCCACACGACACTGCTGGAGCAGCATAGATTTGCATCTGAGATAATCATCAAAATCCTTATGCTCGTTTGGTCCGATATGATCTGGTTCAATATTGGTAAAGATACCATAATCAAAGACAAATCCCTGTGTACGGTGAAGCATCAGTCCCTGTGAAGAAACTTCCATAACTACACAGTCACATCCTGCATCTACCATTTTACGAAAGTATTCCTGCACCAGATAAGATTCCGGAGTTGTGTTGCATGCCGGAATGGATTCTTCTCCAATGATCGCTTCGATGGTTCCAATCAGTCCAACTTTGTATCCTGCATTTTCGAGAATGGATTTTACCATATATGTTGTGGTAGTTTTTCCTTTTGTTCCGGTAATTCCGATCGTTTTCAGTTTCTCCGCCGGATGTCCAAAATATGCAGCGGAAATAAAGGCCATCGCATAACGGGTATCTGCAACTTTGATCACAGTTACATCTTCCGGTGCTTCTACCTCTTCTTCAACAACGAGTGTTTTCGCACCTTTCCTGATCACATCCGGTACAAATTTGTGTCCATCTACAACCGCACCGCGAATGCAGATAAACAGGGAATTTTCTTCTACTTTTCGGGAGTCATATACAACTGTAGAGACTTCCTGTTCTGTGCTGCCCTGACAACAGATATATTTCAAACCTTCCAATAATGTTGATACTTTCATATTGTCCTCCTCTGCCTAGGGATATATACTCCATTACAGAATAGCACAAACAGATTCTCTTTTCAATGTTTGTAGATTTTGTCTTCCTTTTCTGCTTTTCTGCTTTTTACAAAACATCACTGAATATAGTCTTGCCATCTTCTTTAACTGGCAGTATAATAGGAAAGTAAAATTACAAAATAGGGGAGCTGGCTGAAGCCGGCTGAGAGGAAACTGATTGGTTTCGACCCTTAACCTGATTTGGATAATGCCAACGTAGGGAAATACCAGACACATTGAACGAAGGTACCCCTGCGGTATCTTCTTTTTTGTTATCAGATTTTTAAGAAGCTGTCAATGGCTCATCCCTCATCAGGTAGAACAGGAGGTTTACTCAAAATGAACACAAAAGAAACAACATCCACTCAGAAACTGGCCATTGCAGGTGTACTGACAGCAGCTGCTGTTGCCGGAAGTCTGATCAGCGTTCCTGTTGCCGGAAGCAAATGTGCTCCGGTCCAGCATATGGTCAATGTCTTTGCAGCAGTCATGCTTGGCCCATGGTGGGGAATCGGCATTGCTTTTTGTGCAAGTCTGATCCGCAACCTGCTAGGAATCGGCAGTCTTCTTGCCTTTCCCGGAAGCATGGTTGGCGCCTTATGCTGTGGTCTGGTCTTCCGACTCACCCGCAAATTAAGTCTTACCTGTGTTGCAGAAGCACTGGGAACCGGAATCCTCGGAGGTCTTGCAGCCTATCCGGTAGCCAAACTTCTCATGGGACTTGCCCCGGCCGGATTCACCGTATACATGATCCCGTTTTTTATCTCAACATTTACCGGAAGTGTACTGGCCTTTATCCTGCTTCGTGTTTTTGAAAAAAGCCAGGTATTTCTTGCCGCCAGGAGATAATTTATGTCACTTAATAATATAGAAGAAATTTCTTTCTGCATTCACCAGAATGCTCCCAAGATTCATTGTCTCACTAATCCGGTAACCATGCAGGATGTTGCCAATCTACTGCTTGCAGCCGGCGGAAGTGCCGTAATGGGACAGGATGAACAGGAAGTCGAAGAAATCACTTCTTTCTGTCATGGAACCCTTCTGAATACCGGAGTACCGGACATTGCCAAAATACAGGCCTGCATCCTTGCCGGACAGAAGGCAAATGCCCTTGGCCACCCGGTCGTCCTGGATCCGGTCGGCGCCGGTGCCAGCACATTTCGAAGAAAAGAGCTGCAAAAACTTCTTCAAGCCGTTCATCTGACTGCTGTTCGCTGTAATCAGGAAGAAGCCGTTGTTCTGTGTTCTCTTCTTTCGGATACCGCCAGCCCTGAAAAACACGGCGGTGTAGAAAGTTCCCTGCAGATGGCGGAACGTGATGTCTGTCTGATTGCAGGGCAGGCGGCATCTCTTCTCAACTGCACAGTTCTGATCACGGGCAAAGAGGATGTGGTATCTGATGGAAAGCAGACACAGATTCTGACCGGCGGTGACTCCAGGATTCGACGAATCACCGGTGGCGGATGTATGCTTTCTGCACTCTGCACATTATTTCTGTGTACGGACACTTCTGCATTTGATGCGGTCCGTGCCGCCGGAGCACTCTGGCGTGAAACTGCCCTTGAAGCAGGCAGACGAACAGACGCAGAAAAATCCGGCATTGGAAGTTTTCATATACATCTTTTTGATGTACTGGAAGAGAAATTAATGTACACCTCGAAACATAAATTCTGATCAGATATTGGAGAAAGACCTATGAAAATATCACCAGAACAGCTGAAACTGTATGCTGTTACAGACCGAAGCTGGCTGAAACCCGATGAAACACTTGCATCCGTTACCGAGGAACTCCTTCGCGCAGGTGTCAGCTGTGTCCAGCTTCGTGAAAAAAATGCTTCTGACGAAGAAATCCTTCAGGAAGCCGCCCTTTTAAAAGAAATATGTGAACGTTACAATGTTCCACTGATCATCAATGACCGCCCGGATCTTGCACAGAAAGCAAATGCTTCCGGTGTTCATGTCGGACTTTCTGATATGGGCATCCAGAAAGCACGTCAGCTTCTCGGGCCTGACTTTATCATCGGCGGAAGTGCCCATAATGTCGAAGAAGCACTTGCAGCCCAGAATGCCGGAGCAGACTACATAGGCTGCGGTGCAGTCTTCGGAAGCACCACTAAAACCAACGTCACACAACTTCCTGTCGAAACTCTGCGAGCGATCTGTCAGGCTGTAGAAATTCCGGTTGTTGCAATCGGCGGTGTTACTGCTGACAACCTTTATCTTCTTGCAGGAAGTGGGATTTCCGGTGCCGCCGTTGTCAGCGGACTTTTTAAACCTGATAACAAAGCCGAAGCCGTCAGACATTTTCTTACGGAACTGCAAAAACTGTAAATCTCAACAAAACAATAAGGAATAACACGATTATGAAAACAGTATTAACGATTGCCGGAAGCGACTGTAGTGGTGGTGCCGGCATTCAGGCAGATATCAAGACCATGATCATGAACGGAGTCTATGCCATGAGTGCGATCACAGCTCTGACCGCCCAGAACACAACCGGTGTTTACGGAATTCAGGAAACCTCTCCGGAATTTCTTGACAACCAGCTGGACTGCATCTTTACTGACATTTTTCCTGATGCAGTTAAGATCGGCATGCTCTCATCCGCTGAGATCATGCATCACGTTGCTGTCAAATTACAGCAGTACCATGCACACCATATCGTACTGGATCCTGTTATGATCTCCACCAGCGGACATCGTCTGATGGACAAAGATGCCGAGCAAACACTTCAGAAGGAACTCTTTCCTCTTGCAGAGATCATCACACCCAATATTCCAGAAGCTGAAGCGCTCACCGGACTGCAGATCACAAATGCTGACTCTATGGAAGAAGCTGCTCACAAACTTTATGAAAGCTTTCACATTTCTGTCCTTCTGAAAGGCGGCCATCGCATCAACGATGCAAATGACCTTCTTTATACAAACGGACATGGCATCTGGCTGCATGGTGAACGCATCAACAATTCAAATACTCACGGCACCGGCTGCACACTTTCCAGTGCGATTGCCTCAAATCTTGCCAGAGGATTTTCTCTTGAAGATTCTGTGCGCCGTTCCAAGCAGTATCTGACTGATGCCCTGAAGGCACAGCTGGATCTCGGACATGGTTCTGGTCCACTGGACCACACCCTTGGAAAAACACAATAAAAATTATCATTTACATAGAAGGAGAATATACCATATGACAACTTATACAACACAGATGGATGCCGCACGCAAAGGCATCGTAACCCCTCAGATCAAAACTGTTGCAGAAAAAGAACACATGCCGGTTGAAAAAATGATGGAACTGGTTGCCGAAGGTAAAGTAGCGATCTGTGCCAACAAACATCATACCTGCCTGAACCCGGAAGGTGTCGGCAGCATGCTGCGCACCAAGATCAATGTAAACCTTGGTGTATCCAGAGACTGCAAAGATTATGATATCGAAATGCAGAAAGTTATGAAAGCAGTAGATCTCGGTGCAGAAGCGATCATGGACCTCTCCAGCCACGGCAATACACAGCCGTTCCGCCAGAAACTGACACATGAGTGTCCTGCAATGATCGGAACCGTTCCGGTATACGACAGTGTCATTCATTATCAGCGTGATCTCTCTGAACTGACTGCTCATGATTTCATCGACGTAATTCGCCTTCATGCTGAGGACGGTGTTGATTTTGTTACTCTCCACTGCGGAATCACAAGAAAGACCATCGAGCAGATCAAAAAACACAAACGTAAAATGAACATTGTAAGCCGTGGTGGAAGCCTTGTATTTGCATGGATGAGCATGACCGGTGAAGAAAATCCGTTCTATGAATACTTCGATGAGATTCTGGACATCTGTGAAGAGCATGACGTTACTATTTCTCTTGGAGATGCATGTCGTCCTGGCTGTCTGGCTGATGCCACTGATGTATGCCAGATTGAAGAGCTGGTACGTCTTGGAGAGCTTACCAAACGTGCATGGGCTCATAACGTACAGGTCATGGTTGAGGGACCAGGTCATGTGCCGCTTGATCAGGTTGCTGCCAACATGAAAGTTCAGCAGACCATCTGCATGGGAGCGCCATTCTATGTACTCGGACCTCTCGTTACAGATATCGCACCTGGATATGACCATATCACTGCTGCGATCGGTGGTGCTGTTGCAGCCATGAACGGAGCCGCATTCCTCTGCTATGTAACACCAGCAGAACATCTGGCTCTTCCGAATGTAGAAGATGTCAAACAGGGAATTATTGCTTCCAAGATTGCAGCCCATGCGGCAGATATTGCCAAAGGAATCCCGCATGCAAGAGATATCGATGACAAGATGGCAGATGCCCGCCGTGTCCTTGACTGGGATGCACAGTTTGACTGTGCTCTTGATCCGGAAACAGCCAAAGCTATCCGTGATGACCGTCTTCCGGAAGATGACCACAGTGATACCTGCAGTATGTGCGGTAAGTTCTGTGCTGTCCGCAGTATGAACAAAGCACTTGCCGGAGAACATATCGATATTCTGTAATTGTAATTACATCCGTCTGCGGATCCAGCCCGCAGCCAGCATAGAACCGGGGATCATTGCCAGCCACAGAAACGGTTGGTACGGATCTCCGGTTTTTGGATGTGTAGAAGCCGGATAACTCTCTCCCGTATGGGAAACCGCACTATTATCCATATCCACAGACATTCTGTCTGCATCTTCTGTTTCCACCTCTTCAACCGCCCTGATCTGAATTTTTGCCTGAGAAGTCATCACCTGTTCCCCAGTCTCCAGTGTCGTCACGGTTACTTCATTCAAAAGTTCCTGTTCTTTTAGGTTTTCCGGCAATGTTACCATTGCCTGCAGGCCTGCTGCTTTGCCCGGTTCAATTCTTTCGATCCTTGCTTTTGTCTTTGACTTATTCAGAACCACCCCCTCTTTTTCTAAAAACTGTACCGGTACATTTCCAAGCTGAAAGCGTTCTGTCGTAACTACAGAATGCAGTGTCCGCTCTCCGGTATTTCGAATGCAGATCTGAAACAGAATCTTATCTCCAGGCACTGCAACGGAACGGTCAGCCGTTTTCGTCACTTCAAAAGATGCTTCCAGTGGGATAATTTCTGTATCAAGGGATGTCTCTCTGTTGATTACGGCATCCTCCGTATCTGCTTCTGTCATCTCTACTTCTGCAGATGCTAGAATTTTCACAGAAACAGCCACTTCCTGCTCCTCCGGGAGATTCACTGTCAGATACCGCTCTTTCCTTATCCCGACATCCAGCTGTTCTAAATTATCCCCGGACCACTCGCCCTGCAGATTCTGGTTTGAAAACAATGCCTGCAATTGTATGTTTTTCAACATTACATCACCTGTATTTTCCAGTGTCACCGTATATACCAGGTCGCTTCCTGCTTTTACTGTACTTTCATCTGTGACTACGTTAACCGTAAAGTTCGGTGTTTTCTTTTTATTCTCGTTTTCTTTATCCTCTTCTTCCGATTTACCATCAGACAGATTGGCCTTATCCTGATCCTTCTCTTCGGAATCTTCCGTCTCTTCAGGTTCAGTTTCTTCTGCATTTTCTTCTGATTGTATTTCATCCGGATCAGATTCATCTGTTCCGGCTTCTTCTATCCCTGTCTCTTCTGTTTCAGAATGCTCTTCAAATTCTACACTTTCATACGCCAGTTCTGCCGCATAAACTGTTGTCTGTCCGCATCCTCCAAGAACCATTCCTGTCATGAAAAAGGCCATACTCATTGCACTTAAATTTTTCCATATTCTGTTTTTCATATTAAAATTCATCTGCGAACTCCTCTTTGCTGCCTTTTCCTCTCCGGCAGCCTCTCTCAACAAAGTAAACTGGATGTAAATCTGTCAGGGCATAGGCATCTCCCCTTTCTGAACTTATTATGTTTTCTTCTTTGGAATAGTTGTCGAAATGACATTTGAAAATGGATTTCCGGAACCGGAATCCCTATGATATTATCTGCTGACTTTCAGCAGGTGTTTACACTCTACCATTTTTTCTGTGAAACTACAATACGCTGTAAAAATTATAGATTTTCTTTAATTTTTCTTTACCCTTTTTAGATTTCTTTTAGAATTAGTACACACTTTGAACATATTTCTTCCCTATAATAGATTTTGGATAGATGAATAACCACTCTCTATCTCCCCCCTCAAAAAAGTTAAAAAATACAGCAGGTGAGCAATTCACCTGCTGTATTTTTGTTGTGCGCCTTACGGCGCACCTTTTTATATTATGTAATTATTTCCTGCCAAGTTCTCTGAGCACTTCCTGAACAACAGCTTTTACAAGCTCATCCTGGGATGGCTGATTTAATGTGCCTTTTCCATTGCTGGAGAAGAGCATCATTTTCTTTAATGTTTCCTGTTTTACAGCTTCTACTGCTGCCGGGATCAGGTCAATGATACCTTTATTCATAGTTTCGAATTTACGGAACTCAGCTTCTACTGCTGCAACGTTGATATCTGTGAAGATATTGATCTTACTGATACCTTCCTGAATTGCGCGTTTGAAGTCGTTGTCTGTAAGTCCGGATCCACCATGAAGAACAAGCGGTACATCTACAGTATTTGCAATTGTATGAATACGTTCAAAATCAAGTTTCGGTGGAAGTTTGTATGCTCCGTGAGCAGTTCCTACTGCGATTGCAAGAGCATCTACACCAGTTTTGTCAACAAAGTCTTTGGCCATTTTAGGATCTGTATAGAAATCAGCCGGATTGATATGAGAGCTTCCCTCTGCAGAATCCGGGTTATCTCCTACATGTCCAAGCTCACCCTCGATGGTTGCCCCATAAGAGTGCGCGATGTCTGCCATCTCTTTAACTTTTCTTACATTATCTTCATAAGAATCTGTAGAGCAGTCGTACATAATGGATGAGAATCCAAGTTCCAGTGCTTTCAGACAGGTTTCTTTCTTAAGACCATGATCCAGATGGATAACAACCGGAACATTTGCTTTCTTAGCCATAGGGATAAGGTAATAGGAAACCTCCTCCAGTGGTCCGTATGGAAGAAGTACTTCCGCTGTTCCCATGATGACCGGTGACTGAGAACTTTCTGCTGCTGCAATGATTCCACGTGCCAGTTCCAGATTTACTGCATTAAAAAGGCCTACTGCGTATTTGCCTTTTTTTGCCGGATAAAGCACGTCATTCATGTTAACTAACATCTTGTTTCCTCCTGTAAAATTATTTATCACTATCTTTAATTATAATAGCTATCAGGGATAAATTCAATTAAAAGTTTTTTAAAAAAACTATTAATTGAAAAAAATTTATTTTCTTTTCTCCCATCCAGCATCAATCTTTTTCTGTACTTCTTCAAGAGGTATGATTCCACTGAGCGCATCATATGTCTGTACACAAAGAGCTCCTGTGGCTGTTGCCAGATGAAGTGCATCCGACCAGTCTTTTCCTGCAAGTATAGCACTTAAGAAAGCGGCAATCGTTGTATCTCCTGCTCCTGTTCCGGAAGCGACTTTATCTTTTTCAACCAGATAACTTTTTTCAAATGCTTCCTGATCGGACCATGAATCTGCGATTTCTTCTCCGATTCCACCACCGATTTTAATAAGCTGTTCTTTATCAGCTGTGCGGAAATAGATACCCGGAGTTCCGCATTTGATAAGAATCACTTTTGCTCCGTAAGAAAGAAGTTTATCTGCCAATGGTCTGACATCTTTTTCGATATCAAGGAAATTTGTAACGTCAGCTCCCTGCGCTCTTTCATTCCATTCATGATAACGGTCACGATCCAGCATAATACAAAGTTCCTCAATACTCGGTACAAAGAAATCAATATATGGAATCACTGATTTCAGAACTTCATTCCAGTCCTGAGCTCCTGCCTCAGTACTTTCTTCAAACATCGCCATATCAACAGATACCGCAACTCCCAACTCATGTACTGCTTTCAGAAGACGTACCAGTTCTTTACCTCCATCGATATACATCATGCGCATCAGCGACGGATATCCAAAGTGAAACAGATTTGCTTCTTTTACTTTTTCAAGATCAATATCATCGAGCGTAAATGTATCATTAGCTCCTGAACAGTGAAGGAATATTCTGTCGATTCCTGCCGGAGCGAGGATTACTGAATATGAAGTACCCACACCATCTCTTACAATCATACTGTCCGGTGAAATACCATATTTCTCCAGTTCATTGAGAACCATCTGACCGAATGCATCATTGCCGACCATTCCCATAAGTTCTACATCCGCGCCCAAACGTTTCATACCGATCCCAGTGTTGGATACTGAACCGCCAAGGCTTACTTTGGCCGCATCCATCGCGATCAGCTGTCCCGGTCTGAAAAGATCTTTGATAGATTTTTCTTCCTTGCTCTTAAAAGCCGGGGTGATGTCCAGACAGATGTGGCCAGCTGCTATTGCTTTCTTTTTGCCCATAAAAATACCTCCTTGTGTTATAAATATGCAATGCAAATTGTAATTCAATTATAACCTTAATCAGCCCTGATATCAATCTTTATCAGGGCTGATGATTACTTTATTTTATATGCTGAGCAAATTCAAGTCTTTCCAAATTTGGTCCTTGCGCTATAAAGAATTTTACTCCTTTTTCCCAGAACGGAAGGAAGGTGATTTCTGTCAGAATCTTGATCTGCAGTCCGGTAATAAATTTATATGCTTCTTCAATATCAACAACATCAAATGCAATATGGTCCACTGCACCGTCACACAATGCTGCTTCTTTATTTTCATATGTTTCCAAAATCAGATCCCTGAACTTCAAAAATACAACTCTCACATCTCCATCCTTTGTTTCATGTGCTACCTCAAATCCAATTTTTTTATAAAACTCAACAGTTTTATCCATATCATTAGTTGGAATACCAATATGCTGTAATCCCTTAAAATTTTCTGCCCATTCCATAATTATACCTCCTTAGATTTCTTCAATAAATTTATCTACAAAATACAGTGCTGCACCTACAGCTGATGACTCGTGTTTGAAGAAACATGGTTTGATAAAGCTTCCATCTGTAGCAAATGTACATCTTTGAGAAACAAGATGTCTTAATTCATCCAGATATTTTTCTATATATCCACCAACATTGGCACCATTCTAAAAAAACATTTTAAATCCTTTTACTCAAAAAACCTCTCTTCCAGCATTGCACACAGTGCATGATACACAGGGAGGTGCAGTTCCTGAATATCCGCTGTACAGCTTCCCGGAACGCAGATACAAGTATCTGCTGCTTCTTTAAGCTTACCGCCTTTCGGTCCCGTAAGACCGATCGTCTTCATATTTTTAGCCTGTGCCACTTTTACCGCATGCAAAACATTTCCTGAATTACCGGATGTTGTGATTGCAAGCAGCACATCATTTTCATTGCCATATCCATAAACCTGCTGTGCAAAAACCATATCCGGTGCTACGTCATTGAGAAATGCAGTGGATAATGCCGCGTGACCTGCCAGGGAAATTGCCGGGAGTGCTCCCTGAAGATGATCCGCAAGATCTTCTCCCAGTTTCTCTCTCATATCCGCCGGAACCGGGCGCTGCTTCTTAAATCCCTTCATCAGCTCACCGACGATATGATCACTGTCCGCAGCACTTCCGCCATTTCCACAGATCAAAAGTTTGCCGCCATTTCTGAAAGATTCTTCCAGCACCTGATATGTCTCTGTAATAGCTTCACGACATCCCACGAGCTGAGGATATCTTTTCATAAGTCTTTCTAATTCATTCATTATATTACCCTTTCTATTTTTTCTGATATGCACGGAGGCCCACAGAAACAGCCGCATAATCACCAAGTTTTTCTCCTAATCCTGCCGGAAGCACTTCCATCACTGACAGAGATTGATCAAGCGCCTCTTTATTCAGTATTTTTTCCATTCGCGGTCTTAAAAGCTTCTCCTGTCTCAGAAATATACTACCGATCACAATCTTTTCAGGATTTAAAAGATCTACCAGTATTGCCAGTCCCTGCCCCAATCTGTCCGCAACAATATCATATATCTTTAGTGCCAGAGGATCTCCCTTTTCGGCAGCCTCTGCTATAGTTCTGGCATTAACTTTAAATAGTTCTCCTTTACTTTGGCAAAATGAAGGAATTTCCTCACGGTCGAGGGCTTCCTCAGCCATCACCTGACCCAGCTGTGCAATTCCGCCACCACTGCAAAATCCCTCAAAAGCCCCCGCCTTGCCATAGCCTACCGGGCCATCTTCTGCCAGACGTATATGTCCTGCTTCTCCTGCCATACCATTGGTACCACTGTATAATTCACCATTCAGAATCAGTCCTGCTCCAAGACCGGTACCAAATGTAAGGAAAATCATATTTCTGCATCCTTTTCCGGCACCAAGCTGCCACTCTGCCAGTGCACATGCGTTCGCATCATTCTGCAGCATGATCGGCACATCTCCAAACTTTGCCTTTAGCGGTGTAAAAAGATCTGTATGATCCCAGTGCGGAAGGTTTGGCGGACATAAGATCAGTCCCTTCTCTTCGTCCAACGGACCGCCACAGGAAATTCCGATGGAGACAAGCTCCCAGTCCGGATGATCATTCAGTTTTTCTGCAATCTCATTCACAAACGACTGCACCATCTCATCTGGATGTGATTCATCCGTGGGTCTTTTTTCCTTTGACAAAAACTCTACCTCATCCCCATTCATATGGATAAAGGAAACCGCACATTTGGTTCCTCCAATATCAATTCCCGCAATTACTTCCATTTTACATTTCCTCCCCGTTATTTTTTAGTTCATCAAAGAAACCAACCCAAGGCAATGACATTGGTAATTCTGAAAACTGATTGTATGTAAACTCTTTAGTTGTCATTTTTCCATCCACACGGCTGATTCGTATTACCCTGTCCGCAATTGTCAGTGAATCCGACATATTCATCGCCAGGATCACAATAGAAATCCCTCTCTCAAGAAGAAGTGTCTGTAATTCCCACACCTGCATCCTGTGTGGTGTACCGGCATGTTTAAACGGTTGTACCATAAATACCACTTCAGGTTTTTCCAGAAGAATTCGCATATAAATTACTCTGGTCTTCTGTTCATCACTCAGTTCATTTATATAACAGTCAAAGATATCTTCCCCGAAAATACGATAATACTCTTCCTGGACAGATTTCTGGATTCTCTTCTTAAGCCAGATGTTCGGTGCTTTTCTATCAAGACCTATGCAAATATTATCCCGTACTGTCAGGTCATCAAAAAGCATCGTCTGGGTTGCCTCTTCTTTCATAAATGCGATTTTTCTTGTCCGGTAATCTGATACTTTTTTACCCTCGACAAGCATGTCAACATCTTTGAACCCGCCTTCCTTTTCCAGTATCTCCAAAAATTCATTATACATCCTGGTATCCAGACTCTGAATTACCAGGCATTCGCCTTTATAGACACTGAATTGAAAGTGCTCCAGGTATTTACCTGACATATCACGTACATAAAGAACTTCTTTCCGTGACTCCGCTGTAGGAACATTTCCACGTGCTCTGTACAGAAGACGCTGGCTTACATGATTATAATAATCAATATAATTATCTTCACTGATCCCTTTTTTTATCTGTTCTTTATCAAATATCAGATTAATACTTCCCTCCGACATCAGAATTGCTCTGGTACATACCTGCTGTATTTCCTCAAAGTGATACGATACATAAAGGAAAGTAAATCCTTTACCTGTGTAATACCGCATGGTGTCAAACAGTTTTTCAAGCTCATCTTCACTGATAACAGTGCTGATCTCCCGGATAATGATAAGATGATATCCTGCTACGATAGCTCGAAGAAGCTCTACCATAACTCTTTTATAGGCAGAAAGCTTTTCCACAGACATAAATGGATCAATAGAAACTCCAAGTTCATCAATAAATGGCTGCAGCTGCATAGCCAGCATTTTTTCATTCAATATTTCCTGTCCAAATCCTGTACGAAGAGTGAATACATTGGTCAGAACATCAAGACCATTAACCAGCGAAGTCTCACTGTCAATCAGGCATATTCTGTTGCGACTGTGCTTCTCCTCTTTCCATGAGTTTACGCACTTATCCTGATAATAAACATATCCGTAATACAATGGAAGGTTATTAACAATCACATCCAGGAGCTCATCCATCCCATAGGAATTCATCGGAATAATCCCCATGATATCACCCTTCAGTATATTAAAAGTCATATTTCGAAAAATAATCGTATTCTGTTTTTTGTATGTAACATCCTGCAAACGAAGAATTTCTTTTTTCATTATTTATCCTTCTTTTTCAGTTCATTTTCATTATAAATGACCGGAATGGATAATTCCACACTGGTTCCCATATTTTCAAGCGAATATACATGCATTCCATATTCCTCTCCAAAAATAAGATGAATACGATTGTTTACATTGACAAGTGCCACGCCGCCTTTTTCCGGCTGCGTATAATTCTTTACCTCTTCTTCCTTGGAACCCAGTTTTGCATTCAGTTTATCCAGTGTCTCACGATTCATTCCAACGCCATCATCCGAAACTTTGATCAGAAGACGAGATTTCGTTCTGGATATGGAAATCGTAACTTTTCCCTCATCCAGTTTGAGCTCGATTCCATGAATGATACTGTTCTCAAGAATCGGCTGCAAAGTCAGCTTCGGGATCATGCAGTGAAGAATGTCATCCCAGTCTTCTTCATCCTGTTCGATTTCCAGATGGATTCTGCTGCCAAAACGATACTGCTGAATCTTAAAATACGTTGCACAGTTTTCCAGTTCTTCTTCAACTGTAACAAGATTCTCTACCTTACTGATGGTATAACGGAAGAAGATTGCAAGTGCTTCTGTCATATCTGCCAGATTATCAAGTCCTGCCATGATCGCCTCACTACGAATCCCTTCCAATGTATTATAAAGGAAATGTGGATTGATCTGGTTCTGCAGTGCCCTGTACTGTGCCTGCCGCTTCGACATATCCAATGTTCTCGTTGCCGTAACGATCTTGTTCATATGACGTGCCATACGTTCAAATTCCGGTGAAATGGCAACCTCTACATCGGTCAGATCTGCCAGCGATATATAGCCATCTGAAAAACGCTGCACCTGATTGGTCAGCCTTCTGTATGGTTTCCAAATCCACAGATATGTAAATCCCACTAACAGTAATGGAAGAAAAATCATAGCTATCTTCCAGAATCCCTCTGGAAAGATCCACTCCCTGTCCAGACACAGAACAAGCAGAAAAGAGAGAATGCAAACCACAACAAAAGATATTTTCAGCCTTGCATCCAGATATCGGAATTTTTCTTTATATTTCTTCATGTTATCACCATCTCAGTCATTCCAAATATTTCAGTCATCCTGATCCATCCAGATCATTTCATCATCCATACAGTTTCCTGTATACCGCGGGCTTCACACCGACATTTTTTTCAAAAAGCCTCGTAAAATGCTTCGGATCATTATAGCCAACCTTTCTGCATATGTCTGCAACCGACAATGTAGATTCTCGCAAAAGATCCTTTGCACCTTCAATCCTTTCGTTGATCAGATATTTGGCAAATCCAATCTCTGTTTCCTTCTTAAACATCACGCTGAAATATGCCGGAGTCAGTCCTACATAATCACTGACTTCTTCCAGGGTGATCTGCTCCTGATAATGATTGTGGATATACTGCTTCGCCAGTCGTACCGGTCTCACAGAATCCTCTTCACGAAGTGCGATCATCTGGTTTACTTTGGTGAGCATGAAATCAAGCAGACAGGTAAACAATGCATTTACAGTTACACAATTATCACATTTGTTATCAAATTCCTTCTGAAGTTCCGCCTTATCCGGTACATCAAGCCGCATGATAAAAATGCTTCCACACTGCCTTATCATTTCAAGGATCTCCCAGCCATGAACCCCCGGTGTTTCCATTGTTTCATTATATATAACATTTATCGTATTTCTGATTTCTTCTACATCCAGTGTCTGGAGCGCACTTCCCAGATTTCTGGTGAATTTATCCACCAGTTTTTTCTCATAGAGAACACCATTGGAAGCATCCGCCTCCAGCATCTTGCTGTTTCCCTCAAGTAATCGTTCAGCAAGTGAACGATTTGCAATCACAAAAGAACCCTTAATGTTCTCTGCCTCTTTAACAGAGGAACCAAGGCCCAGTGAAAGCTGTGTTTTTCCAAGATAATCGTTTCTTGCAAGCATCTGATTAAAGCAGCTGCGCACTATCTTACGGATTTTCTCACTGTTTCTGGCAGGATAATTCATAAGTCCGTAGAGATATTCCCCTTCAATAGCCGTTACAAAATCATAGCATTCTTTGGTGATCTCTCTTTGCAGGATTTCTTCCATCTTATGCCAGATCAGTTCTATGGTATCCTCTTTGCTGTCGTTTCCTTCAGCATCCTGCTTGATCGCAAGGACCTGATACAGCCCCGGCTGTACATTCAGATAATATTTCTCTCGCAGAATATCTTCCGACAGTCCAAGAGATCTGTCATGACACAGATCATGAAGGAGCATATTTCTGAGCTTGATAAGTTCTTCCCGCCGTTCATTCTGGATATCCTGAAACGCCATATCTGTTCTTCTCTCAGTTTCTATCTGATGTACCATTTTGGCCAGTGATTCATTGAGTGCATCTTTGTTGATCGGCTTCAGGAGATAGTCACTCACTCCCTGTTTCAGTGCATTCTGGGCATACTCAAAATTCGCATAACCACTGATGATCATAATTTTTATATCCGGTGATATTTCCCGAACTTTCTCGATCAGTTCCAGTCCGTTTAGGCCCGGCATTCTGATATCTGTGATTAAAATATCTGTTTTTTCTTTACGAATAAGTTCCAGTGCCTGGATTCCATTTGCAGCAGTACCAACCACCTTAATTCCAAGTTCTTCCCAATTGCCAAGTGCCACGATCAGTCTGCATACACGTTCTTCGTCATCTGCTACTACGAGTTTGACCATAACTACCTCTTTCTGCCATATATTAAATAACGCCGGAATATACTTCCGGCGTCATCTCACAAACATTCTTATTTTTCTGAAGCTTCCGGATATTCGTTGCAGAGCAGACGATATGGTGGCTCATCCTCTTCGATCTCAGGAAATCTTCCTGCTGGTGGATTAAAGCGGTTATCAATATTGTCGTCATTACACTGGCTTACTTCACCAATCAGTACAGGGCCTGTTCCTGGTTCTACTTCAAAGTCATGATACATTCCCTGCATGATCGTAATGCTCATACCTGGTTCCAGTTTTACCTGTGTACCAGCCGGAACGACCTGAACTTCTCCATCGATATGTACGGTAACATCGCCTTCTTTATCGATTTCTTCATCCGGAAGGGAATTATATACACGGATCAGAATATTTCCGCCGCCTCTGTTGATGATGTCTTCCATCTTATACCAGTGGAAATGATTCAGCGCATACTGTCCTTCTTTCAGATAAAGGAATTTCTCTGCATACGGTTTCTTATATTTATCTTTCATTTTAATATTTCCGTTACGAATAGTAAACAGGGAAAATCCATATTTATCAAAATCTCCCATGCCATAGTCGGTAATATCCCATCCAAGCATGTTATCACGGATCTCATCAAATTCATGGCCTTTTGTTTTCCATTCTTCCGGTGTGAAATTTGCAAATTTCGGAAGATAATACTGATGATCTGCAATCATTTTTTCCAGTTCTTTTAAAGCTTTGTTAATTTCTGATCTTTTCATGTCCTCTGTCTCCTTATTAAGTCTCATTAATCCTGAAACAGGCCGTCGGAAAAAACCGACGGCCTATATTCACTTATTACATATAATCAGGTCTGATAATTATTCAGCTGCTTCTTCTGTTTCTTCAGCATCATCAGCTTCTTCTGTGTCAGCTGCTTCTTCTGTTTCTTCAGCACCGTCTTCTGCAAGAGCTTCTTTTGTAAGTACGGATACACCTGTATCTGTTACTTCGCCGCCAAGATCTTCGCCATTGAGAGCTTTGATGCAAGCCTGAACACCAAGTTTACCCATCTGATCCGGGTTCTGAGCCATTGTGCATACAAGATATCCATCTTCGATAAGACCTTTCAGTGTATCAGATTTATCAAAACCAACACCGACAATTTCGTCGCTTCCGGATGCTTTGATTGCATTACCAGTACCAGTAGCAGCACCTTCGTTTGCACCAAAGATACCTACAACACCTTCTGTGATATAGTTCTCAGCTATTGTCTGAGCTTTTGCAGCATCACCTTCACAGTACTGTGTTTCAAGAAGTTCATAATCTGTTCCTTCAAGAGCTTCTCTGAATCCTTCTTCACGCTGGATAGTAGAATTTGTGGAAGTATTAATATTTACGATACCGATGCTTCCATCTTTAATTCCTTTGTCTTCCAGAGCTTTGATCATTTCTTCACCAGCTGTTTTACCAGCAGCTTTGTTATCTGTGGAGAATGTAGCTTCTGCTTCTACGTTTGCAGGAGAATCAACATAAACAATCTTGATTCCTGCATCAACTGCTTCCTGAAGAGCACCGGAAACTGCATCTTCACTATTAGCTGCTACAAGGATAGCATCATATCCACCAGCTACTGCATTGTTGATACATTCGATCTGTTTTGCATCGTCTTTTACGTCCGGTGCCATGAAGTCAACGGTAACACCATCAGCTTTTGCTTCTTCCTCTGCACCCTCTTTCAGAGATACCCAATGCTGGTCTACAGAGTCCATTGTGATAAGTGCAATTTTGTAATCTCCGTCAGCCTTAACTGTCTCATCTGCTAATACTGGTGTTGCTGCGAGGCATCCGATCATAGATGCACAACATACTGCTGCTAAAATTTTTTTCTTCATGGTAAAAACCTCCCTTAATATATTATAAAGCTCTTTGCTTTATATTCCTGTGTTATTTTATCAAAATATAATATCAAGATTCATTCAAATTTATTTCTTTTTCTTTTTGAAGTTACCGCTGCGGACAACTACATCAAGAAGAACTGCACCAACAACGATCACACCGATGATGATACGCTGGAAGCCAACCTGTGCATGAATAAGGTTCAGACCATTTTCAAGTGTCTGCCATACACCTGCACCTGCGAATGTTCCAAGAAGGATACCGGATCCGCCAAGTGGTGATACACCACCGATAACACCTGCTGCAACACCGTACATTTCGTACATATTACCTGCATCCATGTTACCCATACCAGCCTGTGCACAAAGAACAAATCCAACGACTGCGGAACAGAAACCACTTACCATGTAAGCTTTTGTTGTTGTCTTAACTACATCTACACCAGAAAGTCTTGCTGCATCTACGTTAGAACCGATTGCATAAATGTGACGTCCGGATCTGGTTCTTGCAAGGAAAAACCAGAAAATAAGGAAAACAATAAGTGCAATCCAGAATGTATTAAAGATTCCTGCTGTTTTTCCATAATAGAAAATATTCTGGAATCTGTCTCCGGCCTCTTTACCGATTCCGGATGCGATGTTGTCAGTATTTCTGTTATTATTTACGATGTAAGCAATACCACGAGCTACAAACATGGTTCCCAGTGTTGCGATAAATGGCGGAAGTTTAAATTTACCAACCAGATATCCGTTCACAACACCTACTACCAGTGCCAGAATAATTGTTACGAGAATTGCAACAACCGGGTTCATTCCCTTTGTCATCATGGTTGCTGAGATCATAGCACTCATACCAACAACAGAACCGATCGACAGGTCAATATTACCTGTGATCATTACAAAACTCTGTCCGATACCGATCAGCAGATATTTTGACATTGAACGAAGAAGGTTCTGGATATTAAGAAGTGAAAACACCTTCGGGTTCAGAATACCAAATGCTATATAAATAATAATTAATCCTATGAAGGCGGTTACTACCGTGCCGGCACCCTTCGCCCCCAAAATTTTTGAAAAGCCACTTTTTTTCTTCATGATTATTCCTCCTTGTTGTTCTGGCTTTGAGATCCAAGTTTATTCTCAAAGGATGTTGCATATTTCAGAATGTCATTCTGTGTGGTTTCTTTTGCCATTACCTCACCGGTAATACGTCCGTCACACATAACGATGATCCGGTCTGCCACACCCATAACCTCCGGCATCTCGGAGGAAACAAACATAACAGCGATTCCCTGCTTTTTCAGCTGATTCATCAGCTGATAAATCTCAACCTTGGCACCTACATCAATACCTCTTGTAGGCTCATCAAAAATTACAACTCTTGAATTTCTCGCCAGCCATTTACCAACAACGACCTTCTGCTGATTACCACCGGATAACGTTCCGGCATCAACATCCAGATTCGGAGTTTTGATCGTGAGGTCTGCTACAGCCTTGTCACAGAGTTCTTCTTCAACTTTTGTATTGATCACTCCGCCTTTTCCACAGATAAGATCAAGGTTTGGAAGTGCAATATTATGACGGATACTGAGTTTTGTACATAATCCGTCTTTCTTTCTGTCTTCCGGAGCAAGTACAACACCTGCTTTGATAGCATCCATCGGATTGTTGATCGTAATTTCTTTACCATCCAGGATCAGTGTTCCTGATTCTTTCGGATCAACACCGAAGATAGCTCTTGTTGTTTCTGTACGTCCGGCACCCATAAGTCCGGCAAATCCAACGATCTCACCTTCATACAGCGAGAAATTGATATCTCTTACCAGGCGTCCTGCGTTCAGGTTCTTGACCTCGAATACTTTCTTGCCTTTCTCGCACTCAACATGAGGGAATTTCTCTTTGATCTCACGGCCAACCATGTTGGCAATGATCTCATCCATTGTAAAGTCTGTGAAATTACCTTCTGTTATGTAGTGACCATCTCGCATGATCGTAACTCTGTCTGTAATATGTGCAAGCTCTTCCAGACGATGTGAAATATATACGATTCCGCATCCCTGGCTTTTCAGCTTACGGATAATATTAAACAGTTCATCGATCTCACGGGATGTAAGTGCCGATGTAGGCTCATCCATGATCAGGATTTTTGCATTGATTGAAAGTGCTTTTGCAATCTCAATCATCTGCTGTTTGGAAACCGGAAGTTCTCCAACGATCTCATCCGGACTGATATCTACTCCAAGTTCTCCAAGATATTTTCTTGCGATATCTTCCATATTGGAGTTATTTAACACGAAGCCCTTACGTTCTTCTCGTCCAAGGAACATATTCTGTGCTACTGTAAGATCCTTACACATATTCAGTTCCTGATGGATAATCGCAACTCCGGCCTCTCGCGCCGAGCTCGGTGTAAGTGATTCATAATCTTTACCAAATATCTTCAAACTTCCCTGATCCAGAGAATATACACCACTCAAAATTTTCATCAGTGTTGATTTACCTGCACCGTTTTCACCTAACAGTGCCATAACCTCACCGGCACGAAGATTAAATTTAACATCATCAAGTGCCTTAACACCCGGAAACTCTTTCGTAATGTGTTCCATGGAAACAATTACATCTCCCATATCTTCACCCTGCTTTCCGAAATACTTCTCTCTCTTGTTTATGTATTTATTATACACAGAGGTGTTTGTGCAAAAAAGGGGGGCAAAATATTGTTTTGAGATGGTAAATTATTTATTTTGTATAAATTATCGTAATTCCATCACCCGTTATTTGTTATTTTATATAATACTATTCCGTTTTCCTCGTCTGTAAAGTGTTAAAAAGTACAGCAATCAGTACAAGGGCGCCTTCTATTCGTTCACCATAATCGCTTTAACCGCTTTATCTTTCTCCGCAAGATACTGAGCCATTGCTGTTGGAAGATCCTCCAGTTTGAATCGATGCGAGATCAGTGATTTCACATCGACCATACCTGCTTCCAGAAGATTGATACATCTTGGGAAATACAATGCCGGGATCGCATTGGATCCGATAATGGAAATTTTTCTGAGATGTACAATATTTGAATCAAACGTTGCCTTTGCCCTGTCGCCATATCCGATTCCAAGAAATGCAACTTTGCCTCCCGGGTTGGTAACTCTTGTTGCAAGGTCAATCGTACTCGGCGGTGAAGTTACAAGAACTTTATCCACGCCACCTCGTGGGAATGGATATTTTTCAAGATTTTCTTTATCTGTAAAGATCACATCATCAGCACCAAATTTGCAGGCCAGATCTACACGCGCTTTACTTCCGGAATGCTGTGCTACATATATATGGCGTGCACCACTCTTCTTGGCCATCTGCATTGCCATAAGTCCGATCGGACCTGCACCCAGAAGAAGAACATCATCATTCAGATGAATATCTGCTGTCAGGATAAGGTCTGCTGCAACTCCCATTGGTTCCAGGATACACGCTTCCTCAAAAGAAAGATCTCGGATATTTACAACCAGATTTGCAGGTACAATCGTTCTCTCTGCAAATCCCATGGTATCTCCTTTTTTACGTTTCATATAATCCGTACAGTCTGTACAAAGATCCGGTCTTCCATTCAGGGCAGCATCGGAAAATGGATTGAATGTTGAAGTTTCGATTGCCACACGATCACCTACCGCAACATTCTGTACCTCTGCTCCTATTTTGGTTACAATTCCCGCAAATTCATGGCCAAACGGCTCCCACTCAGTTGCTGCATAATTTGCCAGAATATTATCATGCCCACAGAAACCACAAGCTTTGACAGCGACTTCCACCTCGTTTCTGTCAGGTTCTCTTAACTCTACATCTCTGACTTCAAACTGATATTTCGCCTGTGACATGCTCCCACCACTTAAATCTCTGATTTTGAAGTGGGGCTTCTTGCTCAATGGCTCTACTGAGCCAAGTATCTACAAGCTATCCTCGCGTGCCCCGCGATTTTTATTAGTCCGGTTACGGACTTTTTATTGTGCTGTCATGCACATTCTGCAAAAATTCTTTTTCCTTCATTCATGATGTTAACTGCTGCATTTACATCTCGATCCATTCTGTTTCCACATTCACAACAATAAATCCTATCAGATAAAGACAATTCTTCTTTTTTCTTTCCGCATACACTGCAAATCTTACTGGATGCAAAATAACAATCTACTTTTATCAGATATTTTCCTCGTTCCTCCAGTTTATATTCCAGCATAGACAGAAACAGGCCATATCCATTATCATGCACGCCTTTTCCAAAATGAAATCCTCCTGCCATCCCTTTCAGATTCAGGTCTTCCACGCATACTGCATCGTAGCTCTCGGCAAGACTGGTACTGAGTTTATGCTGAAAATCTTTTCTCTGATTTCGGATCTTTTCATGGCACAATGCAACTCGTTTCTTCTGTTTTTTATAATTCTGACTGCCTTTCTGACATCTGGACAGCTTTCTCTGTTCCCGTGCAAGCTTTTTCTCTGCGTGCCGATAGAACATCGGGTATTTGGCTCTTTCATTAGTAGAAAACACACACATCCCCTGCATGGCAAAATCAATCCCGATAAATTTTTCTGCTGGTCCTTTTTCTGCTGTTTGGTTTTCACAGTAAAATAAAAGACTGGCAAAATATTTTCCGGAGGGCTCCCTTCTGACTGTCACAGATTTCAGTTTCCATTTTTCTGATATTGGACGGTGAAGCTTTATTCTGACAGCTGCCATCTTAGGCAGTTTCAAATATTTTCCTTCCAGAAAGATATTTCCGTTCACTACGTTTGTTGTATAAGATTTTCTTGCTGACTTCTTTGATTTGAAACGTGGAAATCCTACCGATGGTTCGCGGAAAAACTTACGAAATGCACTTTCCAGATGCATCTGTACATTTGCTAATGCCAATGAATCCACCTCTTTCAGCCAGGGATATTCTTTCTTGTAACTGGCTGGTGTGTTCCTTAACATCTTCTTTTCTTTTTTATAATGTTCTATTTTATCCGCAAGCATACAGTTATAGATAAACCGGCTGCAGCCGATTGTTTTTTCTATTTGCACACGTTGTTCTGCATTTGGATAGATTCGTATTTTTACTGCCCGATTTATTTTCCTCACCTTATTCCTACATATGAATGATTTCAATCATCGTTTTTTCGAACAATATGTTCTCTTTTTATTATTATAATACAATCCCAACATGCGAACAAGTGTTTTCTTTTTTGTTTATGAAATTCTTTTGAGCATTTATGCTCAGATCTACAATTCATCTCCCACCTATAGAGGAAGGAGAATTCTTGCTATGTTATGTTAAAAAGTCCTACTCCATAATGATATTCTCTTGCCGGTTTTAAAACATCGTTTAAATTTACTAACATGAATAATCCCCCTTTAATTTTTAATAGTTCTTTTAAAGAACTATTATCTTTTAAATTTACTCACCGACATATATCGGTGAGTTTATTGGTGTATATTTTTACAAAGAAAAATTTACACAAAAAACTGTAATTCCCCTTTGAAAATACTGTTTACTACCAATGCTGCCGCACCGACCAGCTGTGCCTGCTTGCCGAAATAAGCCTTCTTGACCGGAATATTCCATCCATCCTGTGCGATCTTACGGTCATTGATCAGTATCTCCAGTTTCTTTACGTAATCCTCCGGCCAATCTATTCCATCATATCCAAGTACGATCATCTCCGGCTGGAGCATATTGATAATGCTTACCAGTCCTGCACTGATATCCTGAATCATTTCTTCCAGAATATCCTCAACTTCCGGTCTGTCATGAATCTTAAAGTAATCCGCATAAGGCAGATTCAGCCCGGTTATTTTTTTCAGTTTTTCTCTGACCACATAACTGCTCGCATACATTTCCAGACAACCTCTGTTTCCGCAGGAACACTGCAGTCCTTTACAGTTAATGCTGACATGACCAAGCTCTGTTTCAAATCCTCTGTGACTGTGAAAAACCTCTCCTCCACATACAAAGCCGGAACCAATACCATTGGATACAGCAAGAAGAAGGAAATCCTGTTCCGCCTTGCCGATTCCAAACAGTTTTTCTGCCAGTGCTGCACAGTTGTTATCATGATCAAAATAAACCGGAAGATTATATTTCTTCTGGATTGCTTCTTTGATCGGGACATGCTTAACTCCATAAAATCGCGGTGGATTCAGAATAATTCCGTTGCGGATATCTACCGGCCCGATAGAAGCAATGCCAATTCCCAGAATATTTTTCTCCTCTTCCATCATCCGGTCAATCAGTTCAAAAGCATTCTGAATCAGAATATCCCCTGTCAGCTCGCCAAATTCTATGGTCTCTGTGCGGAATATCTGCATGTCCAGGCTGCAGAGTACAGCCTGGATATTTGTTCGGAAAACAAGAATTCCTATGATCTTCGGGGCCTGATCAGCAACTTTGAGAATGATCGGATTCCTGCCGCAGACTTCTGTAAGCTCTTCCTCACATTCCTTTACAATTCCCTTCTCCATGAACTCTGCCACAATATTGGTCACTGTGGTTTTGGCAAGGCCAGTCCTCCTCGAAAGTTCAATTCTCGTATTACAGGTTCCCGTAGCGATCAACTGAAAGATCAGTCCTCTGTTGAACTGTTTGGATGTTATGCTGTTCTTGCCATTTCCTTTTTTCATGTTTACCTGCATGATCATTTTCCCCTTCAAATCATGATATGATGCCAGGGCAAGATCCCCGGCCATTAAATACAGGGAGTATTATTTTTCTTTGATCGTAATACTCCATGTATTGGTATATTCCTGTCCACTTTCAAGCGAAAGCAGATCTGCCTGTTTTTCCAGATCCTCAACTACATTTTTGCGTGAAGGAAGCGAACTCCACGGCTCAATACAGACATAATCTACTTCTACATGTGGCCAGTGCCAGATTCCAAGATAATCCATATCCGGAAATGCGACTGTGATCTTTTTGCTGCCTTTTGCACTTTCAAGTGTTACTTCCCTCGGCATTTCTTTCAACACGATCGCATCATCATCGAACAGATTATGCTCCAGATTCAGATAACGGCCTTCTTCCAATGCAAAAGCCTCATCCTCCTCCAGTACGAAACAGTCCTCCGAAAAAAGAATCCTGCGTGGTTTGGGATCTTCGCCAAAATCAATCCTGTAATCCTCAAATTTCAGATTCTTCTCAATCGGAATCTGGAATCCCGGATGTCCGCCGATACCGAAATACATCTTCTTATCATCGGTATTCTTTACCTGATATGTAATTGTGATTTTTTCTCCTTCAAGTTTCCATGTGATATCAAGTGTAAACTCAAAAGGATACTGTTTTCTTGTTTCCGGTGAGCTTACAAGGCGCAGCGTCAGGGAATCTGCTTTCTGCTCAACAAGCTCCATCTCATCATACGGAAGAAATCCGTGAATATCCATATGATAAACGGTATCCTGGTATTTATAGCTTTTTTCTGTCATTCGACCGATATAGGGAAATAGATTCGGTCCTCTGTCTGTCCATGTTGCAGCATCTCCCTGCCACAAGTATTCCTGTCCTTCTGCATCTTTGACAGACTGAAATTCTCCCCCCCTGGAAGAAACCACCAGTGTAAGTTTCTCATTGCTGATCGTATAGTTCATGTCTTCACCCTCCTTGTGTTTTCTCATTATAGCACGTCAAACTTTCAGTTTCTATCTTTTTATAACAATCACCCTTTTATAGTCTGTCTTTTTACCACATTTTATCTTTTTATTGCAATTCCATTCTCATTCTTTTATAATAAGAATTAGATTGTTTTACAGACAAATTGAAAAGAAACGAGGAATCCATATGAGCGAAAAAACTGTCGTTGTTGCTCTTGGTCACAAAGCCCTGGGCGCAACTCTTCCAGAACAGAAACAGGCTACCAAGGCCGCTGCAAAAGCCATTGCAGATCTTGTAGAGGATGGTGCACACGTTGTCATCTCCCACAGCAACGGACCTCAGGTCGGCATGATCCATACAGCTATGAACGAATTCGGTAAGGCACATCCTGATTATACCTTTGCGCCAATGTCTGTATGTTCTGCCATGAGTCAGGGATATATCGGATATGATCTTCAGAATGCAATCCGTGCAGAACTGATCTCCAGAGGAATCTACAAACCGGTCGCAACGATTCTCACCCAGGTTGTGATCGATCCTTATGATGAAGCTTTCGGGGAACCAGAGAAAATCATTGGACGTATTCTTACTTCTGAAGAGGCAGAAGCAGAGGAGGACAAGGGAAACTTTGTTACAGAAGTTGGAAATGGCGAATATCGCAGAATCCTTGCAGCCCCGAAGCCACAGAAAATCGTGGAACTTGAAACGATCCGTACTCTTGCAGATGCAGGACAGGTCGTGATCGCAGCCGGCGGCGGCGGAATCCCGGTCATGGAACAGGGAATCGATCTCCATGGTGCAAGTGCTATCATTGAAAAAGACTTTGCAAGTGAGCTTCTCGCAGAGGAATTAAATGCAGATACGCTTCTGATCCTCACCAGCGTTGAGAAAGTCAGCCTGAATAAAGATACTGACAAAGAAACTTATCTGGACACTGTTTCTGTTGCAGATGCCCGCAAATACATTGATGAGAATCAGTTTACAGCAGGCTCCATGCTTCCGAAGATCGAAGCTGCGGTCGCATTTGCAGAAAAAGGCAATGGACATCGCACCATCATCACAGATATTGCTCATGCAAAAGATGGCTACAAAGAAAAGACTGGTACTATCATTAAATAATTGGAGCATTCTTAAATGGAAATAAAAAACAGAACTTTATCGAATTTTGCAGAACTGGTACGAACCGGAGAATGCAAGAAATTCAGAGGCCGTCTGAAGGTCGGTGTGGATCTCGGTACTGCCAATACGGTCCTTGCGGTTGTTGACAGCACAAACAGACCGATTGCAGGTGTCTCCGCACCTTCTCATGCAATTCGTGACGGTGTGATCGTAAACTATTATGAATCCGTTCAGCTTGTCACAAAGCTGAAAGCAGAGCTCGAGGAAAAACTTGGCACCGAGCTCCCCTATGCTGCTGCTGCCATCCCTCCGGGAGTTTCCGAAGGCAGTGTCAAAAGCATCGGCTATGTACTGGAAGGTGCCGGGTTCGAAGTGATGAATATCGTAGATGAGCCGACTGCTGCCGCTGCTGTCCTCAAGATCACAGACGGTGCAGTTGTTGATGTCGGCGGCGGCACAACCGGTATCAGCATCCTCAAAGATGGCAAAGTCATCTACACCGATGATGAAGCAACCGGTGGAAGTCATATGACCATGACAGTTGCCGGGCATTATAAGATTCCTTATGAAGAAGCAGAAGTTCTAAAGACTACTCCTGAGAAAGAGGATGAAATCTTCCCGGTCGTCAAGGCTACCATAGAGAAAATGGCAACCATCACTGAGAAATTTCTCAATGGTTATCAGGTGCCTGCAGTTTATGTTGTAGGTGGCTCCGCAAGCTTCAGGGAATTCACAAATGTATTCGAGAAGAAGCTGAAATTACCGGTATATCGTCCGGTTCATCCACTTCTTGTAACTCCACTCGGAATCGCATATAATTGCGAATTGCCGCCAGTTACACCGAAGAAAAAATAATAATTCTGCAAAAAATTGCCGGTACACTATGATGTACCGGCTGTTTTATTATTTTTCTGATTTACATTGATTTACGTTCTGCAATCTCTGCCATCTTTGCTTCGTTCAGTCGTGTATCACCATGGACACGGCTGTAAGAAAGATATCCATTCATTCGGTCAATCTTGGTCAGGTTATGCGAACCGCATACCGGGCACACATCCATCTCCAGTTCCTGGTGACCGCAGTCATCACAGTATGCCAGAGAAAGATTGACACCTTCATAATATCCCAGATTCATTGCTCTGCGGATCAGAGTACGGATGGCTTCTTTATTATAGCCAATCGGATAACGTACATACTGGATCTTACCACCATTACAGAGTTCCCAGAATCGTCCCTCCAGATCCTGTTTCTCAATCGGAGTTACATCCTCTGTTACATGGCAGTGGAAGCTGTTGCTGACATACGGTCTGTCAGAAACACCCTCAACAATTCCGTACATCTTACGGAACTGTTCTACCTGCAGACCGCAGAGACTCTCTGCCGGTGTACCGTAGATTGCATACAGATATCCATCTTCCTGCTTAAACTGGTTTACTTTATCATTGATGTATTTCAGAACTTCCAGGGCAAACTGTCCATCTTCACGGATTGACTTACCATTATAAAGCTCCTGCAGTTCATTCAGTGCTGTAATACCAAAAGAAGCTGTCATTGGCTTCAAAAGCTTGCCGATCTTTTCATTTGGTTTCAGATGACCGCCATAGAAACCGCCCTCGCAGTATGCCAGTGGGTTCGTGGAAGCACGCATCTGTCCCAGGTATTCATAAGTACGGATATGCAGATTACGGATCATCTGCAGATAGAAATCCAGCACCTCATAGAAATCTCTGCTCTCGGCTCTTGCTTTCGCCAGGATCATTGGAAGATGAAGGCTGACTGCACCGATATTGAAACGTCCGACAAATACCGGTGTATCTTTATCATCTGCCGGATACATACCGCCGCGTTCATACCACGGACTTAAGAATGCACGGCACCCCATTGGGCTGATAACTTTGCCATACTGTTTATACATGCTGGCGATATAACCCTTGCCTGTCAGAGACAGCCAGTCCGGATACATCGTCTTTGCTGAACAATCCACACCGGCTTCAAAAATATCTTCACATGGTTTTCCAGGTCCATGAAGATTTTCATCATAAAGAAATACGATCTTCGGGAACAGTACCGGTTTCTTGTGCCCCTTCTTACCCTGTCCGCCTTTGTGGACCTCCAGAAGAGAAATATTACACATCTTCTCAAACTGTCCGGTTCCAAGTCCCAATGTAACTGTAACGAACGGATAATCTCCACGGGAAGAACCTACTGTATTGAGTTTGTACTCAATTCCCTGCCATCCCTGGTCAAAATCACGTCTTACTTTATCCAACGCATATTCGATTGCTTTTTCCTCTCTGCCGTTCCAGTTCTCATCCGCATATTTCAGAAATTCACTGATATATTTATCATAACTCTTCTGTGCATATGGTCCAAGGATCTTGTCAACTTCCGGTACGGTAAAACCGCCATACTGCTGTGCCGCAGTACTCAGGATAATATCTCCCATAACATCAAATGCAGTATCCAGTGTCTTCGGCTCATTGTACCAGACATTACCCATCTCAAATCCGCCTTTTAATACGGAGCCAACGTCAAACAGACAGCAGTTCATCGTATCCAGACGTGCTGACTGGTCATGAATATAAATATATCCATCCTTACATGCCTGCAGCTCGTTGCGGTTCATAAAAAACTTACGATACAGTTCCTTATTCAATTCATTAAAGATCAGGCTTCGTTTCGTAGCCACCAGCGCACTGTCGGTATTCGCATTGCTCTTGTCTCCGATGTAACGGATTGCCTGGCTCTTTGTATATACGTCATCCATCATGTGGATAAAATCAAGTTTATAATTACGATAATCACGATAGCTCTTGGCAACTGCCGGATTCACACGCTCCAGAGCTCCTTCAACGATATTATGCATCTCCTGGATCTCAATCTCATTTTTTCCAAGAGAATCTGCATGCTCCTGTGCAAAACGACAGATAAAATCTTTTTCTTCTGGTGAAAATTTATAAAGGATTCGTGCGGCAGATTTGTTTACTGCTTTCACGATCTTCTGCGGATCAAATTCTTCTCTTGTTCCGTCTTTCTTAATTACATAAATCATACCTTGTCTCTCCTGTTTGCTACTGTTTGTAGGGTTTTTCACTGTTTGCGTCGTCCTGAGCGGCGATACTTCCCCTATCGCATTCTCCCCATATATTGTGTTGCATATGAGAGTATAACACAATATCATGTGAAATAAAAGGGGGAATTTCATTTTTTATTGTCTGAAATCTTCCCCCGAAAATCCATTATTAAACTAATATTTTTAATCTTCCCACTCCATCAGATAAACACTGTCGAAGTCACTCTCTTCGGATTCTACCTGAATCGTGTCACCTTCTTCAAATGTCAGAAACAGTGTATCCTCACCATCTTTGAGTGTATATTGTTCGTTGTCTGCTTTCTTTCTGGTAACAGTAAGTGTCACTTCGGCGCTGGAAGTAAAAACGCCATATTTTCCTGCTTCAAACTGGACACCAGCCTGTGCCGGTCCATATCCTGCGCCGATCGAATAATCCTTGTATCCCTGCTCATCATCCCAGCTGTAAAAATATGTACCCGGATCTGTGGTCTCAGCGGTATCTGTCTGTATCTCACTGCTATTCTCAACCTCAGACTGAATTGCTTCTTTTATGACACCACCCAGATCTTCAGCCAGTGGTGCAACTGCTGCAAGAATAATAATGATCACCCAAAGTATCCCAAGTTTTGAATGCTTCTTAGTTTTTGCAGGCCGGATTTTTTCTCTGCCAGAGGATGTATTCCGATTGCCAGCAGCCTTTCCGGTGCTTCCTTTCCCCAAGGATCCGACTCCCTGTGTCTGCATGATCTTACGGGCCTTATCTGATGCATGTCGATAGTGATCACTCCGGCTCTCATTCAGATGATACAGGATTTCATCATTGCGGTATGGCATACCACACTCTTTACATCGTCCATTTACAACCGTTCCGTCACATAACGGACATTTCATAGACAACACCCCCTTAGTTCAAATCATTTCTCCGATTTCACTTCAAATTGCTGTATTCATTATTGTATCCTTTTTATTGCAATCTTACAAGGTAAAAAAATTGCAATACCGACTTTTTCTTGCTATAATAGTTACATTAAATCTAGGAGGATTATTATGGAACAAATCAAGATTCCTGACGGGTATCATTCAGATCTGAATCTGCATGATACACAGGTTGCAATTAAAACTGTCAAAGACTTTTTCCAGCAGACACTTTCCCAGAAGCTGAATCTTCTCCGTGTTTCTGCTCCTATCTTTGTATCTCCATCCTCAGGTCTGAACGACAATCTTAACGGTGTAGAACGTCCGGTAAGCTTCGACATCAAAGGCCAGGACGAAAATGCTGAGATCGTACATTCCCTTGCCAAATGGAAACGCTATGCGCTGAAGAAATACGGCTTTGCTCATGGCGAGGGCCTTTATACAGATATGGTCGCGATCCGTCGTGATGAAGACCTGGACAACATCCATTCTGTATATGTTGATCAGTGGGACTGGGAAAAGATCATTTCCAAAGAAGAACGTACCATGGAAACTCTGATCAACACAGTCCGCTCTATCTACAGTGTACTCCGCAAAACAGAGAAATACATGGCTGTACAGTATGATTATATTGAAGAGATCCTGCCAAAAGAAATTGCCTTCGTTTCCACCCAGGAACTGGTAGACATGTATCCGGATCTGACTCCAAAGGAAAGAGAATACAAGATCGTCAAAGAAAAAGGCGCTGTATTCCTTATGCAGGTTGGTAAGACTTTGTCCAACGGAGAACGTCATGACGGACGTGCACCGGACTACGATGACTGGGAACTGAACGGAGATATCCTCGTATACTATCCGGTTCTTGACATTGCTCTGGAACTTTCATCCATGGGTATCCGTGTTGACGAAGAAGCACTCGACCGTCAGCTGACAGAAGCCGGATGCGATGACCGCAGAGAACTTCCTTTCCAGAAAGCAATTCTGAATAAAGAACTTCCATACACTATTGGCGGTGGAATTGGCCAGTCCCGTATCTGTATGTTCTTCCTTCGCAAAGCTCATATCGGAGAAGTCCACGTATCCCTGTGGCCGGAATCCATAACCAAAGCAGCCGAAGAAGCCGGAGTAAATTTATTATAAAAGAAGTGAGCAGTAACGTAAATCTGCTGTAAAAGTTACTACTAAGCATTTCTTCTATAGTATGATTTCACCAAATTTTAATAATTGAATTATTGACAGACAGGTACCTTCATACTATCATATCAATAGCAACTGACATAAATTGTTTCAGTAAATATACATCAGCTGTTCACAGCTGCAACATATATGAAAGACCGAGGTACTTACCGTGAATATTTTATTTTTCCTGACACCCAAAAGTGATGTAGCCTATATATTTGAGGACGAGACACTTCGCCAGACTGTTGAGAAGATGGAGCACCGCAAATTCTCCTGTATTCCTCTCCTAAGTATGGATGGCCGTTATACCGGCACGATTTCCGAGGGGGATATTCTATGGGGCATCAGGCGACTGAATATCAACAGCACTGACCTGAAGGAAATGGAAAATGTCTCCATCATGGCTATCCCGCGACGCGCCACTTATAAACCGGTACACGCAGATGCTGATATGGAAGACCTTCTGGATCGTGCGATCAATCAGAATTACGTCCCGGTAGTTGATGATCAGGGATATTTCATCGGAATCATCACACGTAAAGAAATCATCAAATACTGTTACAAAGAAATGAAAGAATTAAGCATTCTTCGTAAAAAAGAAGAAGCCGACTCCTGAATGGAGCGGCTTCTTTTTTAATCTTTAATCCGGAATCACCGGAACTGCATCCGCCGGTATCGGGCAGACAAAACCATCTTTTGTTCTCTTTTCAAATTCTGCTCTTGCCTCATCCAAGAGAGATGTATCTTCAATCAGATCAATTGCGGTTGCTGCAATAACTTTTCCTGCGTGGACCGCTGCTTTATGGCCAATCTCTGTGCGGTCACAGGAAACATTCTGCCAACTGTGTCCCGGGCATCCATTCGGCCATGCTGCTACATGGATCTGGGCTGTCGGTGTCAGCCAGCTTACATCTCCAACATCAGTAGAGCCAGCCTTAAAGGCATCCTTCTGATACAACGGTGTAAGGAATCCATTCATTGCATGTCCGTATTCCTTCTGCATCTTCTCCACCTGTTCTTTTGCATTCTCATCATTTTCTGCTGCAACTCCAGGTACACCGCTGGAATCATAAGTCTCAGCCAGTGCATCCGCATATGCATTTTCTTCTTCTGTATATTTCGGCACACCAAGTTCTTCAAAATTCTTGTAGAGAACTCTCTCCAGTGCAAAGTTGCTTACGGTATCTGCAAGACCGTCTATGAATTTCTTTTCATAAGTAGTCTCTGTCATCAGAGCAGCACCCTCTGCGATCTTATCCACACGCTTCTGAAGCTCCACTGCCTCTGCCACATGGTTGGAACGGACCATATAAAGAACGCTTGCACGAGACTGTACCACGTTCGGGCTGCATCCGCCGGCATCTGTGATCGCATAATGGATACGTGCTTTATCACTCATGTGCTCACGAAGGAACTGCACTCCGATATTCATAAGCTCAACTGCATCAAGAGCACTGCGTCCCTTCTCAGGTGCACCGGCGGCATGTGAAGCGATGCCGGTAAATTTATACTGTGTCTGGATACAGGAATTTGAAGAGCCTGTAGCCACCTCATTTACATCTTCCGGATGCCAGGTAAGTGCTGCATCCAGTTTTTTCCAAAGACCATCACGAGCCATAAATGCTTTTGCAGCACCACCTTCTTCTCCCGGGCATCCGTAAAGGATCACTGTACCAGAAACATCATTCTGTTCCAGATATGCCTTGATTCCAAGAGCAGCTGCAAACGCACCTGCACCAAGAAGATTATGTCCGCATCCATGACCATTTCCACCAGCGTTTTTTTCTTTACGCTCGATAAGGCCACCTTCCTGAGAAAGTCCTGAGAGAGCATCGTACTCTGCAAGAATACCTATATATGGTCGTCCGTGTCCATATGATGCTGCAAACGCAGTCTCAATATTGCAGGTTCCGCGTTCCACATCAAATCCTTCTTTTTCCAGTGCTTCACAGTAGGTTTCCGCGGATTTGAATTCCTGAAGAGAAAGCTCTGCGAATTCCCAGACTTTATCGGCAATGCCAACGATCAGAGACTTTTTTTCTTCAATTGTCTGCAGTGCAGACTGTTTTTGTGCTGTCATCGTATCGTACCTTCTTTCTATAAAATTAAGAAAAGACAAAGGCAACCAGAGTATTCCGGTCGCCTTCATTATTATAATACCTTAGATAAAAATTCCTGCAGACGCGGGTTCGTCGGATTATCAAAGATTTCTGTCGGAGTGCCATCTACAAGAAGCTTTCCGTCTGCCATGAAAAGAACACGGTTTCCAACTTCACGCGCAAATCCCATCTCGTGCGTTACTACAACCATGGTCATACCTTCCTTGGCAAGCTCTTTCATAACATCCAGAACTTCTCCTACCATTTCCGGGTCAAGCGCAGATGTCGGCTCATCAAAGAGCATCACTTCCGGTTCCATCGCAAGTGCTCTTACGATCGCAACACGCTGTTTCTGTCCACCGGAGAGCTGGATCGGATACGCCCCTGCACGGTCTGCAAGTCCGACACGTTCCAGAAGCTCGAGTGCTTTTTTCTCTGCCTCTTCTTTGGAAACGCCTTTGACTTTCATCGGTGCCAGAGTCATATTGTCCAGAATGGTCATATGCGGAAACAGGTTAAAATGCTGGAAAACCATTCCCATTTTCTGACGAAGTCCATCGATATCAAGTTTTACGGTCTTGCCGGAAGCATCTTTGTATTTCTTCTTGGTGATGTCCACACCGTTAAAAATTATCTCACCGTCTGTCGGCTCTTCCAGAAGATTCAGACTGCGAAGAAATGTGGATTTACCGGAACCGGATGGTCCGATGACTACCATTACGTCGCCTTTGTTGATATCTGCTGTCACACCGTCCAGTGCTTTAATCGCGCCTCTGTGATAATGTTTCTTGAGGTTTTTTACCTGAATCAGACTATCGCTTGTCGCCATGGCTCATTCTCCTTTCGAAATATGCAATCAGTTTGGAGGTTGGGAAGCACAGGCAGAAGTAAATAGCTGTAGCTACCAGCAACGGCTCGATGATAATGAATGTCGCACCTTTGACTGCGTTTACGGCAGACATGATATCCTGTACACCGATGGTGTATGTGATCGCGGATTCCTTGATGATAACAACGAATTCGTTTGCGATCGCCGGAAGGATATTCTTGAGTGCCTGCGGAAGGATGATATAACGCAGGTTCATGGTCTGGGAAAGTCCCAGGGAACGTGCTGCTTCTGTCTGTCCCTGGTCAATAGACTGAATACCAGCTCGCATGATCTCGCAGAGATATGCGCCTGAGTTCATACCAAGTGCAACAACACCCGGGAAGAAACGATTGAATTTGATAAATCCAAACAGCTGGAATGATGGAAGATCGATCATTCCGAACACACCATAGTAGATGATAAAAATCTGTACCAGTACCGGAGTGGAACGAAGAATCTCTACATAAGCAGTTGCGATAAAAGAAAGGGGATTAAATTTGGACAGCCACACCAGCGGTCCTCCCTCTCTCAGATGTCCATTACGGTCTACTGCCAGAGCACGGAACGGACGGATGTTTGACATACGCATCAGTGCGAGGATCAGAGCAAGAACAAAACCAATCGCTACTGTAAACAGTGACAACAATACAGTTACGAGAAGACCCTGTCGAAACAGCTGTGCATATGGGGCAATTTTGCCAAAATTAGATAATTTAATAAAACTGTCCATATAAACTCCTTTCATTGTATAGTTAATTTTCATATATCATTGCTGAATACTGAACTTAATTACTTAAGTTTAAACAGCAACAATTCCTCCCCATATATATCTGGGGAGGAATCTATGATTTTTGTTTGTGTTGCCTGAAATATCTTATAAAATATTTTTATAAGAAATCTTTCTTAAATATTATTCAGCGTCATCTGCTGCATCAGCTTCCGGAACTGCACCGTTCTCGTCCAGTGTTCCTTCATATGTCTGACCTGCTGCAAGCTCTGTTGCATCTGCTACGAATTTATCTATAGAACCATCATCAATAGCATCTGCGATCGCTTCGTTTACAGCTTTAAGAAGTGCTTCGTTTCCTTTTGCTACACCGATTGCCGATCCTTCTGTATCATATGGTACATCACATACGATTTCAAGATCCGGATAGTTTTTCTGGTAGCTTTCTGCTACAGCTGTCTCAATGAATGCACCGTCCATCTTACCTGTCAGAAGCTCAGTGATGATATCTGTAACCTTCGGGAGAGATACGATATCTGCATCCGGAGTGTTTTCGTTTGCAAGATCAAGCTGGATAGAACCTGTCTGTGCACCGATAGAATAATCTTTGTTGTTTGCATCTTCAAGAGTCTTGAACTGATCAGCTTTGTCTTTTACTGTTACGAAAGACTGTCCGCCCTTGTAATACAGATCTGAAAACTCCATAGCATCTGCACGAGCCGGATCCGGTGAAAGACCTGCCATGCCAAGGTCAACGTTTTTCTGTGAAAGCTCGCTTAATACACCGTCGAAGTCCATCGGAACTACTTCCAGTTCCAGTCCCATCTTGTCTGCGATGTACTGAGCCAGATCCATATCAAATCCGGAAAGTGTCGGGTTGCCATCTTCATCGATTGAATAAAATTCATATGGTGCGAAGTCCGGGCTTGTTGCAACTGTAAGCTTACCATCTGTAACAGTCTCTACCTTATCATCAGCCATTGCCGGAACTGCCATAGAAACAGCCATAACTGCACCAATCATAATTGCTGTAATTTTCTTTAAGTTCATCTTCTCTTCCTCCTCGATTTTCCTTGAGAATATTTATGCATGAAAATGCATAATTTCTTTTCATTTTTCTTATTGTATCATACTATCCCAAAATTACAAGCACAACTTTTATTAATTAGTACACAAAAATTATGCAATATTTTAACATTCACTTGTTAAAACGCATAAATATACTGTTTTGGCATTGCTTTCAGGCGCAAAAACATTCTCAGATACATGTATTTCACTTGAATCTGTTTTTATATTTTTCTATAATAAAAGAATACTTTTATTTCAGATCATACTGAATCCATATTTTAGTGTATTATAAATTTTTATGCATTATACAGGAGGGCTGTTCTATGGGAATGAATCAGACACCCGCTTCTGAACGGGTACATATCAGTTTTTTCGGAAAAAGGAATGCCGGTAAATCCAGTGTTATCAATGCTGTAACCGGACAGGATCTCGCAATTGTTTCTTCCGTTATGGGAACAACCACCGATCCCGTCTACAAGACCATGGAATTGCTTCCACTTGGCCCGGTCATGGTCATTGATACTCCCGGTATTGATGATGAAGGTGAACTTGGTGCGCTCCGCGTCCGCAAAAGTTATCAGGTTCTGAACAAAACAGATATCGCAATTCTTGTTATCGACAGTACGGCTGGAAAAGGCGAAGAAGAACTTGAACTGATTCACCGTTTTCATAAAAAAGGCATCCCTTATCTGATCGTATATAATAAGATTGATCTGCTTTCTACCGAAAAGATCAAGGATCTTGCCATGTCCGTCCGTGCCGGAGAAGTTCTGGTCAGTGCTTCCGACGGCATGAACATCCAGGAACTGAAAGAAAAAATTGCCTCTCTGAAATCGGAAGACACGCACAAATACCCACTGATCCAGGATCTGATCGAACCCCTCGACCTGGTCATTCTCGTTGTCCCAATCGATAAAGCTGCCCCAAAAGGCCGTCTGATTCTGCCACAGCAGCAGACAATCCGCGATATTCTGGAACGTGGTGCTCTCTCTCTTGTTGTACGAGATACAGAATTAAAAAGTACCCTGGATCATTTTCTTGCACAAGGTGCCTGTCCGAAACTTGTCGTTACAGACAGTCAGGCATTTGCACGTGTTTCAAAAGACGTGCCGGAAAACATCACCCTGACTTCTTTTTCGATTCTTTTTTCAAGATATAAAGGAGAACTGGAAATTCAGCTGAAAGGTATTGCTGCTCTTTCTTCTATTGAAGATGGTGACCGCATCCTGATTGCAGAAGGATGTACACACCATCGCCAGTGCGGAGATATTGGAACATGCAAGATGCCTGAATGGATTCGAAATTATACCGGAAAGAAGCCTGTTTTTGAATTCACTTCCGGAACAGAGTTTCCGGATGATGTCTCTTCCTATAAAATGGTGGTTCACTGTGGTGGCTGTATGTTAAACGAACGTGAAATGAAGTACCGTATCGCCTGCTGCCAGGATCAGGGTGTACCGATTACCAATTACGGAATCCTGATCGCACAGGTGACAGGTATTCTGAAACGAAGCCTCGGGCCTTTCCCGGAAATGCAGAAATTGATCTGAGACTGCCTTCATAACCAATTTAATTTCTTAATTTTAACGTTTCTGTGCTATACAGTCTCTGCATATTTATGTTATATTTGTAATTGAATTGTAATTTTTTACTCTGGTTTCACAAAACTATAACATTTTTTCGTTATACTAAAACCTCGAAATATAGAATCTGTTTTGGAATTTTCCAAATACGATTAAAAAGGGAAGTACTTTTATCAGGGAGAATATTTATTTGAATGAGGAGGATTTATTTTTATGAAATTTACCAAAATGCATGGAATCGGAAACGATTATGTATATGTAAACTGCTTTGAAGAAACTGTAAGTAATCCGTCTGCTGTCGCAAAATTTGTCAGCGACCGTCACTTCGGAATCGGATCTGACGGACTGATTCTGATCAAGCCATCCGATGTGGCAGACTGTGAAATGGATATGTACAATCTTGATGGTTCTCAGGGTGCCATGTGCGGAAACGGAATTCGCTGTGTGGCAAAATATGCCTATGATTACGGCATTGTAAATAAAACGAATATTTCTGTTGCTACTAAGAGCGGTATTAAATATCTGGACCTGACTCTGGGTGATGATGGAAAAGTTGCTCTTGTTAAGGTTAACATGGGCGCACCAATTCTGACTTCCAGACAGATTCCGGTGGTTTCCACAAAAGAGCAGGTAATCGATGAGCCACTGAATGTTGATGGAACTACTTACCACATCACTGCTGTTTCTATGGGAAATCCACATGCGATCGTATATATGGATGACCTGAGAAATCTGGATATCGAAAAGATCGGACCAAAATTCGAAAATCACATTGCTTTCCCGGACCGTATCAATACGGAATTTGTCAAAGTAATCGACCGCCATACACTGCAGATGCGTGTGTGGGAACGTGGATCCGGTGAAACGCTCGCCTGTGGTACCGGCGCATGTGCCGTTGCTGTTGCTTCTACCCTGAACGGTCTGGTAGATGAAGACCAGCCTGTTACCGTGAAGCTGCTCGGTGGTGATCTGCAGATTCTCTGGAACCGTCAGGAAAATCTCGTTTACATGACCGGCCCTGCTACAACCGTATTTGATGGGGAAATCTTTTTATAAAAAAAGCAAGGGGACTTCGTAAGCCAGTCCCCTTGTTTTTTTATAAAGCCATAACTTCTCTTGTCAAGAGAAATATTTCTCTTTAATGATCTCTACAGGCATTTCCTCACCTGTCCATAGTTTGAAGGAAGCAGCTCCCTGGTACAGCAGCATGTACATTCCATTACCAGTCTTGCATCCTGCTTCTTTTGCTTCACGAAGAAGTCTTGTCTCCTGCGGATTATAGATTACATCAAATACAAACAGATCTTTATGGAACATACTTGTATCTGTAATGATCGTTCTGTCTACATTCGGTGCCATACCTACTGAAGTACCATTTACAAGGATTGCACTTTCTGCGATAGATGTACGGAGTACTTCCGGATCGGAATAATCATGCAGAGTTACTTTGCACTCTGTGCGCTCGTTCAGTTTTGCAACGATTTCTTCTGCTCTTGCGAAGAAGTTATCTCTTACGTTGAATACATTGATCTCAGCAACTCCATCCAGTGCGGCCTGTACCAGAATCGCAGTTGCAGCTCCACCAGCACCGAGAAGAGTCATCTTCTTTCCGATAATATCAACGCCGTCTTCTTTGACAGCTCTCATAAATCCGACACCGTCTGTTGTGTATGCTGTCAGAACACCATTGTCATTAACGATGGTATTACATGCTCCTGAAATCTCAGATGCAGGAGATACTTTATCTGCAAGCTTACACATAATGTTCTTGCCTGGCATCGTGATATTCCATCCTCTTGCTCCCATCGTACGAAGTCCCTGTACTGCCTCCGGCATTTTATCTTCCGGTACATCAAACGCAAGATATGTATAATCCAGCCCCAGCTGATCGCATGCTTCATTATGCATTTCCGGAGAAACACTGTGCGCGACCGGGCTTCCAAGTAAACATAATAATCCGGTGTGTCCTGTGATATGTTTCGACATAATCCATTTTCCTTTCCGCGTATCAAAATTTGACGATTTCACTCTCGCCTGAATATAAAAAATATTATACACGATTTAAAGTGATAAAGCAAAGACTATTTTTTATGTTTTAGCAGGAGGTTTGTCTGTACTTACAATAATGTTTTCAGTATACTCAAAACCCCGTCCTCTTCATAAGAAGGGCAGACTTTTTTGGCGGCTTTCTGTACTTCTTCCCTTGCATTTGCCACTGCATAGCTGACACCCGCACTTTTCAGCATCTCAATATCATTAATGTTATCCCCAAATGTACAGGTTTCTTCCGGAGTAATCCCCAGATATTCCTGTAAAAATGCAACGGCTGATTTTTTATCCGCACCGTGTGGTGTACAGTCCATCCATTCTTTACCAGCACATGCCATATTCACCTTGTCCTTCCAGTATGGTGTAAAGACAGGTGCGCATTTTTCTTCACAATGATCTGTGTTATATATGGCAATCTTCATAATCTGTTCGCCCGCAAAGTTTTCTGCCAGATCCGGTACTTCTCTGATGTCATATCCATAGGAATCCCGGAGCCATCGGAACATCGGTGTATTCGCGTTTTCCGCATAACTTCTGTCCGGACTGGAAATAAAATAATCACATCCCGGCATTTCCTTTTTGGCCATACGGGCCATGTTTTTCCATATCTCATCTGACAATGTATGCACCTTCAGGATTTTTTCAGATGTACGGATCAGGGTCCCTCCATCTGAAATATAAGAAATGATATCTTTTACCGGAGCAAACAACTGCTTTTCACTGCTGTACTGCCTGCCGGAGCATGCTACAAAATGTATGCCCTTTTCCGTCAGTTTCCTTATTACATCCATATACTCCGGGTTAATGTCCAAAGTTCCATCTTTTACAAGTGTTCCATCAATATCTGATACGATAAGCTTTATCATAAAAATTCTCCTCTTCTTTTCCTCATTACTCAAAAACTATTGCAATATGCTAAAATCCGGGCTATATATATAATCTTCCGGAATTGTTCTCTTTTTTAACAGACCCGCCAGGTAAATCGGACAGTAAAAAATCTGATCTTTCATTTCAATGTTTTCATTACATAATACGATTGCCTGTTTGATCTCGTATGACTTATTCTGCATGACATTATTTAAAGCCGGATGTCTCATATAGTTTTTTCCGGATTTCACTTCTATCGGAAGCGGATATCCTTCATATTCTATCACAAAATCAAGCTCTCCCTGTTTTTTACTGTTAAAATAGTAAAGTTCAAAACCATGAGCGTAAAGTTCCTGTGCCACTGCATTTTCATAAATGGAGCCAAAATTGATATCCACTTCTTTATTCAGTATTCTGATCTGCAGACCATCGGCATACATTGCAGCCAGCAAACCTACATCTGATAAAAATAACTTGAACAGGTTTGTCGATTTTGACAGAAGCAACGGAATTTCCGGTTCCTGAACACAATAGGTTGGCAGTGCAACTCCAGCCTCCTTCAACCATATAAAACTATTTTCGTATCTTGAAAACTTAAAATTTTCATTCAGATTTTTCAAAATAAATCGTTTATTTTTGCTGTTCAATTCGCTCGGAATCAGCTGAAAGATTTCTTCAAGATACAATTTGTGCTCCGGATCATATCGCGATATATCTTTCTTGTAAAGCTGAATGATTCCCTTCTGCACCTGCATAACTTCATTCAGATTGTTTGTATCTAAGTATCTCTGTACAGCAGCCGGCATTCCACCCACAATCAGATACAATCGAAATAATTCCATCATTTTCTCATGAATCAATGGATCAATCGGCGTTCTTTCTTCAAAACATTTCTGCAGATTGTCCATTACTCTCTGTGAAACGCGATTTGCTCTGCAAAATTCAAAAAAATTCATCGGAAACATTTCATAAATGGACATATATCCTACTGGAATGGAACGAATATCCTTCAATTCTACTCCCAGAAGTGAACCACTTAAAATATATCGAAAGCTACCTTCTTCCACAAGAAATTTAATCGCAGTAACAATTTCTTTGCATTCCTGCACCTCATCAAAAAATATCAAGGTCTTTCCTTTTTCCATTGGAACATCTGTTAACGCCGATATACGAAGCAAAATGTCTCTGCTGTCTGAAGCATTTTCAAAAAGTGTAACCGCTGATGGCATTTCAAGAAAGTTAATTTCTATGACATATGGGAAATTTTCTTTTGCAAATTCTCTGATACAGTATGTTTTGCCAACCTGTCTTGCCCCTGTTATCATTAACGCGGACTTTTTTTCTGTCTGAAAAAAATCCTTAATTTTTTCTTCAATTTCCCTGTATAACATTGCTCTCACTCCCTTTTATTCAGGCTATTTTGCGCTTCCGCTACATATAGTATGCCACATTTCCAATTATATAACAATATTTTTGTCCGTTTTTCCAATGTTTTTTTGCTTATTTTGTCCGTTTTTTCTCAGCATTTTTAACGTTTTTGTCCGTTTTTTCCATAATAATAAAAAAACTGCACACCGTCGCGCAATGCGTCAGTGCACAGTCCTTTATAAGCTTATTCAGAATCGGTCTTTACTGATCAGATTCCAAGTTTTTCTTTCATGTAGTCTACCGGAGTATCTTTTCCAGTGTAAAGTTTGATTGCAATCAGAGCCTGGAACAGCATCATGCTCATACCATTGTAAACTCTTTCACATCCTGCTTCTTTGGCCTGCTTCATCATAACTGTTTCGCGTGGTGCATAAACTGTATCTGTTACGATCAGGTCTTTCTTGAAGAAAGAAGGATCCGGGATATTGGAAAGGTCTTCGAGTGGATGCATTCCTACACCTGTTGCATCACAGAACAGGTCTGCTGCATGCATTTTTTCTTTGAGGAGATCATGATCTGCAAGATCGTTCATTGTAGCTTTGCAGTTTGTGTTCTTGTTGATCAGGTCAACGATTTCTTCTCCACGGCTATAGAATTTATCTTTGATGTTGAAGATTTCAATCTCAGCGATTCCGTCAAGAGCTCCGCGTACTGCGATTGCTGTTGCAGCTCCGCCGGTTCCGATCAGGACCATCTTCATTCCTTTAAAATCAATGCCTTCTTCTTTGAGTCCCTGCCAGTATCCCATACCGTCAGTGTTGTAGCCTTTGAGTTTTCCTGTAACCTGTCCGTTTTCATCACGCATGTTTACAACTGTGTTGATGGCACCGCATAATTTGGCAGCTTCATCAACTTCGTCCAGATATTTGTGAACAACTGTTTTGTTCGGCATGGAGATGTTGGAACCAAGCATTTTAAGCGCACGGATACTCTGAACAGCATCTTTCAGGGAATCATTATCTACTTCAAATGCAAGCTGAATAACATCATCGCCGTTTTTGTCATATGCGAGGTTGTGAGTTGTCGGTGACTGTGTGTGACGGATCGGGTAAGCCATTAATCCTACTAATTCTGTATGTCCTGTAATGTTTGGCATGATTTTTTCCTCTTTTCTTTTAATGAAATTATATATATTCTGATACCAACGACTTGGATCTTTGCTCCCTTAGTATCATTTATTCAAGTGGCTCTAAGTGCAGATAACCCTGAGATTCAAGCACGTTCAGGATCGCACGACCTTCCATGGTACCTTCCATAATACGGCGGGCACGTACAGAATCACCAATTGTATATACATAAGTTTCTGTATCTTTAAATGCCTCTTCAAGTCCCGGAAGTACCGGATTGTTAGAACGCATTCCAAGGCAGTTGAAGCCAAGATCGAATTCCATATCCTTGATCTGACCATCCGGAAGTTTTACTGTGAATGCATTTTCTTTTACTTCCTGAAGTGCTGTGTTTACATATTCCTTAACACCATACTTATCGTGTGTCTCACGCATGGAACATTTGGTGATCGGATCTGCAAGCATACCGATCTGAGGAAGCATATCGATGATCGTACACTCTGCTCCGCGAGGTGCAAAATATTCAATCACGTCAAGTCCGACAGATCCACCGCCGACTACAACGACTTTTTTGCCCTGACAGGCTTCATCCGGGTATTTTCCTGCATTCAGGTTGTTGATCATATCAAAGATCGTAGCCACATTTCCGGCTTCGATGTTTTCTTTAAGGCCTTTGATCGGAGGTACAAGCGGTACGGAACCCGTTGCATTTACAACGATGTCCGGTTTGAATTGTTTTACTTTCTCAACAGTTGCTTCTGTATTCAGGAAAACATAAAGATTTTTCAGTCTGGCTGCACGAGCTTCCAGATATTTCGGGAAATCTTTCATACGAGTCTTGCTCGGAAGATCAGAAATAAATGTAGAAAGACCGCCAAGGTGATCTTTTTTCTCCAGAACAAAAACATTACATCCAACTTCAGCAGCTGTACATGCTGCTTCCAGTCCGGCTGTTCCGCCACCTACTACTACAACATTGCAGTTTTTGTTGACTTTGAGTGCTTTATAAATATCGCCTTCCGGTACAGCCGGGTTGACGGTACAACGGATCGGACGGTTTACGCCGATACGGTTTCCTGCACATCCAACATTACATGAAATACATTTACGAAGAATATCTTCTTCTCCGTTCTCGACTTTCTTAACCCAATTCGGCTCTGCGATCAGACCACGTCCCATTCCGACGATGTCCACATCCCCACTTTCGAGAACTTTCTCAACGATCTTCGGATCACGATAGTTACCAGCATTGATGACCGGTTTCTTAAATTTGTCTTTTACGGCTCTTGCCATATAGGATCTCCAGCCATCCGGAAGGAAGTTGGAGTCGATCTGGTACTGAAGAGACGGATTCAGTCCACAGGAAACATCATACATATCTACGAACTCATCCAGATATTCCAGATATTCCAGTGTATCTTCCAGAGTGTTTCCACCCGGTACTCTTTCTTCAGCAGAGATACGAACGATGATCGGGAACCATGGTCCTACATTTTTACGGACCTCTTCGAGTACCATACGTGGGAAACGAAGACGGTTTTCTACAGAACCTCCGAACTCGTCTGTTCTCTTATTATAATAAGGAGAGATAAACTGGCTCATCAGATAAGAATGTCCGCAGTGGATCTCGATTGCATCAAATCCAATTGCCTGGACACGCTTTGCAGCCTCTCCATATTTTTTAACAGTTGTAAGGATTTCTTCTTTTGTCATCGGACGCGGAACTTCTCCGCCGACCTTTGTCGGGATGTTTGAAGAAGAAACGGTTTCCATTCCGGTTCTTGCGGAAGAAGCAGATGCTCCGGCATGGTTTACCTGAATTGCTACAGTCGCACCATTTTTATGAAGGTTTTCTACGAGCTGATAATAACGTGGCATAAAACTGTCATGGTCGATACGGATCTGACTTGTACCATTAGAGCCTGCCGGATACTCGATGTTGGCATTCTCCAGAATGATAAGACCTGTGCCGCCTTTTGCACGAAGTGAGTAGTAATTCATATGACGGTTACTCATCTCACCGCTTGTTTCACCGTAGTTGGTTCCCATCGGAGTCATTGCAATACGGTTTTTAATAGTCGTTCTTTTAATCGTAATTGGTTCAAAAATCTTTGGGTAATCACTCTTCATGAAATAATCTCCTATTCATTCATAAATAATAAAATATGATATTCACATGAGTGGCAATCCTTTGTTTGTGACACAATTATCATAACTCTTTGTATTAAAAATTAACAATATCTTTCAGATAAACTTTTGATACGTTTTCGGTATCATTCGCATCTTCTGCCTGCTGCTCCTTCATATAATTGATAAAACGCTCTACAGCCGGCAGACGATAACGGTCTTTCATCCAGAACATAAACACCTGACGATAAATCTGCAAACCCTTTAATTTGTGGATATTGATACCATCTGCATCCAAAAGAATATCTGTCTGTGGCATCAGGGCAATTCCGAAGTTCTCTCTTACCAAAGACACGATAGAATATTCATCCGGACATTCTACGATCGTATTTGGTTCGATCTGGTATTTTCTGTATAAATATTTTGCGTACGTTCCCATCCAGGATTCTTTCTCATAACCAATCACGGGATAATGATTCATCTCTGAAAGTGGCACTTCCCGGATTCCGGCAAGCGGATGCTTCTTTGGTGTAATGATCACCAGCTCCTGTGCACTGAGTGGAAAAAATTCCATATCCTCTTTTTTCAGATAACCACCAAATCCGATATCCAGTTCTCCGGTACGCACCTTCGCAGCGATTGCCGGTGTATGATTCTGCCAGAAATTAAAGACCACATTCTTATTCTCTTCTTTATTCAGGAATTCTCTCACTTTATGCGGAATATAATGGCCCGCAAGCGGAAAAATATAACCGATATCAATTTTGCCGCCATCCGCAGAAAGCTCCTGCATTTTACCCACTGCCACATCGCAGTCTGCTGCGATCCGGTCTGCATGCTCCAGAAAAAGCTGTCCTGCCTTGGTCAGTGTCACTCCCCTGCCTTTTTTTTCAAATAAAGCTACCCCAAGTTCGCTTTCCAGTACTGCCATCGAGCGGCTCAGGGACGGCTGTGAGATATACAGTTCTTCTGCTGCCTGATGATAATTTTCCAGTCTTGCTACTTTCTGAAAATACAGAATCTGATTTAGTGTCATTACCTTCTCCTCCTGTATAATATACCTCTTATTCTACAGAATTACCCGTTACTGTTTGTACCATCTACAGCAACCTGATCTTTCCTATTTTCCTTCCTTATATAAATAGCTAAAATTTATCAGTTATTATACCATATTAATGCATTCAATGCATTAGTTTTCCACTTTAAAAGCATTAGACTACATGCATTGTTCCTGTTACAATACAATCAAATGTTATTTTTTTAACACAATGTAACCCGGCATTTCTGATGTTTGTGACAGAACAAAAAGAAAACCGAAGAAAACTACTGTTCACTCCGTTCACAGTTACCCGTGAACAGTAACAGCACAATTACTTTAGGAAAAGGAGAATAACATGAACAAAAAATACCTGCCAAGTGCATTGATTTTGTACTTAAACTACTTCATCCACGGTGTTGGATGCTCTATTCTGGGACAGGCTGTTATCAAAGACGCTCTCGCTACCGCATGGGGCGTTGAGGCAATGGCGATCACAGCGATCTCTGCTGCTCTTGGACTTGGACGACTGATTGCCCTTCCATTTGCCGGTCCTCTTTCAGACAAACTTGGACGTCGCATTTCCACAGCGATCGGCAGTGCTTCTTATGCAATCTACCTGATCGGTCTTGCTCTTGCATTTAATGCAGGCACAAGCGGCGGTTACACAATTGCTTATGTATGTGCGATCATCGGCGGTATCGCAAACTCATTCCTTGACACTGGTATCTATCCGGCAGTTGCCGAGATCATCTACAAAGCTCCTGGCGTTGCAACCATGGGAATTAAATTCTTCATCGCGATCGCCCAGATGCTGCTTCCATTCGTACTCGGTGCAACCGTAGCTACAACAGCTGCAGGACTTACTTCCTACAACCATCTGTTCTTCGGATGTGGAATCATCTACCTCGTACTCTTCGTACTGGTATTCCTGTTCCCACTTCCAGATGCAGACCAGAAAGCAGCTGGTAAGAAAGAAGGACTTATCGACAGCCTGAAACACACACACTTCTCCTTCGAATCTATCGCAATGATCCTGATCGGATTCACATGTACAGGTACTTTCCAGCTGTGGCTGAACTGTGCACAGAACTTTGCAAAAGAAAATGTAGGCTGGACTGACCCGTCTATCATGCAGACTTATTATTCCGCAGGAACACTGATCGCACTTGTTGTGACAGCACTCCTCACAAGAAAGATCAAAGATGTTCGTTTTATTGTAATCTATCCGGTTATCTGTCTGGCAACACTGATCGTTGTTCTGACAGGCCAGAACCAGACACTGATGATCGCCGGTGCATTCATCATCGGTTGGGCAGGTGCAGGTGGACTGCTCCAGATTGCTACCTCTGTATGCAACATGCTCTTCCCTAAGATCAAAGGTACGGTAACTGCTCTGGTTATGATCGCATCCTCTCTGTGTAACTACACGATCCTGACAGCAGCATCCAAAATGCAGCCATCTCAGGTTATGATCATGAACATCGTACTTACAGCAGTTGGTGTTGTACTTGGTCTGTTTGTAAACATCCGTTACAAAAAAATGGTTGAACTCGCAGAAGCTGAGAACTAAAATGAGAACCAGGGGCGAAAAGTCCAATAGCTGTTCGTGCTTGCACGATAAGGCATCTGGACTTGGAACCCGTCGTAATCATTATATAATAGAAAGGAAACTCATCATGAATACAGTTAAAATCCGTGATATCGAAATCGGTGCAGGTGCACCGAAAATCATCGTTCCGATCGTTGGTATTACAAAAGAAGATATCATTGAAGAAGCCAAAACTTTTGATTCTATCCCAGTTGATGTTGTTGAGTGGCGTGCAGACTGGTTTGAAGGTGTTTTTGATTTTGCAAAGGTTGAAGATGTATTGAAAGACCTTCGTACAGTTCTTGGTAACATCCCACTTCTCATGACTTTCCGTACTTCTAAAGAGGGCGGCGAGAAAGCAATCGAGCCGGATGCTTATGCAGAGCTCAACATCAAAGCAGCTCAGACCGGATATGTAGATCTGGTTGACGTAGAGATCTTCACAGGTGATGAGATCGTTAAAAAGATCATCGACGGAGCTCATGCAGCAGGTGTTAAGGTTATCGCTTCCAACCATGACTTCTTCAAAACTCCTGCAAAGACCGATATCATCTATCGTCTCCGCAAGATGCAGGATATGAATGCAGATATTCCAAAGATTGCCGTTATGCCACAGAACAAAAAGGATGTTCTGACTCTTCTGGCTGCAACAGAGGAAATGACAACAAATTATGCTGACAGGCCGATCATCACCATGTCTATGGCAGGTACCGGCGTCATCAGCCGTCTCTGCGGTGAAGTATTTGGTTCTTCCATGACATTCGGTGCCGCTAAGAAAGCATCTGCACCGGGACAGATGGGAGTAAATGATCTGAATACAGTCCTTGGACTTCTTCACAATGCAATGTAACATATAATATATTTACTTCTTGAAAACACCGGTATTTTTATTTAAAATAGAAATATCGGTGTTTTTATAACTGCAAAGCGTTGAACTGTTACAGTTACATTACCATCTATACTTATTTTAAGGGAGGTCCTTCATGAAAAAAATACTTCACTGGCTGGACGAGAATCTCGAAGAATTTATCCTGGTCATCTTCCTGATTGCCATGACACTGATCATGGGAATTCAGGTATTCTGCAGATATGTTCTTGGAATGTCCCTGTCCTGGTCCGAAGAACTTACCAGATATCTCTTCATCTGGTGTGGATTCTTGAGTGTAAGCTACTGCAGCAAAAAATGCCTTTCTATTAAGATCGAGCAATTTGTCGCAATTTTTCCACGCCGCGGAAAAGCAATCTTCAAAGTAGTGAATCACACCTTCGAGCTAATCTTTTTTATTTACATGATTCCGTTTGCTTATTCTTATATGATGTCTTCTGTTCACAGCGGACAGCTTTCACCGGCATGCGGCATTCCGATGTACTATGTACAGGCCGCACCTCTGGTTTCTTTTGTACTGGTCACATTCCGTGTCCTGCAGCGCTGGATCATTGAGTTCCGTGTTGCAAGAGGTGAAAATGTATTTGACCCGGCACATCCGGAACGCAATACCCCAGAATCCTTTATCCAGGCAAATGCAGAATCCCATAACGAATCTGCTCTGGAATCAGGAATCGATAACCGCATCAACACGATCAAAAATTCAAATGAGGAGGAACACTAAATGCCAGTTGTAGTTTTATTTATTATCTTTGTTGTCTTACTGGTCATCGCAGTTCCGGTATCCATCACCCTTGGAATCACATCTGTTCTTCCGTCTGTGTTTGATCCGTCCTTTACTGTTGGTGCCAAATATCTGATTCGTGCCATGTTTGGCGGTCTGGACTCCTTCCCGCTCCTGGCAGTTCCAATGTTTGTCCTTTCCGGTATCATCATGGCCAAGGGCGGTATTTCCAAAAAGCTGTTTGATGTTTTTGCCTATTTTCTTGGCAAATTCACTGCTGGTATGCCATGTGCCGTAATCGTCACCTGCCTTTTTTACGGTGCGATCTCCGGTTCTGCTCCGGCAACGGTTGCTGCTGTTGGAAGTATGACGATTCCAATCTTGTCCAATCTTGGTTATGATCTGACATTTTCTACTGCAATCGTTGCAGTGGCTGGTGGACTCGGTGTTATCATTCCGCCTAGTATTCCATTCATCATGTACGGCATGGCCTCCGGTGCGTCTGTCAGCGATCTGTTCCTTGCCGGAATTATCCCAGGACTCATGATCGGAGCCCTGCTCATGCTCTATGCGATCTATCACTGCAAACGCTACGGTGAAGACAAAGAAAAAATCCATGCAGAGGTACAGATGCTTCATGACAAAGGGCTTCTGAAAGTGCTCAAAGAAAGCTTCTTTGCACTGTTAAGCCCGGTCATCATTCTCGGATGTATCTACACAGGTGTTGCTTCTCCGACAGAAGCTGCTGTTATCTCCGTATTTTATGCCCTGATCATCAGTCTGTTCGTATACAAGAGCATTAAGCTCCGTGATATCTGGCCGATCCTTGTAGAAGCGATCCGTACTTTTACACCAATCCTGTTCATCCTGGCAGCCTCTACTGCCTTCTCCAGAGTACTGACTCTGATGCAGGTACCGCAGACCGTCAGCGAATTTATCCTGAACAATTTCCACAGTCCGGTTGCAATCCTGCTGATCATTAATCTCTTCCTACTGATCGTAGGAATGGTCATGGATACCACACCGGCAATCCTGATTCTGACACCGATCCTGCTTCCGATCGTGCAGGCTATCGGTATGAATCCAATCCAATTTGGTGTAATCATGGTTGTCAACCTTGCCATCGGATTTGTAACTCCACCAATCGGAGTCAATCTGTTCGTTGCAAGTTCACTGACAGATGTGCCGGTTATGCAGATTGCAAAAAAAGCCCTGCCAATGATCGCATTTTTCCTGGCAGCGCTACTCCTGATCACTTTCATACCGGCAATCTCTATCGGAATCTTATAGGAGGAAAGACATGAAAAAATTTACTACATGCAATACATCCGATAAGAAAAAGCGTCACATCCTCCGTATGCTCCCGGTGCTGACTGTGGCTGGTGCTTTGAGCATTGCCCTTACAGGATGTGGTACTTCTTCTGAAGATGAAGTACAACGCTATTCCTGGCCACTGGCAACCGCCAGCCCGGAAGACACTGTTACACAGATCTTTGCAGAAAAGTTTGCCGAGGAAGTCGCAGATTTAAGCGATGGCAAAATGAAGATCCAGGTATACGCGAACTCCACACTCGGTGGTGACCGCGACCTGCTTGAAACCTGCTCAGATGGAGATATCCCATTTGTCGTACAGAATACTGCACCTCAGGTTTCTTTCATGAGTGATCTGGCAGTCTTTGATCTTCCATGTGTTTTTGATTCTCTCGACGACTGTCGTAAGAAGATCGATGACCCGGAATTCTACAGCCTGATCAGTGATGTTTATACAAACGGCGGCTATCATCTTCTCGGTATGGCTGACCAGGGCTTCCGTGTCATGAGCACAAACAAACCAGTCAATAGCTTTGCAGACTTTAAAGGTCAGAAGATCCGTACTATGGAAAACAGTTATCATCTGGCATTCTGGAAGGCACTCGGTGCAAACCCGACTCCAATGAGTTTCAGTGAGGTTTATATCGGTCTTCAACAGCATACGATCGATGCGCAGGAAAATCCATATGAAGTTATCGTTTCCAACAACTTATATGAACAGCAGGATTATGTGGTCGAGACCAATCATCTTCCGCATCTGATCTCTCTGATCGTCAACGATGATTTCTTCAAAGATCTTCCGGAGAATGAACAGGATATCATGACAGAAGCCGCACAACTTGCAACAGAATACGCAAGAGAACAGTCCGATGCACGTATTGCAGATAAAATTGCAACCATCGAAGAAAGCGGTACACAGATCATTACCCTGTCCGATGAGACACGTAAAGAGATCCGCGAGGCATCCAAAGGCGTGTATGATTCGATTAAGAAAGTGATCAAGCCGGAGATTTATGAAACATATATGGATAAAGAATAATACCAGCGCTGAGATGTAAAATTACGTATCCTATCTGTTTTATACAGGCCTGAAAAGATCTGTCAGAAGTACTTAGTGAAGAGAATTCTACTTTGCTTCGAAAAATGGCACTGTCTGAGCGACAGCGAGTTTGACATTTTTCGAAGTGGTTTTTGTAGAATTATCTTCTCTTAGTACTTCCAGATCTTTGAACTAGCCTGTAAGAACAGCTATGAGACGTAATTAGTTTATATTTTATACTGTGACTTTCTCATTATTTCACATTAAGGTATACATCCTCATGTGTATGGAACCCTCCATCTATGACCACTTCATCCATATTCTCTTTCGTCACAGCCACCGGCGTGATCTTATAATACGGAATCTCATATTCTCCATCATTGGTCGTCTCGGTAACAGGGTATTCACAGTCAGCTGACCCGATATCCTCCCCATTTCCAAGCATCACTGCCAGTGTCGCCGCCGTAGATGCCTCCTGCTCGATCGGCTTATACACCGTCATGGTCTGGGTTCCTTCTACAATACGCTGGCATGCAGCCAGTTCTGCATCCTGTGCGACAACAGCGACCTGTCCGGCAAGGCGGTTTTCGGACAAAACTTTAACTACCTGACTTGCCAGATCGTCATTACCACACATAACACCAACAATATCATCCGTCACTTCCAGCCCCTTGTTTACATGAGTTTCCGCTATTTCTGCAAGCCAGTTATCACAATAACCGGAGTAAACGATATTAAGCTTACTATCCACCAGTGCATCTTTAAATCCCTTCTCAACTTCCTCAACATTTTTATCTGTCGGTGATCCATAAATCGCAAAGATATTTCCGCCATCCGGGCAAGCTTTTTTCAGGGCTTCACCCATCAGTGTTCCAACCATCTCATTGTCGATCGTAATATACAGATCCGCATTTACATTGGGAATGATACGGTCATAGCAGATTACACAGATTCCTTTGCTTTTTGCTTCTTTTACCACATCATATAATGCATCGCCATCAATTGGTATAATAATGATCACGTCCATTTTTTTCTGGATGAAGTACTCAATCTGAGAAATCTGTTCCTCCACTTCTCCTCCGGCCACCTGCACATTTACTTCTGCCCCAAGACTCTGCGCTGTAGACACAAACATATCACGGTCACGCAGCCATCGTTCAATTACAAAAGAATCAAAGCTAAGTCCAATCTGCAGTTTATCCTCTTCTGTTGTATGTGCTGTTTCCGTCTCCACACTCTGCTTTCCACATCCTGTAAGCATCAGTGCAAGCACTATCCCGATTATAAGAAAAATGCCTGTTTTCTTTTTCATTTTCCATACCTCGTTTTATATTCACTTGGTGTCATATCTGTCTGTTTCTTAAAAATCCTGCTGAAATAATTCGGATCTGTATAACCACTCCGGATCCCGGCTTCTTTAATACTGATATCCGGCTGAGCCAAAAATTCCTTAGCTTTTTCTATCCGCACCTTCGTCACATATTCAATAAAGTTTTCTCCGGTCTCTTCTTTAAAGATCTTGCTGAAGTAATAAGGGCTGATATTTACAATGCCAGATACATCATCCAATGAGATGTCTTTATTATAATTCTCCTGGATATACAGCATCGCTTTCTTTGCAGCAGAATTGGACTGGTCTTCCTTCTGATCCCGGATTGCGCGGCAGGCATTCACCATCTTGTCCAGAAACCATTTTCGCAGTTCTTCATACCCTGTACATGCCATGGCTGCATCAAGATAATCGCGTCGATAGCTAAATCCATAATTGATCGCGCCTGCTTCAAATGCTTTTTCTCACCCCAGATAATATATTCCAGGGTCTTCAGCCGGATGTTATTCATGTCGTCTGCATAATGTGCCACCATCCAGTCAAAAAACACATTTATCTCCTGGATACATTCTTTTTCTTTTCCCTCTTCCAGATAACGGAAAATATTTTTTTCCATCTCTACCGGAAATTCCTCATCATACACACCATTCTGGGAAAGATCTTCGATATGTATCACACGGCTCTTGCTTCCATTCAATGCACGCAGTGCCTCACGATAAGAGCGCTCCATCTCCTGCATTTCCCGTACTCTTCCGATTCCGACACGAAATTTCGCTTCGATACGATCTTCTAATCGGGTAATCAGGCTTCGTGCCTGTTCAACCAGATCGATTCTTTCTTCATATGGATTCTCAGACAGTGCACACGGAACCACGATTGGAATACGATTGGACATGATCGATCCCACTGCACAGGAAAAAGAAGATTTTACGATATCTCTCAATTCCGCATAAAAGTCCTGTGCCTTAACATTCATTCCAACCGGGCTTACCAGCCTTCCATTCTCATAAGACTGTCCAAACTGAATGATCATAACATAGCCCTGTTTTTCCTCAATATCCAGAAGCTGTTGGTAATAGTCTGCCACCTGCATCTCCTGTTGGAAAAGAAGGCTTCCAACAAAACTGTTTTCTACGACCGGAATGACTGTTTCCAGTTTTTCCTGTATTCTCAGAAGGTTACTTCGCTGATTTCTTTTTGTATCAACTTTTGCTGTGGCCTCTTCCACTGCTGCAATGATCTTGGCCTTTGAGATTGGCTTTGTCAGATATCGCTCGACTCCCAGATCAATTGCTTCTTTTGCATAATCGAATTTGTCATAGGCCGATACAACATAAAACAGAGCTGTTGTATTAAATTTTCTTATTTCTCGCATAGCCTGTATTCCATTAATACCAGGCATATGAATATCCATAAATACGATATCCGGATGAAAAGTCTCCGCGATCTCTGTTACGGCTCTTCCTGTTTTGGCAGTTTCTACGATACATGAATCCCCAAATGTACTGGATATAACATTCTTAAAGGCTTCCAGCATGATTCCTTCATCATCTGCAACTAAAATTCGATACATTCTTCTGTCTCCCCTTTGTTATGCAATATTTCCACATTATTCTCATTCCAGTTCATCTTTATACACAGGAAGGATGATATGAACTCTGGTCCCTTTCCCTGGTCCGTCACTTTCAATCGTAAACAAATTTTCTTCTTTATAATACAGCTGTAGTCTGTCAATTACATTCCGAACAGCAATTCCCGTGGAAAAACGGTCTTCTTCATTCTGATCTGCGCGTCCGGCCATAACCCTGGCTATCATTTCTTCTGTCATTCCCGCACCATTGTCGCTTACTGTAACATCCAACATCTCACCATTTCGGTGAATTTCCATACGGATCCATCCCGTTTCCATACAGTCATGAATTCCATGCTGCACTGCATTTTCAACCAGTGGCTGCAGAATCATACTCGGAATACGAATATTATCAATACCTTCATCCACTTCCTTAATATAGGTGATATCTCCGGCAAAACGGACATTCAGGATATAAATGTAGTTATCTACCGCCCCAATCTCCTCCCAGAGCATGGCGTCTTCTTCCATCTTACGTACATTATAACGGAAAAAATCTGCCATCTTTTCAAGAAAAATTCCTGTATTATCCGCATCCCCCATCATGGCAAGCTGTGCACCTGCATTCAGACTGTTAAACAAAAAATGTGGATTGATCTGCGCCTGAAGGTATTTCAGCTGAGCCTCCTTCAGATGGGTTTCCATAAGAAGCTCCCGTTCCTTCATCTGTGCCTGACGTTCCATGCTTTCCTTAAGCTGCTCAATATTCTGCCGGATACTTTCCAGCATCTGGTTAAAACTTCGTGTTACAACACCAACCTCATCTTCAACAACTACCGGAAGCTGAGGTACATTTAAGTTACCCTTTGCAACTTCATGCGCTGTATTGGACAATGCTGTAAGTGGACGGATCATATTACGGACAAGAAGCGTTGTGACTGCAAGACCAAGTGCATATACAACCAGCATAACGAAAATACAGAGTTTATAGAGTACATTCATTGCTAAGAGCAGCAGCTGGTAATTTGCCGAGTTCGTTTTAAATCGTAAATTATTCAGCTTATAAATATAGACATTGATATATTCATAAAGCTCATTTTCATCTTCGTAGGAAGTTTTGTATTTTTCTACATTTCTTCCTCGTTTTGCCTGAACCGTCTCATTTGTCTGTTCCAGATAACTTTCTGACATTCTCCGGATATTTTTTTCCAGCATTTTCACTTCATTATCCAGATTTCGGTCATTCAGTTCTTCGATCAGATTCTTGTAATTCTGTTCATAACGATAATAATTTTCCAGAGCCTGTGTGCTCTTGGTATTTAAATATTCATAAACCGTACTCTCTACCTGCTCCAGCGATTCCGAGAGTTCATTCACAGCCGTATTACTGGAAAAGACTGCATCAATTCTTGTAACCGCTGTATGAATCTGCTTAAAGATAAACACATTGATTCCCAGCGCAAACACAAGAACCAGAAGCATAACTCCGCTCAGTCGGGTCTGTATAGAGTTTTTTACGGAAGATATCTCTTTTCCCTGTCTCATTTCTCATCCTCCGTCCTGTAATCCTTTGTATTCTCCTTTGTGATCACATGCTGGTTTACACTATAATAGTTATTACTATGTCCAAGTGACAGATACTCATCCAGTGCATTGACGCTGTATCGGCCAATCTCGTCCATATCCAGAGCAATCGCAGAAGAAATGATTTCCTTATCGATGGCATCCAGAATCACATCTGAATAGTAGAATCCGATCACTTTGACATTACCTACCTGGTTATAATCGATCAGTGCCTGATAAACACACTCTGTCACAACTTCGTCCATACATACCAGAACGTCAGGTAGATTTTCATCATTTACAAACATGTCACGTACAAATTCTTCTGTATCAAAATCTGCACTGCTGTCTACACAGTATTCCGTCAGGTCTACAGACTGGCCTGTTTTTTTCTGTGCCTCCAGTTCCTTTTTGACCTGCGAATAGACAAGATTCGTCTCCTGTGTCTTGGAACTGGATGTAGAAAGAAACATGACACTGGTAGTTCCCTGCGCTTTCAGCATGCCGCTAATCTGCTCTGTGTAAGCACTTCCCGTCTGATAACTGTTTAAGCCGACAAAACTGATCCTGCCTGTTGCAGTATCATCCGTCATAACCGTTACTACAGGGATTTTTTCCTTCAATGCTTCATTGATCAGATGCTGCTCTTCTTTACTTCCATCCGCTTCCAGAATGATTCCATCCACCTGGGAAGCAATTCCGATTTTCAGACAGTCTGCCTGAGAATAGCCGTTCATCTGTTCAGGAGAAAGAAGTTCTACATACGCATCTTTCTCTTCTGCTTCCTTGGATGCACTCTCATAAACCGATTGCCACATACCAGTATCTTTATCATTGGAGATCATCAGATAATGTCTCTGATAGCTTGCCGCATGCTCTCCTTCTCCAAGCTCTACTCTGTCCAGACTTTTCTGAAAATAAATCCAGATACCGGAAAGAAAAAAGATGCAGCCTGCCAGGATGCAAAAAACTGTCAGTGTAAATTTCTTCATAGCTTTCATTCTTTCTGTTTATTTTTATCAGATATCAGTGTAACATATTCCACTCCATAGTGCAAAAGTGTTGTTGTCCATTTCATATCCAGTTATAAAAAGGGCCATTGCGTTACACGCAATGACCCTCATCATTCATTTTATTGATTTGTTATCTGCTTCTATCATCCATTCTTTCTGTTGGATAATACATCGAATACTACTGCGATCAGAAGTACGGCACCTTTTACTACATACTGCCAGGAATCACCGATACCCATGATTGACATACCCATGTTGATAACACCAAGGAGAAGTGCACCGATTACAACACCACCTACAGTACCGCTGCCGCCGTATGCGGAAGCACCACCGATGAAACAGGAGCCGATCGCATCCATCTCGAAGGAAGTACCTGTGCTACCATTTACAGAACCTACACGTGCTGCACAGAGAAGACCTGCAAGACCTGCAAGAAGTCCCATGTTTACATATGCAATGAAGTAAACTTTGTTTGTATCAATACCGGAAAGCTGTGTAGCTTTCTCATTACCACCAATTGCGTAGAAGTAACGTCCAAATGCTGTTTTGGATGTAATAAAGTTGTAGATCAGGCAGATTGCAACTACCCAGATGAACATTACGGAGATACCTTTGTACTGGAACAGTTTATAGCAGTACCAGAGGATAACTACTGCGATGATAACAGCTTTGCTGTAATCAGAAAATGCTGTATTCTGACGATATCCTCTTTTTGCTTTGTTTGCTCTGGAACGAACTACACTGAAGATTACATATACAGCAACAACAATACCAACGATCAGTGCTGAATAGTTTGCAGTGTCATCCAATCCAGGAATATTAATATAAGAAGTAAATACTTTCAGGAAATCTTTGTTCTGGATAGAAACAGTTTTGTTGTCCAGAATCAGACGTCCAAATCCACGGAAGATGAACATACCAGCAAGCGTTGTGATGAATGGAGGAATACGTTTGTAACCGATCCAGTAACCCTGCCAGATACCTACCAGAAGGCCAACAACCAGGCAGATGATGATGGTCAGATATGGGTTCATTCCCTTGTTGCTGATAAGTACTGCTGCAAGACCACCAACCAGGCAGATTACAGCACCAACAGAAAGGTCGATGTTACCACCTGTCAGGATACATAATAACATACCACAGGCAAGAACGAGAACATAACCATTCTGAAGCATTAAGTTTGACATGTTCTGTGCATACAGGAGTCTTCCGTTTGTCAATCCACAGAACAGGATAAATACGATCACCAGTGCAATGACCATTGTATACTTTCTTAAGAAATCTTTTACATTAAATTTCATTTTTTTACCCCTTTCCCAGTAACTGTTCAGTCACTATTTCTTATTTTTTATTCTGTTCCTGCATGATCGAAGCCATAATACGTTCCTGAGTTGCCTCTTCCGCTGTAAATTCACCAGCCAGACGGCCTTCACTCATAACATAGATTCGGTCACACATACCGAGAAGTTCCGGCATTTCAGAAGAAATCATAATGACTGATTTTCCATCTTCTACCATCTTGTTGATCAGGCAGTAGATATCATATTTTGCACCTACATCGATACCTCGTGTAGGTTCATCCAGAATCAGGATATCCGGTTCTGTAAACATCCACTTACCAAGCAGAGCTTTCTGCTGGTTACCACCGGAAAGGTTACCGATTTTCTGCTCATTGGAAGGAGTCTTGGTTCCCATTTCCTTTGTCATCTCATCTGCCAGATGAACTTCCATATCTGTATTGACGACACCTTTCTCACAGACTTTGGAAAGTCTGGCAAGTGTTGTATTAAATCGAATGGATTCTCCGAGAATCAGTCCGTTTGTCTTACGGTCTTCTGTTACATATGCAAGACCATGACGGATCGCATCGTGCGGATTCTTGAGATTTACTTTTTCTCCCTTGATATAAAGTTCACCGGAAATATTGCTTCCATAGCTCTTACCAAATACAGACATTGCAAACTCGGTACGTCCTGCACCCTGCAGTCCTGAGAAACCGACAACCTCACCTTTATGTACCTTACAGTTAATTTTATTATCTACGATCTTCTCGGGATAGAGTGGATGATGAACGGTCCAGTCTTTTACTTCCAGCATAACCTCTTTGCTGACATTATGTTTTCTGGTAGGATAACGGTCATCCATAGAACGACCAACCATACCTTTGATGATACGGTCTTCACTTAAATCATCTACACCCTTGGTCAGTGTCTCGATCGTTGTACCATCTCGGATGATCGTACAGCGGTCTGCACAGTAGATGATCTCATTCAGTTTATGAGTGATGATGATAGAGGTCAGTCCGTTCTTCTTGAATTCCATCAGAAGATCCAGAAGCATCTTTGCATCTTCATCATTCAGAGATGAAGTAGGCTCATCCAGGATCAGAAGTTTAACCTTCTTAGAGAATGCCTTTGCGATCTCTACCAGCTGCTGTTTACCTGTTCCGATATCTTTGATCAGTGTCTGTGCAGATTCATGGAGTCCAACCTGTGCCATGTGTTTTTCTGCTTCACTGTATGTTCTGTCCCAGTCAATGCTGCCGCTTTTATTCTTAATCTCGTTTCCGAGAAACATATTCTCGCCAATAGAAAGTAACGGAATCAGCGCAAGTTCCTGATGGATGATAACGATTCCTTTCGCTTCACTGTCGTTCAGGTTTTTAAACTTGCATTCCTCACCTTCATAGGTAACTGTACCTGTATAACTTCCATATGGATACTGACCACTTAAAACGTTCATCAGTGTGGATTTTCCCGCACCGTTTTCACCGATCAGCGCGTGAATCTCTCCTCGCTGGACTTCAAGATTTACATTGTCCAGAGCTTTGACACCGGGGAACTCTTTTGTAATGTGATCCATTACTAAAATATTGTCTGCCAAAATGGCGCCCCCTTTCAAAAAACCGGGCGGGGCTCTTCACCCCGCCCTAAAATTTCAAATTACATGTTTTATTGGTTACTTAAGCAATTTTTTCTGCTTACTGTGCTGGATGAAGATATCCGTCATCGTCCTGTGTATAGTATCCTGTGTCAACCAGTTCTTCTTTCATGTTGTCTTTTGTTACAACTGTAGGAACCAGAAGGAATGATGGGCATTTATGTCCTTCAGATGTTTCATAGGATTCTGTATCATATGCACAGTCGAAATCCCATTTGGAGTTTGTGATCAGAGAATCATCAATTGTGTCACCTTTCAGCATTGCTTCTGCAAGGTCAAGAGTAACAACTGCTTCGTTTGCAACTGCTTTGTAAACTGTCATGGACTGTTTTCCATCTACGATGTTTGCAAGGTTAGCTTCGTCACCGTCCTGTCCTGTGATCAGAACGTCGTTTTTGCCTGCATAGTCAGATTCGATTGCCTGTGTAACACCGAGTGCTGTGGAGTCATTGGAGCAAAGAGCTACATCCAGCTGAGTTCCATCTGCATAGTAGGAAGCGAGGATGTTCTGCATTCTCTCGAGTGCTGTCTGTGTATCCCATGCTGCTGTTGCTACGGAATCGAAATCAGTCTGTCCGGAAACTACATTCAGTGTGCCTGCATCCAGATACGGTTTCAGAGTGTCATAAGCACCGTTGAAGAAGTATCCTGCATTGTTATCTGCCGGGTCACCTGCTGTGAACTCGATGTTATATGTTTTATCACCTGCATTGTCAAGATCCAGAGTATCGATTACGTACTGGCCCTGCAGAGTACCTACTGTATAGTTATCGAAGGAGATATAATAGGAAACTGCATCGGATTTGATCAGACGGTCATAAGCGATAACCGGGATTCCTGCATCTGCTGCTTCATCCATAACTGTATTAAGTGCTTCACCATCGATAGCTGCAATTACCAGGAGGTTAACTCCATCGGAGATCAGGTTCTGGATATCATTTACCTGACGGTCTGTTTCGTTATCGGAGTATGTCAGCTCTACATCATATCCAGCTGCTTTAAACTGTTCTTCCAGATAAGAACCATCTCTGTTCCAACGTTCCAGAGACTGTGTTGGCATTGAGATACCAATCTTTCCGCCTTCAGCTGCTGCATCATCTGCAAGTACCGGAACTGCACAAGATGTGATTGCCATTGTTGCTGCCATCGCTAAAACTAATTTTTTCTTCATAAAAGAAACCTCCCATTTTTGTTTGCTCTTTAGCTATTTCGTATAGCTTTTTGATGAAATTATAATACCATATGGATATATTAAACAAAATGGACTGTTTTTTGATATATCTTTCAATTTTTGTGATAAAAAAACATCCAGATGGCATGCATCTGGACATTTTCGATATGTTCATTAAAAAAACAATAATTTTGTGCTATTGACAGGTTGTCACTCACTACGTTCGTATCAACCTGTATGTCTCGGGATATTCTCAGACAACAATCTGCTGTATGTTACCCCTGTTTACTCTTCTGCGTCAAGTGCACGGATTCTCTGAACAAGTTCTTCACAGATTTCCAGTTTATCCTTACCATCTGTCTCGATCACAATATCAGCTGCTGCCTGGTATTTCTCACGACGTTTTTCCATCAGGTCTGCAATAAAGTCAACGTTCTTGTTGCCTTCCAGAAGTGGTCTGTCGTGATTATCTTTGACACGGCTTAAGATTGTCTCCGGTTTAGCTGTCAGAAGGACAACGCGTCCATTCTTCTTCATTTCGACTACATTGCGTTCTCTCATCGGCACACCACCGCCACAGGAAATAACTACATTGGTCTTGGACTGCATTTCTATAAGAAGTTCTGTCTCCAGATTACGGAAATACTCTTCTCCATATGTCTCAAAAATATCAGAAATGGACATTCCCTCTCTCTCGGCAATGATCTGGTCCATCTCTACAACTTCCATTGCGAATACTGTCCGCAGGAAATCAGAAATCGTAGATTTACCTGCACCCATGAAACCGATCAGTACAATATTGTAATCAAACAATTTACGTGCCTGGATTCTCTTACTGTTTCTGGTAATTTCTTCAAAAACAGCAGTCACTTCATCTTTATGGCGTCTGCCTTCCATTCTGCGGTTCAGCCATTCTCTCTGTTTTGCTTCCTGCTCCGGCTGAAGGATCGGAATATCATTTGCTTCTTTGTAAGCCATGATATCTTCTACGATTCTGTTACGCATAAGTAATGCATCCAGCACGATCTCATCACACTGTCCAAGGCTCTCTCGAAGTACTTCCAACTGATTCATATGTATCGTTCCCTCTCTTATAAACAAATTTATCGCTGTGAACACTTTATATTCCCTTTGTTCACTGCATCACTATTTGCTCATTATAACAGTTATTTAGCACGTTAACAATATAAAGTGGGAACTTTTTTTATTACTCCGCATTTTTAAGTGCCTCACCCATCGGTACTTTTCGGATTTTTCTGTATTCCAGAAGTGCAACCACTGCATATGTCACAAGCCCGATCACAAACATCTGTACATAGATCATCGGGTCAATCCAGAGCGCGATCCATCCGGAGATACTCTGCAGCATCATTTCCCTGAATAGAATTTCCATGATCGTAGTCTCAATTGGCAGGCTGATCAGAAGGCACAAAACAATCACGATCGACGTAGACAAGATGTATAGCCTGCTGATCTCACCATTGGTATAACCAAGAATCTTCGTCATCGAAATCGACTGTGCATTTTTTTCAATTATGATCTTAGAGAGAAGATATATCAGGATCATATAGATTGCAACTGCAAATAAATTTACCATCCCCATCATACTTCCCATAGAAACACTCAGCTGTCTGGAAATCTTTGTCAGTGCATCCAGGTCGATCACTGAACCTATGTAGCTACTGTCAATATCCGTGATCTCCGTGTTGCTAAAATATCCGCTGAAATAATCATCACCCAGATCAAAGGTCTGATTCAATTCCTCCTGTGGCATGAAAATACAAAGACTGCCATTATAATCATAAATTCCACTGATTTTAAAAGTATACTCGTCATCCTCATATTTTTCTTTGAGTGTGATCGAATCTCCCGGTTTCAGCAGGAATTTATCTGCATACGCTTTCGAAATATACACGCCATCTGAAAAATCCACATCAATGTACTTGCTGTCATCGTGAACGCCATAGAGTGTTACTTCTTCACTTTTGTATTTGGTCGGAAGTGTATTCAGTGAGTAAGCACTGAATTCCTCTGCGTCTTCATTATCTGTTTCTGCGTCATGTGCAAACAGCAGCATATCCAGCATACTTTCAAGCTTATTACTGCCCCCCATCACACTTACCGGCATTGAAAGCATATACTGATATTTTGCCAGCATATTGTTCTGGATCTCCAGCTGGTAATGATCCAGTGCGGACGGGAGCAGAAGGCCAAACATCAGAAGCAGATTTGCAAATATGATCCCCACAAAAAGGACAAGATAATTGCTGATATTCTGAAAGATCACGCGCAGGCGGAATCTGTGAAAAATTTTCATTCGCGGGCTGAGATAAACCGCACGTCTCTGCTTTCTGGAAGAAAGATCTCTTCGCAGAAATTTAAGCGGCGACAGCTTCAGCTTATGATGCAGAACCGCATAGTTAACTACAAACATAATTATTACCGGAACTACTGTCGTCATAAGAAAAGCTTCTGCATTCCAGATTGTCACATAAGTCGGCAGACTGTAGCTTCCATAATACATACCGGCACATACATCCTTAAATGCCGTATAACCTAAAATATTACCGATCAGCGCGCCCACCAGCGTTACGATCACCGGAAGAGTCATATAATGCCGGATCAGCTCATTTTTTGTATAGCCGGATGCCCGAAGCGTTCCGATGACACCAGCTTCTTTTGCAATCGTATTACTGGTCGTGATGCCAAATACAAAAGCCATGATCACGATGATGATATAGAGAAGCATGATCATCATTGCCTTGTCACTTCCCATATCATCTCCAGTAAATATAATCGCCTGATTCTGATATTGCGGCACAAAATTTTCCAAAGTGACAACTTTTCCCATTGCCTTCATCAGATCTTCCGAAACATTCTTTTCCTCGAGTTCTGTCTGCGGTTTTTCATTGTAGGTCCATGCATAATTATATTGCAGCTTATCCTGATCCAGAGAATCAAATTCTTCATCCGTCACTACGCCTACTCCAAACTTTACAGCATCAAACATAGAATCGTTATTACTCTGAAACAAACAGCTGTAATCTGATAATGCAACCAGCCCGGTGATCGTCCAGGACTTTGTCCCATCATCCAGAGTATCTCCAATCTTCAGTGAATTATTATCTGCGTACATACGGTCAATTGCGATCTCACCGGTTTCTAACGGTAATTCTCCGTCCATCAGGCATACTTTATCCACCTCTGTACGATTCTTGAAAAAGCGCATTGTGCTTCCATTTGAAAGAGAATCTTCTATATAATAGTTTTCATAGATTTTGACACCTTCCTCTTCAATTGCCTCGCGCTGTCCTCGATACAGACGCTCTCCGGTACGAAAATTTCCATCTTCAATATTGTATTTTTCAAATCCTTCATCGTATGCCTGGATCATGCTTCCATCTGCAACCAGAAATCCGGACACCATACCGATCGTCGCAACCATCAAGATGAATACAACCAGATATTTTCCAATCTCCCCTTTCAGTTCACGGGGAATTCTTTTTCTCAGAGGACTCTTCATAGCACCGCCCCCTTACCATTCAAGATCCATCGCAGGAATCTTATGCTCGTTCTGATAGTTTTTACGGATCATTCCATCTCGAAGTTTTACCACACGATCTGCCATGTCCTTGATCGCATCATTATGTGTTACCATGATCACAGTATTTCCGTATTTCTGATTCACTGTTTCGATCAATTTCAGAATTTCCTTGGAAGTATTGTAATCCAAGGCACCGGTCGGCTCATCACAGAGCAGAATATCCGGATTTTTTACAATTGCACGCCCAATCGCGGTTCTCTGCTGCTGTCCACCGGAAAGCTGATTCGGAAGTTTCCTCTGATGCTCAAAAAGACCAAGTGTATGCAGAAGCTCATCCACATCCAGTGCCCGGTCACTTAAATAAGCACCCACCTCAATATTCTCCCTCACAGTCAGATTCGGAATCAGGTTGTACATCTGAAAGATATAGCCAAGATGTTTCCGTCTGTACTGAGAAAGTTTCTTTTCTTTCATATCAGCCAGTTTTTCGCCTTCGATAGAAATACTTCCACCATCTGCGTTCTCGATTCCACCGATAATATTCAGCAAGGTGGATTTACCGGAGCCCGACGGCCCCAGAAGTACACAGAATTCCCCTTTTTCAATATCCAGGTCCAGCCCTTTCAGAACATCTACTTTGCTGTCCCCGGTGCCAAATGATTTCTTAATATCCCGAATTTCCAAAAACATAAGTTTCTCCTTTTCATACCTTTGCCAACCTTATCGGTTAGTTGCATCTACACTTATGTTAGTTTAGGCTATCCGTTTTGTCAAGAAAATTTGCTTCATCTAACTATTTTCGAAAAAAAAATCCGGCCCTGCACAAAGCAAAACCAGAACTTTTTCTACATTATAAATTCCATTATTCTCTCTACAATAAATACCGCTGCACACGCGAACAACGCAACCATAAGAAGACTCTTTTCACGATATGCCACGATCAGTGCTACAATGAGTCCCGCCGCACCGGAAATGATCCCGCCTGCCGTTGCTGTCAGGATTGCCGGAAATGTCATAGCAGCAAGACATGCATATGGCACATAGTACAGAAAGGATTTTACAAACGGACTGGTGATTTCCCTTTTGAAAAGGACCAGTGGAAGCATACGAATCAGATATGTTACGCCTGCCATCACCAGAATATACAGATATACATTCGGTTTCATATCAGTTTGCTGCCTCCTTTTCCTCTGTTTCTTTTTCCTCAACCGGGCAGAAATGTGCTGCCAACCCTGCTACCAGCAATGTCGTGATAATGATCACAAATCCGGTAGAAACTTTATTCAGTACCGGAACCACTGCAAATAACGTACTCACAGCCATCGCTCCGATCACTACGCCAAGAACGGCTCGATTTTTCTTTGCCGGTGGAATGATCACCGCAAGAAACATTCCATAGATTGCCACACTCAGTGCACTTACCAAGAAATCTGGAAGCAGGCTTCCAGAAACAGCTCCTGCCAGTGTTCCCAGTGTCCATCCCGGAATCGCGACACACATTACACCATAATTATACCACGGACTGATCCTTCCCTCCTGACTTGCACTGACACCAAAAATCTCATCTGTCACACCAAACGCAACCGCAAGTCTGTGTCCATTGGAAACACCTTTTTCCAGTTTCTGTGACAGAGAAAAAGACATCAGACAGTATCTTAAGTTGATAACCAGCTGCGTCAGTGCCATCTCCCACAGCGAACCACCGGCTGCAATGATTCCAATACCTGCAAACTGTCCTGCCGAGGTAAGATTTGTCAGTGAGATCAGAACTGCCTGCCATGCAGTCAGACCTGACTGAATAGCCATGATCCCAAAGGTAAAGGATACCGCAAAGTATCCCAGGCCAATCGGAATTCCATCCTGAAGGCCTTTCCCAAAGCTTGTTTTATTCATGCCTGTATCAGTCCTCCAGTGAATTCAGTACACGGAATCCATTATTGCTCAGTACATTTTCTGTCACAAATACATCATCTGTCTGAAGGATCATGATCGGAAGGCTGTTTTCTCTATGATAGGATGTATAAATATAATCCAGATTCACATTACAGTTGCCAAGGACCTGCAGTACGGTATTCAGTCCGCCCACTTCATCTTTCAGGTCTACAGCAATGACCTCTGTCACACGATTCATATATCCATTCTCACTCAGAAGTTTCTCTGCTTCATCTGCCTGGTTTGTTATCATACGAAAAAGAGCAAACTCCGGTGCATCAAAGCATGCAAATCCATAAATATCAATTCCTGCTTCTGCCAGAAGTTCGGTGACTTTCTGAAGACTTCCTGCTTTATTTTCAATAAATACAATGTTCTGTTCGATCATTTTCTCTCTCCTCGTCCTGTGCATAAATAAATTAAAACTTGCATATTATACCAACTTTATCCATTATACTCACGTTTCTTTCAAATGTAAACCTTTGCAGTGGACAAAAAAATCCTGCGGAAATGTTCTGTACGTTTTCTTTCTGTACACCAAACCCTTCCACAGGACTCTTTTCAGTAGAACTTATCCACCTGTATTCTTTTAATCTAACTCTTCATCCACATATTTCTGAATATTGGATGCATTTACATATTTCTTCAGATGTTCTCCATCCGTAATGACCAGTGTCGGTGCCTGCATAATGCCAAACTGACGTGCCATATCCGGATTCTTCTCTGCATCAATGATCTCCAGATCTTCACCTTCCAGCATCTTCTTTGCCATGCGGCAGTTTGGACAGGTGTTGGTTGTAAACAGATATTTATGTGTTTCTACCGGCTCGATCTTGACATCATCATCTGTCACTGTAACCATACTGGTATGGACTTTCTTAAGTTTGGAGTGAAGCACATCATACAGTGTACGGTTCTTGTACTCCTGCGCTTTTCCATCATTCCAGTTCTGTACCGGACGGTAATATCCGGTAATTCGACTGTAAACCTCTGCTTTCTTTCCACATTTCGGACAGGTAAAGTGCTCACCACTTAAATATCCATGTTCCTTACATACGGAGTAAGTAGGTGAAATCGTATAGTATGGAAGTTTATAGTTCTCGGCAATCTTGCGTACCAGAGATGCAGCAGCCTTCCAGTCCGGAAGTTTTTCACCGAGGAATGCATGGAATACGGTACCAGATGTATAAAGAGTCTGCAGTTCATCCTGAATATCCAGTGCATCAAAAATATCTGAGCTGTATTCTACCGGCAGATGGGAACTGTTGGTATAATACGGAGTATCTCCTTTGCTTCCGGCTGTACGGATATCCGGCCAGCGCTTACGGTCATGTTTTGCAAGACGATATGCCGTAGATTCTGCCGGAGTCGCCTCCAGATTAAACAGTTCGCCCGGATATTCTTCCTGATAATCAGAAAGACGGTTGCGCATGTGTGTAAGAACCTCTTTTGTAAATTTCTGCGTACGCGGATCGCTCATGTCACAGCCAAGCCATTTCGCATTCAGACCGGCTTCATTCATGCCTACCAGACCAATGGTCGAAAAATGATTGTCAAAGCTTCCAAGGTATCTCTTCGTGTACGGATAAAGACCTTCATTCAGAAGTTTTGTAATAACCTCTCTCTTGATATGCAGTGATCTTGCAGAAATATCCATCAGACGATCCAGTCTTCTGTAGAATTCTTCCGGTGTCTTGGACTGATATGCGATACGTGGCATGTTGATCGTAACAACACCTACCGAACCGGTACTTTCACCGGATCCGAAGAATCCGCCACTCTTCTTACGCAGTTCACGAAGATCCAGACGCAGACGGCAGCACATGCTTCGAATATCACTTGGTTTCATATCACTGTTGATATAATTTGAAAAATATGGAGTTCCATATTTGGAAGTCATCTCAAACAGCAGACGATTGTTCTCAGTATCGGACCAGTCGAACTCTTTTGTGATAGAATATGTCGGGATTGGATACTGGAACCCACGTCCATTGGCATCTCCCTCGATCATCGTCTCAATAAAAGCCTTATTGACCATGTCCATTTCTTTTTTGCAGTCTTTGTATTTGAAATCCATATCTTTGCCGCCAACGATCGCAGGAAGCTCTGCAAGATCATCCGGAACCGTCCAGTCCAGTGTGATATTGGAAAACGGTGCCTGTGTTCCCCAACGGCTTGGTGTATTCACGCCATAAATGAAAGATTCAATACATTTCTTAACTTCCGGATAACTCAGGTTGTCCACCTTGACAAAAGGTGCCAGATACGTATCAAAAGAAGAAAATGCCTGCGCACCAGCCCATTCATTCTGCATGATTCCAAGGAAATTCACCATCTGATTACAAAGGACACTCAGGTGCTTTGCCGGCGCGGATGTAATCTTGCCTTCGATGCCACCCAGCCCTTCTTTGATAAGCTGTTTCAATGACCATCCTGCACAGTAACCGGTCAACATGGACAGATCATGAATATGGATATCCGCATTTCTGTGTGCATCTGCGATCTCATTGTCATAGATTTCGGATAACCAGTAATTGGCTGTAACCGCACCGGAATTGCTCAAGATCAGACCACCTACCGAATATGTGACAGTAGAGTTCTCTTTTACTCGCCAATCCTCGACCTTCACATAACTGTCCACGATCTCTTTGTAATCCAGAATCGTGGATTTCATATTACGGATCTTTTCCCTCTGTTTACGATAGAGGATATATGCCTTGGCAACATCACTGTATCCGGCCTGGATCAGAACATTCTCCACACTGTCCTGAATATCTTCTACGGTTACCTTCCCATCCTGGATCTTATTCTGGAAATCTGCAGTAACACGAAGGGCCAAAAGGTCGATCATATCTTTACTGTAGTTTTTTTCTTTTGCATCAAATGCTTTATCAATAGCTGATGTAATCTTTGCCATCTGAAATTCAGCAATTTCACCATCACGTTTTACTACCTGAAACATGTTATACATTCCTCCCTCTACTACTTGCACCTGTATTATATACGGTCATATTCATACCGTGAATTACATGCTGCAGATTGCTGTTTTCTCCGTTCACAGCAACCGTGTAGAACCTATTGTAGCAGACTCTTATCTATACGTCAATAGACAAAAACACCATATATTGTGCCGCTAATGTAAGTGCACAACTATATGGTGTTGTCCAATATTCCCGTTTTTCCTTTATTTATGGGACTTTGGCATTACTGAAGCAAAGATTTCTGCAGGTACTCTCGCCTTTACAAAAATTCCATCTTCCCGATATTCTTCAGAAAGCAGACTTCCATACTCCCGGATGATCTGAATCTTACCAGCCTCTTTGTAAGTATATAATTCTTCCAGATAAATCTGGCTCTCTGCGAGGAGTTTTGCCAGAACATCTTTAAGTTCCTCCAGGCCCTCTCCTGTACGGGCAGAACATTTGACTGTATAATCCGCCCGAAAATCCCGAAGCGATTCTCCCTGCACCTGATCCTGCTTATTCAGGAGTGTAATGATCTTTTTACCTGTCGCTCCCAGCTCTCGGAGTGTCTCATACACCGTATGCATCTGAAGCTCTGCCTGCGGATTGGAAGCATCTACCACATGAATGATATAATCTGCATACTTAGCCTCTTCCAGCGTACTTTTAAACGCTTCTACCAGATGATGTGGCAGCTTGCGGATAAATCCTACAGTATCTGTCAGAAGGATCTGCTGCCCATCTTTGAGTTCCAATACACGCGTCGTCGGATCCAATGTTGCGAACAGCTTATCTTCTGCCAGAATGCCGGCTCCTGTCAGTGTATTCAAAAGCGTTGATTTTCCTGCATTTGTATAGCCTACGATCGCCGCTGTCTTCAGATTTCCTCTACTTCTCTTGCCTCTGATCAGTTCACGGTGTTTCTCTACCTGCGCAAGTTCTGCTTTCAGAGCAGATATTCTGGTACGGATCAGACGTCTGTCTGTTTCCAGTTTTTTCTCACCCGGTCCTCTTGTTCCGATACCACCGCCAAGTCTGGAAAGAGATTCGCGCAGTCCGACCAGACGCGCCGACCGGTAACGAAGCTGCGCCAGTTCTACCTGAATCTTACCTTCACTTGTGGTCGCACGGCCGGCAAAGATATCCAGGATCAGAAGTGTTCGATCCATAACCTTGCAGTCCAGTTCTCTCTCCAGATTATTCATCTGTGCCGGTGAAAGCTCATCATCGCAGATCACCCCATTGGCATCATACGCTGCCAGAAGCGCCGCAACCTCTTCTATCTTACCTTTGCCGATATAAGTTCCAGGGTGTACTGCTTCACGGTTCTGGATTACTTTCCCAACGGTTACAGCGCCTGCAGTGGCCGCCAGTTCTTCCAGTTCGTCAAGCGATGCAGCAACATCCTCGTCCTGTTCTGTCTGTACACCGATCAGGATGACACGCTCTTCTATCTCCTTGAAATCATAAAACTGCATAGATCAGTACTCCTCTTCACCAGCTTCATCAGAAGTATCTGCAGCATCACCTGCATCAGAAGCCGCCTCTGCATCAGTATTCTCCGTTGTATCAGAAGCTGTATCATTACTCAGTTCACCATTACGTGACTGAAGGAAGGTCAGTTCCTTTGCTGCATTCTCGTCATCCGGGAACATCTTGATATATTCCTGCATTTTGCTCAGTGCTGTTGAAAAATCCAGTTTTTTCTCATATACCACGATCTCATTGAACAGCAGATCCTGCATTTCTTCTGTAGATGCATCTTCCAGCCCCTTGCTGATATTCTCCAGTGCACTGTCATAAGAGCCATCGTCCATATCACAAAGTGACAGACCATTGTAACCTTTGGCCGGATCACTGCCATCCGCTGACACATACTGCTGATACATACTTCTGGCATTGGAAGTATCTCCCTGTGCGCGGTAGACCATTCCCAGAAGAAGCATTCCTTCTGTACTCTTCTGATTCACAGCCTCCGTAAGTTCCTTCTGTGCATTGGAATAATCTTCCATATAATAATAGACTTTTCCTCTGTTGCAGTAATCCTCTGCATTTTTCGGTTCTGTTTTCAACGCAGCCTCAAGATATCGTGTACCATCTGCTTCCATATCCTTTTCCAGATATGCCTCATAGATCTGGATCGCTCTGTCATAAGTGGCATCTTCTCCGTAGGCTTCTGTAAAGTTCGAAGAAGCCTCATCATAAGAATCCATTGCCAGTGCCACACATCCTGTCAGATAATATGTCTCCGCATCCATGCTGTAGCTTTCTGCCAGTGTCTGACAATCCGCCATCGCAGCATCATTCAGTTCGGATTTTAATTCTGCGGTTGCTCTGTAAGCAAGCATATCTTTCTTAAGTGCTTTTCCTGCTTTTTCATCGTTCAGACCATTGGTCAGGCTGTCAATGGCATCCTGATAATTTCCAAGATGAATATTTGCGATTCCGGCCCCACGATATGCCTCTGCTGTTTTATATCCAGCAGTGATCGATGACTGATACCCCTGAAGGGCATAATCATAACTGCCCTGTGCAAGATCTGCACAGGCCTGGTCATAAGTTTTCTTTTCTTCCCCTCCACAGCCGGTCAGCATTCCAAATGTCAGTCCGGCTGTCAGCATCCATACGATTCTTTTATTTTTCATTGATATCCTATTCTACTACGAGTCCTTCTTCTTCCATTACACGAACAACGTTATTTACGTGTTCTGCACAGATTTCCTCTGTTCCGGCCTCTACCATGACACGAATCAGCGGCTCTGTACCACTTTCTCTTACAAGAATACGTCCATCTGTGCTGAGTGCTCTTGCAGCAGCCTCTACCGCTTCAACAACCTTCGGATTTTCTCTTGCAGTCTTCTTGTCTGCAACACGAACATTGCGGAGAATCTGCGGATAAACCTTCATTTCTTTTGCCAGATCACAGAGCGTTGCCTTCTGCTCCACACAAGCTTCCATGATCATAAGAGAAGTCAGGATTCCATCCCCGGTGGCTGCATAGCGACTGAAAATAACATGTCCGGACTGTTCTCCACCAATACTGTAGTTATTCTCAAGCATATTTTCGGCAACATATTTATCACCAACTGCCGTCTGTTCATAGTTGATGCCTTCTGCCTCAAATGCCTTGTAAAGTCCCATATTTGACATAACAGTTGTAACTACGGTATTTCCATTCAGTTTTCCCTGAGATTTCAGGAATTTACCGCAGACATACAGAATCTTGTCTCCATCAATGATATTTCCCTTATGGTCTACTGCAATACAACGGTCGGCATCTCCATCATATGCAAAACCGATATCCAGTCCGTTATCCACCACATATTTCTGAAGTACTTCAATATGCGTGGATCCACACGCTCTGTTGATGTTTGTTCCATCCGGGTCATTGTTAATGACATAAGTTTTTGCACGCAGAGCGTCAAAAACACTCTTTGCGATCGCAGAAGAACTTCCGTTGGAGCAATCCAGACCAACTTTGATATTTTTGAAATCGCGGCACGGAATGGAGATCAGGTATCCGATATAACGATTACGTCCGGAAGCAAAATCTACAGTACGTCCAATATCTTCTCTTGTTGCATATGGAAGTTCTTCAATCTTGCCATCCAGATATGCTTCGATTCTTGCCTCAACTTCAGCCTCGATCTTCTGTCCGTTTCCGTTCAGAAGTTTGATTCCATTATCATAGAATGGGTTGTGACTTGCAGAGATCATGATTCCACAGTCAAAATCTTCTGTACGTACTGCATAGGAAACACTCGGTGTAGTCGTTACATGAAGCAGATATGCATCTGCACCTGATGCAGTCAGGCCGGCAACCAGTGCATACTCAAACATATAACTGCTGCGTCTTGTATCTTTACCGATGACGATTTTGGCTTTATGATCACGGCCATAATACCATCCCACATATCTGCCCACTTTAAATGCATGATCTACTGTCAGCTGAATGTTTGCTTCTCCACGAAAACCATCTGTTCCAAAATATTTACCCATTTTTAACTCCTTACTGTGCACCCTTCTGCACATGATTGATCACATTTATTATTTATAAAGATTTGAAGGATATACTCCTGATTTTACAAGATTCGCAAATGCCTCTGTAACAGCCGCTTTATCTTCCTGATATGTTACACCAAACCAGGTATCTTTTGTCTCAAGAACATCTACTTTTGCTTTGCCTTCTTTGATCAGACAGTCAATCATCTCCGGAAGAAGATACTCTTTCTTAATATCCCCCTCTTTGATCTCAGAAAGAAAATCTACAAATCCCTTTTCCAGTGTATCCATAAATACCGGTGTCAGCCCCCACATATTCATGGAAACAAGGCTCTTCACATCCAGTTTCTCGACTTTATCATCATTACGTGCTTCCGCACCGTCTGCTGTCTTAAAAATGTTATGTGTCTCCGTAACACCTGTCAGCGCGCCCTCTTCAATATGGCATACTCCTCTGGTAACACTTCCATTGTCACTCAGAGTATTTCCAAGACGGAAACCAGCCATACAGATATGGAGAATTCCATCGTCCGGCTGTTCCTGGATCAGATAATCATGGACTTTCACATAGGCTTCCTTACCATAATAATCATCCGCATTAATTACCATAAAAGGCTCATTCAGAACAGCTTTTGCTGCAAGTACAGCCTGACCGGTTCCCCACGGTTTGGTACGGTCTGCCGGTTTCTCAAATCCAGCCGGAAGATCTTCCAGCGCCTGGAATGCATATTCTACCTCCGTGATCTTTTCGATCCTCTCCCCGATTACACGGCGGAACTCCTCTTCCAGATCTTTACGAATGATAAATACAACTTTATTAAACCCTGCCTCCAGAGCATCATGAATGGAATAATCCATAATGATCTCACCATTTGGTCCTACTGGTGCAAGCTGTTTGATTCCTTTTCCAAAACGGCTTCCAATTCCGGCAGCCATAATAACAAGTGCTGTCTTTTTCATAAAAATATCCTCCTTATGCACACTGGCATTCTACATTTGTTTATGCATCTTCCTCATTTAATGAACTCAGTTTTGCGGCCTGGTCTGCTGCTATCAGGCTGTCCAGAATTTCATCCAGATCTCCTCCAAGAACAGCGTCCAGACGGTGAAGTGTCAGCTTGATCCTATGGTCTGTCACACGTCCCTGAGGGAAATTGTAAGTACGGATCTTTTCGGAACGATCTCCTGTTCCGATCTGGCTTCTTCTGGCTTCCGCCTCCGCATCATGCTGTTTGGCCAGTTCCATCTCATACAGACGGGAACGAAGCACTTTCAATGCCTTATCTTTATTCTTGAGCTGTGATTTTTCATCCTGGCAGGAAATAACGATTCCTGTCGGGATATGTGTAAGACGTACTGCAGAGTCTGTTGTATTGACGCACTGTCCACCGTTTCCGGATGCTCGGAACACATCAAACTTACAGTCGTTCATATCCAGATGGAAATCAATTTCTTCGGCTTCTGGCATAATTGCCACAGTACAGGTAGACGTATGGATACGTCCACCGGATTCTGTCTCCGGGACTCGCTGTACACGATGTACCCCACTCTCATACTTCAGACGGGAATATGCTCCCTGTCCCTGGATCATAAATGTAACTTCTTTGAATCCGCCGATCCCATTCTCATTCAGACTCATCATCTCCGTCTTCCATCTGCGGGATTCTGCGTATTTCACATACATACGATAAATCTCTGCTGCAAACAGAGCAGCCTCATCACCGCCCGCACCTGCACGGATCTCTACGATAACGTTTTTGCTGTCATTCGGATCTTTTGGTAAAAGAAGGATCTTCAGTTCCTTTTCAAGTTCTTCCACACGCTTCTTTGCATCAGAAAGTTCTTCTTTCAGCATTTCACGCATTTCTTCATCCTTTTCTTCTTCCAGCATGGAAAGACTGTCCTGAATCGTTTCTTTATTGTCTTTATATTCTTTATAGGCATCTACGATCGGCTGCAGCTCACTCTGCTCTTTCATCAGCTTCTGAAAACGTTCCTGGTTGTCCGTTACTCCCGGCTCACCAAGCTCATTCAGAACTTCCTCAAAGCGCACAAGCAGATCCTCTAATTTATCAAACATTCTGTTCCTCCTGCATTTTTCTTCCTGTAACAACCCTGTCCAGCCCGGCAAGGTCTTTTTTTATTTCTATCTGTTCAAAACCATTTTTTTTCATAATTTCCGACACATCCATACCCTGATCACAACCGATCTCGTACATCAGCCATCCGCCGGGTTTCAGATATGTGCCCGCCTGTTCTGTGATCTTTTCATAAAAATACAGACCATTTTCTTTGCCATCCAGTGCAAGCACCGGATCATGAAAACGCACTTCCTCCATCAGACCTTCAATATCTTCAGTCCGGATATATGGCGGATTTGAAATAAGCATATCATATTCCATGTGGTCATTTCCACTGTTTTTCCGAAAATAATCTGCCGAAAACAGATCACTCTGTATCAGCTCAGCTCTCTGTTCCAGTCCCAGACGTTTTCGATTCTCCTTTGCCACACAAAGTGCTCCTTCTGAAACATCCACACCTGTTCCTAATGCCTGTGGCAATTCCAGAAGAAGACTCAGAAGAATACATCCGGAACCGGTACACATATCCAGGATCTGCGGTTTCTCCAGATTCCTCATGCGAGAAATCGCTTCTTCCACAAGCACCTCTGTATCCTGTCTCGGTACAAGTACACGTTCATCCACACAAAATTCGTATCCCATAAAATATGCACGCCCGGTAATATGCTGCAGCGGGATATGCTGAGCACGTTTTGTGCACAGCGTTCGATAACGTTCTTCTGTTTTAGCATCCAGTCCATCATCCATATGTGCATAATACCATGCTCTTGTAATATCTGCCGTATACTCCAGAAGGAGCCAGGCATCTAACCTGGCTTCTTCGATTGCGGCAGTTTCCAGAAGCTGGATTCCATCTTCCAGAACATCTTTATATGTCCGCATTTTTTTCCTCATTTTCTTCTGGCTTCCAGCCGAATTCTTCTTTCAGATATTCTCTCCAGTCAAAAACAGCCTCTACTGCTGCAATCGCTACTTCAGCCATATCTGCTGTCGGCTCTTTGGTTGTCAGCTTCTGCATTGCAAGTCCCGGTTTGCTCAAAATATCAGCAAGTCTGCTGTCTGTTCTGCCAGCCCACTGAATAAGTTCAAAAGAAACGCCTGACACGATTGGAACCATCAGAAGACGCCCAAACAGGCGAACCCAGTAGCCCGGTACCAGCACAAAAATAAAATGCAGGAATATACTGACGATCATTACCAGAAAAAGGAAACTTGTCCCACATCTTTTGTGCTGTCTGGAGCTTGCCAGGACATTTTCCACAGTAAGTGGAAGTCCATGTTCCACACAGTTGATGCATTTATGTTCTGCACCATGATACATAAACGTACGCTGAATATCCTTCATTCTTGAGATCAGCAGCATATATCCCATAAACAGTGCCAGTTTCACAAATGCTTCTGCAACTGTTACCCCTACTTCAGAAGCACCAACCTTGCGCAGAAGGCTTGCCAGTGCATACGGAAGCAGCATAAAAGCTGCAACAGAAACAACTATGGAAATAGCAACCGTTATGTAAAGAAGCCACTGAAACTGCTTTGCTTCTTTCGCTTTCTTTGCAGAAAGTTCTTCCTCTGTCAGTGTCGCATTCTTTGCAGCTTCCTTCTCGTCCTCTTCATCGCCTGCAATCTCAGCAGAATACATCAGACATTTGGTTCCTACTACCAGTCCGTCAACAAAGCTTACCACTCCGCGGATGATCGGCCATTTCAAAAATGCAGCCTTTCCAAATGTACATTTGTAATCTTCTACCTTTAATTCTATTTCTTTATCCGGACGGCGTACTGCAATGGCATATTTGTCCTTGTGACGCATCATGATGCCTTCCATTACTGCCTGACCACCAATATTCGATGATTTCATATATCACTCCATTATCACTGATAAAAGCAAAGAAAGGTTGAGATTTCCCAACCTCAACCTGTCTCTTCTTTCATTATTCAGTCTGAATTATTTGTTTAAGCCGTATTTCTTGTTGAACTTATCGATACGTCCACGAGCCTGAGCTGCTTTCTGCTGTCCAGTGTAGAATGGATGGCATTTGGAACAGATTTCAACATGGATATCTTTCTTAGTAGATCCTGTTACGAATGTGTTTCCACAGTTGCAGGTTACAGTTGCCTGATAGTAGTTCGGATGGATTCCTTCGCGCATGATTTTCACCTCTCTATATTTCTCTATTTTTCTATTCGTATTAACTTAACGAAATTGCTAATTTATTTCGCAGCTTTCTGATTATAACACACTGATTTCTCAAATGCAAGTCGTTTATAAAAATTTCTGTTTTTTTGCCGTCTGCACAAATTCCTCATTATTCTTCGTTCTGGAGAACATATTCAGGATCTGTTCCACAGCATCTTCGGCCTTCAGACTGTTCAGTGCACGGCGCATATTATAAACTGCTTCCTGTTCATCCGGAGTCAGGAGCAGATCCTCTCGTCTGGTACCTGATTTCTGGATATCGATTGCCGGAAATACTCTCTTTTCCTGCAGTTTACGGTCAAGAACCAGTTCCATATTACCGGTTCCTTTAAATTCTTCATAAATAACATCATCCATTTTGCTTCCGGTGTCTACCAGTGCAGTAGCAAGGATCGTCAGGCTTCCACCTTCTCTCATATTACGTGCTGCTCCGAAAAATCGCTTCGGCATGTGAAGTGCTGCCGGATCCAGACCACCGGACAGCGTCCGGCCACTTGGTGTCACACAGAGATTATACGCTCTCGCAAGTCTTGTGATCGAATCCAGAAGGATCGTTACATCCTGTTTATGTTCAACCAGTCGGCGAGCACGCTCTACGACCATCTCTGAAACACGTCTGTGATGATCCGGAAGTTCATCAAAAGTAGAATAAATAACCTCTACATTGCTTCCACGAATCTCTTCTTTAATATCCGTAACTTCCTCTGGACGTTCATCGATCAGAAGAATGATCAGATGCATATCCGGATTATTCTTGAGAATCGATTTGGCAACATCTTTCAGAAGGGTTGTCTTGCCGGCTTTCGGTGGTGATACGATCATGCCTCGCTGTCCCTTGCCGATCGGACTTAGAAGATCCATGATCCTCATTGCCACGGTTCCACCTGGTCTTTCCATACGCAGACGCTCATTCGGAAAGATTGGCGTCATATCTTCAAAATTATATCGTCTCTGTCCCTCACTCGGTGGAAAACCATTGATGGAATCCACATAAAGAAGGGCACTGAATTTCTCTCCCTGTGTTTTAATACGGATGCTTCCTTTCAGGATATCACCGGTTTTCAGATTGAACCGGCGTATCTGAGACGGTGATACATAAATATCATTTTCACCTGGGAGATAATTTGCACAGCGAATAAATCCATATCCGTCCGGAAGGACCTCCAAAATACCATTTGCTTTTTCTCCACTGTCAAGCTGTGCCGTATCGGTCGGATTCTTATGTGCATATTCCGTCCGTTCTGTATAATTTCTGTCCTGATAATTTCGTTCCTGATAGTTCCGGTCCTGATAATTTTTATCCTGATATGTTTTTCTCTCATTCACCTCATAAGATGTTCTGTTTTCTCTTACTCTATTTTCCTGTCTGCCCGGTTCCTCCTGCAGGATTTCAGTTTTTTTCATTTCTGCCTCTCCACCGGTGGACTCTTTTTCATCTTCCTGGAGCATACGCTCTATCAGTTCAGGTTTCCTCAATGTAGAAATCCCTTTCAATCCTCTCGCTTTTGCCAGATCTTTTAATGTTGCAAGCGACAATGATTCGTATTTTTCTCTCATAAAAAAATCCTCTCTGTCTTCTCAAAACCTGTTTACTTGATAATAAAATTATTTACGGAATATTTGTCTGAAATGACATGAATCAGAATACCAGCAGACACCATACAGAAGGTGTCACCGGTAAAACTGATAAGTAATATAAGTAATAAAATTAATGAATCAGATTTCCTACGATTCCATAGGATACCACATACATGATCACAGTTGCCATAATCAGTCCACAGAAAATAGCAATAGAAGACTTCTTGATATCCACTTCAAGAAGGGATGCGATCAGAGATCCTGTCCATGCCCCCGTACCCGGAAGAGGAATTCCTACAAACAGCAGCAATCCAAAGAATTCATACCGTTTGATCTGGTCACTCTTGCCCATGGCACGGTCTTCCATCTTAACGATCAGGCCATGAAACAGTTTTGTTTTCTTCAGAACTTTAAAAATCTGACGAATAAACAGTAATATAAATGGTATAGGAATAATATTTCCGATAATGCAGATCGGAATTGCTTTCGCCGCAGACACCTTCAAAAGAGATGCCGCCAGCAGACCTCCTCTAAGTTCCAGAATCGGTATCATGGAAATGATAAAAATGATAAGTTCTCTGGAAATATGCTGAGACAGGTTATCTGTAAACCACTGTACTAAAACTTCCATAAATTCTCCTTTTTTAGATATTCTCTTACAAAATTAATGAAAACTTCCATCTCATTCCTTGTTCCAATCGTAATACGCAGATGGTTACCGGTTCTTCCACCCGGAAAATAGCGCACGTAAATATGCTGCTCTCTCAATGCCTGAAACAGTTTTTCTGCCGGGCAGTTTTTATGAGCCGCAAAAATGAAATTTGCTTTTGACTCTTCAAAGTAAAATCCAAGTTTCCTGAGTTCTTTTTTTGTCCATTCCCGCGTCTCTATAATCTTACCGCAAGTTTCCAGGAAATATTCCTGATCCTTTATCGCCGCAACACCAGCTGCGATCGACGTACGATTCATTGTATAAGAATTAAACGAATATTTGACATCATTCAGATATTTGATCAGTTTCGGGCATGCAAGCGCAAATCCGATACGCATGCCTGCCATGGATCGGGACTTGGAAAATGTCTGTACCACCAGAAGATTCTCGTATTTCTCGATCAGAGGTAATGCTGACTGTGTACCAAAGTCAACATATGCCTCATCCACGATCACGATCACATCCTGATTGTGTTCCACGATATCTTCAATATCACTCAGCGGAAGAGAAACACCTGTCGGAGCATTCGGGTTCGGAAAGATAATTCCACCATTCTCTCTGAAATAATCTTCCTTCTTTATATGAAAGTATTCATCCAGTGCCGGTCTCTCATATGGAATGCGGAACAGTTCTGCCCATACATCATAAAAAGAATAGGTGATGTCAGGAAACAGAATTGGTTTCTTACTGTTAAAAAAAGTAAGGAAACTCATTGCCAGTACATCATCAGATCCCACGCCGACAAATACCTGATCGTCCTGAAGCCCATACTCCCCTGCAATGGCATGCACAAGATCTTTCGCTGCCGGATCCGGATAAAGTCTCAGTGCATCTGTATCTGTATTCCGAAGTACCTCCGTAACCCCTGGTGCCGGCGGATAAGGATTTTCATTTGTATTTAATTTGATCATATCCGTCTGATTTGGCTGTTCTCCCGGTGTATACGGAACCACCTTGCGGATATTGTTTTCCCAGTTGCCCATCTTCATGTCTTCTTTCTTTTTTATCTACTTTTTTATCTGCTTTTTTACGAGGATACATACGGATTGTTCCGTGCTACGCACTCTCACAATCCTACTTCCGAGCCACACCGGTCTTTCTTGCTGCTTCTGCAACTGCTTTGGCTACTGCCGGTCCAACTCTCTTGTCAAATGCCTTTGGAATGATATTATCTTCAGAAAGTTCTTCATCAGAGATCAGTTCTGCAATTGCTTTTGCTGCTGCAATCTTCATCTCCTCATTGATATCACTTGCTCTCACATCAAACGCACCTCTGAACACACCAGGGAATACAAGTACATTGTTGATCTGATTCGGGAAATCAGAACGTCCTGTTGCGATGACTCTTGCGCCACCTTTTCTTGCTTCATCCGGCATGATCTCAGGTGTCGGGTTTGCCATTGCAAATACAATCGCATCATCTGCCATTGTGCTTACCATCTCTGCTGTTACAATATTCGGTGCAGATACACCGACAAAAATATCTCTGCCCTTCATGGCAGCCTTAAGGTCCCCATGCAGCTGTTCTTTATTTGTTTTTTCTGCGATTTCCTTCTGTGCCGGATTCATCCATTCCTCACCAGGCGCCAGGATTCCCTTACGGTCAACCATGACTACATCACCGATTCCAAGTTCCAGAAGAAGTTTGCAGATGGAGATACCTGCTGATCCGGCTCCGTTGATGACTACTTTTGCTTCTGAGAATTTCTTTCCTACCAGTCTCAGAGCATTGGTCAGTCCTGCTGATACGACGATTGCGGTTCCATGCTGGTCATCATGAAAGATTGGAATATCACATTTTTCTTTCAGTTTTTTCTCTATCTCAAAACATCTCGGTGCGGAAATATCTTCCAGATTGACTCCACCGAAAGATCCTGAGATCAGATAAATGGTATTTACGATCTCATCTACATCATTGCTCTTGATACAGAGCGGAAATGCATCTACATCACCAAACGCTTTAAAAAGTGCACATTTTCCTTCCATTACCGGCATCCCCGCCTCCGGTCCGATATTTCCAAGGCCAAGGATCGCTGATCCGTCTGTAACAACAAGGCACATATTCCATCTTCTTGTCAGGTCATAAGATTTGTTCACATCCTTCTGGATCTCCAGACATGGCTGTGCAACACCCGGTGTATATGCAAGTGACAGGTCATCTTTATTCTCTGCCGGTACTCGTGTAACGACTTCAATCTTACCTTTCCATTCTCCGTGTAATCTCAGGGATTCTTTCGCATAATCCATCTCATTCTCCTCCTATTACAATTCCATTTGCTGGTCTTTTGTTGTTGCTGTTCTTCTGCATCTCATCCATGCATTTTTCGATTATCTCCATATGCTCGGACATGTACTGCTCGGCACCCTTCTCATCGTTATTGATAATAGCCTCAACAAGAAGACGATGCTGTTCATCCACTTTAAATTCCGGACGGTTTTTCTTCATAATATAATCTCTGGTTCCCGCAATTATATTTTCAATCAGCTGATCCGCTGCAGCAAGCACACTGTAGATCATCGGATTGTCTGCAATCTTTGCAATCTGCGTATGCAGTTCTTTATCCAGTTCTCCTCTGGTCTTCTCATCTTCCGCTTTATCTATACTCGAAAGTATCCTCCACAGTTCTGCCGCATCCAGTGGTGTGCACTTTCTCGCAGCCAGAATTGCCATCTCTAGTTCCAGTGCAGCCCTAAGCTGCTGTGTCTGCCGGATATATCCGTTATTCAGTTTAAACAGTATAGATAATGGGCCAATCAGCCAGGAATCCAGGTCATCTGCTATATAGTTTCCACCACCGGGCACGGTCTTTATGATTCCAAGCAATTCAAGTGCTCTTAAGACTTCCCGTACCGCCGGTCTGGATACTCCCATCGTCTCTGCCATCGTTCTTTCTGCCGGAAGCGCATCGCCTGCTTTCAGATGTCCATTTTGAATATTATCTATGATCTGATTCAGTATTCCATCAAAAGCTTTCTCATCTTTAATTTCTTTAAACATATATCTGCCTCCTACATTTCCCTATTAATGTATCATTTATGAACCCTGTTGGCAAGCATTCCCTTTGCATTCTGCCTGCATTCTTTTTCATACAGCTTTTTCTAATTTATTAAAAATATCGATATAATTTGTGTTTTTATTCTAAACTTTTCTCATATCCTATTGACAAGTTCAAAAAAGAACGCATAATAAACGTAAGAGATTATTATAGTAAGGGAGATTATACTCATGAAAAAAAGAAATCTTATGCTATTATCAGCAATTGCTGCAGCATCGATCCTCATGACTGGATGCGGTTTCACCGCAGATGATCCGGCTGACAGTCAGGCTGTAACTATAACTCCAGAACCAACTGCTACACCGGCACCTACAGCTACACCAGCACCTACTGTTACCCCGACAGCCAACCTGACAACTACACCTGCACCGGCCGGAACAGATGCTTCTTCCACAACTCCGGCAGATGGTACAACAACAGACGGAACTGCTTCTACAGACAGCAGCACATCTTCTGATGCAGCATCCACAGATACCAGTTCTGACTCTGCTTCTTCCACAGCAAGTGCATCTTCCGGTGATGCATCATCTTATGTTGGTTCTACACTGAATGAATTCATGAACATCTATGGAACACCAGTTGATTATGAACCTGCATACGATGCAAATGGCAACGAAGTTGGTGGTGTTTACTCATTCAACGATTTCTCCATCACAACAGATTTCACTTCCGGAAGCGAAACTGTCGAAGCTGTTGATTATTATTGATCATAATAAGCCGCACATGACAAATACCCTGTCAGGGAATTCCTGCCAGGGTATTTTTTATGTATTTCTTTCTTTATTTTTCAGGTCGTTCTTTTCGATGTTTTTTGGATTCTTCGTATTTTTTCAGCTCTTTCAACGCCTTCTCACCCTGCGGATACAGAATAATGATATTGAATATTGTCATCAGACCGATTCCCACATCTCCAAGGTCCCATACAAAAGTATAAGCTGCAAGGCCACCTATAAACAACATAAACAGTGCTATGATCTTGTATGCCGTCTGTGATATCCAGTTATCTCCGAAAAGATATGCCACATTGCTTCTTGCATAGAATAAAATTCCAAGGAATGTCGAGAAGCTGAACAAAAATAATGTCGCTGCAATAAAAACCACACCAAATCTTCCGAGATGATGTTCCATCGCCGTCTGCAGAAGATCCATTCCGGAAAGTCCTGCAACTTTTTCTTCCGGGGCAAGAAGCATGATCATTGCAGTACAGCTGCAGATTACGATCGTATCGATAAATACTCCAAGTGCCTGTACCAGTCCTGCTTTGACCGGCTGATCACATTCTGCCGCAGCTGCCGCACACGGAGCAGAACCAGAGCCTGCCTCATTGGAAAAAAGTCCTCTTTTGACTCCATTCATCAGTACCGCCCCGAAACCACCGGCTGCCACCTGTCTAAATCCAAATGCTTCCTGAAAGATTCTTGCAAAAACGCCCGGAATACTGCCGATATTCATCACAATGACCAGAATCGTGATTGCAAAATAAACAACTGCCATTACCGGCACGATCATATCCAGGATCTTGACCGTCGCATTCTTACGAAGTACGATCACTGCTGCAACTGCAACAAGCACAACCGTCGTATAGACTGGCGGAATGGAAAATGCATTTTTAAACGAAGAAACAACGGAATTACTGATCACCTGACTGATACCACACCAGCAGATCAGGCCGGAGATTGCAAATAACACAGAAATCACAACTTTGTTTCTTTTTTTCTTTTGTTTTTCTTCCACATAGGCGTGGATGTAGTATGCCGGTCCACCACGATAACCGCCATACAGTGGATCTTTTTCTTTATAGATCTGTGCCAGTGTTGCTTCAATAAATGCTGTAGATGAACCGATCAGTGCTGTTACCCACATCCAGAACACAGCCCCGGCACCACCTGCGGAAATCGCTGCAACCACACCGACCAGATTTCCCATACCAACCCTGGTAGCCGTTGATACGACCAGTGCCTGAAAAGATGAAAGACTGTTTTTATCCTTTTTCTTTTCAACCAGTGCTCTTACCATATCCGGAAACAGACGAATCGGCAGAAAACGCGTCCGGATCGTAAAATAAATTCCCGCCGGGATCAGTAGAATGATCAACAGCGAAATTCCAAGTGTACTGCCACCCGGCAGCGGAATATGCACCAGATCTCCCCACAGAAAGCTGTATATTTTCTCAATCAGATCAACCATCATAACTTTAACCCTCTTCCCATTTTCACACACCTGAAAGAACATTTCCCTCAGGCAGATACTATTCCAGTATAACTCATAATAACCTTTAAACACAAGCACTTTTGAAGTTTAAAGTCAAAAATCGGCAGTCTTGACGTTATCCACTCCTTTGTTTATAATAAGTATGTCTGGAAAATCCAGATAATATTAACTTACATATCAAGACAAAGGTGGTCTTATTTTATGTTTAATTTTATGGTTACAAATGAAGGCGGCCTGACAACAGCCGGATATGCCATCGCAATCATCGCAGGAATCATTCTGTTCCTGGCTGCAATCTGTTTTGCAGGAAAACACTCAGAAAAACACAAACTGACTACAAGACAGCTTGTATTCTGTGCTGTAGCTATGGCACTCGCTTTTATCACTTCTTACCTGAAGATTATTACTCTGCCGTGGGGCGGAAGCGTTACTCTTTGCAGTATGCTGTTTATTGTACTGGCTGCTAACTGGTATGGTGTAGGCACCGGTATCACAGTTGGCCTTGCTTATGGAATCCTGCAGTTTATCCAGGAACCATATGTACTTTCCTTCTTCCAGGTGTGCTGTGACTACATTCTTGCATTCGCTGCCCTTGGAGTTGCCGGATTCTTCGCAAAGCAAAGCCATGGTCTGCTTAAAGGATACATTGTGGCAGTTATTGCCAGAGGTGCATTTCATGCACTTGGCGGATATCTGTACTGGATGAGCTACATGCCGGATAACTTTCCAAAATCCCTGACTGCAATTTATCCGATCGTATATAACTACAGCTATCTGCTTGCAGAAGGAATCATCACAGTGATCGTGATTTCCATTCCGGCAGTATCAAAGGCACTGGTACAGGTTAAGAAGGCAGCACTGGGTACTTCCCTGTAACCCGTTAATTTGTATTAACAATTTCCCATGGCATGCGCCCTGAGACCTGTTCTTCTCCTGATATTTCAAATCGATAAGCTTTCGTATAAATGATATCGCAATATGTAAAAATAGCGGGATTCTTCTTCTGTCGTATGGAGAAGATATCCCGCTGTTTTTTCATTCTATTTATATAAAAGGATTGTAGAACCTTCCAAACTTAATTGTCACCATCAGACTTACAACCAGCAGCACTACGCCCAGTCCAAGCGCCGCAAAATCTCTCCGCTCAAACGGCCGTCTGGTATACCACGTCCGTTTCTTATTCTTCCCAAATCCACGCAGTTCCATCGCATTAGAGATCGTATCAATACGGTTCAGACTCGTCAGAATCAACGGTAATAGAATATTAACAGAATTCTTTAATCTGGAAAAGAAGTGTTCATTTTTTCCAAGTTCCACACCTCTTGCCTGCTGTGCCTGGCTGATACTGTGATAATCCCTCTGAATATCCGGAATATAACGAAGTGCGATTGCCACAGAATATCCTACTTTATAGGAAATTCCAATACTGTTCAGACTGGCGGCAAACTCGCTCGGATTTGTCGCAGAAATAAACAGGATCGCAACTGGAAGGGCTACAAAATATTTCAGCGAAATATTCAACATATAAAACAGCTGCTCTGCGGTCACATCATATCTCCAAAACAAATGACGCAATACATGCCTTGTTCCATACAGATTCGTTCCCTGATTCGGATCAAACAGAAAAATAAACAGGTTGTTCAAAAGCAGAAAAACAAGCATAAAGATCATCATAAACCGAACTTCACGGTATTTGATCTTACTGAGTTTAAATGCAGCAAGGCTGACTGCAAACAATCCCAACAGCACCCAGGTATTATAAGTGATCATACTTGCGAACGTGAACAACAGGAAAAATGCCAGCTTGGTTGTTCCTGTCATTTTGTGTACCACGCTGTCGCGATCCAGATAATTTAGTACCGTTTTAGCAGCCATGGCTTCTCACCTCCCTGTCCTCTCCGATAAATCGTTCCACAAATGCTTCCGGCGGTGTGATCGCACAATGATTTGCCAGAGTAAAAAGACTTGTTTCTTTCAGTGCCGCACGTTCGATCAGTTCCGGATCACAGAGTACTTCGGATGCTCTGCGGTCTGCGATCAGCTGTCCATCGGAAAATACCAGTGCTCTTGGTGTATATTCCAACATCAGGTGCATATCGTGTGTGATCATCACGACTGTCACACCACGTTCATTGAGTTTACGCAAAAACTCCATGATCTCTGTATAATGTTTAAAATCCTGCCCGGCAGTCGGCTCATCCAGAATGATCAGTTCCGGATCCTGCACCAGTACACTTGCAATCGTCACACGTTTCTTCTGTCCAAAACTCAAAGCTGAAACCGGCCAGTTACGAAACGGATAAAGTCCGCAGATCTTCAATGTATCTTCTACCTTCTGCCGAACTTTCTCCTCCGGCATTCCTGCCTTCTGGAGACTCAGTGCTACTTCCTCATAGATCATCGTCTTCGAAATCATCTGATTTGGATTCTGCATAACATATCCGATATATTTCGCACGGTGACGGATATTCTCCTTTAACAGATCTTTTCCATGGAACAGAATCTCTCCGGAATCCGGATCCTCAAATCCACATACAAGTTTGGAAAACGTTGATTTTCCGGCGCCATTCCTTCCCACGATACTGACCATCTCTCCTTTGTCAATTGACAAGCTGACATTATGAAGTGTCTGATGCTCTTTCGTATATCCAAAACTGAGATTCTTCACTTCCAGAAGCTTTTCCCGTTCTCCGGCCTCTTCTTTAAACGGCTGTGCCTCAAACCATTCCTGTAATCTCTTACGGTCTCCTTCATTCAGCACAACAGAATCCACGTGTGCCGGCCTCTTTTCCTTTGTAATGTCGATTCCTGCATAGCGCATCGCAGTCACATAAAGAGGCTCACGAATGCCATTGTCTGCCAGCAGGCTGGTAGAAAGCAATTCATCCGGAGTCATATCTGCAAGGATCGTTCCTTCATTTACCAATATGATACGGTCTACGTTTCTCCAGAGAACGTCTTCCAGACGGTGCTCAATGATCAGAACTGTCGTATCCGTTTTTTTCCGGATCTCATCAATCAGCTCAATCGCCTGTTTTCCTGCTGCCGGATCAAGATTTGCCAGAGGCTCATCGAACAGGAGGATTTTTACCTGATCTACCATGACACCCGCAAGACTGACTCTCTGCTTCTGTCCACCAGAGAGTTCATGCGGTGCATAATCCAGATGCTTCTCGATTCCTACCAGTTCTGCCGCATGTCTGGTGATCGCATGCATTTCATCCTGAGGAGTACAACTGTTTTCCAGAGCAAATGCAATATCCTCACCAACCGTCAGTCCGATAAACTGTCCATCCGGATCCTGAAGAACCGTTCCTACATGCGCAGATAATTCAAAAATACTGCTGTGTGGTGCATCCACACCATCCACCGTCAATGTTCCCTTACATTCTCCCGGATTTGAAAAAGGATTCAGTCCGTTGATACATCCTGCCAGGGTACTTTTTCCACTTCCGGAAGGTCCCGCGATCAGCACTTTTTCACCTGGATAAATATCCAGATTGATTCCAGTCAGTGTAGGTTTTTTTTGCGCCCTGTACTGGAATGAAAAATCTTTAAATGAAATAACAGGGGATTTTTTCTCAGCCATTCAAACACCTCAAAATTTATATTAACCATTCAATAACTACAAAAACAATTCAAGAATACTATCTGATCAACAATAGAAAAAGCCTTTCCACAAGCCATATAAGCTACATGAGAAGGCTTTTCCGACGCTGTCCACTTCTGCATGAACACCTGTGAACAGCAACTCCATATCTTATTCCTGATCCAGGGAACCCTTCTTGGCAATCGTCTTTGTATATGCCAGAACAAGAAGTCCACCTACGATCACACCGGTGACTGTATTAGAAACCGCTGCAAATACACCCTGTGCAAATACTTTGTTTGCAGGTTCTGCATAGATCAGAATATCAAGTACAGGTGCTACAACTACCCATCCGATCACATGCGCGATCACATTTGCAACTACAAATACAGCAACTTTGCCTTTTCCGAATTCACCCTCCTGAACATCAAGTTTCTTGGCAAACAGTCCGATAACCACGCCGACAAATGCTGATGTGATTACCCAGCTCCACCACGGACTTCCACCCCAGGAAAGATCGATCAGTGCGTGGCCGATAAACCCGATCAGTCCGCCTGCAACCGGTCCATACATAGTAGCCAGAAGTGCAAGTACTGCATACTGAAGACTGATATTTGTGTTCGGTACCGGGCTCGGTATTGCAACAAAACGTCCGAGTACAAAGAACAGTGCTGCGCCAATTCCGACAGCAACCACGGTTTTGATACTGCTGTTGTTTTTCATGATAGTATCCTCCTCAAAAAGTTTTGCTCCGGTCATGCCAGAGACAGTGATAGTATAAGTCTTTTGGGCAGATTTTGTCAATGGATTCCAAGTGCTTCTTTTGCAAGTTCATCGACCATATCATTGTACTTATCATTAGAATGTCCTTTGACTTTTCGAAATTCAATGTGAACCCGTTCTTTCGCCTTACGATAAAAATCACGATATGCAATCGTTCCGGCTTTGTTTGCTTTCCAGTCACCATTGCACCAGCTCGCGATACCTTGATAATCGTGATAAATTATAATAGAAGGGATTTTGTGGTCCAGAGCGTATTGCATCGCTGCTTCACTTCCTTTGATCTCACCAGCCACATTTCGCATCTGCGCCAACTCTGGATCAGACATTTTCTGCGAAAATTTCTCTTCTTTTCCATTGATCAGAACCACCATCCCGTAGGAAAATTCTTTCGTGCCTGCATGATAGCTTCCATCAACGTAGATTTCCACCGCACCTGCTGACGGATCACCTCCCTGCATCTCATCTACAGCCACAGCAATTCCCAGATATTCCTTTGCTTCCTCTTCCGTCCCAAAGCTCTTATATATCGCGCCCGGATACCCCATTACCTGCTTCTTACACTCATCCCAGGTAAGGAACATCCCTATCTTTCTTCCCTGTCTTACTGCATAAAATTTCTTTTTTGCCATGCTGCCTCCTATCTGTCATCCTTCACTGCCATTCACAGATAATATCCGCCAAACAGCAGCCACCCTATTTCTTCTTATACTATACATGAGAATTTTCAAATTACAAGAAAAAAAGAAGACTCCCGTCATGGAAATCTTCTTTTTTCTGACTTATTTAATGCCATACGATCTGACAGACTTATTCAGCTACTGCAATCGCTTCTACTTCACACAGAACATTCTTCGGAAGCTGTTTTACAGCAACGCAGGAACGAGCCGGTTTGCTTGTGAAGTATTTTTCATAGACTGCATTAAATGCAGCAAAATCTGCCATATCAGCAAGGAAGCATGTTGTCTTTATAACATTGTCAAATGTAAGACCAGCTTCTTCAAGGATCGCTCCAACATTTTTGCAGGACTGCTCAGCCTGAGTCTCGATCTTATCCCCTGCTACTTCGCCGGTTGCCGGATCTACCGGAATCTGGCCGGATGCGAATACAAAATTCCCTGCCATTTTAGCCTGAGAATATGGTCCAATTGCTGCAGGTGCTTTTTTAGTTTCAAATGTTTTCATGAGAAATTCCTCCGTTCAGTCTTTTTCTCATCATAGCACCAAAATTTTTGTTTCGTCAATATATTTTTTGTATTTTATTCTGCAGTTTCCTCTGTTTCTGCCTCTGCTGCCCATACCGGAACTGCTGCTCCAGGTCACATTATTTTCTCTTGGCTCTGATATATCATTTCAGGATATTTACGTTTGATATCTTTCAGGAAGATCCGACCGGAAAATGCAATATGCGGAAGCTCATAAAACTGGCTCTGCTTCGGGCAGATCGGACGATACAGAGGATCCGCCACAATAATGTCTGCATCTCTCAGCAGCTTTTCCATCTCTTCTTCGCCATTTGCTGTACAGTCATTTGTCGCCAGAAGATTCTCGTGAGTTTCCAAAGGACAGATAACACGGACTGGTTTTTGATATTTTTTTTCGATGAATGCCGCCAGCGAGCCCATGGTTACAGCTTCACCAATGAGGGTAATTTCCGGTACCCCGCTTAAACGGTTTGCAAGATACGCTGTCGAATCATTATTCTTTTCCTCATTTCTGCCTTCTGTTTCATATGGGATTTTTTTGTTCATGATCTGTATAAGTTCTTCTGTAAATCCGCTGATCGGAGTTCCGATGACATACGGAGTCCCGAATTTCTCTCTAAGTATCTTCGCAGCCGGAAGTCCCACGGAAGAAACAACCAGATTCATTTCTACTTCGCCTGTGCGGGACAAATTTTCAAGTGTATCACCCATAGCCCAGGAGGAAACAACTTCCCATCCATATTTTTGAAGATTTTTCTTCATGATATCTACATTGGTCTGTGGCCCAAAATCCAGTGGGGTTACACCAAGGAGATTGAGCGTATGAGGTTGGTTGACTGACGATTCTCTGTCAATTGCCGATTCTGCTGTTTTTGATACAGTTTCCGACTCTCCTGTAAATCGCTCTGCAATCCTTGCCAGAGCAATTCCTGCACCATAAGTGTAATCATGCATACCATTCGTTGGAATGGCAAAAGCCGGAATTCCTGTCTCTGTCTCAATCACCTGGGCAATTGCAGGAAAATCTGTCCCATTCATAAATGGGATTGGAGAACCCGCAAGGGCAATAAACCTTGGCTTCAATTCTCGCGCCGTTTCTTCAATATCATGAATAAATTTCGCATCATTTCCCATGACTGCATCGATCTCTGTCAGCCCGGAAATATAGATCAGACTGTCCTGATCGTACCAGCGAATCTCATCGTGCGTATTGTAGGTAGAATTACAGCCTGAAGGATCGTGCATGACCACCATACCGCCAAGTTCATACAGGGCAGAACACACGCCTGAAACATCCGCAGTATAAACCGGTATAATCTTATACGACTGTCTCATATGCAGCTTTCGCACCCCCATCCTTTGCGAATGATCAGATCTTCCGGAGCTTTTTCTTCGAGAAAAGCTTCTGTCATCAATTCCAGAGTCCTTCGAATCCCATCAAAGCCCCATAGACCACCACCCTGCACCATATTAACAAAATAACTGCTGCCGGAAAACCAGGCGGCTTTCTGCCCAATGGCAAGAACTTTCTCTTCTGTATGGCGTGGAAGGACACGCATCTTTGCCTGAATCGTAGCACAGAGTTCAAGATCTGGATGATGTATCTTTAACCAGTCAAATACATTTTTTTCTTCCGGGCTTACACTGTCAAGGTAAACCGTTGTCACATGAAATCCATGTTTCAGAAGAAAACCTGCAAGTCCAAGTGGTCTGGGATGATACAGATAGTCCAGGACGATCGAAGTATCACCAATGATTGCTTTGGCGTGACCAACAGCATTTTCGCAGAGTGTAATTTCTCGTTTGCAAAAAGCTTCCAGTTCTTCAGATATTGTTTCTATACCTAAAACATTCTCCTGTTCCTGGCCCGTCTGCAGCTCCTGTAGCAGCTTTCTCAGTTCTTCTTTAATTTCCCTATAATCAAAACTTCCCGGCAGATACAGATGTTTTCTGTTCAGTCTTTCGGCCAGCATTTCTGCACCATATTTAGCCGGAGGATAGCAGGAAATAAAAAATTCTCCTGCACCAAGACACTGGTATTCTTCCCAGTTTTTGCATGCCGGGATTTCTCTTAACGTGTATCCCTTATTTTTCAGCAAACGCTTGATATCACTGTTTTTATCCAGCACAAAGTCACTTCCGACAAGAGTCACTGTTTTCTTATCAATGTGTCCTGCTGTCAGAGGATCATACATTGCTTTGCGTAGTTTCTGATCCGGCGTAGCTCCATGCTTCTGCATGATCGGATCCATATAACAGCGTACGAACACGATCTCCGGAAAGCGTGCTTCCAGTTCTCCATACACCAGTTCCAGGTCACATCCCAGAAAATGGTGCAGACATACTGTAAAAAGAAGCACTGCTTTCGGTTTTTTTTCAAGTTTCTTCAGGACATCGGTCACGCCTTCGATCGTCACATCCTCCAGATTTCCATTGAGAAGATTTTCTTCTTCTACAATCACAAAGGAAAAACGTTCTGCTGCATTCATCTCTGCCGCTGTCAGGACAACACCCCGCATGCAGTTGTCTGCACAGACATAAATCTGGATTGCCTCTGGCATCAGCATTCCGGTATGAACAATGTTCCAGTTACCATGTGCGGGAGAATTAAATTCCAGACCTGTTGGAAATGGAACAGGAAAATCAGCCTCTCCAATCGTTGTAACCGCACCTTCCGGATCTATCTCACCACCAACTCGTTTCAGCATAAACCATCCTCTCTGCAGAGGTTCAGAATCTGCTCTGCCAGTATGCGGTATTCTGTTGCCATTTCGCTTTCCGGATAACATTCCATCAAAGTCTTTCCCTGTTCTTCTGCGTCTGTAACCAGATCACTGTGGGTAAGTTTTCCGATTACCTTTGTTTCAAAATCTTCCGCAAGTTCCTGTACTTTTTCTTCTTCCCGTTTTACATTGCGGCGATTCAGGATAATTCCTCCAAGGGCAGCATAACCACGGTTTCTGAAATTCTGTACCGCCATGGCAATATTGGCCCCGGCATGGATTGCCATATTTTCCCCGGATGTGATAATCAAAACTTTGTCCGCATATCCTTTTCGCATTGGCATGGAAAAGCCCCCGCAAACAACATCCCCCAGTACATCATAAAGGACAATATCCGGTTTATAGGTTTCATACGCTCCGGTTTCCTTTAATTTTTCAAGAGCCGTAATGATTCCACGTCCCGCGCAGCCAAGCCCTGGTGTCGGACCACCTGCCTCTACACAGATCACGCCCTGATAACCGACCATGGTCATGTCTTTGAGTTTGAGGTTCTGCTTTTTTTCATTATAAAGATCAAGCACCGTTCTCATTTCTTTTCCGTGACGAAGCTGAATCGTGGAATCTGCTTTTGGATCACAGCCAATCTGCATAACTGTCAAACCTTTTTCTGCAAGTGCTGCTGCCACATTGGATACAGTCGTTGATTTGCCAATGCCACCTTTGCCGTACACTGCTATTTTAATCATGTTTTTCCTCCATGTGTGTGATGACATTGGAATAAGCGGTCTTCGTGGATACGCCTTTCAGTCGGCCAATCTTGCCGGAAAGAGCACTGATGATATCCTGTGAAGCATCAATGGCAATACTGATGATGCTGATTCCTTTTTCACGGTATGGGATACCCATGCGACCGATGATATGGTCACGGGCATCGTAAAGGAGCTGGTTTAAAGTTTCAATCGAATTGTTGTCCTCTACAATGATGGAGATTACTGCTACTCTAGTATCCATGTTAGTCCTCCGTGTTATACATACAATAATTATAGCTGTTCAGTGCCCTCATGGGACATTCTTCTGAACAGAGCAATATATTATTAAATTCATCCAGTCAACAGAATTCTGCACGAGTAGAAAACTGGATTGAACTGACGGCAAACGGAGATTTCGTCGAGAGTTATGTGCTAGCTGCTGTCACCGAGCGCACTGTCTGAGGCAAAGCCGAGTTTGCGCGAATGACAGCAAACAAGCGCACGTAACGAACAGAAATCGCAGTGTGTCAGGAAACCAGTTTTTCTATCTCTGTGCAGATTCGTGATTACTCATAATTAATGATTACTCATATCTTAACATATACGTGGCAGTAACTCTCCCCCCGGCTGTGGAAGGAGTGCCTGAGTGCCGATTTCAGTGGTCATGACGACTTTACCCGGCTGATCATCAATAACTTCTCCGATAATGGCAGCATCTTTGGAGTATGGACATTTGCGGAGAGTCTCTACGATTTTTTCAGCTTCGGCTTTTGGTGCCATGATGACCATACGGCCTTCGCATGCCAGATAAAGTGGTTCGAGTCCGAGCATGCCACAGACTCCTTTGACTTCCGGTGCTACCGGAACGGAGGCGGCATCAAGTCGAATCCCAACATTGCTCTGTCCGGCTATTTCATAGAGAACAGTTCCGACACCACCTCTTGTAGCATCGCGGATTACATGGAGATCATGAGTCGTGTTCATAACAGCTTCTACTGTTTTCCAGAGAGGCGCGCAGTCGCTGGTAACATTTGCTTCAATTCCGAAATCTTCTCTTGCAAGAAGGATCGTGCATCCATGTCTTCCGACATCTCCGGTCACGATAATCGCATCTCCCGGATGCGCAAGTGTTCCGCCAACATTTACTCCGTCTTCAATCTGTCCCATTCCGGTCGTTGTGATAAAAACACCATCCACCTGTCCTTTTCCGGCTACTTTGGTGTCTCCGGACACGATATGTACACCTGCTTCTGTCGCCGTTTTTTCCATCGCAGAAACGATTTCTTCCAGTTTTTCCATCGGAAATCCCTCTTCGATAACAAATGCACAGGTCAGATAGAGTGGTTTTGCACCCATGCAGGCAAGATCATTGACTGTTCCACAGATAGAAAGTTTACCAATATTTCCTCCCGGAAAGAATGCCGGTGAAACGATAAATCCGTCTGTTGATACTGCCATTTTTCCTGCCGGCGGAGTCAATACTGCTGCATCATCTGCAGTCAGATCCGGATTTGCAAAATGTGCTGCAAAAATCTGGTCGATCAGTTCAGAGGTCTGGCGACCTCCGGCACCGTGTGCCATCGTTACTGTTTTATCTTTTAAACTGCTCATAGGATCATCCTCTTTTTTCTTAATATTATCATACCTGCAGATTGCTTCATTACTTCGTAATTCTCGCAGTCTTACAATCATTCGGAATACGTTGATTTATTGATTGTCTCCATACGCATAATAAGCCGAACATGCACCTTCATTCGAAACCATACACGCGCCTACCGGATGTTGCGGGGTACAGACTTTCCCAAATACTTTGCAATCGGATGGTTTACATTTTCCCTGCAGGACATCTCCGCACCGACAGGCAGGATTCGCTTTGCCCTGAATCGATGGAATGTTGTATTTCTTTCTTGCATCAAATGCACTCCATTCTTTTTTGAGGCAGACTCCTGACTTTGGAATCACTCCAAGACCTCTCCACTCACTATCGCACGCCTCTGTCATTTCTTCGGTAAGCTGTTGTGCCTCACGACTTCCTTCCGGCTTCACAACTCGCGGATAGCAGTTTACAAAGAATGGTTTTCCCTCCTGAAATTTCACCAGTGCAACCGCCAGTGCTGTGAGAAGCTCTTTTGCTGTAAAACCGGCCACAACACCACTTACCCCTTCCTCTGTCAAATCTTCACAGAGTTCCGTACCTGTGATTGCATTGACATGTCCGGGATACAGAAAAACATCTGCACTTCCTTTTAAGGCTTCATATGCCTGTGGCATGGTTTTGTTCGCCATTAACAGAGAATAATTAGAAAGCTCATCTTTCTTCGCCTGTTTTACAGAAAGGCACTCTGCCGGTGTCGTTGTTTCAAAACCGACAGAAAGAAAAACGACCTGTTCTTCCGGATGTTCAAGAGCATATTTTTCTGCATCGGCCGGAGAATAAACGATTCTGATCTTTGCTCCTTTTTCTCTTGCTCCTGCAAGGCTCATTTCCGTTCCAGGCACTCGTACCAGATCTCCAAAGGTACAGATCGTCACATTTTTTTTCAGTGCCAACCACACCGCTTCATCAATAAATCCGACTGGTGTTACGCAGACCGGGCATCCCGGACCAGAGATCAATTCCACCTGTGGTGGCAGAAGTTTGCGAATGCCAAGTCGAAATATCTCGTGTGTATGTGTTCCACAGACTTCCATGATACGGACTGCCGCACCATCATAGTTCTCTATGATCTCCCGCGCTGTTCTTTTTTTCTCTTCTCCCATTACAGCAGTTCCTCCATTAACTGATCTGTTTCGTCATCATCTTCATCGGTGATCTTTGCAATTGCAACGCCTGCGTGAACCATCACATAATCGCCTGGCTCCAGGTCTTCCAGAAGCTGTGCGGAAACTTCTCTCTTAGCTCCACCAGCATCTACAACTGCTGTTCCTTCACTGATTTTTACTACTTTTGCTGATAACCCTACACACATGGTAATGCCTCCCTTTTACTATGTAACTTGTATTATTTTATATAGTCTTTGTCTCTATGCTTTTTCCAGATATGCCATCGCATACACAGCCTGTCCCAGCGCAATCCCACCATCATTTGGCGGCAGCAGCTGATGTTTCAACACTTCAAATCCCTGTTCCAGAAGCATATGATCAGTCAGCTCCAGAAGCAGTCTGTTTTGAAAAACCCCGCCACTTAAGGCTGCTTTATTACAGCCGCTCAGTTCTCTGATCTTCACACAGGCTGCCGTGATCTGGCAGGCAAGCTCCCGATGGAAAAAGTATGCCAGCTTGCCCGGATCTTCTCCATTTAATTGACGATTCAGGATTTCTTTTATCAGGGATTCTGTGTTGAGCAGCAAGCGATCACCTGCAGAAATCAACTTGTCATCCATTCTCTTTATTTCTTCTGTCTCTGACAGATTTTCATTTCTACTGAGAGTATCTGTATCCTCTTTATCGTAACCATATTTTTCAGTTTCCTGAATTTGTTGTTTACTCTTTTCAAGCATAGTTTCCCGGTACTCTTCTGCTGCAAATTCCAGTGCCATAGAAGCCTCACCTTCAAATGTAGACTTCCTTCGGATTCCAAGCATCGCACTCACACCGTCAAACAATCGTCCTGCACTGGTTGATATCACGGCATTGATCTTACGATCTGCCATGGTAAACTGCACGTTTGCTTCCTGTTTCGTACAAAGTTCTAATTTTTCTGTGATTTCAGCTGCTTTTTTTCTGTCACCTGTCATTCCATAGATCAGAGAAACTGCAATTCTCCATCCTTCTTTCGAAGAAGCGTCTCCACCAACCTGAAGAAATGGCATCACACTTCCCACTCTCGTGAATCCATCTAAATCTGATAACAGGATTTCTCCTCCCCAGATCGTACCGTCAGTTCCATATCCGGTTCCATCAAAAGATACACCGATCACCTGCTCTGCGCAGTCATTTTCTGCCATGCAGGAAAGGATATGTGCATAATGATGCTGCACTTTCACCACCGGAAGTCCCAGTTCTTCCGCGACCATCACAGAATTGTACTTTGGATGCATATCACAGCATACAATCTCCGGTTCTACTTCCAGCAGTGTTTCCATCCTTCCTACAGTCTCCCGAAGTGCTTTTACCGTTCGCAGATCTTCCAGATCTCCGACATATGGAGACGGATAAAATCGGTTATCCACACCAATGCAAAAAGAATTCTTGAGTTCTCCACCAATGGCAAGCACCTGTCCTCGATATGGTGTGGAAACCATAAACGGAAGAGGTGCATACCCTCTGGAACGTCGGATCATATATGGTCTGTCCTCATAAAAATCCATTACCGAATCGTCCGCACGGATACGGATCTTGCGGTCATGGGACAGCATGCAGTCGCAGAATCCGGACAATTCTGCCTCTGCTTCCTGATCATCACGACAGATTGGCGCACCAGAAGTATTTCCACTGGTCATTACCAGAAATTCCGGCATTTCAATTCCATCATCATATGTAAAAATCAAAAGCTGTACTGGTGCATACGGCAACATTACACCAACTTTGGGATTGCCCGGTGCTACGGACGGACAGAGGATTTTTGCTTCTTTTTTCTTATCCAGAAGCAGGATCGGTTTCTGATGTCCATCTAGGATCCTGGTCTGTTCTGCACTCACTTCACATTCTTTTCTGACTGCTTCGAGATTTTTTGCCATCACTGCAAACGGCTTCATCGGACGACGTTTAAGCTGGCGAAGTTTCCGAACTGCTGTTTCATTCGAAGCATCGCAGCAAAGATGAAATCCTCCGATTCCCTTGATTGCAACAATTCCGCCCCCGGCAATCGTTTTTCTCGCATAAGTGATTGCTTCTCTGCCCCGTTCTTCTCTGCCGATCAGATACACTTCCGGACCACATTCATTACAGCATACCGGCTGTGCATCGTATCTTCTGGTCGCAGGAGCATTGTATTCTTTCGCACAGTCCGGACACATCGGAAACTCTTTCATACTGGTCCGCTCACGATCATAAGGAAGCGAATCCAGAATCGTCAGTCTCGGTCCGCAACAGGTGCAGTTGATAAACGGATGCAGATATCTCCGATTCTTCGGATCAAACATTTCCTCTTTGCATTCCTCACAGATTGCGATATCCGGAGAAACAAAAATTTCACCCTTTGTCTTCTCGCTCTCGATGATATCAAACTGTGTATATCTCTCCGAATTCTCTATATTTTCTACATTTATTTTAAGGATTGCCGCACGCTTCGGCGGTCGATTCTCGATATCTGAAATAAATCCGCTGACAGCTTCCTCTGGTCCCTGTGCATAGATTTCCACATAAGGCCCCTTGTTACAAACATTTCCATGTATTCCACGAGCAGCTGCATGACGGCTGACTGTTGGCCGGAATCCTACCCCCTGCACGATTCCATAGACACGGATCTGTCTGGTAATCTCTTCACTCATAAGTTTCTCCAATCTACTGTATCACTTCATAAATACAGCAGGATTTTTATTTTCCAATCAACTTTCCAGACACCGCAAAATGCCGTGTGTCTACAAATATTCCCTTAAATTCTGGTATCATCCGCTCCATACATCCATCTGCAAAAATGATATCAAAATCTCCATTTTGCACAAGTTCTATGTAAGCATCCTCATCTCGGAGAAGCACATCACCATCTGCCAAAAGCTCTTTTTTCATCATAAACCAGCTTGCAATCTGAACTCTTTTTGCACCCTTCTTCAACAGTTCTTTTCGAATAGAATTTGCAATTACCTGCTGGTGTACAATGAGAACTTCTTTACCGGTATAATCTACATCTGGAATTAGTTCATCCACCAGCGGATAGTGAATTTCATACGGTGTCCCAAATGTCTTTTCCAGATACTTTGCTGTCATTAGTGCCGCCGGCGAAACAACGATATTTCTACTTACTGAGGAGGCTTCTCTTATCTCTTCCAGTCCGTCTCCCATGCAGTAACAGACTGCCTGTTTGCCATATTTCTGCTGATATAGATCACGTATTTTGTCTGCCGCGTCAAGGTCACTGACATCCTGCGGTGTCATCCCCAGAATACCAATTCTGTCTTCTTCCGCCTGATATTTTTCTATCGCAAAAATCTTAAAAAGCTCCAGAAAAGCTTTCTCTTCGCCTTTGTCATAGAGTTCCATTCCGTCTGTATCTACTGTCAGGATTGGCAGTTTTATCTTTTTTTCACTCATGCGTTTAAGCGCAAGATAGTCTGTTGCGATAACTGCTGGAACCGGAGTTCCAATCACTGCTACAAACGTTGCATCTATCTTCTGCACCACATCAGCAAGCTTCGCCACCAGGCGGTCATCACGTCCCAGGATTGCATCCATATCTCGAAGTCCGGCGCTGAAAATTGCACTTTTCTGTTCAAACCACCGTGGCTCATCAAATCCACAGACATTGCCGGTGCATCCTCCGGCATCGCAGATCACCACAATACCTCCCAGTTCAAAAAGTACTGACACCGCACCTGACTGATCTGGTGCGAACGGCGTCAGGTATTTCCGAAGTCCTCTCATCCAGCCACCTCCTTTAACGCCTCAAACAGCCTTCTCACCCCGGCGAATCCATACGGCTGTTCGTCCTGGTTCCACATCAGTCCAGGACAGTCCTGATGGTAATAAAGGGCATCCTTGCCTATGGTGATATTCACTCCGCTCTGTGCCGGATCGTAATAGATCATGGTTGGTTCCATATTGGAAAACACCCTCGTTTCCGGGCTTAAGAGTGCAAGCTGTTTCATATACACAAAGTTCTCTGCCGTAATCGTTCCATAAATCTCAGGTACTTTGAATCCATATTTCAGAAGAGCCAGTGCCAGTTCAAACGGATCCCCGTTCATGCATTCCCCGACTGCAAATGATGCATCCGGACAGACTTTTCGGAAATCCTCGATTCCCTGTTCTGCTGCTTCTCGATACTCGTCCAGCTCGAAGGAAATGCCCAGTACAGACGCAAGTGCCTGATACTGATTCTGTATCTTATCCGTCTGATATAAACGTCGTAACTCAATAAATGGAATCTTCAGTCTGTCATTAAAATCCTCCGCCGCATAACGTGATTCCTGATGCAAAACCAGATTGAAATTCGCCTCCGCCATCGTCTTATATTCTTCAAAATCTCTGCATCTGGATATCTCGTGGATTGTCTTAATTCCTGCACTGTGAAGGAGATCATACAGCTCACAGTCATCCACAAGCGGTGAGAAAAATCCCAGAAGATTAACGACATTTCCCTTCTTTTTTGTCGGCTCTAGCAGGGAATATAAGGACTGTCGTACATGTACCATCGGTGGTTTTCGTCCTTCTCTGGTCAGTGCATACATGTAGCACGGCCGCACCGGAAGCCCCGCTTTTTCTTCTGCTTTTCGGCACACACGCTCCATATCTGTGCCAAGAAGTGCATCTACACAGGTGATGCAGATCATCACAACAGAAGGCTTCTTCTCAAGACCTTCACAGATTTCTGCCACTGCCTTTGGGATTTTCTTCAGATGACGGCCAGTCACAATATCTGTCTCATCCATCATCAAATAAAAAAAGCGATTGTCATATTCGCGCATGGAACTGATCAGAGACGTATTTCGCCCACAGCATCCCGGAGCCACGATCAGCATGATCGAACCCGGAACTGCCAGCCCTGCTCTCTTGACTCCGAACCCTTCTGCTCCCGGAGAGTTAAAGGCAAGGGTCGCCGGAGAACTGTAAATAAGATGCATATTTGATTTAAACTGACCCGGGATATTCTCTCTTCCACGTTCATTCAGTTCTTCTACTGTACAATAATAAGCTCTGCTCATTCTTCTTCCTCTGCTTTCAAAAGCATCTCTGCCAGATCAAAAAAACGTCTGCTAATCGAGGACTTTGCATCTCCTTCGATCACTGTTTTACCCTGGTCTTCCCATCGGATGATCTCATCACTTCTCGGTATCTCACCAACAATCGGAATACCGCTCTTGTCTGCAAATGCCTGCACTTTTTCTGTTTCATTTTCGACGTTTCGATGATTCAAAACAATACCGAAAACCCGCGCATAACTCCGATCTTCGAAGTTTCTCACGGCACTGGAAATATTATTTGCAGCATATAAAGCCATCTTCTCTCCGGATGTCACGATCAGCACTTTCTCTGCATATCCTTCACGAATCGGTGCAGCAAATCCTCCGCACACTACATCACCAAGCACATCATAAAGAACCACATCCGGCTGGTATGTTTCAAATAATCTCAAATCCTCCAGAAGCTGGAATGTCGCAATAATTCCTCTTCCGGCACACCCAAGTCCCGGTGTCGGACCGCCTGTTTCAATACAGAGAACGCCTCCGAATCCTTCACGTGAAATGTCTTCCAGTTTCTCCGGTTCCTCGTCCTCTTCCCGCATATAGTTCATAACCGGGCGAAGTGGTTCTCCACCAAGCAGATTGATCGTAGAATCTGCCTTCGGATCACAGCCAATCTGAATGACTTTCTTCCCCATAGAAGCAAAAGCCGCCGCCAGATTGGAAGTCACTGTCGATTTCCCGATACCACCCTTTCCATAAATTGCCACTTTCAGCATTTGCAAATACCTCCCCATACATACAAAAAGACTCCTCCACCGTCAGGGTAGAGAAGTCCTGTAAATTTCACATCAACAACTATTCCCGCTCGGATGAATTCCTTGCCGTCAGAGTCTGTTCTGTTTTCGTTTTATTCTGTTTTATTGTACTTTAAAGACACCGGGTGAGTCAATACTAACAGGAATATATTTCAGACTGAAATTCCTGAATATCTTTTGCGATCTCACCACTTAAAAGCAACATACAGATCAGGTTTGGAATCGCCATAAGTGCATTCGCAATATCCGAAAAATTCCATACAAGGCTCAATGTCTGTGTACATCCCAAATAAGCGACCAGCGAAAATACAACTCGGTAAATCATGTTAAATTTGTGTGTTCCCAGAAGATATTCAAAAGCTTTTTCTCCATGATATTCCCATCCCAGAATCGTGGAAAATGCAAACAATGTGATGCCGATTGTTACAAGCCATCCGCCTGAAGTTCCAAGGATTGTCTTAAATGCGGCAATCGTAACATCCGAACCTGTAAGCATTTCACCGGCTTCATTGGTCATTCCAAGGACCCCTGAAGATGCAATGGCAAGGCCAGTAATCGTGCATACAACTATCGTATCCCAGAAAGTACCGGTCATATTTATGTAACCCTGACGTACCGGATTATCAGTAGTTGCCGCTGCCGCTGTGATTGCAGCAGAACCCATACCTGCTTCATTTGAAAACACACCACGTGCAACACCAAATCGCATCGCACTCATCATAGATGCAACAATGGAACCGCAGAGGCCACCACCAACCGCTTTGACTGAAAATGCCATTTTAAAGATCATCGCAAGTCCTGACGGCAAATTGGAAATATTTCCCAAAATTACGATCATTCCACAGATGACATAAAAAATTGCCATAACGGGAACGACAATCGAAGAGACTTTTGATATGGATTTAATTCCGCCTACAATAATCAGTAAAGAAACTACTGTGATCACAATTCCAGTTACCCATGTCGGCACGCTAAAGGTAGAATGTAAAGCTCCGGCAATAGAGTTTCCCTGTGTCATGTTTCCGATTCCAAAAGAAGCAATTACTGCAAACAGAGCAAAAAGCCATGCCAGAACAGCGCCAAACGTCTTATTTTTCAGACCTTTTTTCATCGTATACATAGGACCGCCACTCATCTCACCCTTGGCATTTATCTCTCGATATTTAATTGCAAGCATGCACTCACTGAATTTGGAAGTCAGGCCAAACGCTGCCGAAATCCACATCCATACAAGAGCTCCCGGACCACCAGATACCATAGCAGTTGCAACACCAACAATATTACCTGTTCCAATAGTAGCTGCGAGTGCCGTTGTAAGTGCAGAAAACGGAGAAACATCCCCTTCCCCACGACTCTTTGTGCGTGCCTCTTTACTGAGAGTACTCTTCAGTGCATATCCGAGATTTCTCCACGTCAGAAATCTTGTTCGAAATGTAAGAAATATTCCGGTTCCTACCAACAGGACCAGCATAACCGGTCCCCAGACAAAATCATCAATCTGTGCAATAATTTCGTTCAACTGTTCCATATCGATGTTCCCTCCTCTTTTCCTATACATTAAAGTACTCCCGACAGCTTCAAAAAAATGCATTTTTTTCGGAAATGCAAAAAGGAGCGATGCTGTAGCAACATCGCTCCTTTTGATAAATGTATAATTTTCTGTATTATATACTTATTTTCACACTTTTGTCAAGACAATTTTGTTTACAGCAATCCCGCAAACAATCTCATAAACAGCTGTCCCAGTCGCAGGTATGCACTGCGTCCTGTACGATATTTTTCTGTAACTTCGCGGCACTCTTTCATCGTCTCATACAGGTCATTTCGAATATCCTGAACAGCATCACAGTCTGCCATAAAGCATCCATTTTCGAAGTGATGATACAGACTTCGATAGTCCAGATTGATTGTTCCACAAGTCGCCATACAGTCATCCGCAACACTCATCTTGGCATGACAAAATCCCGGTGTCCATTCATAAATCCGAACCCCATCCTTGACCAGTTCATGATAAAAAGATCTGGTGACATTATAGACCAACTTCTTATCCGGAATTCCCGGGGTGATGATCCTTACATCAACACCACGCTTTGCAGCAAGTGTCAGTGCATGTGCCATTTCATCCGTAATGATCAGATATGGTGTCATAAACCAGCAGTATTTTTCTGCTTTATCTGCCATACTGATGTAGACCTCTTCTCCCACCTGTTCATCATCCAGTGGACTATCTGCATAAGGCTGTATAAATCCTGTCTGCTGTGCCTCATATGAATATTCCAGGAGAAACTGCTCAAGATCCGTGTCATTTTCATCCTTATCACTGACAGCATTCCACATCTCCAGGAATGTCACCGTCAGTGAACGTACTGCATCACCTTCCAGACGAATGCCAGTATCTTTCCATTGTCCATAAGGATGTGTCAGATTAAAATATTCATTTGCAAGATTATAGCCTCCTGTGAATCCAATCTTGCCGTCAATCACCGTAATTTTTCGATGATCTCTGTTGTTCAGAAATAAATTTAAGCCTGGCACAAATGGATTAAAGACCCTGCAACGTATTCCGACAGCCTCCATCTTTTTGATAAAATCTGTATTGATAAAGCCAATCGAGCCCATGTCATCATAAAAAACACGGACCTCTACCCCAGCCTTCACTCGTTCTTCCAGCACATGCTGAATCCGCTGCCACGCATCGGCATCTTCGATTGCATGGTACTCCATAAAAATAAAGTGCTCTGCTTTTGCCAAATCAATAAGCTGTGCTTCCAGCCCCTTTGCCGCCTCATCGTAATAAGTCACATCCGTATTCTGATACACCGGATAAAAAGCATTCCTGTAAATATACGAAGATATATTTCCTGCCTTTGGAAGTATCTGTTCAAGTTTTTTCTGAATTGTACGGTTCTGTGGAAGACAAGGCAAAAGCTGTTCATCAATTTTCTGATAGCGCTTTCGCATCTTTGCCGTACCTCCATTCAGACCAACCAGCAGATACAGTCCAAGTCCCATGATCGGAAATGCGAGGATCAGAAGAATCCAGGGCATCTTGATCGTCGATGTGACCGGCGATGCATACATATTCAAAATGACAATCAGTCCCAACACTCTTGTCAGAAGGTTCAGTGCTTCTGCATATCTGTTCAGTCTGGTAAACAACGCAACAATAAACACAACCTCTAACAAAATGCACAATACGGAGAATGCCAGCCTGGCAACTCCGTTTTTGGTTTTTGCCCTTCCCTCCAACGTTGTATCTTTCATAAAACCCACTCCCTCTTCTCTGTTATTCTTCCGCCTGCTGTAGCGGCAAATCCATTTTGTGATTGTGATACATCATAGCACTTTACAGAGAATCCGTAAATATTCAAAAACTAAGCTTTTACCCAAAATTTCAGGGAGAGCCACTGACTCTCCCTGCACAAATAACTTATTTTTTTACACTCAGACGCACCAATGCTCTCTGCAGTTTTGCAGATGCCATTTTGTATTCCTGGTCAGTAAGACCGCCTTTGGCAATCATTTCTTCAGCGCGTTTCTTAGCTGCCTGCGCACGCTCTACGTCAATATCTTCCTTCCACTCCCAGGTGGTCGCGAGAAGACGACAGGTGCCGTTCATAACAGAAAGCATCCCTCCAATACAGGCCGCAGTTCGTCTGTTTCCATCTGCCATGACGACACTGGCTTCCCCCATTCCAAGAGCAGTACAAAAGTTACAGTGTCTTGCAAGAATCGCGATATCACCGCCGATACTTCTGCAGACCACACGTTCCACATCGCCCTCAAAAAGCAGCCCGTCCGGTGTTCCGATCCGTAAAGAGAAGGTACTCATAAGACACCTCCTTTACTGCTTCTTAGCTTTTTCGAATACTTCATCAATGGTACCGGCAAACAGGAAGTAACTCTCCGGAATATCATCACATTCACCGTCGAGAATCATCTTGAATCCTCTTAAGGTTTCTTTGAGAGGAACATATTTACCAGGCATACCTGTGAACTGTTCTGCTACAGAGAAGCTCTGGGACAGATATCTCTGCACTTTACGTGCACGGCTTACTGTACGTTTGTCTTCTTCAGAAAGTTCGTCCATACCCATGATGGCAATGATATCCTGAAGTTCTTTGTAACGCTGAAGCACACGCTGTACAGATCTTGCAATCTCATAGTGCTCTTTACCAACGATCTCCGGTGAAAGGATACGACTTGTGGAATCCAGCGGATCTACTGCCGGATAAATACCCTGACTGGAGATTTCACGGGAAAGTACAGTCGTAGCATCCAGATGTGAGAAAGTTGTTGCCGGAGCAGGGTCTGTAAGGTCATCGGCAGGCACATAAACAGCCTGTACGGATGTAATGGAACCCTTACGTGTAGAAGTGATTCGCTCCTGCAAGTTACCCATTTCAGTTGCCAGTGTCGGCTGATATCCCACTGCAGACGGCATACGTCCAAGAAGTGCAGATACCTCAGAACCAGCCTGTGTAAAACGGAAGATATTGTCGATAAAGAGAAGCACATCCTGGTTCTTCTCATCACGGAAGTACTCCGCCATGGTAAGCCCTGAAAGTCCGACACGCATACGTGCTCCTGGTGGCTCATTCATCTGACCATAAACCAGGGCCGTCTTATCGATAACCCCACTTTCTTTCATTTCATTATAAAGGTCATTTCCCTCACGGGTACGTTCTCCAACACCTGTGAATACAGACAGACCGCCGTGAGCGGTAGCTACGTTGTGGATCAATTCCATGATCAGAACTGTTTTTCCTACACCTGCGCCACCGAACAGACCAATCTTACCACCCTTTGCGTATGGGCAGATCAGGTCTACGACTTTGATACCGGTTTCCAGAATTTCTGTAGCCGGCATCTGTTCCTCATAAGAAGGAGCCGGACGATGGATAGACCAGCGCTCCTTCGCCTCCGGAGCTGGTTTGTTATCTACCGGATCTCCAAGAAGGTTAAATACTCGTCCCAGGCAGGCATCTCCTACCGGAACTGTGATCGGGCCGCCGGTATCTACTGCCTTCGTGCCCCGGACAAGACCATCGGTAGAGTTCATGGCAATACACCTTACGACATCATCACCAATCTGCTGTGCTACTTCGGCCGTCAGCTTTGCGCCGTTTGATTCTATTTCTATGGCATTGAGAAGAGCCGGGAGTTCATCGTGCGCAAAGCGGATATCCAGAACCGGACCGATGACCTGTACTACTTCGCCAATGTGTTTTTCACTCATGTTTTAAGTCTCCTATGATATTTTAAAGCCCTTCCGCACCTGCAACAATCTCCGTGATTTCCTGCGTGATGCTGGCCTGTCGCGCTCTGTTGTAATACAGATTCAGTTTATCGATCATCTCTTCTGCATTACTTGTCGCAGCGTCCATAGCCATTCTTCTGGCTGCAAGTTCACTGGCTGTACTTTCACATACACCACCATAAACCAGTCCCGCCAGATATTCCGGAACAACGGCATCAAACACAACTTCTGCATTCGGCTCATAGAGGATGAGATTTCTTGTAGCTACTCTGCCACCGCTTTCCTCTCGGATGTCAGTCATAGGAAGTACAGAAAATACCTCCGGCTGCTGAGAAAGCATGGATGCAAAAACGGTATAACATAATTCAATATGCCCGAATGTTCCTTTGCGGAATTCTTCACAAAGCAGATTTGCGATCTCAAAACAGTCTGCGACAGAAATATCTGCGATCTCCGCAAACTTATCTGTCAGACATTCAATACCTCTCTGTCTGAAATACTCAACTGCTTTTTTTCCTATCGGCAGAGCCACATAATCCTTGCCTTCAGCTGCAGCTTCCAGACATTTGAAAAGATTGGCATTATATCCACCAGCCAGACCTCTGTCACCGGCAATCGCTACATAGCAGTAACGCGGATTGGATGACTCTCTGGCGTATACAGAAGAAAAATCAATGTTTTCTCTGGCAATGTCCTTCAGTGTCTCATGCAGCTCTGTGAAGTAAGGACGGCAGGTTTCTGCACGTTCCTTTGCCTTACGCAGTTTGGAGGATGCAACAAGCTCCATGGCCTTGGTAATCTGCATCGTACTCTGTACGCTTTTGATACGCAGCTTTACCGCTTTCATATTTCCAGCCATATGATCATACCCTCCTAATCACATTATTTGTCAGGTCTTGTATTCAGGAAATTTTCTGTATACGCTTCCAGTACATGACGCAGTTTTTCTTCTGTTTCCGGTTCCAGCTTGCCTGTGGTACTGATCAGCTGCATTACTTCCAAACCGGCTGCATCTGCATCAAGGTAGGTATACAGTCCTGCTTCATATGCATTTACATCTTCCACTTTAACTTTTTCGAGGATGCCCTTGGTTACGGCATACAGGATCGCTACCTGTTTTTCTACCGGCACCGGAGCATTCTGGCTCTGTTTCAGAACTTCTACGATACGTGCACCCTGTTCCAGACGAGCCTTGGTATCCGCATCCAGATCTGAACCGAACTGGGCAAAACTCTGAAGTTCGCGGTACTGCGAATAGATCAGTTTCAGAGTTCCGGCTACTTTCTTCATAGCCTTGATCTGTGCATCTCCACCAACTCGTGATACAGAGATACCAGGGTTAACCGCCGGCATGATACCGGAGTGGAAAAGCTCTGTCTCAAGGAATATCTGTCCATCTGTAATGGAAATTACGTTTGTCGGGATATAAGCAGATACGTCACCCGCCTGTGTCTCAATGATCGGCAGTGCAGTAAGAGAACCACCACCATGCTCATCGTCAAGTTTCGCTGCTCGCTCGAGCAGTCTGGAGTGCAGATAAAAAACATCTCCAGGATATGCCTCACGTCCAGGTGGACGACGGATCAGAAGAGAAAGTGCACGGTAAGCAACCGCATGCTTACTCAGATCATCATAAATGATGAGTACGTCTTTTCCCTGGTTCATAAAGTACTCGCCCATTGCACAGCCTGCATAAGGTGCAATATACTGCATCGGGCTGGATTCCGAAGCCGTCGCAGCAACTACGATTGTATAGTTCATAGCACCGTTTCTGGTAAGATTCTCTACCAGAGATGCTACTGTTGAACGTTTCTGTCCGATTGCGACATAGATACAGAGAACATCTTTTCCCTTCTGGTTAATGATCGTATCTGTTGCAATGGTTGTCTTTCCTGTCTGACGGTCGCCGATGATCAGCTCACGCTGTCCACGACCGATCGGAATCATGGAGTCAATTGCCTTGATACCAGTCTGCAGAGGCTGGTATACGGAACGTCTCTCACAGATCCCAGGTGCCTTGGTCTCTACCGGGCGAAATTCTTTTGTGTCGATCGGACCTGCACCGTCAATCGGCTGTCCAAGAGCATTGACTACTCGTCCGATCATCGCTTCACCTACTGGTACAGACACGACCTTGCCTGTACGTTTTACAGTCTGACCTTCACCAATATTTTCATCGGAGCCAAATATTACGATAGAAACGCTGTTTTCTTCCAGGTTCTGCGCCATTCCGAAATTTCCGTCTTCAAATTCCAGCAGTTCACCCGCCATACAGTTTACGAGTCCACTGGCACGGGCAATACCATCACCGACCATAAGGATCGTTCCTGTTTCATTCTGCTGAATAGCATTTTCATAATATTTTATCTGGCTTCGGATGACTTTGGATATTTCTTCAGGTTTTAATTGCATGTGTCCATTCCATCCTTTAACATTTTATAGCTTTTGTAACTGTTCAGTACCTTCTCAGTTACTACCTGCTGAATAGTTACTAAATTTTACTTTTCATCAAACAACAACTTCATTCAGTTTCTTCGTGATATCTGAAATTCGTCCCTGTACGGTTCCATCAAGCTGTATGCCCTCCATTTCTACACGGAGTCCGGCAAGAACCGTCGGGTCTGTTTTCTGTGTGAGATGGATCTTTTTACCACTGATCTTCTCCAGTTTGATACGTAAAGCTTCCATCTGATCATCTTTGAGTTTCACTGCACTTGTGACCAGAGCTTCCACAATACCATGATCGGCATTATATCTACGTGTAAACTCCTCACAGCAGCCGGAAAACTCTCTCAGAATCTTCTTCTCGCATAAAAGTTTGAGAAAATTAAGGAGATACGGTTCTACCTGTCCACCAAAGGCTTCATCGAGAAGCTTTATTCTCTCTTCCTGCGGAATTGCCGGTTCTCCCAATAATTTCAGATATCCTGGATTTTCCCGAAAAATCTGTCTGATTTCATTCATCTGCTCCATGATCTGTCCATCGAGCTTTTCTTCAGTGGCAAGATCATAGAGACTGCCACCATAAACTCTGGCAGCCTGTGTCATGATGCCTCACCTACATTCTCAATAAAATCATTAATCAGTTTCGTATGATCCTCTTCGTTAATTTCGCGCTCGATTACCTTACCGGCGATCTCAACAGCCATACCTCCGATCTCACCTTTGATCTCGTTGACGGCTTTACGTCTTTCCTGTGCAATGTCTTTTTCTGCCTTTTCTTTCATGGCAGTTACCTGACTGGAAGCTTCCTTGAGCATTTCCTCACTCTGAACAGCTGCTGTTTTCTGAGCTGTCAGTACGATGTCATTTGCCTTTTCTTTTGCTTCCTGCATATTCTTTTCGTATTCGGCTTTCATAACCTCTGCCTCTTCTTTAGCCTTTACAGCGTCCTGAATCTCGGCATCGGCTTTGGCCCTGCGTTTTTCAAGCATTTCATTGACCGGCTTGAAAAGAAAACGTTTGATGAGATACACCTGAATAAAAAGGTTGCAAATCGTCGCTATAAAATTCCACGGCACAATTCCTACTAATTCCTGTACCTGCATGTTTGTAACCTCCTGTTGTCACTGTTCGCTTCATACTCTTCACGGCGAACAGATCCTGCTTTACTTTCCTGTCTCCTGCTGTCTGATTTTCCCTACTTAACCCAGGAAATTCATAAACATACCAGGTGCTACAAAAATAAGGAGCAGGCCGGTTACAAATCCATAAATACCAGTTGTCTCTGCGATAGCACAACCAAGAAGCATCGTAGATGTAACATCACCTTTGCATTCCGGCTGACGTCCGATTGCTTCCAGAGCACTTGCAACAGCATTACCTTCACCAATACCAGGGCCGATACCTGCGATCAGTGCACATCCTGCTCCAATTGCACAACCTGCTAATGCGATACCTTTTGCTAATAACTGAAAATCCATAGTAAAAACCTCCTGTAGTATGTTTGTTTTTCTAATCCTGCGGATTCCCCATATCCGCTGTTTTGTTACTCCTCTGCTGCATTTGCGATGTACATAACAGTCAGCATACAGAAAATAAATGCCTGCATAATTCCTGAGAACCAGTCAAAATATACAGATAAAATAGCCGGGATACCTACATCAAGAACAGGTATCTGTGACAATACATCACCCACAAGTCCCGGGATCAACCCCAGAAGTGCGGAACTTGCCACTGCCAGCGCCCCATAGATCAGACCATTGATAACGACACCAGAAAGAATGTTTCCGAAGTGACGGCACGCCATACTTACCGGTGTTGCCAGTTCAGAAAGAACATTAAATGGTGTCATGACCGGAATCGGCTGTGTAAATCCTTTGAGATATCCACCGAAACCACTGGTCTTGATCTTCTGCGCGGTGATCATGATAAATACCACGACTGCCCACGCTGCCTCTGTCGACAGGTCTGAAGTCGGACTTCGAAGTCCCACAAGACTGATCAGGTTCGATACCACACTTGTTGCAAAAAGTGCTGCAACGAACGGAATCATATATCTGAACTTCTCGCCCATATTGCCGACAACAAATTTGTTTGCCATCTCTACCAGCATTTCTGCCAAAGCCTGCCGTTTAGAGATGTTTTCTTCCTTGAGATCATGCGTCAGCCAGATACAGAATCCTGTAATCAGTATCATAACAATCCAGCTTACGACCATGGTCTCGCTGATTCTTAAAGGTCCCAGAACCGGCAGGTCAATGGGTAAAGTAAATAATATCTTCGCCCCATTAATATCCAGTTCCATACATTCATTCACCTCCCATCTATATCAGTTTTCCGTCTTATATTTTATTATGAAATATCCCCATGATCTTTATTCCCGTTCCCGGAAATAAAAGTGGAGCAATTCCTGCAACAAAATGGAAGCACGGTGCGACGATTGCCAGGATCACCCACAGGATCTGCATCAAAAAACGCTGTGAATAACTGGCTTTGAGTTTCATTCTTGCAGTTCCCTCGTCAGAAGCTGATGCAGCCTTCTGTACTGCCAGCCCCATCAGGAAAAAATTCAGAACTGCAACTGCTCCGCCTCCAATGCCTCCTAAAAATACTGTATAATCTAACGGCACCTTATCCGGCATTGTAAAATGAAGTACTGCAAAAAGAATCCACATCAGAATCAGACCAACTGCCGTGATCTTCACGACCCTTTTTGTTTCTTTCTTTACCGCCGGCTGCACATTATCCAATATACTGCTCATAATTCCATTCCTTTCGTAACTGTTCTGTATGATCACGCATATCTTCCAAAACAGTTACTTCCTTTCCATTATTCTGTCCTTCATGTAGATGTTTATGAATGTCTGTTAAAATATATTTTGTCTTTTTTATGTTTTTTCTTTTGCTGTTTATTGATCGACAAATAAAACTTGTATGCCACGGTTGCCGAACCACCCATTCCGAAGAAAAATCCCGGAATGTAGACCCAGACACCAACACCGGTCTTTGAAATAATGAACCAGCAGAGCGCCAGGCACAGAAGAAGCGGTGTTATAAATGACAGCCCAAGCTGCGAAAGCATTGTGACATTTCGCAGGATCTCTGACCACTGTTTCAATATCATTCTCCTTTTTCACTAATTTTTATCTATTATTTCCATTGCGCATAGTCAAATTTTAACACATTTGTTTATTTTTCACAACGCATTTGTACAATTTATTCAAATATTTTTGGTATTCTCAAAATCTTTTTGTTAGTATTATATCATTCTCGTCTTTTTACTGTCATGTAACAATAAAGAGGTTCTGTCCAAAATTCAAACAAAACCTCTTTTTTGTATAATAACTTTCTATTTTTTGTCTTTTGTGCTATGCTACTCAATGCTTAAATTTTGATACTCAAAATTCCAATATAAATATGGAGATGAATATTATGAAAACGCAAACCAAAACAACCCATATGGAGACGGGAAGTATTCCCAAACTCCTTGCACAGCTGGCAATTCCGGCAGTTGTGGCGCAGGTTATTAATCTGCTTTATAACATTGTAGACCGAATCTACATTGGTCATATTCCGGGAATCGGAGCCGCCGCGCTGACGGGTGTCGGACTTTTTACTCCGATTCTGATGCTTCTGAATGCCTTCGCCATGCTTGTTGGCTCTGGCGGTGCTCCACGTGCAGCCATTGCAATGGGAAAGAAGGACAATGATCTGGCCGAAAAGATCCTCGGAAACTGTTTTACTTTGTTGGTCGGTCTTGCAGTCGTGCTGACCATCGTATTTTATGTAAGTGCACCAACTCTGCTCAGACTCTTTGGTGCCAGTGATGTCACCTTAACTTATGCAACAGATTATGCCAGAATCTATATCCTCGGAAGCTTTTTTGTACTGATCGTACTGGGCATGAATACCTTCATTACAACTCAGGGATTTGCCAAGATCAGTATGATGACTACAATTATCGGTGCTGTTATCAACATTATCCTGGATCCGATCTTTATTTTTGCCCTTGGCATGGGCGTAAAAGGTGCCGCACTTGCCACTGTTCTCAGCCAGACCGTGGGTGCTGTATGGATTCTCCGCTTCCTGACCGGAAGGAAAACCATCCTCCGCCTGAAACGGAGCAACATGCATCTGGATCCTAAGGTATTTGGTCCGTGCCTTGCTCTTGGTATTTCTACCTTTGTTATGCTGTCAACGGAGAGCCTTCTGTCAATCAGTTTTACAAGCAGCCTTTCCAGATTTGGCGGTGACGTGGCCGTTGGAGCAATGACGATCATCACAAGTATCAGTCAGCTCGTTACCTTGCCGCTTCAGGGAATCTGTCAAGGCGGACAGCCGATCATCAGTTACAACTTTGGCGCAAACAAACCAGACCGTGTAAAGAAAGCATTCTTCACACAGTTCTGCACCTGCGTCATCTATACAACACTCTTCTGGCTTGTTGTAATGATTTTCCCGAAAGCATTTGCAACAATCTTTACTTCCGATAAGGAACTAGTAACATACTCTGCCTGGGCGCTCCGCATCTACATGGCCGGAATCTTCTCTCTTGGTTTCCAGGTAAGCTGCCAGCAGAGCTTTATGGCTCTCGGACAGGCAAAGGTCAGCCTGCTGCTTGCCTGCCTTCGTAAGATTGTCCTGCTGATACCTCTGATCTTTATCCTGCCGAATTTCTTCGACAATAAAGTATTTGCAGTATTCCTCGCAGAACCAGTCAGCGATATCATAGCTGCTGCGGTGACAACGATCACCTTCTTCACACTGTTTAATTCCATTCTGAAAAAAGAAAAGAGATAAAAGAACCCCGAGGCTTGCTGCCTCGGGGTTTGCTTGTTACAAAGCTTTTTATTTTTCAAATTTTATAATACATACATCCCATGCCGACAGGTAAATTTCATACTTCGTACTATCACCATTCCCAAGTACTACCTCAAAATCATCCGCCACCTCAACTCTTTGCTCTTCCCAGGAATAATTCAGATAGAAACGAAGTTTTTCGCCCTGTTCATTGACTCCCTCTCGCACGATCACCGGGAATTTTTCCGGCACTGCAGCATTTACACTAGCCTTAGCCAGAATCTTTATCAACAACTGCTGCAGGTAGCATTCTTCAAACATACATCCGATATACCAGGCATTTCCGCTTTCATAAGTATGATGCGTAACTGCGGCATACTTTTTCCAGTTTGGATGCTGATATGCAGAAATGATTTCTGCACCATCCGGAATCAGAAGTTCCATGAAAGTCTCTGCCTCTGGTTCACCACCTTCAAAACCTGTCAGAGTAACTTTTTCCGGGAATGTAAACTGCTGATAATACATCCCGAAGACTTCACTCAGAATATGTGGCTGTCTGTCAGAATATACCTTCACATTCTCGTTGGCAAATGCAGTCTTGAACGTCGCGATCAGTGTGCCTCCTTGCGCGGTATAATCTTTCAGACGTGTGAGAACTTTTTCATCTGCGGTGTACATAGCCGGAAGGATGATTGCCTGGTATTTCTCAATATTTTCGCTCTCTTCCCAGATAATGTCACACTCTATATTTATTTTATAAAGTGCATCGTAGATCCGGCGAACAACATCGTTGTATCCAATTCCACTGTTTCCTGCTGCAGTTGCTTCGATTCCAAACCATTTGAGTGCAGTCAGAGCCTCGTTGCTCACCATGATTGCAACTTTGTTATCCTTCTTCAAACCTGATAAAACAGGAGAAAGTTTCTTAAATTCATCACCTACGATACATGCCTCTCGGTATACAGCATTTTCTTCCATGTCATGGCTAAGAAGACCTTTCCAATAAGTCTCAAAGGAGTTATGGATTGAATGCCAGTGCCAGTACATCACGCCAAGCGCACCGGATGCCAGATGGCTGTATGCCTGCAGACGAAGCTGCCCATCATACGGTATCCAGCCCGGATAACCCTGTGCTTCTGTTTCCAGAACCAGATAGTTGTCATTTTTAAGACATCGGATCAGGTCTCCGCCAAAGGCAATTTCTGCACCGGTCAGATGATCCTGGGTCGGATGATAAATATCTGTTCCTGCCATAGTCAGGTGCTTTGCACATTTGAAATGGTTCACATCCGGCTGCACGCCGTAGGAATAACCTCTCCACTCAAAATCCAGATTGTGAGTGATAAACTGATCTTCTCTCTTATATTCGGAAACAATCGCTGCCTGCCAGCCAAGGAATTCTTCCACCAGACTTCTCTGGTATTTTTCAAACTCCGCACCCAGACTTCCATTGATCGTGCCACGCACATCCGGAAAATCTTCCCATGCATTGATGCGATTGCTCCAGTAATCCAGACCGAATTCGTGATTCATGGTGTCCAGATCATTATGAAATTTCTCGCGAAGGTATTTCACGAACCCAAGCTGTACATTCCTGCCTGCTGTTCCATAATATTTTGTTTCATTATCCAACTGAAATCCAATCACACACTTACGATGTGCAGAAACCTCCATCAGTTTACGGATTACTTTTTCTGCATGATAACGGTAAACCGGATGTGTAATGTCCATGTTCTGTCTTGTCCCATAAATGCCTCTTCCCCTGACCGTTTCTGCCAATACGTCAGGATATGCTTCTACCATCCAGGTCGGCACAGCGTAGGTCGGAGTCCCTATGATAACATTAATCCCTGCTTTTTCCATTGCATCCATCACACGGATCACATGAGAAAAATCAAAAACTCCTTCCTGAGGCTCGCAGGTACTCCATGTGGATTCTGCGATCCGCACCGTATTAATCCCGGCTTTTTGCATCATGGAAACATCCTTCGCAAGACGTTCATATGGCATGTATTCATCGTAGTAGGCTGCTCCGTAGAGTAATTCTTTCATAAACGCTACACTCCTTCTTCTGTTTTCCTTCATGCTTTTTATCTATATTTTATCATAGTTAATAGGTATTTGATATTCTTTTATTTCGAACGTATAATGCATTTTTACATTTGCATATATCTCTTGATTTATTCCCTCATACAGCTTTTTGCATTTTATGTATTATCCTGGTATCGCCATAACTTCCGGATAATTTTATCTATAATACGCTATCTGTTATAACAATCATTTTTACAACGAACATTTTTTATTTTTGAATTGATTAATCATCCCGTCTAAATTATACTTTGGATATGAATACACACAAAAGAAAGAGGAACACATAATGCCTACAGAAAACTATAAATTCCCGGCCGATTTTGTATGGGGTGCTGCAACCAGTTCTTATCAGATTGAGGGTGCCGTCAGTGAAGATGGCAAAGGCGAAGATATCTGGGACGTTTTTACAAAAGAGGACCATCGCATTTTTGAACATCATACAGGAGAAACAGCCTGTGATCATTACCACCGTTTCAAAGAAGACGTGAAACTGATGAAAGAAATTGGCCTTCATGCCTATCGCTTCTCCATCAACTGGAGTCGTGTTCTTCCGAACGGATATGGACAGGTAAATGAAAAAGGTATTGCCTTTTATAATGCCCTGATCAACGAACTTCTGGCAAACGATATCGAACCATATATAACTTTATATCACTGGGAACTTCCCTATGAATTATATAAAAGAGGAGGCTGGCTGAATCCGCAGATCGTAGACTGGTTCGGTGATTATGCACGTCTTATCGCAGAGCGTTTCAGTGACAGAGTAAAAAATTTCTTCATTTTGAACGAACCGCAATGCTTTGTCGGACTTGGATTTCTGACCGGCGAACATGCACCGGGAGTCCAGGCACCTCTCCGTGACACTTTCGAAATGGCGCATAATGCTCTTAAGGCACACGGCAAAGCTGTACAGATGCTTCGTGCTTATGGGAAACAAAAACTGTCGATTGGTTTCGCTCCAACTGCTTCCATGTGTTATCCGGAAACCGAAAGCGCAGAAGATATTGAAGCTGCAAGAAAAGCACTATTTTCTCTTCCAGATGATCCACACAACTGGACCTGGAATGTTTCCTGGTGGTCGGATCCTGTATTTTTTGGCAAATACCCAGAGGAAGGTCTGCAGAAATATGAAAAATATCTTCCCAAAATCACAGATGATGATATGAAGCTTATTTCTGAGCCGATTGATATCTATGGTCAGAATATCTACAATGGCCAGTGTATCCGCATGGGTAAAGATGGACATCCTGAATACGTCAGACGCTATGAAGGCTTTCCAAAAACAGCCATCGACTGGCCTGTAACACCGGAATGTCTGAACTGGGGACCACGTTTCCTGTATGAACGTTACAAAACTCCAATCTATATTACAGAGAACGGAATGTCCTGCCACGATGTTGTTTCTCTGGATGGCAAAGTGCATGATCCAAACAGAATTGATTTTCTCGCCAGATACCTTGATGAATTAAAAAAGGCCGCCACTGTTGCGGATATACGCGGTTATTTCCAGTGGTCCCTGATGGATAATTTCGAATGGTCCAAGGGATATTCCGAACGATTTGGTCTGATCTATATTGACTACCAGACACAGCAAAGAATCCTGAAAGATTCTGCTTACTGGTACAAAGATTATATAAAAAATAACGGAGAGTTCTGATTCTCCACTGAAAAAAAGCGCATCTCATACCACACCAGATATGAAATGCGCTTTTTATAAATATGTATATTACAAATATTGACTGAACTCTACTTTTTCTTTATTCGGTCCTTCAATTGTAAAGAACTTCACTCCATTCTCCCAGAACGGAAGAAAATGAACTGTATCCTGTGTACTGTTCAGCCCAGCCTGATTGATCATAGCATAAACTTTCTCAATGTCTTTTACATCGGTGTGGATATGCAGTTCACCTTTGTCAAACTCCGGCATGCTCAGAACACCAAGCATGGATTTCGCATTTACAATATATCGTCCACAACATATATATATAAGTTCTCTAAAAATCTATTGACAATTGCTACAATGTTATTTTGCTTTTTTTGTATACTATTACCAACTTCTCCCGCTCTCACACGAAAATAATCTCCTATAAAACGAAAAAAGAGCACTGCAAGGTCATCGAATAGATTTCTTCGCAATGCTCTTCCGCATTTTTTGTATAAAATTTTATCGTTATTTACTGTTTCCTGAAGTTATTTACCAGAGTGTTCCTGAAGAAGCTGCTCGATCTTGGAAACAAACAGGTCATTGGCATCATTCGGCGCTTTGATCTCCACTAACTCATTGCTCTATATATTTTGTGATGACAGATATTAAAATGCTCATATCAATCGGCTTTGCCACATGATCATCCATTCCAGCCTTCAAAGCAGCCTGTACATCCTCTGCAAATGCATTTGCTGTCATTGCAATAATAGGGATTTCCTTTCCGTCCGGACGATCCGGCAGATTTCTTATAGCTTTTGTCGTTTCATACCCATTCATTTCCGGCATCATGATGTCCATCAAAATCAGATCAAAAGTCCCCGGAACTGTATTGCAAAACTGTGTCAGGGCAGATTTACCATCAGTGGTTCTAGTTACAATCATCCCTTTTTCTTCCAACAAAGCTATTGCTATTTCTGCGTTTAAATCATTGTCCTCTGCCAAAAGAACATGTAAACCATGTAAATCAATATCTTTCCTTAACTTTTCTTTCTCTTCAGTTAGTACATGTTCTGCTATAAGTAGCGGGATTTCTACAGTAAATGCTGAGCCAACGCCCTGTCTGCTGCTGACTTCAATTTTCCCACCCATAAGATCTACATACTGTTTGGCAATCGCCATTCCCAGTCCGGTTCCCTTATAACTGGTTCTTGCCCCATTATTTTCCTGACTGAACTCATCAAATATTCTGGTCTGGAACTCCTCACTCATACCAATTCCGGTATCTGATATATGATAGCGTACGATTAAATGATGCTCATCCTTGCCCGGACAGTTTTCTGCTACAAATGAAATGGTACCTCCGTCTTTTGTAAATTTGACTGCATTGCTGATAATGTTGAGCAATACTTCCCTGATTCTGAGTTCATCTGCCATCACATAAGGATTTTTAAGTTCTTCTCTTGAAACAGAAAAATTAAGGTCACGGTTTTCCATATATCCCCTTGCGATCGACAAGACAGTATCTGTCATATCCCTGAGATCTACCAGTACCGGTTTATATTCCAGTTTACCGCTTTCGATGCGGCTGATATCCAGCACATCGTTAATGAGTGTCATCAGATATTCTGAACTCTGCCTGATCTTTTTCAGACAATCCTCCACTTCTTTGTCCGGTTTCCTCTTCATGGCAATATCTGTAAATCCAACAATTGCATTCATTGGTGTCCTGATATCATGGGACATATGGTTCAGGAAAGTTGTTTTTGCAATATTCGCTGCATTTGCATCCTGTGCTTCTTTCAATGCTTCCATCTGTTTTTTCCTGCTTACGGAAAGGGAATAAAGCAGAAGAAGTAATACAAAAATAATCACAAATGAAACTCCGATAACGAAACCGGCATACTCTGTAAGTACATCCTGCAAGGTCATTTTCTTTTCTGAAACAGAATTCTGTGCAAGGACAACGCCATTTAAAATATTGGAGGACTGATCGATTGCTTTATTGATAATGGTAGCTGCTCTTCTGTTTTCTCTCGTCGTAAACATCGCTAATTCCTGCCGTTTTGCCATTTCTGCAAATGACAGGCTTTTGGTCAGTGGACTTTCATTAAGAAGATTAATCTTCGAAGATGGAATAACAGTTGCTCCTACTTTTCCATTTGCTACTGCCTCCAGGCATTCTTCCTGTGTGCCATATTGTTTAATCTCTGCATCTGGAAAAAGAAGGGACACCATCAATTCAGAATACAATGATGTCTCTGTCACTGCAATCGTAGAGAGGCAGCTGCTATATTCTTTTCCTTTGTAAATAACAACTGGCGTAATATCAAAGATTGCATCTGTCAACACCACCTGAAACTGTTCCTGCATATAAAAATCCTGAATGATAGGACCGGCAATATTTATTTCACCAGATTGCAATGCCTCATTCATCTGTACTCCCGTGGAACAGGGAACCACCTTGATCGTAATTTCATATTTTTCCTGAACCGTATCCAGAACGGTTCCAAGGATTCCTGTCAGTTTCCCATTTTCTTCACCACAGAAAGGAAGATTATCCTTTAGATATCCCACACGGATTGTATTTTCATGTGCATCCAGCCATTGTTTTTCTTCCTTGTTGAGTGCATAATTTATGACCGCTTTTCCTTCATAACTGGCATACAGCTTGCTGCTGTAGTCCGTTTCTGTATTGTTGATTTCTTCCAGGGTAGCATTTAATTCCTTTAACAGATCCGGTCTGGATTTTGATACACCGAAATAGCAGTCACCTGCACCGATATTAGCAATGGCAATAAAATCGCTGTTGACAGACAGTGCCGGGATCACAAGTGCATCCAGTTCATCTGCATCCAGTTTTTCTATCATTTCATCATAGCCTTTACAGGCAACAACCTCTGCATGGATCTGATTGCTGTCCAGCCATTTTTCCAAAAGATCTTTCTGATAACTTCCATCTGCAACACCGATACGACAGCCATTCATCTGCTTCAGATCACCATCCGTAAGATCCGTATGATCTTCCCGGGTATAGATCCAATATTTTTCTGTCCCCTCAGCGTAGGTTGAAAAATCGATAGATTCCGCTCTTTCTGGTGTATAACTGACACTTCCAAGTATGTCTATTTTTCCATCTGCCAGCATATCCAGACACTCTTTAAATGAACCATAGACATATTCATACTTCCAGCCGGTTATATAAGAAATTTTCTGAAGATATTCATAGCCTGCTCCCTGCTTATGTTCCCCATAACTTCCTTCCTGAAAATTGGAATATGGAAAATAGCCAACTCTCACGGTTTTATTTTCTTCCTCTATTACCTGAGTTGTTTTCCCGTCACTTTTCATTTCCGACGCATAAACAAAAACCGGTACAAAAAGCAACATGATAAATGCAAAAATGCTCAAATAGAATCTTTTTTTCTTACCTTTTTTTCTTATCTGCTTTTCTATCTTTCTGTTCATTCAGTCCCTTTGTTTCCCTCATAATCATAAAATCTGTAAGCATCTCTTTTTGTACTTTGTCTGATATGATTAACTGTTTCATATTCCTCTATATTGCATAAAAAATATTATAACAAAATAGCATGCAATTGTCATCATTACTCAAGCTTTATGTCTATTATTTAATGGATATTTTTGTTTTTTACTCATATACAGAATCAAAAAACAGGTGCCTGCCTCTGGTTCTCACCAAAGACAGACACCTGTCATTTTATTTCAGACTATATATACTTTTTTAGATCTCAGCCAGTTTCAGCAGATCCGGAATCTTGGATTCCCAGCCAAGTGCCATGATATGTACACCCTGACAGTATGGCTTGCACTCTTTGATAATGCGCGCGGCGATCTCAACACCTGTGATACCTGCTTTTGTCTTTTCTTTGTCTGCTTTCAGTTCTTCGATCATTTCGTCCGGAACATGAATACCGGCAACGTTATTGTTCATGAATCTTACCATTCCAACTGACTTCGGAATGATGATACCAACCTGTACCGGTTTACCGAACTGTTTTGCTTTTTCCATGAATTTGATGAATTTCTCCGGCTCAAATACAGCCTGTGTCTGGAAGTAATCTGCACCTGCAGCAACTTTTCTTTCCATTTTTGCAAGCTGTGCATCAACAGAATCACTGCATGGAGATACTACAGCACCTTTGGAGAATTTCGGCGGTTCACCAACCAGTTCGTTTCCACCAAGGTCTACACCTGACTCCAGAAGTTTTACTGTATGAAGAAGAGATACGGAATCAAGGTCGAATACCGGTTTTGCCTGCGGATGGTCACCCATCTTTGTATGGTCACCTGTCAGGCAGAGAATGTTCTCAATACCAAACATTGCAGCACTTAAAAGATCAGATTCCAGAGCAATACGGTTTCTGTCACGGCATGCAAGCTGGAAGATCGGATCCATTCCTGCATCTTTAAGGACTTTACACATTGCAAGAGAGCCAAGACGCATAACAGAAGACTGGTTATCTGTTACGTTAACTGCATGGACATCTTTGAGATATGTTTTGGCTTCCTCTACCAGTTCATCTACATGAATTCCTTTCGGCGGTCCTACTTCTGCTGAAACTACAAATTCACCACGGTCGAATAATTCTTTCATTTTCATTGTACATTGCTCCAATCATTATAATATTATAATTTATCAGGCTTCGTAACTAAATAGTTACCAGACATTTTAATTATTTTACTTCATCATCTGTCGCAAAATTATGAATCTGTGTCGGGCATTTCAGTGCGTCAAGGCGTCCGATTTCTTTCAGGCGTCTGTAGATGCGTTCCCATCCACATTCCATCTCACTGTCTACTTCACATTTTCCATTCTTGGAACCACCGCACTGGCCGTTAACAAGGCTCTTTGAACATGCTGTGATCGGACAGATTCCACCTGTCAGGTTCAGATAACATTCGCCACACTGGTCACATTTGTACTCTAATGGTGTCACACCCTGGAAACCTGGTACCGGGTATGTATCACAGGCTGCGCAGACCATCTTGTCATCTAGGTATTCGGCAACTGTCTGTACACCAACACCACAGGAGAATACCAGAACCAGATCTGCTTCCTGGATCTTACTCATATGTTTCTTAAGGCGAAGTTCCAGATTTTCCGGATTACAAATGTAATCTGTTGTCATGATTCCTGTTACCGTTCCCTCAGCAGCAAGCTCTTTCTGAAGTTCAACAGCTTCTTTTTCCGGAAAACGAACTTCTTTACATCCGTGGCAGTTAATGATAAAAACTTTCTTTCCAGCTGTCAGTGATGTGATGGTTTCTTTTGCTTTTAACTGGGTAATCAACATATCACTTCATCCCCCTTACTGCATTTTTTCCGGCTTTGATACTGTTAATGATCGGAATCTTGGAAGAACAGATATACTGGCAGCATCTACACTCAACACAATCCATAACGTTCATGTCTTTCATGCCCTGCCAGTTCTCTTCTTTTGCATATTTCACGAAATACAGCGGAGAGAGTTCCATCGGACAGACATCTACGCAACGTCCGCATTTGATACATGGCTGCTCTTTTGTCTCATCTGTATCAATAGCGATGATACCGTTGGAGCCCTTCATCATAGGAACATCCAGCGTGTTCAGAGGGAATCCCATCATTGGTCCGCCCATCTTAACCAGTACATCATCATCTGTAAATCCACCGCAATAATCGATCAGATCTTTTACACTTGTACCAATCTTGATGATAAAGTTGCCAGGATTCTTGATCTTTTCACCTGTTATTGTTGTAACACGTTCGATCAAAGGCATGCCTTTCTGGATTGCATCGGAAATTGCCTTTACCGTACTGATATTATCTACGATAACTCCAACATCAGCCGGGAGACCGCCACTTGGAACCTTTCTGCCCATGACACGTTTAATGAGAGTTTTTTCAGCACCCTGTGGATATTTGGTCCGTGCAACAAAGACTTCCATATTTCCAATATCAGCAACTTTTTCTTTCATTAATTCGATAGCATCTGGTTTATTATCTTCGATAACGATGATACCCTTCTCGGCACCTGTCGTCTTGAGGATTGCTTTCAGACCAAAAATGATATCATCTGCGAACTCAAGAAGAACCTTGTGGTCTGCTGTTAAATATGGTTCACATTCGCATCCATTGAGAAGAATCGTATCAACTGGTTTGGCTGGTTTCAGTTTGACACAGGTTGGGAAACCTGCACCACCCATACCAACGATTCCTGCTTCTTTTACAATGTCAATGATTTCATCTGGAGTCAGTTCATCTAATGATTTATGTGGCTGTACGGATTCATGCAGAGTATTTTTTCCATCCGATTCAATAACAACAGCCATTACTTCACTGCCTCTTGTACCATGCATACGAGGTTCAACGGCAACTACAGTTCCGCTTACACTGGAGTGTACCGGAGCACTGATGAATCCGGCAGCTTCACCAATCTTCTGACCAACTTTTACGGTATCGCCAACCTGAACGATCGGGTTAGCCGGAGCTCCCAGATGCTGTGACATGGAAATTACAACAGTCTTCGGATCCGGGAATTTCTTCAGATCAACATGTTCACTGAATTCCTTGTGTTCTGATGGATGAACACCGCCGTAATATCCGTTCAGTCTGTCTTCTCTGATAGATTTCACATAGTCATTGATGACCTTGAAATTAACTTTGGAGAAATCACGAACCTGTACCGGCTGATTGAGAAATTCTTCCAGACGTCCCTGTTTTGCCAGTCTCTGATAGATTTTTTCCCATGCACAATCCTTGTTCGGATCCACTTCGCATTTTCCGTTCTTTGCTCCGCCGCACTGTCCATTTACAAGACTTTTTGAACAGTCAACGATAGGACAGACGCCTCCGGTAATGTTCAGATAGCACTGTGCACAAGCATCACAGCTCTTCTTTGTAAGTGCCATACCATGATGGCCTCTGTAGTTAAGGGTATTGCTTGCGGCAATGACCGGTTTGCCAGCCAGATCCGCAACAGTCTGAATACCAAGACCACAGGAAATTACTACTACATTCTCTGTACCTTCTGGAATCAGATCCTGTAATTTTCTTTCTGTGTGCATTTTATTGCATAAGAAATCAAACTTTGCACTGCCCGTGACGTTTTTTCCCTGCTCCGCAGCAAATTTCAGGAACTCTCCGCAATCTGGTTCGTCAACAGTTTCAAACTCTTTGAAACACTTGTTGCAGGCAATCACAAACAGGTTGTCCCTGCCGTTCAGCACTGATGTAAGTTCATCACTGCTTTTCAGCTTGTACTTAGTATAGTTTTCCAATTGCTCACCTTCCTTATGAAATATTTGAACCTGTATACTTATCGCCTTTTATCCTTCTTTTCCTCCTCTGCACTGTTAAGAAAAAAACAATAAAAATCTGATAATCTGGTTCTATAATTACTGTCTATATAAATGTAGCACAAAGCACTCATTTTATCCAGATATTATTGTATATTTTTATCAAAAAGATTGGCTTTTTTTATAAATTTTAATTTCTACAGGCCCCAAAATCTTGTTATTTTCTAAACATTATCGTTATTTTTTTACCAGAAGCGTAAACTGCTTGTTACTGTTTTTTCTTGTTCTTATACTATTTACTATTGGATTTGTGTTATACTTTATTATATTTATTGATAAGATGTGGGAGGGAATCGTGACTATGCAAAATCCAGTTTCTGATGAAAGATATTCTGTAGCGGATGAAGCTATTCTGGGTGCTTTTTTTAAACTTGTAAAGAAAAAAACTACTGACCAGATCACTGTATCCGATATCACAAAAACAGCCGGTATCGCGAGAAGCACTTTTTATAATCATTATCAGGACATCCCCTCTCTTGTATCTGCTGTTGAAGAAAAGACGATCCATGATGTTTTCTCCATAATGGAAAAATTTCATCCTGAAAATGACCACGATATCTGTCAGTCCTATTTTCTGACGATCTGCCGTTATACAATGGAAAATCCTTTTCTTTCCAGTCTTCTGAGTACGCCTCATGGAAATGATCTCTTTGAAAAAATGCTGACTATGCTTCATCACTATGTCACCGCTACTACCTCCAGTGCCAGACCCGGCAGGCATACAAAAGAGGAAATATCTTACGTGATCACCTGTGCGATCGGCAGTACGATCGGTGTCCTTCACAAATGGACAAGGGATAATTTTGATCTTGCACCAGAAGTCATTGCAGGGATTCTGACGCAGATTTTCCTGTCTGGCATGCTGCCTCTTTTATCCTGAATGCCCTGCATATAAACAGACATAATAAAAACCCGTCTGAGAAATTCACTCAAACGGGTTTTTATTATGCCTGTGGCTCGTCGATCAGGACATCCTGTCTCCTGATTTTCTTTGTCGTGCTGCGTATAAACGGATTTTTCCGGATCACCAGGCCTGTAATACGACGATAGGTCGGCTGATTTTTATTGTATTCATCCAGAAATTCCTGAAGCTGTGAACGAATCATCTCCGTATCCAGTGCCTTTGCCTCCACAACTGCCTGTTCCGGATAAATTCGGGCTGTAAGACCATTGTCCTCACCTGTTACAATAACCTCACCCACAAGCGGATTCAATGCAAGCTTGTTCTCGATTTCCTCAGGAGATATATTTTCTCCATTGGAGAGAATGATCAGATTTTTTACACGGCCATTAATAAAGAGGTATCCATCTTCATCCATATAACCCTTGTCGCCAGTATGCAGCCAGCCATCTTTCAGTGTTTCAGCTGTCTCGTCCGGCATCTGATAATACCCTTTCATAACACTTGTGCCTTTTACCAGAATCTCACCGTTTTCAAATCTTATCTCCACATTCTCAAGTGGTCTTCCAATAGAACCCGGCTTATGATTTTCCGGTGTATTATTACTGATAACAGGAGAACATTCTGACATGCCATATCCTTCCAGAATCTGAACACCATACTCTGCAAAACGGTCAATATAGTACGGATCCAGATGTGCGCCACCGGTAAAAATCGTCTGCAGTTTTCCACCGAAAACTTTTTCTGCAAGAACTACCTTCGGGATTTGTGGATCAGCTGCTGACAGTCTCTTATAAATTGTTTCAATCATCATCGGAACCATGAGCATGATATCGGGTTTAAAAATACTCATATTTCTGACCATATGAAGCAGAGAGTCATTAATACAGATAGTTGCTCCCTGAGAGAAACCTTTCAGCCAATCCATGACAAGACAGAATGCATGATGGATTGGAAGTACACTGAGCATGGCAGTTCCGGGTTCTGCTGAAATCTTAACTGCCTCAACATTGGATGCCAGATTATTCTGTGTCAGCATAACCCCTTTGCTCTTTCCTGTCGTTCCGGAAGTAAAGATAATCGTCGCAATATCTTCTGCTGCCGGACAGGAAGCATCTGCCGATGCACTAATTCCCGTGTTTCTCAGCTCATTGATACTGTATACACCTGAAGGTACATCCTCCACCTCTTCCTGGAGCATCCATACTTTCTGGAGTTTCGGACAGTTTGCAAGGAACGCTTCCAGATATGGTCTGTGTTTCGGACTTAAGAAGAGTGCTTCGGAATCGGATCGGTTTATCAGATTGATCAGTTCTTCACATGGGAGTGCTGCATCCAGCGGCACCGCTGTAGTACATCCTGTAATAATTCCCAGATAACTTTCGATCCATTCTACAGAGCTGGTTCCGATCAATGCAATATGCTTTCCCGCAAAGTCTTCTGCAAGAAGTCCTTTTCTGATGGAAATCACGTTTCTCAACATTTCGCTGTAACTTCTCTCCAGAACTTCTTTCCTGTTAAGCCATTTTACTGCTTTGACTTCGCCAAATTTCTGTACACTTTCTTCTAATATCTCCCTGATCAGCATGTCTTTCTCCTCCTTCACTTTTCTGCGGACAACAGCTTCATTCTTACTGAAGCTCCTCCAGAAGCTTAAGCGCCTCCTCAAGAGTTGTAATTTGGGTCACTTCGGTTTCCTCAAGTTCAATGTCAAAGGTATCCTCAAGCTCTCCCAGAAAAGACATGAAATCCAGAGAAGTAAATCCCAGATCTTCACGGAATCTCATTTCACCCGTCATCTCTTCCGGTTTCACTTTGCTGTACTGCGCTACAATATTTTTAAATTCCATTTCCTGATTCATCTCATATCCTCCTGTTATTTTTGATTTCTATACCTGTTCCATAATCTCGCCGATGCTCATATCCGGCTCTGCGATCCCCTTAAAAAGAATACGCATCATATAATAATAAAGCAGTTCCATGTCATGCTCTTCCAGATGAGCAGTCTGATAATGATAGGAGAAGTTCATGCCACCATCCTCAGTATGCGATACGGTCAGATACATTTTTTTGGTTGCGGCACCGTTTGCAAACCATTTGGCATGCTGGCGTATGGTTCCAAGCATTTCATTCTCCACCTTCACCGGCATTGGCTGATAGGTCAGATAGCAGCTTTCATAACTGGTATGCTCCGGTGTATGATATCTTTTTCTCATCTCATCCACAATAAATGCCGGATCATAATTGCTGTGCATATAAATTCGATTCTGCATATTCTGGATTTCATAAGCTGCCGAAAGAAAATCTGTTTCCGGTGAGATCACTGTTCTGCACGGGAACATAATGGTTCGACTTCCTCCAGAAGTCCATTCTTCATGGGTAGAACGTCTGGATATAAAATTCTGGATCGTAATATCTTCCTGTCCATTATTTACTTTTGACAGATAAGTACGAATACCAAGCAGAAGCAGATTCGTCATAGAGAGCTGATGATTCATACAGAAATCCATCAGGTTCTGTGTTGCATAAGGTTCCAGATGATAATCCTTTACTGCAACAAACAGCTCCTTCATCTCAATATCAGAAGCACGAAGTTTCGGATTTCCATGACGTTTTCTTGCTTCCTCTAATACGGCTGGTCCCTGTATATCAGAATATAACGGCTCGCCCAATGCATCCAGCTGGTCATCCCAGAATTTTTTGTCTTTTGCAAAACGCTTTTCATTGCCCGCTTTTGCCAGATCTTTTTTCAGGACTGTTTCAAAATCTACCAGCTCCTGCGGGCAGGCTGTTCCATATCTGTAATGCGTATATAATTGGAACAGGTCTTCAATCATAACTACAAGCCCACAGGAATCGATCAGTCTGTGATCCATATGTAAAAAGAAACCATTGTATCCTTCCGGAAGCTTCAGCATAATAAATTCACACATCGGGATATTATCTCCGTCAAATGTTTCATAAGCCCACTGCTGCATCAGCTCATCTGCCTTTGCCAGACTTTCCATTCCCGACAGATCCTTCAGCTCAATATCTCGCGAATCCTGCTTCTCTATATACTGTTTTACATTTCCATCTTTATCCGGCTTTGTAAAACGGACTCTGGTACAGCCTGAACGCTCTGTTTCCATCTGAATACATTTTTTTAATAATCCAAAATCCAGTTCTGCCTGTACAGAAGCCACAACACTTACGCCAGATACCTGCTGTGTACCATAATCCATGATCCAGTTATGATGCATCTTCTGAGCTGCCGTCAAAGGATAATAATTTCTCATATAATAGATAACCTCCATTGTCCCGGTTTTCCTCTTTATCCGAGACAGAAAACATTGTATATATGCTTCAGGTGCAAAAATATCATACCTTCGCAGGAAATACCAGTACCCCAAAGACTTAATGAACACTTTACAAAAAATTGACCGGGACTTATCATGCATTTAACATAACAGATTAAAGGTATTTTTCCTGTTATGTACTATGTCTGATAAATCCCGGTCAGGATTTTTTATCTCAGTTTAATCGTATTTTTCAAAGAATTCCATCATCTTGTGCTGATACAGTTCCGGATCTACATAAGCGCAGCACAGGTGCCGTGCTCCCGGTATGATCACCAGTTCCTTCTCTGCCCTGCAGAGCATATAATTCTGAAAAGAGTTATTTGGATACACATAGGTGTCCTTCTCTCCATGGAAAAAGAGAACCGGTCTTGTATTTTTTTTCATGGCTTCGGCAGTGTCTGCATCTTTCATATGAAATCCTGCCAGAAGAGAACAGAACCAGTCCAGTTCTATCAGAAGCAGTGGGATATGATGCAGGTGGAACCAGTTAGCTGCCATATCTCGCATCTGTCCTTCCATAGACTGAAAACCGCAGTCCGCGATCAGGCCTTTTACCTCCGCCGGGAGCATATGTCCTGATGCCATCAGTACAGCAGCTGCCCCCATGGACTGTCCGTACAGATAAATCGGAAGCTTCTCTTTGTTTCGTTCAGATACATAGACTGCCCATTGCTGTACATCCCATTGTTCCTTTGCTCCAAAGGTGATATATTTTCCCTCGCTGTCACCGCAGCAGCGATGTTCTATAAACAGGACATCACACTGATGCTCATGCAGATATTTTGCCATAAATGACAATGTGCCAAACCGGCTGCCGCGATATCCATGGCTTAATATAACAATCCGTTTTGCATCTTCTGCCGGCAGATATAATGCATGCAGTTTTAATCCGTCAATGCTTTTAATATAACAGTCCTGCATCTTCTGTTCAAGACACCAGGCCTTACTCTCATTATATACTCTTGCATAACCATTCCTGGGATGATTTTCCCTGATATGAGATAGTTCAAACCATTTCTTTCTTTCCTTTTTGTGCTCTCCTCTTTTGCAGCAGACTACCATGTTAAAAAAACGCCATCCCACCTCCAGTAATCCCAGAAAGACTGCCAGCAGTATTGCAAACGGCTTAATTAATTTTTTCTTCATCACGATTTCCCCACAGTCCACATTTTAGAATAAGAATTCTGCCTATACGGCTCAAATCACATCGGACAGCTTCTTCGCTCCTCTTTGTCCATGTCTCCTCTGACATAACGAGCATTGAATTCCATATTGATATCGCGGATTTCTCTTTTTCCCTCGATATAATCCTGGTACATCTCCGCAAGACCTGACATGCATCCGTCACAATCTGCTGAAATATTACCCAGTGATTCCTCTACGATCTTTTTACGCTCCTCAACTGTTGTGTCTTTGATCAAATATCCTAACATTTTATTCCCTCACTTTGCTTTCATCATTTTAACTATATATTACTACAAATACAGGAATCATCAAATTGTTTTGATAGAATTATTATAAGCAACCGCTGATTGCTGCACCAGTTGCGGCCTCTTCTTTGCACTCTGATAAAGTCAGTTTCATCCCGAACATTTTCTCAGCTATCTCACAAAGCACTTTGTTTTTTCTGAGCCCATTACCAGATCCGATCATCTGAACAATCTTTATCTCCGTGCCTTTTTCAATCTGAACAAACATATCATAAAGCTCCCGGATCATGCCTTCCAGTACACCATATGTCAGGAATTCCGGTGTAAAATTATCTGATGAAATATTTCTGATTTCCCCACGGAGCCCTGAATCTGTTCTGGTTCCATCAAAAGTTGTCTGCACTTTCATACTACTACTTGAGGCGTCCATTCCTTTTTCTGCAAGTCTTCCCAATATTTCATACAATGGTATATCCTGTCCGGTTGCCTCCTTCATAAATGACCTGAAAAAATTCTCAAGCAATGCATATGCTTTACCACCACACAGGGAGGCTCCAACCAGAAGATATTTTCCCCCAAGAAATGGACGCGCTTCGATTCCCTCCGTCTCAAAATACTGATCTGTCAGAACTGAAATCTGTCCTCCTGTTCCCATATTCACCAGTAATGTATTATTTTCGCTGCCTGCTGCCCCCAGAAAGCTGGCCTGATTATCACCGATTGCTACTGTTACCGGAATATCCTTATACATTCCCAGCACTTCCATATCTTCACAAATTTCCGGCAGTCTTATAGTGTCCATTCTAATTTTATTCAACCAGTCCATTTCAAAACACTTTTTCTGCACATCAAAAAATCCAAAACTGGCAGCATTGCTGACGTGTACGAGTGGATGGGTTCTCTTTGTCAGACACATTCCAAGATAATCCATGATTGTACAGAATGTATTCGCCTCTATCGGAACCAGATGATGTTTTTCATTATATAAATGTGTGATAAGTCCATAACCAGAAGCAGCCTTGTACTGACATTTCTCTTCGATCTCTTTTAAGAGACTTTTTCCTGTTTTATCATCACAGATATTCCCACGTCCATCCTGCCATGTATACAGTGGACTTACACTTCTCCCCTCAGCATTCAGATAGACAATTCCATGCATCTGTCCGGTCAGACCAATATTGTGTGCATCCGGATATTTATCAATAAACTCATCGACGACTACCTTTGCCTTTTGGATAATCTTTTCTGCATCCTGGATTCGTTCCCACTCATTAGAAGTTCTAATAAAACTTCCATTTTGTATTGTCTTTGCCTCTATTACAGTTGAATGTCTTCTTTCATCAACTTCAACAACCACTCCGCTGATCGTAGTTGTTCCAATATCAATTCCAATCGCTTTCATCCCTGAAATTATCCTCCACTGAAAACTTAATTTCTTAATAAAAAATGCTTATATTACTTAATATTATAACGCGTTTCTGCCAAAAGGAAAACATTTCGCGCACAGCTGCTAATGAAATACACGTAGCTGTTAATGAAAAAAATTATTGACAGGCGTCCTTGCATTTGTTATAGTTGGAAAAACTTAACACAAACTTACGTGAGGGAGTAGTTTGCACGAATGTGTGATTTGTCAACATACTGGTACCTGTACCTGGCAAATCTTAATGAATGAGACTCATGTATGCAATATCACATACAGACATTTGTCTGTATTGTTTTGTTGCATACGTGAGTTTTTTGTATGCTTACATACTTTCAGAAAAGAAAAGGAGATTATTATGGCAATTTTTATTGAATTATTTCTGCTGGGTGTCGGACTTTCCATGGATGCCTTTGCAGTTTCAGTCTGTAAGGGCCTCGGAATGAGAAAACTTAACAAAAAACAGGCCGTTATTATCGGATTGTATTTTGGAGGATTTCAGGCACTTATGCCGCTCATCGGCTGGCTTCTTGGCAGCCAGTTCCAGAAGTACATCACCAGCATTGACCACTGGATCGCATTTATCCTTCTTGGTTTCATCGGCGGCAAAATGATAATTGAAGCCGTCCGTGAATGGAATGAAGAAGAAATCGTCGAAGTCACAGATGCTCCGATTGATCACAAAAACATGCTTGTTCTTGCTGTTGCAACAAGCATCGACGCGCTCGCAGTCGGCATCACGTTTGCTTTTCTTAATACTCCGATCATTGAAGCAATTAGTATTATTGGTATCACAACCTTTGTACTCTCTATCATCGGAGTTATCGTTGGCAACTTCTTCGGAAGCAAATATAAAAGCAAAGCAGAATTTATCGGTGGTCTGATCCTGGTTCTTCTGGGCGTCAAAATTCTTCTGGAACATCTCGGAATTCTTGCTTTTTAGCATAAATATACCCCATATATCACCTTGTGGTATATGGGGCATATTTTTTTCTAAAAGCACATTGACTTTTAATGAAAAGTCATTAACTATATAAACGTATTTGCTTCTCCAAGTGCTACTGACCAGAATCTTATTTGTTAAGCTTTCTGTTTTTCAAACAGTTTCTTAACACCCTGAATTGCTACCAGTACACCAAGTATCAATAGTAATATCGCAAAAATGAGCTGTAAGGTATTTCCCATATCCAGGCCTGTTGTGAACAGAGCTCCTGAAAGTTTTGTAATTGTCATACCAAGTGCTGTAAATGTTACTGCCATCATAAATACCATCGGAATCCAGAGTAAAACAGGAAGCCATCCGAAAATTGCAGCCTGAATAGGTCCGTTAATCGGGCCGGCTCCTGCAATAGACGCAAACTGATGCCCAAATACTACATTTGTATCAGCTGGTACATAATCAACTCTGTCTTCCAGCTCATATGCTGGTGTTTTAGCTTTGGGATCAATTCCCCATTTGTTCTGAAGATAACGGCCATACAGAAGATATGCTCCTCCGAGCACTACAATGGCTATTACCATCATTAAGATTCCACTCATAATCTTGTCCTCTTCTTTCTCTTATATTTTGTATATAAAAAACGCCTCTGCTATCCATTTGGATAACAAAGGCGAAATTTCCGCGGTACCACTTTGCGTTGTCCTATCTATTACTAATTCAAGAATGCCCTCGGCATTCTTGCTGCGAGATGCACGTCATGCAATGCATGACATATTCTTCTGTGCATCTCTGCAATCCTGCCGGAGGCTATATCAGATGGGAGATTGAATCCCACCACTGATATAATTTTGTTGCTCACCACCTACAGAGGTGGGAGTCATCTCACATCTGATATAACCTCTTACTACTGTCAGTATAAACAGCTTCTTCTGTAACGTGAAGACTACGTCCCGGCTTACTTTAATATTCAGTGGGATGCTCCCTGGTGATATCACAAAATACCTTCTGCCGTGTCTCATCATCTGCGGCTCTCTGTAATCCGGTTACTTCTTGTGACCTGTCCTAATCAATGCATTTCTCTCTTTTTTGATTTACCTATGTTTTACTCTTTTTCTCATAGAAAATCGAGGAACAAATTAGACATATTTCATATTTTTGTCTATTTGTTTTTGTACACTTTGCTGTAGCTGAAAAATATATCACCAGTCATATACATGCCCCACTCTTTTTGATTTGATGGTTCTGCATATATTTTATTTACAGTCCGGAAATCGGGAAAGACCTGACTATTTATTGCTCTCAGCCGCATCCGGGGTATTGTGCATGTATATTGATTCCGCAATGAATGAAACAAACCCGGATGAATGAAAATCTTCACTCTTTACCCAACATTTACTTTCACATATAAGGGATACTTTGTGCTGTACATAAGGTTCCCCACCCCACACTTTCGTTCGGATACTTCTCAAAACCAGGCAGTGGCTGGGCGCCTCGTCTCAGATATGCCTTTACCTTCTCTCCCCATAGAAATGGGTCATTTCTCCTTACAATTCCCCACTCCATCATAAGTGCTGCCGATCCGGTCACAAATGGTGTGGCAAATGATGTCCCGGTTACGTTAGCATATCCGCCGCCCGGTACGGGTGCAGTGATATTGACACCTGGTGCGACGAGATCTGGTTTTGGATAAGAAAGTCTCTCTCCACCGCGACCGGAAAAGTCTGCATAGGCATTTAATCTGGAGTCGTAGGCTCCTACCGTGATCACCTTCGCTGCCGTGGAGGGAATCGTCAATGTCTCCGATGCCACCGGTCGGTAAAATCCAGTCACCGGGTTCAAGACGTTTCCTCCCGGGAGCCACAGGTTATAGTTACCCTCCCGGATTCGTTTTCCCTGCAGATGAATCTTCCAGATTCCGCTGGTAAGATATGTCCCCACAGGAATAAAATCAAAATAAATCTCCTGTGTCACTTGAAAAGGCCCTGGTTTACCATAATAAATCAACAGATTCGTCTCCCCCGCACGATATCTCTGTGTACCGATTTTTTCAGAAAGCGTCGGCAGTCGTTCACCGGATGGCGTTTCTATGGAAATTTCAATCTCGTCTGCATATGCTTTCCACAGCTGTAGATTCAGAGTTGTCTCATAAGTCCCAATGCTCATTTCTATCGTCTCTGTCTGTCCCTGACGCAGCTGTCCCGCCGTATGGATTCTGTCATTCCCATTATTTCCGCTTCCAACACAAATGACAGAACGTCCCACATTCACTACGTTGCTGATATAAGTTTCCAACAATGAGTCTCCCTGATGTGTTCATTATAACTAGGGGAAAATTACTGTAAAAAAATTTGCAGTCTTTACACTGCCTGTTT